>JAAYBV010000075.1 GCA_012744475.1 Phycisphaerae bacterium
TCCAACCAGTTGGCTCTGTCGGGGCGTACCATGGGCGTTACCTCTCGGGAAACCCGTTTCGTCTGAGTGTCTGTTCGATCTGCTTGCGGGCTCGAAAGAGCCTGCCTCGGACGGTGTGGCCGGCGATGCCCAATGTCGCGGCGATCTGCCGGTAGTCCATCCGCTGGTAGTAGTGCAGCACGACGATCTCGCGATACATCGGCGTCAGCCCGTCGACCGCCGCCTTGACCAGACCCAGGTCCGGGTCTGACGAGGCGGGAGCGGCCTCGTCGTTAACGTCGATCTGCATCGCGGATTGCCCCCGCTTTCGGTCGCGAATGAGCTGGTGGGCTTCGTTCCGGCAGATTTGCGACAGCCAGGGAACGAACCGGTCCGCACGCTTCAGGTCGGGCAGCTTCTCGCAGGCCTTGACGAAGGCCTGCTGGGCTGCGTCTTCCGCCAGGCTGCGGTCCAGAAGGACCGAGTAGGCCAGCCAGACCATCGACGCGTAGTGCCGCGTGTACAGCGCTCCGAAGGACTCCGCGTCACCTCGACGGGCTGCCTCCACGATTTCGTATTCCGCGTTCGGTTGCACCGCTCGATCACCTGTACATGCATCTGCTCGTCGACGACATCATACAGATGAGACGACGCCCGCAGAAGTGCGCGAAAAAACTGCGGGAAGATGCGAAAAAGCCCCGCCGGCGGCGTCACTTCGGATGGATGATCGGCTGTCCGCAACGGAGCGCTTCGGGAGATGAGGGTCAGACGATGCGGCCGGACTTGAGGACGGCCCAGGTTCTCTCGGGCGGCTTGGCGGCGGCGTCTCGCGTGCTCGTGTTCGGGAAGACATCGACCTGAGAAATGGTGTACTCCGGATCGCCGGCCTGGGCCTTCTTCCACGCCTCGTACAGATAGCCCAGATAGACCGAGTCCTCCTCGGCCCGGGCGATCTGGTAGTCCAGCGGATGGTCCGTATCGGCTCTCAGTTCATCGAGCGCCCGCTTCTTGGCCCCCTCGACCTCTGCGCCGGTCGGATGCTCAAGGCTTACGCCGAGCCGGGCCACGTGTGCCGAGAGTCCTTCCATGTACTTGGCCCTCAGATGATCGCGGATCGCCGCGCGTCCGACGTTGGCTACCTCGTCCCACTGCATCTCGCCCAGGTAGTCCTTGCACTGAAAGAACAAACGTGTCACGGCGACATCGGGCAGGGACTGCCGGATCACCTCCTCGGCGGAAACCCCGAACGTGCCCGCCAACGCCGACAGATCCTTGTACCATTCTTCATCGATGCGCAGCGTGATCGACTTGCTCTTCGCCATAGTCGACTCCTTGAACCGGTCTTTGTAGGGATTCTACCGTTGCCACGCGATCCGATCAACAGAAATCAGGGACAAAGACGGTCTTACACTCCACATCGCCGGTGGAAAACCTCGCCTTTTGCTCCCCTTGCCCCGGTTGAATGCAGCCTCGTCCGGCGTTAGAATAGGCGCCATTCGAAACGCATGAGCCTCAGGCTCGTCCTCAGTGTCCTCAATTATGATGAAAGGTGATTCTCATGAGCAAGAGCGTTCGTCTGGCGTTGACCTCTCTGATGGTGGCGATGGGCTGTGTTTGCGTCTCTGGGGCGGGCCAGGCCGATCCGTACGTCGGGCGCTGGGCGCTGACCATTCCCGGCGGGGGCGCCGGCTGGCTCGGTGTCACGCAGGAGGATGGGTACCTCGACGCCGGCGTCCTCTGGGGCGGCGGCAGCGTCGTTCCGGTCGACAGCGTCTTTGTGGTCGAGAACAGTCTGTATGTGGTTCGTCTTCAGAAGGTGGATCGCAAGGATGCATCGGGCACTGTGGTTCGCACACAGACGTTCCCCGAGGTTCTCGTGGCGAAGGTCTACGGCGACACCATGCAACTGACGCAGATGCAGCCTCATCGAAACGGCATCGGCCTCGATCAGCGTGAGTTCACAGGCAAGCGAATCCCCGCTCTGCCGGCCAAGCCGGACCTGTCGAAGGTCAAGTTCGGCCAGCCGATCCCCTTGTTCGATGGGACGAGCCTGGATGGGTGGGAGCTGACCCATCCGGGCCAGGCCAACGGCTGGTCGATTGTCGACGGCGTTCTCGTCAACAATCCCGTTCAGAAGGAAGGCGAGCGCCACATTTCATACGGCAACCTTCGTACCAAGGCCCAGTTCGAGGATTTCAATCTCAAGCTCGAGGTCAACGTGGGCCGGCGCGAGAACAGCGGCATCTACCTGCGCGGCATCTACGAGGTCCAGGTCACCGACAGCTTCGGGCGGCCGCTCGATTCGCACAACATGGGCGGCATCTACAGCCGGATCACGCCTCGCGTCAACGCCGAGAAACCTGCCGGCCAGTGGCAGACCATGGACATCACGCTCGTGGACCGTCACGTGACGGTCAAGCTCAACGGCACGGCGATCATCGACAACGAGCCGCTGCTCGGCTGCACGGGTGGCGCGTTGTGGTCCGACGAATTCAAGCCCGGCCCCATCTATCTCCAGGGCGATCACACGGGCGTCAAGTACCGCAATATCGTCTTGACCCCGGTCGTGAAGTAGGAGACGCTGCCTCGCTCATGCTCGCGCGAGCACGAGCCTCCGGTCAGCGGCCCATGCGGAGCAGGCGCTCGATGCGCTCGTTTGTGGGCGGGTGCGTCATGAACAGCTTGGCCATGCCGCTGCCGGTCAGCGGCGCGACGATGAACATGTTGCTCTGTGCGTCGGGCACGCGCAGTGGAATGCGCCGGCTCATCGCGTCGAGCTTCTGAAGCGCCTGGGCCAGGCCGCGTCCGCTGCCGACCAGTTCCGCGCCACGGCGGTCGGCCTCGAACTCGCGGCTGCGGCTGATCGCCATCTGAAGCAGCCCCGCCGCCAGGGGCGCCAGGATCATCAGGACCAGCGCCACCAGCGGATTGGACCGCCGGTCGCTGCCGCCCCAGAAGACCAGGTAGGTCAGCCACGAGATGGCGCCGGCGATCACGGCCGCAATCGTGCTGATGAGGATGTCTCGGTGTTTGATGTGCGACAGCTCGTGTGCGATGACGCCTTCGAGCTCATCGCGCGAGAGCATCTGCCGCAGGCCCTGAGTGACGCAGACGGCGCTGTGTTTCGGATTGCGGCCCGTGGCGAACGCGTTGGGCGCCGGCGCAGGCGAAATGTAGACTCTGGGCATAGGCAGGCCCGCGCGGCCCGCCAGCGTTTGGACGATCTGCCAGAGCGATGGGTCGTCGTGGGGGCCGATCTGGACCGCCCGCATCGTCGCCAGCGCGATCTTGTCGCTGAAGAAGTACGCCAGGAGGTTCATGCCCGCCCCGATGGCGAACGCCGGAAATAGCGCCGCCCGCCCGCCGACCAGGTAACCCACCGCCAGACACAAGCCCATCAGGCCCGACAGCAGCAGTGTCGTCTTGAAGTTGTTCCACATCCTGTACATCTCTTTCATCCTCGGCCAGAGCGATCTGCATCTGCACTGTTCTGTTCTTGTCTACGAACGCCGGCGTCTGTGGTTTGCGCCGACGTCATTCAATGACGTGCAAAGAACGTGCCAGCAATGCCTCATCGCCTGTAACCGACGTCAGGGCAACAAGATAAGCCAGGGTCTCGCCATGCCGCCCCTCGGTGCCTGCCTGCCATCCCGGCAGACGCAGCGACGCACTCGGTTTCTATTTGTCGACAGCGAGGCTGACGATCCTGACGTCGGGGTCGAAGTCCCTGGCGACCGCGACGATCTTGCCGGCCTTGTCGGTGGCGACGCTGTGGCCGGCGTAGGTCATGCCGGTCCAGGGGCCGTGTGTGATCTGTCCGATCAGGTTCGTCCCGATCGCCGGTGCGCCGATGGTCTTTGCGGCATTGGCGACGACCTCCTCGAGGACCTGGCCATGCTCGGGCCAGGATTCCTCACGTGCCGCGTAGCCGTAGGGGACGATCACGAGCTTGGGATGCAGCTCGGTCATACTCGCGAGGATCTCGGCGCTGTGCGTGTCGGCGCAGATCAGCAGGCCGATCCTGCCGAACCTCGTCTCCGCGATCGTGACATCGCGACCCGGCGTGTACGGAGGCGTCATCAGCTCTGTCAGGATATTGATCTTGCGATGCTTCGACAGGATTCGCCCGCCGGAGTCGATCAGAAGGGCGCTGTCGTGCAGATGCTCACCGTCCTTCTCCGCCAGGCCCGCGCAGAGGAAGACGTCGTGTTTCTTCGCCAGTTCGCAGAGGCGTTCAGAGTCGTCCCCTGGGATCGGGTGAGCCCTCTCATGTGCGTCGGGGTTGACCCAACCGTAGATCGCCATCTCGGGCAGACATACGATCTCGGCCTTGCCCGCCGCCGCCTCGGCGACCGCCCGCTCGGCGCGGGCGAGGTTGCCTTTCCGATCCCCGTCGAGGCAGACGGTCTGGCACATGGCGATCCGCACGCTTGGCATCGGCGTCCTCCTTTAGATGGTCCACCCTTCGCGGTAGCCGGGCTGGATGAACGCATTGGCCTCGGGCGCGTTCGTGACGTTCATCTTCTTCCAGTCGAAATCGATCTTCCGGCCGGCTCGCAGCGCGACGTTGCCCATCAGCACGAATTCCGTCATCGGGCCGGCGTAGTCGAAGTGCGTGGTCGTTTTGGCCTTGCCCCGGCAGGCGTCGAGCCAGTTGCTATGATGGCCCGTGACACGAGGCAGGGTCCTGGGCGGACGCTTGTAAGCCCTCATCTTCGATTCGGGAATGATGCGAGGCGACCGGCCCCAGCCTTCGCCGAGGATGGTGCCTTTGGTGCCAACGAAGAGGATGCCGTTCTCACCCAGGCTGCGGCCCGCCTCCAGCTCGGCCGGACGCGGCGGCATCACGCCGCCTTCATACCAGGTGATCCGCACCGGGCCCATGCCCGCGCGCGCCGGGACGTCGAAGTAGATCAGCGAGGCGGATGGGCAGTTCTCTTCGGTCACGCCGCATGCACTGGCCTCGATGCCGAACCGCTCGCACTGGTCGATCTTCAGCGCCCAGAAGGCCGGGTCGAGGTGGTGACAGGCGAAGTCGCCGATCGTCCCGGAGCCGAACTGCCACCAGGCCCGCCACCGGACCGGCGCATAGTCGGGATGGTATGGCCTCGGCGGCACCGGTTCGAGCCATCGGTCCCAGTCGAAGCCTGCCGGCACGGGAGGCGTCTCTTTCGGACGCGCCTTCAGCGCCGTCCAGCGGTTGGCGCCGGTGGTGGTCCACGCGTAAACGTCGTGAACCTCGCCGATTGCGCCGTCCCAGATCCATTCGCATGTCAGGCGGATGTCGTCGGTGGAATGCCCGTAGTTGCCGAGCTGGGTGGCGACGCCGGCCTTGCGGGCGGCCTCAGTGACGACGCGCGTCTCATACACGGTCCGGCACAGCGGCTTCTCGCAGTAGAGATGCTTGCCCTTGGCCATCGCCGCCAGCGAGATGATGGCGTGTGAGTGGTCCGGGGTGGCCAGCAGCACGGCGTCGATGTCTTCCTTGTCCAGCATCTCGTTGTAGTCGCGATAGGTTGGGCAGGGCGCGCCATACTGCCGGCGGACCAGTTCGATAGCGGGTTTGAGCCCGGCGGTGTCGCCATAATAGAACATGCTGTAGTCGCTCTCGTCGTTGATGTCACACAGGGACACAACGCGAGCGCCCGGCTCGTTGAAGAGCTGCTTCATGTTGACGATGCCCTGGCCGCCTGTGCCGATGATGGCGACGTTGACCTTCTCGCTGGGAGCGGTGTTGCCGGCGCCGCCCAGTACGTGGCGCGGGACGATGGTGAAGGCGGCCACCGCTGCGGCGGCGCCCAGCACGTCCCGGCGCGTCATGGATTCCTGCGTCCTGTTGGAATCGGTTCTTCGAGTTGTCATGAAGGGTCTCCTCTATGCCTGTTTCCGTTCCGCTCTTGCACCCTGTGCCCGCCGCGTCGCAAAGCCCGGCGGGACGCGCATAGAATAGCATCTCCCAGCCATGGTTGCGAGCTTTCTGCCCGGCGTACACGACCGTGGATCAGACGACAGGAGGACTATTGGAGGTTCTTCTGGAGTGGGATGGCCGCGTGGGATAGGACCGGCGCACAGGAACTGCGACGGACGGCCAGACCCGGCGCCGATGACGGCTATGTACCCGCGAACAGGAAGCTCAAGATAACGATCACGCCGACGGTCAGGACCACCGCCGCGATTGCCAGTTCCACCCGATTCACGGTCATGCCGCTACTCCTTCGCCCAAGTCCATCGTGGGCTTCCTTCTCCTATCCAAACCATAGGTCATATGTTACCGTGGTCAATTGCGGAAACTACGTATTTCGAAGTCCCGGTCGTCTGACCCATGTCCCGAGGCATGTTCCTCCCGCCCGAAAAGAACCCGGCGGACGCAGGCCATAAGCCCCTTCGTCGGGCAGAAAAAGAGCCCCCGCAATTTGATGAGGGAGAGGAAGCGAGACTATGCGGGGGCTTAGAGGCAAATCCACTACTCAAAGATATGATAACACCATGTCCCCTCCGACGCCACAAGGAAAATCCTCCCACCAACGAATTCTTTTCCATAGCCTCCAGTCGCCCACTCGCGGATGGCTCAGGATGGTCCGGATGCCCGAGGTGCGTCTGAAACGCCGTTTTTGGACCAAAAACGTGGTTGTCCGTGGCTTTGCGGGCAGGATGGCCGGGTCTGTCGGTCGGACCGCGGCTTGGGGCGGCACCTGTGGCGGCAGAAATTTTCCGCCTTCGACCGATTTTTCCTGTCCACGTGAAGATTCTGACAGACGCTTGACCTCTGGCCAAGGGTTTGCGGACGCCTCTATTGGGATTTTCCTCCTTCCCGCACCCTTGGCCATATTCGGCTGTTCCTGGCTCAGGCATGGAAACCGCTGTTCACGGCCATCCCGCGTGCGGCGTACAGGTCCTATTGGTCCTATCGGTCCCATAGGACCTGTGGGACCAATCCGCCAAAGAAACCGCAAAAAGCGAAAGGCAAAAATCAAAATAGCGGAATCCGCCTGCGGCGGATTACTTCCTCATTTTTGCATTTTGCTATTTGATCTTTGCTTTGATCCCGGCGGATGACGAATCCCGCGGCTTGGCCGGTTTCTTCGTCGGGCGCGATCCGTCTGCACGCCTACTTGTAGTCGGCGCCGTTGAGACTCCGCACCACCGATGCGAGCCACGTTTCGAGCTGCGCCTTCATCGTCTCGACCCGCTCAGCATGCTGTCCGAGAAGGTCGTTGTCTTCCAGGGGGTCGTCGGCGAGGTCGTACAGCTCGATGGTCACGTCGTCGCCCTTCTCGATGCGATGCAGCTTCCAGGGCCAGTCGAGCCACGCCGCATGGCCGGGGAAGTGGTCTTCCGAATACTGCTCTGTGATCTCGCCCGCGTCCAGCCGCAGACGCGATGGGTCGTCGACCGCCTTGCCCGCCTTCTGCGCTTCGAGCAGGCTCGCCATCCACTCCTTGCTCGGGGTCGATACGCCGCGCGTGGGGTGGTCCCAGAAGCCCATCGGCCTGGGCCTGGACGTCATTCTGCCACCAATCAGCGGAACCAGACTGACGCCGTCCAGCGGCGGCTGGTTGTCCACGGTTACGCCCGCGATCTCCAGCAGCGTCGGATAGATGTCCGACGTGTTGCAGGGGACATCGGTTACACGGGGCTTCGGGATGGCGGCGGGCCATTCGAGGATCGCCGGGACGCGCAGGCCGCCTTCGTAGATCTGCGCCTTGTTGCCCCGGCCGCCGGTGGCGCCGACGCCGGGCAGGCCCCCGTTGTCGCTGCAATACCACAGAATGGTGTTCTGGTGGATGCCGAGCGAGCGCAGCTCGTTTCGCAGCTTGCCGAACGCGCGGTCCATGCCGGTGATCTCGCCATAGAAATGCCGGCGCTTCTCATCCTGATCCTCGTAGAGAGCGCGGTCTTCTTCGATGGCTTCGTGCGGCAGGTGCGGCGAGCCGAACCAGACCACCGCCAGGAACGGCCAGGGCGAGTCGGCGTGCTTGCGGATGAATTCGATGGCGGCATCGACCGTGACCGTCGAGCTTTCGCCGTGCATCTGGACCGCGGTCCCTTCGCGGCTGAGGATCGGATCGTTGTCGAAGAAATTCGGCGCCGACAGCCACTCGTCGAAGCCGCTGGCGCCGGGGTTGACCGGGCTGCCCTTGCACACCGAGCCGAGGTGCCACTTGCCGAAGTGCCCGGTGGTGTAGCCGCCGATCTGGAGCGCCTCGGCGATCGTCACCTCCTGAGGCCGCAGCGAATGGCCCCACTTGAAGCAGCCGAACCGGTTCGGGTGCCGGCCGGTCATCACGCTGCCGCGCGTCGGCGAGCAGACCGGCGCGGCCGCGTAGAAGCGGTCGAACCGCAGGCTCGCGCGGGCCATCTCATCGAAGTGCGGCGTCTTGAGCGCCGGGTGCCCGTTGTAGGCCATGTCGCCCCAGCCCTGGTCGTCGGCCATGACCAGCACGATATTGGGCTTCTTCGGCGCCACGTCGGCCAGCGCCTTCGGACCCTTCACGCCGGCCAGGCACAACCCCGCTCCGGCCGCCTTCAAAAACGAACGACGATTCATCATGCCACCACTCCTTTCGCGATCTGTCCCTTCCCGCCGCATCGGCCCGTTGCCGGGCCAACCGGTTCCCATAGCATACCGCCGCACCCGCGATTTTTCGACCCTGTATTGCCATCGCTCGAAGCCCGTATCTCGTATCTCGTGTCTCGTATCTCGTTCTACTGTCGATCAACCTTGATCGCATTGGCGCCTGTCGCTACAATGTCAGCAATGGGCGAAGGAGACGTGAAACGTGGAAGGACGACAGTCGGGGACGTCCTCAGAACCGTCCACTTATTTCGAGACAAGACGACATGTAGTCCGGAGGGAGAAACATGATGCGAATCGTCTCGATCCTGTTGATCTTGGTATCCTTTTCGCTGGCATTGGCGCAGGAAGAAGGCACGACGAATCCGCCGCAGCGGGAGCGGACGATCGCATTGCCTTTGGAGGAGTACACCGCCGTGCTTTGGGCCCAGTCGGATAGCCTTGAAAAAGAATGGGGAAAGTCCCCGGCCAGCCTGGCCGAGGCCCATGCACGCCTGGAGCGGATGTTGTCCCCGAAAGAGCTGGCGAAGATCGATGCCATGGACTCCGAAGACGGCATGATCCGGTATCATTTCAGTCTCGGCCTGGGCATCCGCAATGCCTGGGGATTGTGGGCAGGTTCCGCGCTGGCTAGGCACATGCAAGAGCTGGGATTCACACATCCCGACGAAATGTCGGGGACGATTCTTGAGACGTTCTGGTGCAAGCGACACGCCAGGGATTTTCGCCTGGAAGAGCGAGCCACCGGGTACAAGAAGCGCCGGGAGGCGGAGGAGAATCGCATCGCAAGAGGCCAAGCGGCGATGCGGGCCGGGATGATGGGGTTGCGTTTCGAGAAGCAGGATGCTCCCAATGTATCCATTGCCGTCCGTCATTCCGGTGTGCGGGCGCGTTTGGCGTGTCCCTTTCGCAAGGGTGTGTTCCTTACCGTCTACCGCCAGGGGCGTCTGGGAACCAGATCGGTCCGGATGCAAGAATCGTACGTAGATCCGAATGGCGACGGACGTCCTGCGTCGCAATACGATGACTTCGTCCACCGGGGATATGGCTTCGATCCGACGGAACGGGACATCCGCAGGATGAAACCAGGGGAGGACTCTTACACGCAGGGATACTACTTCGACCCGGCGGACGGCAAGCTCCATAGGATTCACGTGCCGGAAGTCAACGAGGTGTATTCGGCGGTCGTTACCGGGGACAGGGCGTGGTTCGCCGGCCTGACCGGTGGCAGGCTCGTCGGCGCAGGCATCGGCAACCAGGATCGCCTCACGGTGCCCTTGCCGCAGGACGATGAGATGCCCGATCTGGGCATAGATGGCCAGTCCTTATTGGCCGTGTATACCAAGACGATCTATCGCCTCGTGGATCGCACCTGGACGGTCGTTCCTTCCGGCGGCATCCTCCTGCCACGGTCCGGATTGCCGCCGCGGTTATGCGGCGATACCATCTTCTTTCGAGAGGAAGATGACCTTTCCAGTAGCAGCCGCAATCGCTTGTGGTGGTTGACCATGAGCGAGCCGCTGCATCTGAGTGTCCTCGATCGCGACGTGGGAGCGCTTGCCGCCGATGGACCGGACTGGCATGATGTAGTCTCTTATTGTGTGACGAGTGACGGTGATCTGTGGGGGTGTGTCGGCGAGCACTATCTTTCGAACTGCCTGTTTCGTCGATCCAGAGACGGGAACTACTCAATTGCCATCCTGCGAAGTTCCGTTCGTTTTCTTGAAGAGGGCTGGCCCAAGAGCCAGCACGCGTATCAAGGCGCGGCCGTCTCGGCGATTGCGCCCTTGTCCGATGGTGCGTTTGTTCTCGCCGGTCGCACCGGGCTCTATCGGCTCAAGGGCGACGAATTGGTTCAAGAACTGGCCTTCGACCTCGACAGGCCGTTAGTGGAGGTCAAGGAGCGTGACAGGGTCCTTTCTCACGTGACCTGGCGCCGCCAGGGCGACAAGATGGTCAAGGAGGTCACCGAGGTCGTGCAGAAGGCTCCGGAAAAAAGACGCCAAGTCGTCAGTTCCGTGCCCTGGCTCCCGAACAATGTCCTCCTGCTCGATGATGGGTCTTACTTCATCACGGCTGACACGTGGGAGGGCGCCTACTGGCTCCGCCAGGGCGAGGACGGCCAGTGGAGTTGTCTGCCCCTGGACGAGGGCGGTCCCGTTGTCTGGTGAGAACAGCGGCTTGTGCCGCTGGTTTAAGACGGGATGTGCAAGAGAGATCAGGGATAAGTCATGAACGTGAGAGAGAAGGGATTGAACGCGTGCGTGGCTGCATTGCTGGCCTGTCTCGCGTTGGCCGAGGCTTTGGTGGCGGGGGAGGTTCGGACGGGGGCGTTCGAGGCGGCGTTCAGCGAGCGGTGGCCTGAGTCGAGCGTGCGGAACGTGCACGAGCGGATGCAGCAACGGTCGAGGATGAGGTTTCCGGCAGGCAGCGACTACCGGATCGGCGAGGAGACGTATGCGGCCTACGTGCCGCCCGACTACAACGGCGAGGCGGCCTACGGGCTTCTGGTCTGGGTCAGTTCCGGCGAGAAGGGGGACATGCCCGAAGGGTGGTCCGCCTTGATGGACAAGCACAAGCTCATCTGGATCGGCGCGCACCGGTCCGGCAACGAGCACAACCTGACGGCACGCAGGATGCCGCTGGCGCTCGATGCCGTCTTCAACATGACGAAGAAGTACAACATCGACCCGAATCGCGTCTACGTTTCCGGCGATTCCGGCGGCGGACGCGTCGCCAGCATCCTGGCCATGCACTATTCGGAGGTCTTCAGCGGTGGGATCTTCGTCGTCGGCGTGGAGTACTGGGACCCGCTCCCGATGAGCGGCCGGCCGGGACAGTTCTGGAGGCCCATGCCCAAGCCGCAATTGGCCTACCTGGCCCTCGCCAGAAAACGTGGACGCTATGTCCTGCTGACAGGAGACCATGACACCAACCGCGCGCAAACCCACGACTACTACGAATACGGCTACAGGAAGAAGCTGCGCCACGTGCTCTACATCCAGGTCCCCGGCATGGGGCACGAGATGCCGCCGATGGAGTGGTATGAGAAAGCTATCGTTTTCCTCGACACCGCGATGACTACCACGCCGGCCCCTCAGGGCAACTGAGGCCGCGTCTGATTCCCTTGCTGCTGACGCCCTGATACGGGCCGACATCGCCCTCCAACTCCGTCACGTCACCGGGGCGGTGCGCCGCATCAGCATTTTCGCAATCCAGCCCTTCCCGTACTTCGCGGAGATGTACCCGATGGCCGACATCACCAGCGCGCCGATCGCGTCAACGACCAAATCGTTCATCGTGTTGACCAGCGCGTCTCGTCCGACGAGTGACTGGCCGTTCTCCAAGGCGAACTTCTGCATGTTGAGCCCAAGGAGGCCGTCGAGGAAGAACTCGTAGAACTCCCAGACAACGCCCATGGCCAGCGCAAAGCAGAAGGCGAAAACCGCCACAAAGGCAGGACTCAGGCTGACCCTGATCTTCTCGGCGTTGTTGAGCAGGACGATCACCGAGAAACTCAAGGCGCCGAGCATCAGCCCGCTGAAGCCATGGAGGATCAGGTCCCAATGAGGGATACGGTAATAAAAGCTCCGGACCTCGCCGAGGTAGATGGCCGCGTACAGAAACACAATGAACAGGGCATACATGAAGCCTGGGATGGCGATCCGGAGTCTCCGTTCGAGCGCCGAGGGGAGAAACATGACACCGATGCCCAGGAGACATTGGACGAGCATCAGGGCGTAGTCGCTCTTGATCTTCTCGTGTTCGACGTCGGAGACCGGTGCACCGGGTGCGAACGCGACACCGACAATCGCGTAGATGCAGGAGAGGATCAGGCTGAGAAGGACAAACACGAAGACCGCCTTGGCCCAGCGAGGCTTCATAATCGGCTCCTTCATCTGCTTGCAGTCTCCCCGGGCAACTACCGGTTGTCGGCCGCACCGTTGCGCCTTCGTGACGATTGTCTGTGGCGCATCGGCCCGACCGATCTTCTTCCCCGCGCGGTGCAGCGACGTCGCGGGCCGAAGACTCCTCCGCGTTTCCGGATGCTCATTCGTTCGGCATTCACGACGTCATTGTAAAGCCGCGGTAGAAGACCTGTAAAGGGCAAAGACGGTGTCACAGCATGTCTTGCGGAAAGCCCGGATTCCCGCCTGCCCACAAATCGCATTATCTGCTTGCCCGGTTCGTGTGGCGGCCGAGGAGAGGTTCGTGTAAAATGGCGGGACGCCCGATCCGCCGGGGGGATGGACCGGCCGTTGCGACGAGATTAATGGAATCAGGATGGGATCAGCCGGAGACATCCGTGGGACGCTGCGAAGGCTGGGCCGGTCGAAGGCGGTCCTGGCTCTTCTGTTTGCTGCGCTGCTGGCGCAGCAGGCCCCCAACGTTGTGCGGCTGGCCCAAAAGGCGTTGTCCGATGAGCCGGCCCCGCGCCGGCCCGATGTGTCCTACGTGCCCACGCCGCAGAAGGTGGTGGACCGCATGCTCGAGCTGGCGCAGGTGACGCGAGACGATGTGGTTTACGATCTCGGTTGCGGCGATGGACGGATCGTGATCACCGCCGCAAGGCAGTACGGATGCCGGGCCATCGGCTACGACATCGTGGACTGGGTGATCGATATGGCACGCGAGAACGTGGCGCAGGCGGGCATCGGGCATCTCGTGACCATCGAGAATGCCGACATCTTCACGCTGGACCTGGGCGGCGCCAGCGTGATCACGCTGTATCTGCTGCCGGACTTGAACGTCCGGCTGATCCCGCAACTGGACAAGCTGCGGCCCGGCGTGCGGATCGTCTCGCACAACTTTGATATGGCTGGCGTCAAGCCCGATCAGGTCGTCACCGTCAAGGATGCCGAGGGCCCTTACGACGATCACACCGTCTTCCTGTGGACCACCCCGCTCAACAAAGAGGTCCCCAGTGGAGAAGTCAGCGGGGTCACCCCACGGTAGGGGCAACCCCCTGTGGTTGCCCGTTTGTAGTGTGTCCGTAGGGGCGAGGCATGCCTCGCCCTCACAAGCAGAGGCTCATTGCGCCCGGCCGATCAACTGCGGCTCTTTGGTTCGGCCGAAGCTGACGTTAGCCTCGCAGTCATACTGGAGCTGCTGGCCGGCGAACTTCAGACGGATCGTGTAGATGTACGGCGTCTCGTAGAGACAGACCTTCGCATTGAAGATGTCGTTTTCGGTCCAGGCGCCGGCGGCCGCGATCGGCTGTGCGGGGAACTGGCTCCAAGCGATGCGGCCTTCCCGCCATTCCTTGCGGCCGCATACGATCCGCCGGTCGGCGCCATCGACTCGGATCGTAACCGTCACGTCACCGTTGCTGCCGTCGCCTTCGAGCGTGATCGCCTCGACCTTCTGATCGTTGGGCGCGAAGACGTACTTCCTGCCCGACACGGAGGCGGCTCGCCCGTTGCCTTCCGGCGTGCGAAGAGCCAGACTCTTGAGCCTCTGTGCGAGCTTCCTGGCGGATGCGTCGTCGGCAGGCAGCGCTGTGTCCTTCATCGCCGGCAGGAGCCGGTCCCAGATCAGGTTCATCACCGCCTGCATGTCACGGATGCCGCTGGTGATGGCGATCACCGCATCCTGCTCGGGCATCACGATGCAGTACTGGCCGAACGCGCCGTCGCCGCGATAGAGGCTGTGACGGCAGCGCCAGAACTGATAGCCATAGCCCTGGTCCCAGTCGCTGTTCGGGTTGCTGCCGTTGGAGGTCTGTAGTCTCGTGGCCGCTTCGATCCACGCGGGGGGCACGAGCTGTTGGCCCTGCCACCGGCCCTTCTGCAAGTAGAGCTGGCCGAAGCGGGCGATGTCCTCGGTGCGGACGCTCAGGCCGTAACCGCCCGTGCTGACGCCTTCGGGGCTGACTTCCCACGTCGGGTTCTCGATGCCCAGCGGCCCGAACAGACGCGGCTGGAGGTAGTCGAGAACAGTCTGCCCGGTTGCCTTCTGGACAATCGCCGAGAGCATGTACGTGCCCGAGGTGTTGTAGAGGAAGTGCGTGCCCGGCTTGAACGGAACCGGATGCGCCAGGAAGGCCCTCGTCCATGGCTGGTCGTCCGGGCGGGGCGGCTCGGTCTGATGGCCCGTGGACATGCGGAGCAGGTCGTGGACCCGCATCTCCTTGAGGTTGTGGCCCGGTTCGGCCGGTGCGGCATCGGGGAAGAACTCCAGCACCTCGTCGTCCAGGCTGAGCTTGCCCTCGGCGATGGCCAGCCCGACCGCGGTCGAGGTGAAGCTCTTGCTCAGTGAGTACAGCATGTGACGCGAGCGGGCGTTGTAAGGCGCCCACCAGCCTTCGGCCACGACGTGGCCATGGCGCAGGAGCATGAAGCTGTGCAGCGCATCGATGTCGCGGTCAGCCGCATCGATGAAGTCGAGAACGACGGACGACGAAATGCCCTGCGCCTCGGGGGCCGTGCGCGGCAGCTCGGCTGCGGTACCGATGGAACTACTCAGAGCGATCAGTGCGATGATGGAGAGAGTCTTCATATTGGTGTCCTCACGAGAACTTGGGATAGGAGATAGGGACTTGCACCGGTTCATTTGGATGTCACCTCTTCGGCGGCGATCGCGCATTCGGCTCGGCCCCGGCTCAGCTCCACGATGAGGATGTCGTCCTCGGGCGGGCCGCTGCGAAAGCGCTGGATGTCGCGCAACAACTGCTCGGAGACCTGATTGTCCCGGGTCCGGGCCGTCTCGTCCAGCAGGGCCCGTTGCAGTCCCTCGATGCCGAGCATCCGGTCGTTGCGGTCGTGGGCCTCGGTGGCGCCGTCGGTGTACATGACGATGCGGTCGCCCTCGGCGAAGGGGCGGCTCTGTGTCGCGCATTCGTACAGCGGCTCGTCGAGCACGCCGAGCATGATGGCGTTGGAATCCAGCGCGGTGCAGCCGCCTCGCGTGTCCAGGACAAAGGGCGGCGGATGCCCGGCGTTGGCCCATTCCAGGCGGTCGGCCTGCCCGTCGTGCCGGACGGCTACGGCGGTGGCGTAAATATCGTGTTTGGCGATCGAGACGCAGAAGTAGCGGTTCAGAGCCTCCAGCACATCGCCCGGGCGCAGAGCGGCGTGCTCGCCGAAAAGGCGGTCCAGTTCGCCATGAATGCGGTTGACCGTCAGGGCGGCGGTGATGCCGTGGCCGGTGACATCCAGCACGACCACGTTCAGCCGGCCCGCCTCGTCGCGCCGGACATAGACGAAGTCGCCGCCGAGCTGCTGCATTGGCTCGTAGCGATACCGCAACTGGAACGGACCCTCCGTGATCTCGCGGGGAAACAGCATCTCGTGAACCGCGCGGGCCTGCTGCAATTCCTGCTGAAGCTGCCCATAGCGGCCGAGCACATGTTCGAGCGTGAATCGGCTGCGAAACCGGCTGTACCGGAACCAGCAGTACAGCAGACCCGGAATCCCTGCGGTCGGCAGGATGAACACCTCAAAGATGCGGTGTCCAATCGTGCCCTCCACGAAGAGGAAGTCGGACAGCAGCGCCAGCCCGCACAAGGCCGCCAGCACGCGGGCCGCCTCGCGCACGGTCCAGGGGATGAACAGGGCTCCGACGAGGTGAATCAGGAGCACGCGCCCGACGAGCGAGGGTTGACTGGCGACCTGCTCGGGCGACAGGTTGCTCACGAGGGTCCTGATGGGAAAGGTGGCGAACAGCGGACGAACCAGGAAGGTTATGACCCCGGCCGCCACCAGCAGCCAGAAGCTGTATCGGATCACGGCCGCGCGGTCGAGCCGTCGGTCCCTGGCGCACCGGTAGCCGAAGAAGAATACGAGCATGGCCACAAGGTCGGGCAGCACGTCGTGGGGGGAGTGGGCCGCGAGATTGCGTACGAAGGGACCTTCTCGCCACAGCAGAGCGACGACGTGGACCACGAGCTCGACACCCGCGACGGCCATCGAGACCAGGCAGAAGACCTCCAGACGCCGGCGCATCCAGCGACTTCGCCTCTCTTCGGATGCCAGCGAGATTTCTTCGTCCAGCAGCAATGCCATAGAACCTTCCGTCCAATCGACAGTTCGCCGGGCGTATTGAACCTGGATGCCCGACGCCCGTAGAATACCGCGTCTGCGACCGGATTTCGAGTGTCATGCTCGAATCACCCGGATTTGTCGTACCGAAGCTGGATCAAGGTGGAAAGAAAGGGGGCGGCACTATGGCGGAGCACATTCTGACGAGGCGAGGGTTTCTCCGGAGCACCGCGGCCGGCCTTTGTGCAGGCGGTCTTGTCGCACAGGCACTGGCGGCGTCCGGCGGCAGGGGCGTTCCCACACGCCCGTTCGGCCGCACGGGGGTGAATGTCTCGATGCTCGGCCTGGGCGGCCATCACGCCGGACGAGGGCGGGATGAGAACGCATCGGTCCGGCTGATCCGCAAGGCCATCGACATGGGCGTGACCTTCCTGGACAACGCCTGGGAGTATCACGACGGACGCGCCGAGGAGTATATGGGAAAGGCCCTTCAGGATGGCTACCGCGACAGGGTGTTCCTGATGACCAAGCACCACGGGCGCGACAAGCAGACCGCCATGCAGCATCTCGAAGACAGCCTCCGGCGGTTGCGCACCGACGTGATCGACCTGTGGCAGTTCCACGAGGTCGTCTACGACAAGGACCCCGAGATGATCTTCGCGCCCGCCGGGGGCATCGAGGCGGCCGACCTGGCGAAGAAGCAGGGCAAGGTCCGCTTCATCGGTTTCACCGGTCACCGCGACCCAATGCTGCACCTGAAGATGCTCGCCTATGGCTATCCATGGGACGCGGTGCAGATGCCGATGAACGTCTTCGATCCGCACTACAAGAGCTTCCAGCAGCACGTGCTGCCGGTGCTCGTGCGACGCGGGATCGGTGTCATTGCGATGAAGACGATGGCCAGTGGCCACGTGCTGCGCGCGAACGTCGTCGCGCCCGCCGAAGCGTTGAACTACATCTGGAGCCAGCCGGTCTCGACCATCGTCTCGGGCATGGAGTCCGAAGCGTTGATCGAGGCCAACGTCGCCTCGGCGCGGTCGTTCCAGCCGATGAGCGCGCAGGCCCAGGCGGAGCTGCTGGAGCGAACGAAACAAGCGGCCCTGACCGGCCAGTTCGAGCCGTTCAAGACGGCCCCCAACTTCGACGGCGTCATCGGCCGGCGGCTCCACGGTCTCTCGTAGTCTCGCGTTCTGCGGACAGGGTCTTGGCGGGTCCCTCTGTCTCGTGGTATGATCCTCCAGGCCGGCGCCGGGACATCCGTGCATAAGTCCTATGCTTCCTATGTCCTTCTCACTGATACCCGGCCCCGAAGATCGACAACAACACAGGCTTTTGGCGAGGTGCAGACGTGGGCCGCAGGACAGCATTTCTTGGATCGTGGTTAATTCTGGGTGTCGTATTTGTGACCTCCGTGACATGGCCTTCTGCATGCCGAGCGGCCTCGAAGCCCATCACGCTGGAGACGCTTCTGGAGGAGATGGTCGATCGCGACACGATCGCACGGCTGCCCGATCCGGCCTATACCTGCAAGCAGGCCAGCAGCTACGACCGCCACTCGACCGAGCCCGGTTCGCCGACGTGGTGGGCCAACATGGACCGCAGCTACTTCGTCCGTGTCGATCAGAACGACGGCCGCACCGAGCACGTGCTGATGGACGCCGAAGGTCCCGGCGCCGTGGTGCGATTCTGGGCGACGTGGCACGGTCCCGGCGGGGGCGAGTTCAGCAACGGCACGATGCGCATCTATCTCGACGGCCAGCCCGAGCCGGCGGTCGCCGGACCGCTGGCTGACCTGATCAGCGGGGGTGTCCTGGTCGCCGAGCCGCTTTCACAAGGGGTCTCGGCGCAGACGGCCTACCGCCATCGAGGTCACAACCTCTACCTGCCGATTCCGTATGCCAGGCACTGCAAGATCACATACCAGACCGATGTGCTCATCGACGACGGCGCGCACAAGGGCGAGGCGCTCTACTATCAGATCAACTACCGCACGTATGAGCCGAAGACCGAAGTCGAGTCCTTCTCGTCCGAGGTCCTGCGTCGCGCCCAGGGGACCGTCGCACGCGTACAGGCGCTGCTGAGCCAACCGCGGCCCTTCGGTCTCGATGACCTGGAAGAGGAAGCCCTGGAAGGTCGCCTCTCGCCCGGAAAGGATCGCTCGCTGACGATCAAGGGCGAGAAGGCCATTCGCGGCCTCCAGTTCCAGTTGAAGGCCGATGATCTGGCCCAGGCGCTACGCTCCACGATCATCGAGATCGCCTTCGATGGAACGCGGACCATCTGGTGCCCGATCGGTGACTTCTTCGGGACGGGCTATCACATCCGTCCTCACACGACCTGGTACACGGATGTGTCGGTCAACCGAGTCCTGTCCTGCCGGTGGGTGATGCCGTTCCACAGGCAGGCGAAGATCACGATCCGCGACCTCGGCGCCCAGCGCGTCGAGCTGGCGTATGGCCGCATCCAGACCGGGCCGTGGGACTGGGACGACCGCTCGTGCCATTTTCACGCCTCGTGGAAGCAATGGGCGGGCATTGAGACGCAGTCCAACGAAAGAGCCAAAGACCTCGGCGCCCTCGATCTGAACTGGGTCACGGTCCGGGGGCAGGGCACCTACGTCGGCGACACGCTGACCCTGTTCAACACCGCCAATACATGGTGGGGCGAAGGCGATGAGAAGATCTACGTCGACGGCGAATCCTTCCCCTCCCACATCGGCACGGGCACGGAGGACTACTACGGGTACGCCTGGTGCAGGCCCGAATTCTTCGAATCGGCGTTCCACGCCCAACCCAGCGGCGACGGCAATTTGGTCGCCGGTTTCTCGGTCAATTGCCGCTACCGGTCGCTGGACGCCATTCCCTTCCGCAAGTCCATTCAGTTCGACATGGAGCTGTGGCACTGGGCCCGAACGAAGATGAACTACGCCCCGACCACGTTCTGGTATGCCCGGCCCGGCGCCACGTGCGACGTCGAGCCGAATGCCGAAGAGGCCCGGCGCGCCGTCGCGCAAAAGGTCGAGGACATCGTCAAGCCCCGGCGCGTGGAGAATGCGCTGGAAGGCGAGACGCTGAAGGTCGCCGAATGCACCGGCGGCACTACGGAGATTCAAGACCTCCCGCAGCACAACTGGAGCAACAACCGCCAGCTCTGGTGGCGGCACGCCCAGGAGCAGGATCGCCTCGTGGTGGAATTCCCCATCGGCGAGGAGGGCGACTATGACGTGACGCTCGGCATTACCAAGGCCCGCGATTACGGTATCGTCCGCATCGCCATCAATGGCCAGACGAAGATCGATTCGCTCGACGGCTACAACGGCTCGGTGATTGCGGCGGATGTCAAGCTGCCGACGTGCCGGCTCCACCAAGGCACAAACCGGCTCGAAGTGACGATCCTCGGCTCCAACCCCGAGGCGATCAAGAGCCACATGTTCGGACTGGACTACATCCTCGCGACGAAACGTTCCAGATGAGGACAGGGATTCATCGCAGATTGCGTGAAAGGGACAGACTATGACGCAGCACCCGCTGGATACGAAGAACATACATAACGATTACAGTCGCCGGCGTTTCCTCGGCGCAGCACTGGCCGGGGCAGGAGCGTTGGCGGTTCGCCCGGAATGGCTCTCGCCGGGCGTTTCGGCAGCCGCCATGGGCCGGCGGACCGCGACCGATATCGTGACGCTGGGCAAGACGGGTATCAAGGTCTCGCGCCTCGCCCAGGGCACCGGCTACAACGGCACCGGCCGCTCCTCGGCCCACACGCGGCTGGGAGAAAAGGAGTTCGACAAGCTGATTCACCATAGCCTCGACCGGGGCATCACGTTCCTGGACATGGCCGACCTGTACGGTTCGCACCCCTATGTGCGTCACGCACTGAACGGCCGGTCGCGCGACAAGATCGCCTTTCTGAGCAAAATCTGGCCCGAGACGCAGTACTGGAACGCCTTCTCCGGCGGCGCCAAGCCCGAGATCGACCGCTTCCGACGGGAACTGGATACCGATGTGATCGACATCTGTCTGATGCACTGCATGCGAAACGGCCGGTGGCCCGAGGAACACAAGCGAGTCTGTGACGAATTGGACGAGCTGAAGGCCAAAGGCGCGGTCCGGGCGGTGGGGGTTTCGTGCCACGACCTCGGCGCCCTGAAGGTCGCCGCCACACATCCCTGGACGGACGTGATCCTGGCGCGGATCAACAACACGGGCCGCGAGGCCGCCATGGATGCGTCGGTCGAGGAGGTGGTGCCCGTCCTCAAGCAGGCCAGGGCCAACGGCAAAGTGATCATCGGGATGAAGATTTTTGGAGCCGGTGCGCTGACCCGTCCCGAGCAGAAAGACGCCTCGCTGCGGTTCGTCTTCGAGAATGAGCTGGTCGACGCCATCACGGTCGGGATGCTGAGTACCGAGCAGGTCGACGACACCATCGCCCGGATGAACAAGGCCCTGAACGCGTAGCGCACTCGTCAATAATCAATCATCAATTATCGATGAAGACGATGTCTTCGGGAATGGCGACGACGTCGCGGTGGCCGGGGCCCAGCAGGGCCTTGATCTCGGTGCTGTGTTTGCCGGCCAGCGTCTTGAGCTGTGTGCTGCCGAGGCTCGTGACCGCCTTGGCGGCGCCGTTGAGCAGAACGACGTCGCCGGCCTGAAAGTTGCCTTCGACCGCGACGACGCCGGAGGGCAGCAGGCTCTTGTGGTTCCGCAGCGCCTTCATCGCGCCGTCGTCGATGCGGACCGTCCCGGCCGGACGGCTGTTGATGATCCACCGCGCTCGATTGCTGAGCTTGCGTTTGGGCAGGAAGATCGTACCGATCTCCTCGCCCGCCACGATCCGGCCGATCACGTCTCTGGCTCGACCGTTGGCCATGACCATGCGGCAGCCCGCCTGCGAAGCGATTCGCGCTGCCTCGATCTTGGTCTTCATCCCGCCGGTGGCGTGCCGGCTGCCGGAGCCGCCCGCGTTGCGTGCGATCTCCTCGGTAATCTCGAAGACCGAGGAGATTGGCCTGGCGTCGGCGTGATCGTTCGGGTTCTTGTCGTATAGCGCGTCGATGTCGGTCAGCATGATCAGCAGGTCCGCGTCGATCTTGCTGGCGACCAGGGCGCTGAGCCGGTCGTTGTCGCCGAACGCCGTGCCGATCTCGGCGGTGCTGATGCTGTCGTTCTCGTTGAGGACCGGGACGATGTTCAGACTCAGAAGCGTCTCGATCGCGTTGCGCAGGTTCAGGTAGGTCTTGCGGTTGCTCAACACCTCGGCTGTCAACAGGACCTGGCCAACCGTGACACCGTGCCGGAGGAAGGCCTTGCGGTACTCCTGCATCAGCAAGGGTTGGCCGATGGCGGCGCAGGCCTGACGCATCTTCATGTCCTTGGGCCTGGTGGAAAGCGCCAGTTGGCCGGCCCCCATGCCGATGGCGCCGGAGGTGACGATGACCACCTGCCGACCGGCCTGGAGCAGCGAAGTGACCTGCGAGGCGACTCGCCGGAAATACGCCGCATCGATCCCGGTATCTTTAGTCAGCGTGTGCGTGCCGATCTTGATGACGATCCGTCTTGTCTTGCTGAAATCTCTCATATGTTTCCCGTGGGCGTGCTTCGACACCATCAGTCCTGAAATTCGGCCGCCAGTATACGCCTGCCCCAAGGCTCCTTCAAGCCGAATCGACCTTGTCGAGTCTGCGGGGTGTGCATCGCACGCCACCGACCTACGGAGCGTGGTAGCGGTAATTGAACCGGCCGCTGGGAGCGACGTCGCCGTAGAGGTAGAAGTCCAGGATGTCGCCAGAGGCAGGCACGTTGTCGGTCCACTTGAACTCGAAGTCGAGCGGAGCGTTTGCCTCCAGGCCGACGAGTGTTCTTGGTACACGCATCTCCAATCGGCTGCCCTGGACCCGGAACGCGACTTGGCCGATCTCGGACCAGTTCCATCCGCGCTCGCTTCGCTCCAAAGCTGCTTCGTTTCCGTCGGGCCTCTTGTGATTGACCGCGAAATCGTAACCCTCCCATCCGGTGCTCTTGTTGCGGTCGATGTCGACCCACAGCGTCATCCAGCCGTCTCCGGCCGGCTCTGTGACAGGCCCGGCGGTCTCGACGTAGAAGTACAGGTTCTCTGCGTCTCGCGTCACCTTGGCGACGATAAAGTCGTTGCGGCCCGAGTCATTCTCATAGAATGTCTTGCCATAGCCACGGTGCTTTCGGTGCATCGTGCTGCCCTTGTGGTGTCGAAACTCCGGCTGCACCTCGGCCCACGACTCGAAGCGTCCGTCGATGTCGATCGCGAGCGGCGGCGACGGCGGGGCAGGCGCCTGCACACCCTTATACCGCCGGACATTCGCAACGAGCTGATAGTAGTAGTTGTCGGCAAAACCGCCCTTCATCGGCTCGATGTCGCGACTGTATTCGTTGTTGAACTCGTCGGGGAAAGCATTCTCCGTGCCCTGCCACTCCTTGTAGCGTCCCGCGATCCACTCGTTCCAGCCGGTCACGAAGATCAGCTCAGGATCGATCTTCAGAGCATAGTCCCATTGCTCCTGGAAGTTCAGGCCGCGACCGGCCGCTTCCGGATCGGCATTGAGACCATGGGCCTTGGTATAGCTGCGTCCGTACGAGCCTTTGGGGTCGTTCATCGCCGCCGGCGCCAGCACGTCGGTGGCGTTCTGCGCGACGCCCACCGTCACCTGCTCGAACTTCCCCGGTGTGGTCTCGACATAGCCGTGCTGGGGACAGACCTCCAGCCAACCCCAATGGTCGGGTCGGGATGGCCCCCTGCGGTAGTCCGGCTGTCCGGGCCGGAACGTGAAAAACGAGCGGATCGGCTCGGGCAGGTTGTCCGGGTAGCCCATCAGCAGCGGTTTGCCCTTCCAGTAGAACCACAGGTCTTTGAAGCGTCCCGGCTTGTAGATGTCCTCGTAGATTTTTGTGATGTTGACACGGCTGTCGTCGTGCGGCGCGAACGGACACAGGAAAGCGAACTGCGGCGTTCGTACGCCGTCCCGCCGGGCCTTGCTCCAGACCTCCCCGAGCACGTCGTAGGCCTCCTTCCACGTAAACGTTCCGTTCGTGCAGTCGAAAACCACGACGTCCACGCCTGCGTCGGCCAGCATCTCGGCGTGCTTGCGGTAGACCCACGCGTCGGTGCCCCGATAGTAGCCCAGTAGAGGTTCGTTCCAGTGGTATCCCACGATGTGCCCGACCTCTTTCCAGACGGGATGGTTGAAGTCGTTGATCGCATCGGGATGCCGTGTGATGATCTCGTTGACGTTCGCCGGTCCCAGGTCGGTCTTGCCGTCGACGTGCCAGGTCCAGTAGAACATCGCGACGGTTCGCCCCGGCCGGGGATCGCCAGCCTCCGCATGGCTCGGCAGCTTGCGGCCCAGGGCATCCGTGGCCACCCAGGCGTCGCTGATGCTCGGCGCGCTGCCCGAACAGACGCAGAGGCTCCAGAGCAGCACACTCCACAGAGAGATCGTGATATGGCCGCCAGAAAACGCGTGAGGGTTCTTCAGGGTCATGGGTCTTCTCTATACATGGAAGCCGGAAACACATCCGGAATCAGAGTCCGAGGCCATTGTAGAGGATCGCCCGGCGAAAGCAATCCTGCCGCCGCTTGTCCGGGGTGTGTGTGAAAATATCGTGGCATGTGGGTGGCAGCCTCAAAGCGTAGTGCAACGGAGCTTTGGGGATGGCGAATGGGAGTGGCGCATCCGTACGGAAAGGCCTCTGCGAGGCGATCCATCCCCA
>JAAYBV010000076.1 GCA_012744475.1 Phycisphaerae bacterium
AGCGACCAGCGACGAGCGACGAGATACGGGCGACGACGAAAGGAGGAGCCTATGTGCGATCGAGTTTGTGCGAATTGTGTGTATGCGGTTCGGGCGGCGGGGCGGTGGCACCGGGTGATGCTGTCGCGGTGGCCGGGACTGCTGACGTGCATCAACCATCCGGAGGCGCCGGGCGAGCTGCACGAGGTGGTGGCGACGGGGACGTGCCGGAACTTCCGGGCCAGGCCGAAGCCGGTGGTGCGGGCCGAGCCGCCGGAACCGCCCAACGACGCGATCCGCTACATTCCGCTGACGCGGGGCAAATTCGCGATCGTCGATGCGGCCGATTACGGATGGCTCAGCCAGCACAAGTGGCTGGCGACCGGCAACGAGAAACGCGGCTTCTACGCCGCACGCCGCGTCGGCCAGGGCATGCTGCTGATGCACCGCGCGATCATGCAGCCGCCCAAGGGGATGGTGGTCGATCACATCGACGGCAACGGGCTCGACCAGCGGCGGGCCAACCTGCGCGTGTGCACGCAGCGGCGCAACTCGCACAACCGCCGGCCCAGCCGCTGGACCAGCTCGCGGTTCAAGGGCGTGTACTTCTGCAAGGCGACGCGCAAGTGGGTCGCGACGATCGGCTACGAGGGCAAGGCGATCTACCTCGGCTCGTTCGACGACGAGGCCGAGGCGGCGCGGGTGTACGACCGCAAGGCCCGCGAGCTGTTCGGCGCGTACGCGTACCTGAACTTCCCGGAGGGAGCTCAGACGTGAGGCGGGAGCCGGCAGGCCATGTCGCTCGTCCCTCGTCGCTGGTCGCTCGGAGGGTCACGGGCGGCGAGATACGAACAACGAGATGCGAGATACGAAACGAGCCTGCCGGGCCGTGGTACCGGCAGGCTCGAATGCCATGCGTTGTATTAGCGGCCGGGGCGTTGCGGGCGGACGACCTTGGCGCCCTTGATCTCCTGCGTGCCGCGCGAGGTGGTCATCTGGCCGGCGAGCTTGCCGTCGGTGATCTTGCCGGCGAAGTCCATCTTGAACTCCTCGTCTCCGAACGGGACGACCATGCCGAAGGTGAGCTTGCCGTCGGCGAACTCGACCTTCTTGATGGGCATCGTGCCATACAGAGCGCTCATGTCGGGGTGGACGACAAGCCGCTGCTTCATGGGGCCCCACTCGGTCTCGACGTCGAGGTTCCAGGTGCCGATGGCAGCCGCACCGAGGCGGGCGCCCTGGACGTCGACGTCGCCCATCTCGGACTTGATCGTGCCGGTGAGCGCGTCACCGGCGATGGTGCCGTTGAAGGTCGATTCCCACTGGCGGTCCTGCATCTTGCTCTTGCGCTTGAAGTTCAGGGCGCGTCGCTCATACGAGAAGTCGCTGATCTCGTGCTCGCCGAAGGGGCTCTCCCACCTGGCGGCGAGGCGGCCTTCCTTGTCGGGGGTGACGACCAGCGTGCTGGTGACGTCGCGGTCGCCGACCTTGTACTTCATCTCCCATCGGCCGGCGGCAGGGGACAGGCGCGGGCTGCGCTGGCCGGTGACGTCCGATTCGCCCTGATCGTTGGACAGGACGCCGGTGAGCTTGTCCTGCTCGATCGTGCCGCTGAACGTCGAGATGAACTCGTTGTCGCCGAAGCGGGCGACGTGGACGAAGCGCAGGGTGTTGTCCTCGAACTTGATGTCCTTCAGGTCGTTGACGCCGAAGAGGCTGATCCACTGTCCGGCCCATCCGCCCTCGGGCCCGCCGCGCGTGAACGAGAGGATGACGTTCATCTCGCGCTCGCCGAAGGGGATCTTGACCTGCCAGTCGCCCCAGATGCCGCGTCCGCCGGGCGGCTGGGCCCACACGGGCGCCGTCAGCAGGGTCATCAGCAGGCAGGCACACAGGGTGGCTTGGGAAAACGTTCCGCGTCTCATGCTACGTTCCTCCAAAAAGGGATAGGTTGATTTGCCCCATGCATACCCCGCCGGCGGCCGGCTGTCAATAGGCTACTCCGCGCTGTGGATCCTACTTCTTGTAGGCGGCCTTCGGGTCGTAGGTCTTCTGTGCGATGAATTCGAGGGCCTTGGCGGAGCCGGGTTTGATGGCGCGGTAGAAGCAGGATTGGTAGCCGACGTGGCACTGTCCGGCGTCGACGCGGACCTTGAGGATCAGGCAGTCCTGGTCGCAGTCGACGAGGATCTGGCGGACCTGCTGGACGTGGCCGGACTCCTCGCCTTTCTTCCAGAGCTTCTTGCGGCTGCGGCTGTAGTACGTGCCCCGGCCGGTCGCGATCGTGTGGTCCAGCGCCTCGCGGTTCATCCACGCGACCATCAGCACCTCGCCCGTCTCGGCGTCCTGGGCGATGGCCGGGATCAGGCCCTCGGCGTTGAACTTCGGCACAAACTCCAGCCCTTCTTCAATCTGCTTCGATTCCAACGGCAATACCCCTGTCAGTTCCAGTTTCGATGCAAGGCCGATTCCCCATCGCGCACGCGATACTCATAGCACATCCCTCGCCGGTCCGCAAGGCGGATCTCGTCACTCGTAGTGCGTGGGGTGCACGGCGTGTTTGTAGGCAGGTTCCTGCCGAGGCCAGGAAGGGGGCTGTCATCTCGGAGAGCGTGGCGGATGTCATTTCGACTAAGAGCTTGCCCCTTCAACTGCGTTCAGGGCAGGCTCTGAGCGAAGTCGAATGGGGCGAAGCCCGCACGGAGAAATCTGGCCGAGGATAAGGCAATAGCCCCTTCGCAGCCAGATTCCTCCACTTCGCTGCGCTCCGGTCGGAATAACAAAGTTGATTGCAGCCTCCGGTGAAGGTTTACCTACAAACATCAAGTGCACCCTGGCGCGTGTGCAGACTTGCGGGCTCACGAATGCCGGCGCCCCGGAAATCTGTACACACAAAAAAACTGTTCGCGAACCG
>JAAYBV010000077.1 GCA_012744475.1 Phycisphaerae bacterium
GAGAATCTGCCCAGGCTCCGCGCGCTGGCCCAGGGCGAGATGAAGGCCGAATATGAGGCCCTCGTCCGGCAGTGCGACCGGATCCTGGCCGACCCACCGCCCACCGCCGAGCCGCCGAAGTACCCGCTGGAGATGGAACGAAAGAGCGAGGAATGGCGCGTCATGTGGTGGGGAAATCGAACGTATACAATCAAGGCGCTCGACAGCGCCGCGACGCTGGCCTTCACCCGCCTGCTCGGCGGACCGGAAGAATACGGACGCGAGGCCAAGCGCATCCTGCTCGAATGCGCCAAGTGGGACCCGAAGGGCAGCACCGGCTACCGCTACAACGACGAGGCGGGCATGCCGTACAACTACTACTTCGCTCGGACCTACAGCTTCGTCAACGATCTTTTGACGGAGGACGAGAAGGGAATCTGCCGCAAGGTGATGAAGGTCCGCGGCGACGAGATGTACCGGCATCTGTGTCCGCGCCACCTCTGGCAGCCTTACGCCAGCCACTCCAACCGGGCCTGGCACTTTCTCGGCGAGGTGGGCATCGCCTTCCTCAACGAGATCGACGGCGCCGACGACTGGGTCTGGTTCGCGACGAACGTGTTCTTCAACGTCTATCCCGTCTGGAGCGACGACGACGGCGGCTGGCACGAGGGCTCGTCGTACTGGTCGAGCTACATCGACCGCTTCACGTGGTGGGCCGACGTCATGCGCGAGGCGATCGGCATCGACGCCTACGATAAACCGTACTTTTCGAAGCTCGGCTACTATGCGATGTACCTGCTGCCGCCGGACAAGCTCGACGGCGGCTTCGGCGACCTGACCGCGAACAAGCGGGCCCGCAACTACATGCCTTTGATGAGCATCCTGGCGGCCCAGGCGCAGAATCCGCATTGGCAATGGTACGTCGAGCAGCTTGGCGGTCCGGCCCAGACCGAGGGGTACATCGGCTTCATTCGAGGCCAGTTGCCCGGGGTCGAGGCAAGAAAGCCGAACGATCTGCCCGCATCCCGTCTGTTCGCGGGCACCGGGCAGGCCTACCTCAACACCGACATCACCGACGCGAGCAACGATGTGCAGGTGGTCTTCAAGTCGAGCCCATTCGGCACGCAGTCGCACGGCTACGAGTCGAACAACTCGTTCCTGCTGTGGGCCTACGGACAGCGGCTGCTGATCCGCTCGGGCTACCGTGACATCTACGGCAGCGACCACCACGCCAACTGGATGTGGACCACCCGTTCGACCAACTGCATCACCGTGGGCGGCCAAGGCCAGCGAAAACACACAGCGGCGGCCCAAGGTAAGATCACCGCGTTCGCGACCACGCCGGAGATTGACGTCGTCGTGGGCGACGCCGGCGAATCATACGAGGCGCCGGTCGAGCTGTTCAAACGCGCGATCCTCTTCGTCAAGCCCGACCTGATCGTCGTCTACGACCGCCTCAAAGCGAGCGAGCCGTCGACCTACGAATACTGGCTCCACGCGATCAACGAGTTCGATATCGGTGGCGGGAACACTGTCACCGTCAAGAACGGCGACGTCGGCTGCCATGTCGGCTTCCACTGCCGGGTGCCGCTGTCGTTCGAGCAGACCAACGAATACGATCCGAACCCGCGTCCGAGAATCACGCTGCGCGAGTGGCACCTGACCGCCACGACCGCGCAGAAGGAAAGGGAGATGGAGTTCATCACCGTCTACCGCCCCTACAAGCTCAAGGACGGTTTCATGGGCGCATCCGGATTCGAGATGATCCCGGGCGGCTACCTTTTCACCGCCGGCTCTCCCGGCGGCCAGCTCACTGCCCTGCTGCCCACCGATGACGCCGCAACGCTGGAATACAAAGACCTCCAGACCACCGGCACGATCAAGCTCAAGCTCGACCGCCCCGGCCAGGAGCCCCAAATCCTCGAAATCCGCGAGAATGATTTGCCCTGACGGCCGGCGTCAGACACTGGAAGATGAGAATCGCGAATACCAGCGGATACCCTATGTAGAAGAGCAACAGAGTCGCACCGTACTTCTAAAAATGCGCGAGCCGAGACCCGCCTGCCGTCCCGAAGTCGACCACTCCCCAAAGAAGAACGCCCAGGAGCAAGTACTGCCACGATGCGGATAGTCGAGATTGCCTGCTCGTTGTAGCTTTTCGCATCTGGACGCCGATCGATCTTCCCGTGTACGCGGCATGCGAAACAGCCGAGCAGTCTACGTCGAATGCGGTCGGGCAGATGACGGCGGGCGCGAGAGTTCGAAGCGAATGGTTTGCGATTCTTCGGTGCGGCCGGCGGGGTGGAAGCCGGACTTTTCGAGGACGCGGCAGGATGCGGCGTTCTGCGCCGTGGTGTGGGCGAGGATCCGGCGGACGCGGGGGTCGTCGAACGCCCAGGTCAGCAGGGCGCCGACGAGTTCGGTTGCGTAGCCCTGGCCTCGCCAGGCGGGCATGATGGAAAAACCGATCTCGGCGTCTCCTTCCTCACTCGGCGGGCCGAGAAACCCCGCGGCGCCCACCAGGACCCGCTGCGGACCGCCCCGCCTGATAGCGTACCACGTGTACCAGCCCACGGTCTCCGGCCCGCCTTCGCGCAGGCGGTCGCGAAAGAACTCCTGGGCGCCCCGGTCGTACTCGCCCGGCGGCCAGCCCGCTTCGATATCCGCCTGCAACAGAGCGGCCAGACGTTCCGGGCTTTCGAGTTCGGCGTGAATATGATCGAGCGTCGCGGCCACGACCGCCAGACGAGCGGCCGATAGCCTTCGAGGCCTTGGCAATTCCATTGGCTCGACAGTCCTTCCCAAAGGCGACGGGTTCCTTGCATTGCGTCCGAAGATCATAATGCGCCGCGTGAAGGACACAACTCATTTCTCATCACTCCTTCGGCCCCAGCGTCTCGTGCTCCGTGCCGGACCGGCTCATGGAGACCGGATTCGGGTTGATCCGCCACACAGTTTCGGCTATGCTCTGGCCATGGCAGGCCGCCGGATCACAACAACAACGAACGGGGCAGCAAGCAGCGGAAGCGGCCTTATGACGTCGTCGCGTGACATATCGAAACGCTCATTACAGGGGAGATAGCACATGGCCAGGGATATGGAGACGCTCTACCAGCAGCGACTGAACCGGTATGTGACGGCGATGCGGAACGAGAAGCCCGACATGATCCCGATCCGGCCGTTCGTGGCCGAGTTCACCGCCAAGTACGCCGGTATGACCTGCCAGGACGTCGCCCACGACTACACCAAGGCCTTTGAGGCCGCGGTCCAGTGCGCCAGGGACTTCGACTGGGACGCGGTCGTCGCGAACATGGTCTACGTCTGGACGGGCCTGGCCCAGGCGGCAGGTCTGCGCTACTACGGCATTCCAGGGATCGGCATCCCGGCCAATACGGGCTTCAACTACATCGAGCCGCCCGAAGAACAGGCGTTCATGCGCGAGGACGAATACGATGAGCTGATCGACGATCCGACGGCGTTTCTCTACAACACCTGGCTGCCGCGCGTCTCGACGGAGGTCAGCAAGATCGGCGAGGCCTCGACGTACCGCAACAACATTGCACTGACCAAGAGCGCGATGGCGATGATGCAGTACTTCTACGCGTTTGGGCCGCAGGTGGCGCGGCTTCGCAGCGAGTGCGGGACGGCGGGGGCCATCTCCGGCATCTTCAAATCGCCGTTCGACATCATCGCCGACAAGATGCGTGGCTACGTCGGCCTGACGATGGACATGCACAAGCAGCCCAAGAAGGTGCTGAAAGCCGCCGAGGCGATCATCCCGCACATGGTCCACGTCGGTCTGAGCACGGCGGACCCCAACAAGCAACTGCCCATCGGGTACTGGATGCACCGGGGCTGCGTCCCGTTCGTTACGCCGCAGCAGTTCGACTCGCACTACTGGCCCACGCTGAAGCCCTGCATCGAGGAGTTCTGGAAGCACGGACACCAGACGCTCTTCTACGCCGAGGGCAAGTGGCGGCACCACTTCGACACCTTCCGCAACCTGCCCGAACGCAGCATCGTCTTCCACTGCGACCAGGACGACATCTTCGAGGTCCACCGCAAGCTGCACGACCGGTTCGCCATCAGCGGCGGCGTCCCGAACATGCTGCTGAGCTGGGGCACGCCGGACGAGGTCAAGCAGTTCGTCCTGCGTGTGATCAAGGAGGTCGCCAGGGACGGCGGCTACATCCTGGACGCCGGCGCGATCATGCAGAACGACACGAGCATCGAGAACATGAAGATGATGACCCGGGTTTGCCGCGAGCATGGCGTCTATTCCGCCGGCACGTACAAGACCCCGGTCGCGACGCCTCCGTGTGATCTGCCTTCGTCGGTCGAGTCCCGCAAGAAGGTGACGGGCCTGGCTGGGCGGCCGGCGCCGCGCGTCAAGCCCGGCGTGTGCTTCCCCTGGGAGCAGCGCGTCAAGGACCTGCCCGAGATCACCGGCGACAAGGCCTTCGTGCAGAAGGTCTGGGAAGACGTCGACGCGCTGGGCAACATGTACATCTGGCAACTGCTGCTGTCATTCTGAGGAGGAGAAGCCATCCATGAACCGTCGCCGCTTTCTGAAACAGACCGGCTGCGTCGCTGTCGGCGGACTCAGTCTTCCATATCTCGTCTCTTCTTCGGCGTTGGGCAAGGCGGGGGCTGTCGCCGCCAGCGAACGTATCACGGTGGGTTTCATCGGGACCGGCGGGCACGGCATCGACATGAACCTCAAGAGCTTCCTGGCCCAACTCGATGCGCAGGCGGTGGCCGTGTGCGACGTCGATCCGGTCAACCTCCACAAGGCGCGCGACCTGGTCAACGCCAGGTACGGCAACACCGACTGCATGACGACGCAGGATTTCCGCGAGATTCTGGCTCGTGCAGACATCGACGCGGTGATGATCTCGACGCCGGACCACTGGCACGTGCCGATCTCCATCGCCGCCGCCAGGGCGGGCAAAGATGTCGAGTGCGAAAAGCCGACGCTGACCGTCGAGGAGGGCCGCAGACTGGTCCAGACGATGCAGCGCTACGGCCGCGTCTTCCAGTGGTCGACCGAGGACCGCTCCGTCGACGTGTACCATCGCATGTGCGAACTGGTTCGCAACGGACGGATCGGCAAGGTGCACACGATCCGCGTCGAGCTGCCGGTCGGGCCCGACACGCCGGGAAATCCCGAGCCGATGCCCGTGCCCGAAGGCTTCGACTACGACATGTGGCTCGGGCCGGCCCCTTGGGCCCCTTACACCAGGGACCGCTGCCACTGGAACTTCCGCTGGATCTTCGACTACTCCGGCGGCATGCTCACTGACTGGGGCGCTCACCTGCTCGACGGTGCTCAGTGGGGCAACGACACCGAGCACACCGGACCGGTTGAGGTCGAAGGCCGGGGCGTGTTCTGCCAGGGCGGGCTTTACGACACCGCCCGTGAGTATCACCTCCAGTACACCTATGCCGACGGCGTCAAGCTCTTCGTCGACTCGGGAGAGCCCAGCCTGCGATTCGAGGGCACGGAAGGCTGGGTCGGCAATCGCGGCTGGCGCGGCAAACTCGAAGCGAGCCGGCCGGCGATCCTCGACTCGGCGATCGGCCCCAACGACGTCCATCTGTACACCTGTCCCGGCGGCGAGCAGCGCAACTTCCTGGACTGCATCAAGTCGCGCCAGGCGTGCTACTTCCCGCCCGAGATCGGCCAGCGATGCTTCACCATCGCCCACATCGGGAACATCGCGATGCGCCTGGGCCGCAAGCTCCGCTGGAACCCCGAAGAGGAACGCTTCGTCAACGATGACGAGGCCAACCGCATGCTCCGCCGCACCGCCCGCAGCCCGTGGGATCTTCTCTGAGCGGGCGCCGGGACGAGGAACTCGCCATGAAAAGCCACACGCTGATCGTTATCCTGCTTCCAGCCATGGTCGCAGGCAATGTGCCGGCGGTCACTTGTAGCGACTGTCACGCGATCGAACTGACCGGGCCGAACCTGGCCGCCTGGGATGGCGACACCGGACAATGGGAGACTGTTCGGGACGCGAGCCTGAGCCCCGACGATCCGAAGCGTCTGACCGGTGAGCCGGGCGTCGGCGCGATCCTCAACGGCCCGGACGGACGGACGAAGCACCTGCTCAGCAAGCAGCAGTTCGGCGACGTCAGCGTGCATATCGAGTTCATGGTCGCCAAGGACTCCAATTCCGGCGTCTATTTCATGGGCCGCTACGAGGTGCAGGTCTTCGACAGTTGGCAGAAACAGTCCGAGTACCCGGGTATGGAGTGCGGCGGAATCTACCAGCGATGGGACCAGGGCCGCACGCCGCCGGGATTCGAGGGGCATTCGCCACGCATCAACGCCTCGCGGGCGCCGGGGCAATGGCAGAGCTTCGACGTCGTGTTTCGCGCGCCGCGATTCGATGCCGGCGGCCGCAAGGTCGCCAATGCCCGCTTCGAGAAGATCGTTCACAACGGCGTCGTCGTCCACGAGGACGTCGAGGTGACGGGGCCCACGCGAGCGGCGGCCTTCGACGAAGAGAAGCCGCTCGGTCCGCTGATGCTCCAGGGCGACCACGGTCCGGTCGCGTACCGCAACATCCGCCTGGCGCCGGCCGGCGCCAATCCGTTCTTCGTGCTGGACAACGGCGTCATCGATGACAAACATCAAACGCCGCAGGCGCAGGCCGAGCTGCTCGCGGAACTCGGCTACGCCGGCATCAGTGTGGGTCTCGACCAATGTCCATCTCTGACCGAGTTGCTGAGTGAACTGGACAAACGCAACCTGCGGCTGTTCACGGTCTACGCGGGCGTCAATATCGACTCCGGGCAGGAGCCCTACAGCCCCGCATTGACAAAGGCCATCGAGACGCTCGATGGACGCAATACGATCCTCTGGCTGTTCATGCAGAGCCGCCAGCACGCGCCCTCGTCGCCGGCCGGCGACGAGCGAGCCGTGGCAATCCTCCGCGAACTGGCGCTCCTGGCCGCGAAGCACAAGCTGCGCATCGCGCTCTATCCGCACCACGCGTTCTGGCTCGAACGCGTCGAGGACACGGTCCGCCTGGCGGGCAAGGTCGACCGGCCCAACGTCGGCGTCACGTTCAACCTGTGCCACTGGCTCAGAGTCGATCCAAACCAGAGCGCCGAGGGCCTCATCAAGGCGGCCATGCCCAGGCTCTTCGCCGTCTCCATCAACGGCGCCGATTCCGGCGGCCATGACTGGAAGACCCTGATTCAGACGCTCGACCGGGGCACGTTTGACATGACCGCCTTCTTGCAGACGCTCGCCCAGGCCGGGTATACTGGCCCCATCGGGCTGCAAGCCTACGGCATTGGCGGCGATGCCCACGACAACCTGAAACGGTCGATGCAGGCCTGGCAGAAACACACGCGGGTCCTGTATGGGGATGTCTCACCGTTCGGGCCGCCGAAGAAGCAATAGGTCCTATTGGACCGACAGGACCAATAGGACGAATGAGAACCTATAGAGCCGATCATGCAAACGCTTAGACTGCTGTGCGACTATTTCCCGACCGCCATCTTCACGGGCCGTTGCCTGGTGTTCATCAGCGAGGACTGGCGGGTCGAACTGACCGAGCACAAGGACAGCGACTTCAGCCGGGGCTCGGCGCAGCCTTCGGTGATCCGCGTGCGCATCTTCAAGAAGGCCCTCAACGGCGAGTTCGTCCCGCACTTTTACGAGGACTTCCAACTGCCTGTGCTGGGCGAGCTGGCCGAGCAGATCGAGAAGTACGTGCAGTCGGCCATCGGCACGAACCTGCGGGAGAACGTCGAGTAGCCGGCCGGAGCCTCCGGCTTGGCCTATTGCCGCACCGTGGACAGCTATGCCTCAACCGGAAATCCAAGAAGACGAAGAGGGTGTGGTGCTGGTCGCCAAGATCGTGCCGGGCAGCAGCAAGACCGCTCTGGCGGGCCTGCTCGACCGGATGGTGAAGGTCAAGGTGGCGGCGCCGCCGGAGAAGGGCAAGGCCAATGAGTGCCTGATCGCCTTCCTCGCCAAACAACTCGGCGTCCGGAAGAACGCCGTACGCATCATCGCCGGACAGACCAACCCCGTCAAGCACGTGCGGATCGACGGGATCTCCGCGCAGAGCTGCCGGGAAAAACTGCACCTGGGCTGATCGGCCGAAGCCGAGCGTCCGCCGCTCAGAAAACCGGATCGGGCAGCTTCGTCAAGAAGATGTTCCGAACTGCGCCTGTCGTGACCCAAGTCGCGATGCCCAGCGGCTGGCACAGGTCCATCTCGGCCCGGATGTCGATTTTGCGGTCGGTCGTGTCGATGTCCACGAGCTGTTCGCCGTCCAGCCAGGCGGTGATGCGGTTGGGCACAACGCGCAGACGCACGTGGTACCACGTCTGCTTCTTGAACGAGTAGAACGTCGTCGTCGGGTTCTCGGAGGCGTCGTAATAGTCGATGTTGGACAGGCCGCAGAGCGTGCCCCCCCACCCGCCGAGCACCAGGGTGCACGGCTTGTCCGCCACCGGGAACGTCAGGGCGCAGAAGAAGTCGTTTCCCTCGACGCGCATCGCCTCAAGCGTGATCTCGTAGTTCATGCGGATGATCGGGCCGGTCCAGGTGATCCCGGTGGCGTAGCTGCCCATTTCGAGGTAGATGGCCCCGTCCTTGACGTAGACGTCGCCCTGCCCGCCGAAATCCGTCACCTTCCATTGCCCGAGGGTCTGCCCGTCGAAAAGGCGGACCTGTTCGCCGGGCCCCAGGTCTGCGATTCCTTTCGCAGGCTCTGCGGCTGGTTCCACGTCGGGGGCGGCAGGCGGTTCCACGGCTGGAGCCGCCGCTTGTTCCGGGGCCGCCTGCACCGGCGTTTCCGCCTGCTCGGCAACCGGTTCGGATGCGGGCTTCGAAACGCCACAGGTCCCCCGGCAGCCGGAAAGCAGCCACGCCACCATCAGCAGAATCAGAAGCCGGACGATCCCCGCCCGGCACCGATGGAACGGCTCGGTCTGAGAAGGTCTTGCGTGTGTGCGAGCCTGACGCCTGGCCATCATATTGTCCTCCTGACTGTGCAAATTCATCTTGGATCAGGGTAAACCAGCCGCTACAATTATACAAGCGGCAATCGCCCGGCGGAACGATTTCTCCAGGGGCTGCGAAGCCCTTAAGACCGGAGAACTCCCGACCGATAGAAGACGTATGTGCAGACACTTGGAGAAGGCTGGACACGTTGTGTTGACTCCCGCTTCTCGCAGACAATGGGGTGTCGCGGTTTATCCACACGCAACCGAGAAGGGCCCATGAAGAACATCCTACTGACGGCGGCAGTTTGGCTGATGGTCATCCAGGCCGGCGCGCTGGCGCAGGGCAGCCGGCTGGCCAACGCCGGCAAGGCCGGACTCTACGTACGCTCGCTCGACGAGGTCCTTCGTCTCCAGGACGACGAAATGGACCTGGGCACGGCTGCCCTGATCGCCTCAGAGTACTGGAGCGACATCGTCCACGGGCGTCGCTACCTCGAACGGCTCGACGCAATGGCTCTGGAGGTCCGCAACCGGCTCCGCCAGCAGCGGCTCCAGACCAACTATCGCGCCATCCCGGTCCTCAACGACTATCTGTTCAACGAACTGGGCTTCAAGGCCATTCCCCACGCCGACGATCCGAACGACCTGTTTCTGCACTCGGTCATGGACCGACGCCAGGGCTACTGCCTGAGTCTGTCGGTGCTGTATCTGTCTGTGGCCGAGCGGATCGGACTGAAGGTCTACGGGGTGGTCGTTCCCGGCCACTTCTTCGTGCGGTTCGACGACGGACGGACGCGATTCAACATCGAGACAACCAGCGGCGGCGCCTCATCCACGGACGAGCACTACACGCAGAAGTTCGGTGTCCCCGACAACGGACGCCGGACCATCTACATGAAGAACCTGACCAAGCAGCAGACGCTCGGCTGTTTTTTCAACAACCTGGGAACCGTCTACAACGATATCGGCGACTATGACACCGCGATGCTGGCGCTGGAGCGCGCCGTGGCGATCAACCCGACGCTCTCCGAGTCGCGGGCCAACCTGGGCAACGTCTACTTGCAGAAGGGCCGAACCGAAGACGCGCTGCGCCAATACCAGGCGGCGCTCGACCTGAATCCCAACGACGCCAAGGCATACCACAACCTCGGCAACGGATACATGGAATACGACCGGCTCAACTACGCGGTCTCCTCCTATCGGCAGGCGCTGGCGCTGGACCCCAACCTCGTCGATGCCTACCGGGGCCTGGCCCTGGTCTACGCCAGGCTCGAGAAGTATCCTGAGGCGGCCCGCGAGCTGAAGCAGGCCCTCCAGATCGCGCCCCAGGACGCGACCGCCCACGGCCAGCTCGGTGACCTGTACTGCCGCGCGGGCAACTACAACGAAGCCCTTGTCGCGTATCAAAGAGCCGTCAGCCTCGACCCGAAGAGCGCCGAGAGTCACTACGGACTGGCCCAGTGCTACCGGCAGCTCGGCCAGCGGCAGAACGAGATCCAGGCGTACAAAGCGGCGCTGGCGTTGAAACCGGACCTGCTGGCGGCGCTGGTGGACCTGGCCAACGCGTACGTCGATCTGAAGGATTTCGCGTCGGCGCTGCCCTACTGCCGGCAGGCGGCCGCTCTGGATCCAAACAATCCGACGTTCCAGGCGCAACTGGGCGATCTGTACGCTCGCCTGAACGACAGCGAGAAATCCATCGCGTCGTTTCAGAGGGCCCTGGCGATCAAGCCGGACTACGCCGAGGCGTACTGCGGACTGGCCCTGTGCTATCAACGAAACGGTCGGGCCGACGACGCGGTCCAGGCGTATGAGACGGCGCTGCAGATTCAGCCGGAGAACCTGATGGCCCTGGTGAACCTCGGCAACACATATTTCGGTCAGGGCGACTACGATACGGCCGTGGACTACTACCGCCGCGCCATCGCGGTCCGTCCCAAGGATGCTTCGATCCACCACAATCTCGGAGCCGCCTATTCCAACAAGAACGACTATGCGCAGGCGGCCGAGGCCTACCGGCAGGCGGTGACGATCGATCCGAACTTCGGTGACGCGCATTACGGCCTGGCGTGCAGTCTCTACATGCTCGAGCAATACGACCTGGCGTGGAGTCACGTCAACACCGCCAGGCGTCTCGGCACGAGTGTCCCGGATGAGCAGATTCGCGCCATGCAGAACAAGGTGAGGTGACTGCCAACGGCCCCGGGCCAGCCAGGCCGGCGCCGATTCGTACCATACCACAGTGACTGAGGAGTGCGCATCCGCACGGCTGAGGTGGACCGCAATAGGCACAAGCCGGTGATCGGAATCGTCGGCGGGATCGCGTCGGGAAAGAGTCTCGTCGCCGCCCAGTTCGGCAAGCTGGGCTGCGCGGTCGTCGACGCCGACGCCCTGGCCCGCGAGGCGCTGGACAGTCCCCCGATCCGGCAGGCGGTGGTCGCGCGGTTCGGTGCCGCCATTCTTGACGATGCCGGCCGGATCGACCGCCGAGCCCTGGCGAACATCGTCTTCGCCGACGGGGCCAGCCTCGAAGCGCTGAATGGACTGGTCCATCCATACGTCCTGAAGCGGACCGAGGAGCTGATCGCCCGGCACCGCCAGAACCCGGCCGTCAAGGCCGTAGTCCTGGACATGCCCCTGCTGATCGAGGTGGGCTGGGCGGACCGGTGCGACCGGATTGTGTTCGTCCAGTGCGATCCGGCCCGGCGAATCAAGCGGGCCCGACGCGAGCGCGCCATGGACGAACGGGACTTCAAAAATCGTGAAAATTTTCAGATTTCTCTGGACACCAAAGCAGCCCTTGCCGATAATACCATAGACAACAATTCTGACTTCTCGACGTTAGTCAGGCAAATCGACTTAATCTTCTCTGAAATAACTAAGAAGTAGCGTGGTTCGTTCAAGAAGTTCGCGTGGTCTTGTTGTCCTCTTGAGCGGCGGGCGCGAGATCGCCTGAGTCCTGGCTCAACTCCCACAGAACCACGAAGAGAAGGTGGTCTACATTGAGACGAGGGGTGTAGCCCTTATCTGTGGCGGACAGGTTCCCACCTGCGCAACCCGGCTCTGGGGTGCTTACAGAACTCGTGTACGTGCAAAAGGAGCACACATGGCCAAGGCCAAAATGACCAAGAGAAAGAAATCGAAGAAGAAATCGGCTCCCAACCAGGACGTGGCGGTGGACCAGGCCGAAGAGATGCCGCCAGGCACCCCGGACATGGCCGATGACGAGACGATGCTGGCGACCGAGCCAGCCGAGGGAGAGGAGTCCCTGGACGAGGAATCCACGCACGCCAAGTACGAGCGGATCAAGAAAGGCAATCTGTACTTGACGGACCTCCAGAAGCTCACCGTCGCCGAGCTGCACGAGATCGCCAAGAACGACGGCATCACCGAGTACAGCGCCCTGAAGAAACAGGATCTGATCTTCCGCATCCTCAAGGAGCGCATCCGTCAGAATGGCTTGATGTACGGCGAAGGCGTCCTGGAAGTCCTGCCAGACGGCTACGGCTTCTTGCGCAACCCCAGTTACAACTACCTGTCCAGCTCCGACGACATTTACGTGTCGCCGTCACAGATTCGGCGCTTTGGACTGCGGACCGGCAATATCGTTTCCGGACAAATACGACCTCCAAAAGACTCAGAGAAGTATTTCGCCTTGCTGCGTGTCGAGGCGATCAACTTCGAGAACCCGGACCTGCTCGCCGACAAGATCGTGTTCAGCGACCTGACGCCGCTGCATCCGGAGGAGCGTCTGATCCTCGAGACGAAGGCGGACGAACTGAACATGCGGATCATCGACCTGGTGACGCCCGTGGGCAAGGGCCAGCGCGGCCTGATTGTGGCGCCGCCGCGGACCGGCAAAACGATTCTGCTCCAGAAGATGGCCAATGCCATCACCACAAATCATCCGGAGGTCAAGCTCATCATTCTGCTGATCGACGAGCGGCCCGAGGAAGTCACGGAAATGGAGCGCAAGACCGGCGAGGCCGTCGAGGTCATCAGTTCGACGTTCGACGAGCCGGCCGCGCGGCATTGCCAGGTGGCCGAGATCGTGATCGAGAAGGCCAAGCGCATGGTCGAGTACGGTCAGGACGTGGTCATCCTGCTCGATTCGATCACGCGTCTGGCTCGTGCCTACAACAACGAGACGCCGCACTCCGGCCGCATCCTCACCGGTGGTGTGGACGCCGGCGCCATGCAGATGCCGAAGAAGTTCTTCGGCGCCGCTCGAAAGATCGAGGAAGGCGGCTCGCTGAGCATCTTCGCCACCGCCCTGATCGACACCGGCTCCAAGATGGACGAAGTGATCTTCGAGGAGTTCAAGGCCACCGGCAACATGGAGCTTCACCTGGACCGCAAGCTCGTGGACCGGCGCGTCTGGCCGGCCATCGAGATCAACCGCAGCGGGACGCGACGCGAAGAGCTGTTGCTCGATCCGAAGGAGCTCGAGCTGGTGTATCGCCTGCGCAGAGTCCTCAGTGACCTGAATCCGGTCGAGGCGGTCGAGCTGCTCAAGAATCGGCTCTCCAAAACCCGCAGCAATGCGGAATTCCTGATGACGATGAGCCTGGATTAGCGGCGACGCCGTCGCCAGGCCGGTTCGGCGGTGACTCGCCGACCGGGCGAATCGGGCCCTTTACAGAGGGGCCTGTGAAAGGTAGCATGAGATCCGGCAGGCGCGGGCCTGCCGGATTTTTTTGTGTAGCGCCTTTAAGTTGGGACCGTCATGGCAGAGCAGTTGGACAAAGTCTACGATCCGCAGCGCGTGGAAAAGCAGGTCAATGCGCTCTGGGGTTCGCGACCCTATTTTCACCCCGATGCGTCGGGCGGCGGCGACGCGGGAACGTATACGATCGTGATCCCGCCGCCAAACGTCACCGCCGCGCTGCACCTCGGCCATGCCCTGAACAACACTCTCCAGGACGTGCTGATCCGGTTCCGGCGGATGCAGCAGCGCAGGACGCTCTGGATGCCCGGCACGGACCACGCGGGCATCGCCACGCAAACCGTGGTCGAGAAACGCATCCTCGCGGAAGAAGGAAAACGGCGCACCGACTTCGATCGCGATGAGTTTGTCGCCAGGGTCCAGGCGTGGAAGGATGAATACGAAGCGACGATCATCGGCCAGCTCAAGGCGATGGGATGCTCCTGCGACTGGGCGCGCACACGGTTCACGATGGACGAGGTGTGCGCCAAGGCGGTGCGGGCCAACTTCTTCAACCTCTTCCGAGACGGCCTGATCTATCGCGGCAAGCGTCTGGTCAACTGGGACCCGGCCACGCAGACGGTGCTGGCCGACGACGAGGTCGAGCACGAGACGGTCCGTGGCCATTTCTGGTATCTGCGCTATCCGCTCGTCGAGCCGGTCCAGATTGACGCCAAACGCGTGGAGCACGTCACGGTCGCGACGACGCGGCCGGAGACGATGCTCGGCGATACGGCGGTCGCGATGAACCCGGCTGACCCGCGGGCGAAGTACCTCGTCGGCAAACAGATTCGACTGCCCATCGTCGGGCGCATCATTCCCATCATCGCTGACGAGCACGTGGTCCTGCCCAATCCCGAAAGCGAGGACGAGAAGGCCCGATTCTCGACCGGCTTCCTGAAAGTCACGCCGGCCCACGACCCCGACGACTGGGCTATCGGCCAGCGGCACAACCTGCCGGTCATCAACATCATGGCGCCGGACGGCTCGATCAGCGACAAGCACGGCTGGACCGACGCCACCGAGCCCGAGGCGCGAGAGTTGCTCGGCATGGACCGCTTCGAGGCCCGCGAGGCGATCGTCGAGTGGTTCCGCCAGGAGAACCTGCTCGAAGAGGTTCGCGAGTACACGCATGAGGTCGGCCACAGCTACCGCAGTCACGTGCCCATCGAGCCCTATCTGTCGGACCAGTGGTACATCGCGGTCAAGAAACCGATCGATCATTTAGCAGCGAAGTTCGGCAGCGGCATGATCGAAGGAACCGATGTCCCGGTCAACTCGCTGGCGGGCCTGGCGCTGAAGCCCCTGCTCGACGGCCGCCTGCGATTCATCCCCGAGCGATACGCCAGAACGTACCAGACGTGGCTGGAGAACCTGCGCGACTGGCCAATCAGCCGCCAGCTCTGGTGGGGCCACCGCATCCCCGTCTGGTCGAAGGCCGGCCGCGATGTGACTGTCCCCCAGGGCCTTTCGGACGCAGATGAGGCAATCCGTATCATCGCCGCCGAATCAGACGAAGGTCCTGTCCGTTTCGCCTGCGTCGCCCCCGGCCGCGAAGACACCGAGTCGAGGCTCGAAGCGGATGGGTGGCGGCGCGACGACGACGTTCTGGACACGTGGTTCAGCTCGGCGCTTTGGCCGTTCAGCACCCTGGGCTGGCCGGACGAGACGGCGGAGATGAAAACCTTCTATCCGGGCGACGTCCTGTGCACCGCGCGCGAGATCATCACGCTCTGGGTCTCGCGCATGGTAATGATGGGCCAGTATTGCGCCGGGGACATCCCCTTCCGCGACGTCTACATCCACGCGATGATCCAGGACGGCGAAGGCCGCAAGATGTCCAAGAGCCTGGGCAACGGGATCGATCCGCTGATCGCCATCGACAGCCACGGCGCCGACGCGATGCGCTTCACCCTGGCCAGCATGACCACCGACACGCAGGACATCCGCATGCCGGTGGCGCCGATGACGCTGCCCGATGGGCGGCAGGTCAACACGTCGCCCAAGTTCGACATCGGCCGTAACTTCTGCAACAAGCTCTGGAATGCCTCGCGCTTCGCGATGATGAACCTCGAAGGGTTCGCGCCTGCGTCGTTCGGTGTCAGCGATCTCGACGTGATCAGCACGTGGATCCTGTCGCGACTCGCTACCACGGAGGCCGAGGTCACCGCCTCACTCGAAGCCTTCAGGTTCAGCGAGCCGCTGGCGCAGCTCTATCGCTTCTTCTGGAACGACTTCTGCGACTGGTACCTCGAATGGGTCAAGTTTAGCATGCGCGATGAAGCCCGGCGCCCGATGGCGCAGAACGTTCTGGCCTTCGTGCTCGACCGCGCGTTGCGTCTGCTGCACCCGTTCGTGCCGTTCATCACCGAGGGCATCTACCAGAAGCTCAACGAGGTCGCGCCCGCGCGAAGTCTCGGGAGCATCGCGACCAACGACGGCGCCGACGCCCTGACGATCAGCCGCTGGCCGGCGGGAATCGGCCACCTGGCCCATCGCGACGTGGAAGAGCAGATTCGCGTTGTCCAGGAGGCGATTCGGGCCATCCGCGACATCCGGAACAAGTACAACAAGTCGAGTGAAGTCCTGACGGCCTCGGCCAACGCCCCGAAGGCCACCGCCGACGTGCTCAACGCCAACGCCGATTTGATCTGCCAACTGGCCAACCTGGACTCGTTCGGGGCGGCCGAGGGGGCGGCCAAACCGAACAACGCCGCCACCACCATAGTAGAAGGAACGCAGCTCTACGTGCACAACGTGATCGACCCGGTTGCCGAACGGGCCCGTCTCGACAAGCAGAAACAGGAAATTCAGCAGGCCAAGAAAGCCGTGGAAAGCAAGCTCGCCAACGAGAATTTCGTGACGCGGGCCAAGCCGGAAGTCGTCGCCCAGGCTCGCGAGAGGCTCGCGCAGTTTCAGGAGCAATTGCAGGCCGTCGAAGCGCACCTGGCCGAGCTGAGCGGTTGATTCGGCGAAGGGAGACCGAAGATGGACGTGGAAGTCGAGCTGTCACGAATCATCATCAATGAGACGTCCGACCAGCAGATCATCGTCCTGAAGGAGAGGCACGGGGATCGGGCGTTTCCGATCGTGATCGGCATCGTGGAGATTTTCGCCATCGATCGGCGGCTCAAGGGGATCGTGCCCCCGCGTCCGATGACGCACGATCTGCTCGCCAACGTCATTGACGGTCTCGGGGCCAAAGTTCAGCGGATCGTGATCGACGACCTGCGCGATCACACATTCTACGCGAAGATCTACCTCCAGATGGACGGACGCACGGTGAAGATTGACTCGCGTCCATCCGACGCGATCGCGCTGTGTGCGGCGATCAGCGCGCCGATTTTCGTGGCGGATCATGTTTTCGACAAGACGAGTCAGTGAACAGGACCGCCAGCATGAAGAGCCCGACGGCGATGCACAGCATGGCATCGGCCAGATTGAACGTGTGCCAGTGCCGTCCGGGCCAGTAGACCACATCGATGAAGTCGCGGACGCGACCGTCGTTGAAGGCACGGTCCCAGAGGTTGCCGCAGACGCCCGCCGCGAATAGCCCCATGGCCACCTGAACGAGCCGCTGTCGCGCGGCGCCGAACAGGAACAGTCCCAGGATGATCGCCAGGGCGACCGTCGATACGCCCACAAGAAACAGCCGATTGCCGGCGGCGATGCCGAAGGCGGCCCCATCGTTGAGCGCCAGGCGGAACGAGAGGATGCCGTCGAGGATCGCCTGGCTCTGATCGGGCTTGTCGCGCAGGGCCGCGAACACCGCGTGCTTGGTCCACAGGTCCAGCAGAACCCCCACGATGGCCGTCGGCCAGAAAATCAGGTGAGCAACGCGGTCCGGCAGGGCCTCTCTGCAGCCGCTCAGCAGGCCCCGGCGCGGCGCCGCCACCTTGCCCGGCTGTTCCTCGGTTGTCGTCATCGGTTCAGTCATCCAGTCCTCGCATTGGATTCGTTGTGGGTGAGTTCTCCCGGATCAGCTTCTCCAGCCAGTCCCGTTTGGGCTGGTCGGGGTTGATCGCCAGGGCATGCCGCCAGTGACGCAGCGCCGCCGACTGCCAGGCGTCGTCGCCGGTCTGCTGGGCCTTGACCATGCAGGCCACGCCCAGACCTCGATAGGCCTCCCAGTCGCCGCCGTCGAGAGCCACCGCCTTCTCATACATCGCCATCGCCTGATCCGCATCGCCGAGCTTTAGAAGGCAGTATCCAAGGTCGCGCAACGCCGCCGAATGGTCGGGGCGGACCTGAACCACCTCCAGCAACAGTCCCCTGGCCCGTTCGTACTGCCGGCTCCTCATCCAAGCCCGGGCCAGCGCCAGCGTCAGATCCAGATTCGCAGGGTCGCCCTTGAGCAATTCCTGGTATACCAGGGCCGCCTGCCCGTAATCCTTCTGCTGTTCATAGGTATCGACCAGCAGACGCAAAACCTCCTGCGATTGGGGATCGATCCGTCGAGCGGACTCGGCGTGGGCCGCCGCCCGAGCCGGCTGGCTGGCGTGCAGATAGCACTGGGCGGCCCCAAGCTGGGCCGCAAGGTTCTCCGTGTCCAGGTCCCCCGCCCGTGCGAAGGACTGGGCCGCCTCGGCGAACCGGCCCAGATCCCGGCAGGCCTGGGCCATATCCATGTGGTTCTGAAACGACCACGGATCGAGCTCGGCGGCCTTGCGAAAGGCTTCGACCGCCGGCTCGGGCTGGCGCAGCGCCAGGTGGGCCTTGCCCAGTTCCGAATAGGCCAGCACGAAATCGGGGGTCTGCTCGACCACGGCCCGCAGCTTCCTGACGGCCGGTTCGTCCTGTCCTTGTTCGCGAAGCTTGACGGCATCGAGGTACATATCGACCGCCTGCTGCTGCTCGGAGCAGCCGAGAACAAGGCATATCCCCAAGGCCGCAACGCTCAGCCAGACCGAAATCCCCCTGTTGTATCCCTCGAACACGTGCCGGACGCCTTTCCCAATCCTGCGAGGCTCGCCACCGATCATCCTGACGGTCACATTTCCCGCCGAGGACAGGATTATAGCAGACCCGGCGGCTCTGTCAAAGCCCCCCCGGCCCGGCGGAATCACCCCCGGCGTCCGCTTAATGTTTGACAGAGGGTCAGCGGGCCTATATATTACGTGGCTGCTCTGGTTTTGGGTATGCGCCGGGACGAGGCTGCGCCTCGTCTCTGTTGTTATGGATTGAAAGGTGTGTCGTACATGGCGAAAGAGAAAGCCGCGATTGCGAAAAGACCCTGTGTGCTGATCATACGCGACGGATGGGGCTATAACCCCGACCCCGCCGAAGACGATTACAACGCCATCAAGCAGGCGCACACACCGACGGACGACATGCTGATGGCCGAGTACCCCCACTGCCTGATCCGCACGTACGGCGAGTACGTCGGGCTGCCCGACGGGACGATGGGCAATAGCGAGGTGGGCCATCAGAACATCGGGGCCGGACGGACCGTGCCGCAGGAGTCCGTCCGCCTGACGCACGCGATTCGCGACGGCTCTTTCTTCGAGAACGAGCAGTTCCTCAAGCTCGTCCAGTTCGTCAAGGAGCACAACGGCAAGGTGCATCTGATGGGCCTGTGCAGCGACATTGGGGTCCATTCGCTGCTCGGCCATCTCTATGGCCTGCTCGAACTGGCCAGGCGAAACGGCCTGACCGAGGTGTTCATCCACGCCTTCACGGATGGACGCGATTCGCCGCCCGACAGTGGCTTGGGTTACATCCGGGACATCGAGGCCAAAGCCGCCGAAATCGGCGTCGGCAAGATCGCCACGGTCATGGGACGATTCTACGCGATGGATCGCGACAGCCGTTGGGACCGCGTCCATAAGGCCTACGAATGCCTGCGGGTCGGCAAAGGGCTCAAAACCACGAGCGCGACCGAGGCGATCCAGAACAGCTACAACAGGGACGTGACCGACGAGTTCATCGAGCCGACGTGCATCGTCACCAAGGACGGCGCGCCCCTGGCGACCATAGACGATGGAGACGGCATCGTGTTCTTCAATTTCCGAGGCGACCGCCCGCGCGAGCTGACGCGCGCGTTCGTGGACCCGGACTTCAAGGAGTTCGTGCGTCCGACGATGCCGGAGGTCTACTTCGTATGCATGACCGAGTACGACGCCAGTATCCCGGCGCCGGTGGCCTTCCCCAAGCCGCCCAAGATGAAGAACATCCTGGCCGCCTACTGGAGCGAACTGGGTCTGAAGCAGTTCCGCTGCGCCGAGACGGAGAAGTACGCCCACGTGACCTTCTTTTTCAACGACTACACGGAAAAGCCGTTCAAGGGCGAGGACCGCCAGATCGTCCCATCGCCCAAGGTGCGGACGTACGATCTCAAGCCGGAGATGAGCGCCCGCGAGGTCGCCGGCGTCGTGCTGGAAAGACTCGACTCAGACAAGTACGACGTGATGGTCATCAATTTCGCCAATCCGGACATGGTTGGGCACACGGGCGACCTCGCCGCCGCGATTCAGGCCGCTGAGACGGTCGACGAGTGCGTCGGGAGAATCCTCGACAAGGTCAAGAGCATGGGGGGCGCTGTAATCGTCACCGCTGACCACGGCAACTTCGAGAAGATGATCGACGGAAACCCGGACAGTCCGCACACCGCTCACACCGTCGGCGACGTGCCGCTGATCGTCTTCGACGACGGGTACAAAGGCAGGACGCTGCGCGAAGGCGGGACGCTGGCGGACATCGGGCCGACGATGCTCCAGATCATGGGTCTGCCTCAGCCGGCAGAGATGACCGGCCGCAGTCTGCTCCAGGGGGCGTGACGGCCGCCCAGGCTCCGAGTACGCATCCACTGGACGCCAAGGGAACCGGGTGGGAACCATGGGTCGAATCGTTCGCCTTGACCAGAACATGATCAACATGATCGCGGCGGGCGAGGTCATCGAACGTCCGGCCAGCGTGGTCAAGGAACTCATCGAGAACAGCATCGACGCCGGCGCCACGCGGATCACCGTCGCGGTCGAAGACGGCGGCCGCAGGCTGATTTCTATCACCGACAACGGCGAGGGAATGGTCGCCGACGATCTGGCGGCCGCCTTCGAATCCCACGCGACGAGCAAAATCAAGGACACCACCGACCTGAACGGCATCGCCACGCTCGGCTTTCGCGGCGAGGCCCTGGCCAGCATCGCCTCGATCGCGCACATTCGGGCGGTCAGCCGGACGCCCAAGTCCGATCAGGCCAATTGCATCGAAATCGACTGCGGCGTGAGCAAGCCCGTCGGCCCGTGCAGCGGCGACGTCGGCACTACGATCCAGATCCGTGACATCTTCTACAAGACACCCGCCCGCCGCAAGTTCCTGCGGACCGCCAACACGGAGATGGGACACGTCAGCGAGCAGTTTACGCGAATCGCCCTGCCCCACGGCCGACTCGACCTGACGCTCGTCCACAACGGCAAGGAACTGTATCATCTCGCGGGGAATCTCAGTCTGCGGCAGCGCATCGCGCAGCTCTTTCCGATGCTGCCGGCCGACGATCTGATCGAAACCCAGACGGAGGAGAAAGGCATCCGCATCCGCGCGTTGCTCGGCCATCCGAGCGCGTCCCGGACGAACAACCAGTTCCAGTACGCATTTCTCAACGGCCGTTTCATACGGGACAAGTTCATCTCGCACGCCATCAAGGAGGCCCACCGGGGCCTGCTCGAACCGAACCGCTTCCCCGTCGCCTTCCTGTTCATCGAGATGCCCCACGAAGAGTACGACGTCAACGTGCACCCGACCAAGACGGAGGTCCGGTTCTACAACTCCAATCTGGTCCACTCGCAGATTCTCAGCACGATGCGCGAGAAGCTGCTCGGCACGGACCTGCACATGCCCGCCAAGCTGCCATCGGGCCCACCTTCGGCATCGGAGGACAGCCGCCAGGTGCAGCGGGCCAGGCGGCAGGAGATCGCCGACGCCATGGCGGACTTTTTCAAGCAGCATCGGCCCGTCAACCGGCAGCAGCAGTTCGATTTGCAGCCGGACGAGCGACCCTCACGCGCCGGGACCCCGAGCGAGCTCAAACCAGCGATCCCCTGCGAGACCGCGCCGCCGGAGCTGAGCTTCGAGGGACCGAAGTACCTCCAGATCCATGACAGCTACATCGTCGAACAGACCGAAGAAGGCTTCGTTATCATCGATCAGCATGCGTTGCACGAGGCGATGCTGTACGAGACGCTCCGGCAGCGGGCGGGCAGCGGCCCTCTCGAATCGCAGCGGCTCCTGCTGCCCGAAACCCTCGACGTGACCGATGCGCAGGTCGACACCATCGAGAACAACGCCGACGTGATCGCCCGGCTTGGAATCGAATTGACGCCCTTCGGGCCGCGCACGTACGCGATCCAGGCCTTTCCGACGCTGCTGGCCAAGGTCTCGCCCGTCGGTTTCGTGCAGGACCTCGTGGACCTGCTCCTATCGCGAAAGGCGGCGCCAAATCCCGAAGACCTGCTCGACGAAGTGCTGAACATGACGGCCTGCAAGGCCGCCATCAAGGCAGGCCAGAAGCTGACCGACAGCGAGATCGGACAACTGCTGGCCGACCGGCGGCGGTACGAGTCCATCAGTCGGTGCCCGCACGGACGCCCGACGACGATCACCTTCTCAATCGGCGAACTGGAGAAGCAATTCAAGAGGACCTGATGCGCAGGTGGAGCTTGCTATTGGCGTCGCTGGTAGTGTGGATCATCGTCGGCTACGCATTCCTTCGGCCGGGACATGTCGGTGCAGTCGTCCGCAAGCCGGGAGCGCCGCACGCAACGCGGATCGTCTCGATGGCGCCGAATCTGACCGAGATACTATACGCACTCGGACTGGGCGAAAACGTGGTAGCCACCACAAGCGACAGCGATTACCCGCCACGGGCGGCCAGCAAGCCGAGCGTGGGCAGCTTCTGGCTTCCGGACATCGAGGCGGTCATCGGCGGCCGACCAGACCTGATTGTGACTCTCGACATTCCCCAGCAGAGAAGCCTGACCAGCCGATTGAAGCGGATGGGCTGCCCGTGTCTTGCCGTGAGCATCTGGACGGTCGACGAACTCTTCCGTGCCGTCGAGACAATCGGACAGGCGACCGAGCGACAGGCCCAGGCCCAAACGCTGGTCTGCGGCATTCGGACAGACATCGAGCGTCTGGCCCGTGCCCTGACCGAGCGAGACCGGCCGCGCGTCCTGTGGGTGGTGCAACGGGAGCCGCTTCGCGTGGCCGGCAGGAACACGTTCATCAACGAGCTGATCGAACTGGCCGGCGGGCAGAACGCAATCGGTCCGACGCTGCACAAGTATCCCCCTATCGGCGCCGAGCAGGTGATCGCAGCGAACGTCGAGGTCATCGTCGAGCCGGCCATGTCCGGCGGGAACCTTGCCGAACAGCATCGCCAAGCACTGGCCTACTGGGACCGACTGCCCCACGTTCCTGCCGTTGCCAACGGACGGATCTATGTCATCGACCCCGACACCGTCTCGCGTCTGAGTCCGAGACTCTACCAGGGAATCGAGTCAATCGCGGCTTGCCTTTGGCCCGACGATGCGGGAGGATGAGCGCGTGCATTCGCTCCTGTCACCCAGAACGTTGCTGACCCGGACCGTGGCCGCGGTCGCACTGCTCGTGGCGATCATGATCTTGTGCTCCCTTGTGGGCACGCAGAACGTCAGCCTCCGGGCAGCGCTGGCAGGTCCGGGCTCGCCGACGGCGCCCAATCCCGACTATGAGATCCTGCTGCACGTGCGCATTCCTCGCATCATCCTGGCAGCGATCGTCGGGGCCGCCCTGGCCGGCGCCGGCGCGGTGTTTCAGGCGGTACTGCGGAATCCCCTGGCCGACCCGTATATCCTGGGCGTCTCCAGCGGCGCCGGTCTGGGCGCCATGCTGGCGGTCGTCAGCGGAGTCCACTGGACCCTGTGGGGACGGTCCCCCATCGCCGTCTTCGCCTTCATCGGGGCGCTGGGCACCGTCTGGCTGGTGTGGACGATCGGGCGCATCACGGGCAGGTTCCACGTCACCGGCTTGCTCCTGGCCGGGGTCGTGGTCAATGCCTTCTTCTCGGCCATCATTATGTTCCTCACGTCGATTGCCCGGAGCCAGGATGTCTACGCGACCGTCTTCTGGCTGATGGGAAATATGGCAGAGGAAGACCCGTTTGTGCTCTGGGCCAGCGCCGGATGCGTGGCCGCCGGGCTGGTGGGGCTCTTCTTCATCAGTGCGCCGCTAAACGTCATCAGTTTTGGACAGACGGATGCGCAGAGTATGGGCATTCACGTCGAGCGGGTCCAGTTCATCGCCCTGGCGGTCTCGTCGCTCATCACGGCGGTGGCGGTCAGCCTCAGCGGGCTGATCGGTTTTGTCGGATTGATCGTTCCGCACGCGGTCCGGCTGGTCCTCGGCCCCGACCACCGCCAGTTGCTGCCGCTGAGCAGCGTCATGGGGGCGGTGTTCCTCGTCGTGGCCGACACCATCGCCCGTCGGGTGGTCGCGCCGGCCCAGTTGCCGGTCGGCGTCATCACGGCCATGATCGGAGGTCCATTCTTCCTGATCCTGCTGATGCGCTACAATCGGAGGGTATACTGGCTGTCATGACGGCGTGCGTTCAATTGCATGAAGTGGCGTTCGCATATCGGCCGGACCTGCCGGTGCTGAAGGGCATCAGTCTGGCGGTGGAGACCGGGGTGTTTCTGGCGGTGATTGGACCGAACGGAGCCGGCAAGAGCACCTTGATCCGTCTGCTGGCGGGACTACTGCGGCCGCAGTCCGGCACGATCTGCATCGAAGGCGCAGACATCCGCTCGTACGGCCAGCGTCAACTGGCCACGAAGGTGGCGCTGGTGCAGCAGGAGTTTATCCCTGCGTTTGGGTTCTCCGTCAGCGAGACCGTCCTCATGGCCAGAACCCCCCACTTCAGCCAGTCAGGGTTCGAACGTCAGGAGGACCGCCGCATAGTGGCCGATGCGCTCGCCATGACCGACACGGCGGCATTCGCTTCGCGTCCACTGGCCGACCTGAGCGGCGGCGAGCGCCAACGGGTCTTCATCGCCCGCGCCCTGGCGCAAGATACGCCGATCCTCCTGCTCGATGAACCCACCAGCTTCCTGGATTTGAAGCACCAGGTGGCGATGTACGACCTGCTGAAATCGGTCCAACGGGAAAGGGGCAGGACGATCATCGCGATCACGCACGACATCAACCTGGCGGCCCAGTACTGCGACCAGGCGCTCCTGCTGCAACCGTGCTCGGCCGCGCCCGGCACGGGCGGAACTGACCCATCTTGCGAGCCGGTGGGCCAGTACCGCACAGGCACGACGAGCGAGGTCCTGAGCCGTGAAGCGATCGAGAACGTCTTCGGGGTCCGCGTTTTCTTGACACGTGTCGGTATCGAGAACGTTCTACTGCCTCTTGGGAAAATGGCCAAGGATGCAGACCGCGCCGTTTCCCGGTAGCCTCAGAGTCTTGCTTACCTCCGAGAACAACCATAAGCCATTACAGAGAAACCTTTTACGCGCACGCCACCCCGCTGGGGCCACCGGACTGGACAACCGATTCAGCCGCTGGCCGAAAATGAGGCTTTGCCTGGCTAAGCCTCTGTGGTATAATTGACTTTTCTATAGGTACTGTGCCTTTACCCCAGATGAAAGGTAGACGCAGAAGTGGCCCAAGAACGCAAGAAAACGCCGAAAAAGAGAGTCGTGCGCAGCCGTAAGAAGGCCGGGCCTCTCAGCGCCACCGATCTCGAGTACTTCAAGGAACAGCTCCTCCGCAAGAGGAGAGAGATCTTTCGGAACGTTTTCGAGATCGAGGGAGAGACCCTGAAGAAATCGCGACTCGACGCCAGCGGCGACCTGTCGAGCATGCCTATCCACATGGCCGATCTGGGCACCGACAACTACGAGCAGGAGTTTGCGCTCGGCCTGATGGACAGCGAGCGGAGAATCCTGCATGAGATCGATGCCGCCCTGGAACGGATCGCCCAGGGGACCTACGGCATCTGCGAGGGAACAGGCGAGCCTATTCCGCGGGCGCGTCTGGAGGCTCAACCCTGGGCCCGGTACTGCGTCGAGTATGCCAGGATGGTCGAAGAGGGTCGCATCGAAGGAGAGCTGTGAGTCCGCCGTGTCGCACGGATGGACCGGCCTCGGGTGACCCGAAAGCGCGGGCGGACGCGTCGGAAGACTTGGCGTCGCTCACCGACTGACTCCCCTCGACCGAGCGCACTTGGAAGTGCTTGCCCATGGGACAGCAACAACACACCGATGTGGGACATCCCTTGACGGAAGCTCGCATTGCCTGCCCGACATGCAAACGCCTGTTGCGCGTCCGGACTGCGGGAGCCGCCGGCCGACCCAGGTTCTTTCCGTTTTGCTCTGAGCGGTGCAAGCTGGTTGACCTGAACGCCTGGCTGGACGCCGACTATCGCATCCCCGCCCGACCCGACGAGGAATCGGAAGATGCGATGTCAAGCGGCGAGGCATCGTCCTGACGGCACCGTCCCCAGGCGAAATCGTATGGACACTGCCGGTGCGAGCCGGTAAGATGATGGGGAAGCACCATATTCCGTCGTACAAAGGCGCTGTGAGACCGAGCTTTTGAAAGGAAGCAAGATGCGCGAGGACAAAGAGCCGGTGCTGCCTCTGGGGAGCTTTCTGTTTCCGCGAATTTTCCAGGCGTTTCGCATGGCCATTCAGCCGACGAAGCTGGCTCTGGCCTTTCTGGCCCTGGCGACCGTCTGCCTGACCGGCCGGGTGATGGACATCAGCAAACCGGTCGTCGTGGCCCCCAACGGCATGACGGAACTCGACGAGTACGTCTCCGGATCGCCCCAGGTGGACGAGCACATCCGCCTGTTCGGCGAAACGGGCGAACGGACCGGCGTGTTCATCACCCTGTGGCATTTCGGCGCCAAGCGGTTCCACTCGGCGGTGCTCGGCATCCCCCGTCGCGACAGCCTGGGCATCTTTGGAGACATCGTGGCGTGCTTCGCCGCCCTGTTGTGGGCGTTCACCTATCATCCCGTCTACAGCGTCATCCTGTTCGCGGTGACACTGGCCGTGATGGCGTTGGCCGGCGGGTCGATCTGTCGAATCGCCGCCCTCCAGTTCGCGCAGGGTGAGAAGCCTGGGCTGGTGGAGGCGGTGCGATTCGGACGTCGAAAATTCTACAGCTTCCTCGCGGCGCCCGTCGCACCCGTCGCTCTGATGGCCCTGATCGGGCTCGTCATCGTTCTGCTGGGGGTGATCGGCAACATCGAATACGTCGGGCCGCTCTGCATCGGCTTGTTTCTTCCTTTGGCGCTTCTACCAGCGGCTTTCATCGCCATCATCGCCATCGGCGCCCTGGCGGGATTCAACCTGCTGTTTCCGACGATTGCCTACGAGGACTCCGACTGCTTCGATGCGATGAGCCGCTCGTTCAGCTACGTGTACGCCAGGCCCTGGCGAATGGGCTTCTACACGGTGACTGCCGCCGTCTACGGGGCGATCTGCTATGAGTTTGTCCGCTTCTTCTCCTTCCTGCTGCTGTGGATCACGCACTTCTTCCTGCGGATCGGCGTCTGGAACGGCAACAAGAACCTGACGGCCATCTGGGCGCAGCCCGATTTCACCGATCTGCTGGGCCGGACGGCCGCTCAGCCCCAGGGCTGGTGGGAATCGGCGGCGGCCTTTCTCATCTACATGTGGGTCCTGATCGTGGTCGGTCTGATGGTGTCGTATGTCATCAGCTTCTACTTCTCTGCCAATACCATCATCTACGCCCTGATGCGAAACCGGGTGGACAAGACGGCGTTGGAAGAGATCTACCCCAGCTCGGACGACATGGCGGCCGAACCACTCTCGTTCGCCAAGAGCCGCCCGTCGCCGGCCCAGGAAGAAGAGGACTCCCGCCAAACGCCGGAAACGTCCGAATAACGGCAGGCGGTGTTTCTCCCGCGTCCCTCGTGGCAACCGTCGGGCCTGGCGAGGACTGAACCGCCCCCTCCATTGTGCCGATGATAAAGGCACGGTCGCTCGCGGACCGCCAATGGTCGGCCCAACGGGTCTCGCGGAGCCACAGAGAACGTCGGAACGGTGCTGGGGAAATATGCCTGAGCCAGGAACAGACAGACCCACAGAAGGCCGGAACGAGGCAAGGTCCGGCTCTCCGGCCCAAGCTCCGAGCCTGCTCCTGACGATCCGCAAACCGCTGATCATCCTGGCCCATATCGCCGCCTTCGCGATCTCGCTGATCTTCGCCTTCCTGGTCGCCAACAACATGCAGTTCAGCCGCCAGTGGCTTGTTGAGCAGTATCCCTTCTTTCTGCTGTTGTCCCTGGCGGTCAAACTGCCTGTCTTCGGCCTCTTCCAGCAGTATCGTGGCTGGTGGCGCTACGTCAGCATCGCAGACCTCCTCGGCATTCTCCGGGCCGCCCTGGTCAGCACACTGGTCATCGTCACCATCTGGTTTGCCGTACTGCTCCAGATTCCTGTCATCCGCCAAGCATTACCCCTGGGCATCGCCGCGGTCAGCCAAGGCGTCTTCATGGCTGATCTGTTCGGGACCATTCTTCTGCCGGCCGGTCTGAGAATGCTCATCCGGCTCTACCATGAGGAATTCCGGACCACCGAAGGCCGCCTCCTGAAACGGTTTCTGATCGTCGGCGCGGGCAACGCCGGCGAAGGCCTGCTCCGAGAGATCCTCCGCATGCGCGTCGTGCAATACGACGTGATCGGATTCATCGATGACGACCCCCTCAAACAGGGAACCCGCATCCACGGAATCCCCGTACTCGGAACGGTGGACCAGTTGCCGCGCATCTGCCAGGAGCGAAACATCGAAGAGATCGCCATCGCGATGCCTTCGGCGACCCACCGCCAGCTCCGGCGGGTGATCCAGGTCTGCGAGGGCGCCAAGGTCCGGTTCCGCACGGTGCCTTCCATCACCGACATCGCCTCGGGCAAGCTGCGCGTCAGCCAGATTCGCGACGTGGACATCAACGACCTGCTCGGGCGTGAAGTGGTTCACCTCGATCTTGACATGATCGAGGCCTTCGCCCGGGACAAGACCATTCTCGTCACCGGCGCCGGCGGCTCCATCGGCTCGGAGATGTGCCGGCAGATCTGCCAGTTCCGACCCGCTCGCCTGCTGCTCGTCGAACAGGCGGAGAACCCGCTGTTCTACGTGGAACGCGATCTGCGCAAGGCGTTCCCGCACGTCGCGACCGAACCGATCGTCTGCAACATCACGGACCGCTGCCGGGTGGAGGAGATCTTCGAACAGTATCAGCCGGCCGTGGTTATCCACGCGGCCGCGCACAAGCACGTCCCTCTGATGGAGCTCAATCCCGGCGAAGCCATCAAGAACAACGTGGTCGGCACGAAGGTCGTCGCGGACGCCTCCGACCGGCATGGAGCAACCCACTTCGTCATGATCAGCACGGACAAGGCGGTCAATCCAACGAGCATCATGGGCTCCTCGAAGCGTCTTGCGGAGATGTACGTCCAGGACCTGAGCCGTACGAGCAGGACGTACTTCATCACCGTGCGATTTGGCAACGTGCTGGCCTCGGAAGGTTCCGTCGTGCCGATCTTCCGCAAGCAGATCGCCGAAGGGGGACCCGTCACGGTGACGCACCCGGAGATGAAGCGTTACTTCATGACGATCCCCGAGGCCAGCCAACTGGTGCTCCAGGCGGCCAGCATGGGCCAGGGCGGCGAGATCTTCGTCCTCGACATGGGCGATCCGGTCAAGATCGTCGATCTGGCCAAGGAGCTGATTACCCTCAGCGGGTTCCGGCCGGGCCTGGACATCGACATCGTGTTCACCGGCCTGCGCCCCGGCGAGAAGCTCTTCGAGGAGCTGCGCATCGAGGGCGAAGACATGCAGCGGACGCGCCACCCCAAAATCAGCGTCTGGCGGAACATCCCCATGGACCGCGATCGCCTGCGAACGGGCATCGACCGTCTTGTCACGCTCGCCTCCCAGCCGCATCAGGATCACGACGCCATCGCCGCCGCAATCAAGAACCTCGTCCCCGAATACACCACCGGCGCCACTGTCCCGACATAGCGCAAGGAAAGGGCCGCCCGATGAGCGGCCCTGCGTATTCTTCCGGATGACCGATAGCCGTGTCGAACGACGCGGCCTGAATCGCGTCCCTCGCCACGTTGGCTCGTCGCCCTGTGGCTATTCGTGCTGCTCCTCATAAGGGGCATACGCATCCTTGCCGAACTCGTCGCGCGGATGGGCGTGGTCGTAGACCTCTTTGAGCTTCCGCGTGGTCAGGTGCGTGTACACCTGCGTCGTCGAAAGCGACTGATGGCCCAGCAGTTCCTGGACGCTCCGCAGGTCCGCGCCGTTGTTGAGCATGTGCGTCGCAAAGCTGTGCCGCAGCGTGTGTGGACTGATGTTGGGATCCAGGCCCGCCATCTTCAGGTACTTGTCCATCTTACGCCGCACGCTGCGGGTGCTCAAACGCTGCCCGTGTTTGTTGACGAACAGAACCTTCGTGTCGAAGTGCGAATTGCTCTGGGCCCGCTTGTTGCGGAACTCCATGTAGTGCTGAATGGCCTGGAGCGCCGATGAGCTGATCGGGGCAATCCGCTCCTTCTTGCCTTTCCCGCGAATGTGGATGATCTCGCCGAGGAAATCGACGTCCTCCATGTTCAGCGCGACCAGCTCACTGACGCGGATGCCCGTGCTGTACAGCGTCTCAAGGATCGCCCGGTCCCGCGCGCCCAGCCATGTCTCCGTCGGCGGAGTCTCCAGCAGGCGCTTGATCTCTTCGTACTCGAGGAAGCGAGGGAGCTTCTTGTCCTGCTTCGGGGTGCGGACCGCCGTCAGCGGATTCGAGCTGCGCCGGTTCGTCTTGACGAGATACTTGTAGAAGCTTCGCAGCGTCGCCAGCTTCCGGGCAATCGTCGCCTTCGAGTACGCCTTGTCGTTGAGGTGGGCCAGATAGGATCGCGCCTCGTTGACATCGGCGGCCAGCAGGAGTTGGTCGACGCTCTGCTCCGTCTGCACGGCGACCGCCGTAGCGGCGCCCCCTTGATGCTGCTCCAACGAGCCGGTCTCCTCGTGGGAGGCGTCCCCGTCGCAGGTCTGCAACAGAAAATCCCCGAACTGCGCGAGGTCGGCACCATAGCACTTCGCAGTGTGTTCCGAGAACCGCTTTTCGAACTTGAGATAGTTCAGAAACTGCTCGACTATCGCGTTGCCATCTTGCATAGTCCACCTGCCCACTTCATCTATCGGCATCATCGATCACCTACTTGTTTCCGTCCTAATTCCTGCGAACACGTTCTCTACACAAGAGCGTGCCGTTCGATTCAATGCACTCTGGTGACATCGGAGTCATCCGCGGCGAGGAGCCCCTCGGCCCTGCCGATCAGCATCTGGCTCAATTTGAAACTGAGGACCGCCGCATCGAACCAGTCGAAACCGGTCCGATGGTCTTTCACCTGGTCGATCAAGGCGTCGAGGAGTTCGTCCTCCCGTCCCTGCTCGTACCGAAAGATGAACTTCTCGGACCCTTTGTTCAGCACCAGTTGCCGCTGCAAACGCTTCATACCGAGCACCTCGTTCCGCTGCGTCTCAGCCGGATCGGACCTGACGCCGCCCGACCGCCCCTCCAAGGCCCCGACCGTTACGTCCGGTTCATCGGACCTTTCTGAGACGCCACACACATTTATCGGCCAATTGCCTGTCGCTCTTTACAAAAACTGCGCGTGAATATCGGGCATTCCGTATCCCGTGCCGCAGGATGAGCATTCCGACATGAGCGCCGAAGGGCGCCGGCAGGGAGCGTTTCCGTCAGTCCGGCCGCGTGCAGTAGTAGGTGACGCCGCCTTGGCGTTCCGAGAGGATCGCGTTCTCTGACAGCAGTTGGGTGATGTGCTTGACCGCCTCGTTACGAGTGACCCCAATCCCCGCACAGATGTCTTCGAGAGAACAAGGCCGTCGTTTCAGCATTGATAAGACGTCCGCGCATGTGCGCAACATGTGCCGGTCGGTACGGGCCTCCGGGGCGGCCCCCACCACCTCGCAGTGGCCCCCGATCTGTCGGGCGATGGCCTCCAGACGTTCGCGGGCAATCGCCTCGATTCCAGGCTCGGCAGCGGGGCGCACAGCACTGTTGAGCTGGACCCGATCCGGCCGGATGCACTCCACATGTTGCCTGATCTTCTCCACTTCATCCGGGCTGGTATTGACCCCGTCCACGAGAAAAACCTCCAGCCAGATCTGCCCATGAAATTCCTGGCGAAACTGGACCAGGCCGGAAACCAGCTTTTCAATGCTGATATCAGGGGCCGGGCGGTTCACCCGGCGGAAGGTCTCGGCATCCGCCGCATCCAGCGACGGGATAACGAGGTCGGCCTTGGTGCATTCGGCCCGAACGTCCGGGCGGTAAAGCAAGGTGCCGTTGGTGATGATCGCCACGGGGATGCTCGTTATGTCGCGAATGCAGTCGATCAGGGAGCCCAGTTGCGAGTTCAGGGTGGGTTCGCCCGACCCCCCGATCGTGATGTAGTCTGCCTCGATGCCAGCGGCGAGCTTACTCTTAAGCTCGTCGAGCACCGCCTGCACGTCGAAAAACTTCCGGCGGACCGTGCTCTTTTCCGTGGTTCTTCCGATCTGGCAGTAGACGCAATCCAGCGTGCAGATCTTGGCAGGCACGATATCGATGCCCAGACTGCGCCCGAGGCGGCGGGAGGGGACGGGGCCATAGATGTAGCCGACCGGATTGGAGCCTGGTTCAGTCATGGAGAATCCTGTGGATGCCCGAACAGACGCGGATCAGCCCCTCCAGCCAGTCCAAAGGCAGGATGGAGGCGGCATCCGACTTGGCCTTGTCCGGCGTGGGGTGGACTTCGAGAAACAGGCCGTTGGCGCCGGCCGCCACGGCCGCTCGCGCCAGAATCGGCGCCATCTCGCGCCGGCCTCCGCTGGCGCTGCCCAATCCGCCGGGCTGCTGGGTGCTGTGTGTGGCGTCGAAGACGACGGGACAACCCAAGCGCTTCATACCCTCGATGGCGGTCATATCGTTGACCAGGCGGTTGTACCCGAAAAACGTCCCCCGCTCGGTCAGCAGGATGCGATCGTTCTTGCAGGCGCGAATCTTCTCGACCACATTGGCCATCTCATCGGGCGAGAGAAACTGGCCTTTCTTGACGTTGACGGGCTTGCCCGTCTCGGCACAGGCGCAGAGCAAATCGGTCTGGCGACACAGAAACGCCGGAACCTGCACGCAGTCCACCGCAGCGCCTACCGCCGCCGCCTGCCCGGGCTCGTGCACGTCGGTCATAACCGGCAGACCGCTCGCCGCGCGCACCTGCTCCAGAATCCGCAGGCCCTCTTCCAGTCCCGGCCCGCGAAAGCTCGAAATGCTGCTGCGGTTGGCCTTGTCAAAGCTCGCCTTGAAGACAATCCCCACGCCGGTACGGTGCGAGATCTGCACGAGCCGCTCGGCGATTTCGAGACACCCTTCCAGACTCTCGATCACACACGGCCCGGCCATCACGAACAACGGCGCATCCAGACCGACCCGGATATTTCCAATGTCAAATTTCATCTGAGACTTCCACCCATAGAGCTTTGCGTTCGGCCGCATGATATCCGTCGGCGCGGGGCCTGGCAAGATCATGTCCTCAGCGGAACGGTCTGGCAATGCGGCTGCGAATGCCCGCCGGCTTGGCGCCCGGCGGAACCATGCACTGCACCGCTCCCGGCACCACCTCGATGTGTACGGGCAGCGAGGGGCCAGGGTCGCCGTCCATCTCCGTCTTGAATCCGCCGGCCGGTGAGCTGATCGCAATGTGCCTGCCCTGCCGATAGATCACGTCGCGGCAGCTTGCGTGGCGTTTCAGCACCGTCAGCACGGAATGCTTGACCAGATGAACGCGACCGGCGCAGCGGTAGATGCAGACGTCCAACAGGCCGTCGCCGAAATCCGCATGGCGCAGGATCTGAAGCCCAATCGCATATCGTGAGATGTTGCCCACGAACACCATGCCCGGCCCGTCGAAGACCTCCTGCCCATCCACCACCACCGTCACCGGCTCGAACCGGTGGTTCCAGAAGGTCCGCCAAAGAGGATACACATAGTCGAATTGATTGATGTGGCCGGTGCGGTGCCGGCTGACCAGATCGACGACGTCCCCGTCGAACCCGAAACCGACGATGGAAGCGAAGCACCTGCCGTTGGCGGTGCCCACGTCGAGCGGACGCGTGACGCCGCCCTCAAACGCGCGGACGAGGGTCCCCAGACGTCCGTCGAAACCGAGTTCGTTGGCCAGGAGGTTTTCCGTGCCGCACGGAACGATCAGCAGCGGTTTGACGCTGCCCTCCAGGCCATGGGCCACCTCCCGGACCGTCCCATCGCCGCCGGCGACCACCACCAGAGCGCAGTCCGGATCGACCGCGGCGTCCGTCGCCAGTTCGCAGGCGTGCTCGAGTGACGTGGTCGTGCCCGCGCGCACCTCGTACCGGCGGTCCGTCAGATAGCGATGGAAGCGTCGACAGGTGAACTTGCCGCTGCTGGCGCCCGACTTGGGATTGACGATGTACTGAATGTAGCCTTCGGATGGCTTCATACCGACCCGGACCGCTGCCTCACAGAAACACCTCCCTCCGCGTCGATTTCAGTCGAGACAACGCCGCGTCGATCAGAGACGCGTAGCTGTCCGTGACGTGAGGAGCATCCGTCAACCCCAGCGTCTTCTGCACACTCTGAATGACCTTCGAATCGGGACCTTCGATCTCGACGAACGTGCCGATCAGCGGCAGCGTGTCCAGAGCGATCCGACACTCCTCCCACTTCCACTCGCGGCGCCTCTTGTTGAACGCCAGGGTCCGCCGGTATCCCAGCGCCTCCAGCAGGGCCTCGGCCGCCTCGGCATCGGCGACGTCGAGGTTCACTTCTTGGCGCTTCTTGAAGTCGTCGACCTGTTTGGGACCCTTGTACGTCAGAACCAGACGTTCGGCTGTCCCCGTCGTTTCGACCCGCAGGCGAAGACACTGATCCGTCCGGGTCAGGTCCGCATCGGGAGTGTCGAAGTAGGAATCGGTCTGGACCGTCTCCGAGACGAACGAGGCGCTCTGCGATCGCAGGCATTCCTCGACGCATTCGAACGAAGGCACCCTCAGTTTCGCTTCGATCTCCAGGTACATCGCGCTCCTCGAAGGCGCTCAGACCACGATATTGACCAGGCGCGACTTGATGACGATGACCTTCTTCGGGGTCTTGCCCGCCAGGGCTTCGACGACGCGGTCGCAGCCGAGGGCCTGGGCCTTGATGTCCTCGTCCCCGGCCTCCGCTGGGACAACGATGCGGTCTCTGATCTTGCCGTTGACCTGAACCGCCAACTCGATCTGACTGTCTTTGATGAGGTCCTTCTCGTACGTCGGCCAGGGTTCGTAGGCCAGGCTCTGGGCATGTCCCAGCCGCTGCCAGAGTTCCTCGGCAATGTGCGGCGCAAAGGGCGCCAGCACCAGCAGCAGCGATTCCAGCACCGACTTCGGACGTACCTCCAGTCGCCCCAGATGATTGACAAGGATCATCATCGCGCTGATGGCGGTGTTGAAGCCAAAGGACTCGATGTCGTCGCCGACCTTCTTGATGGTCTGGTGCAAGAGGCGAAGCGTCTCCTCCTCGGGCGGAACCGGGCGAACGTTCACCGAAAACCGGCCCGTCTCTTCGTCGACGACCAGCCGCCAGGTCTTCTGGAGAAACCGGTGGACGCCCTGCACACCCTGCATGCTCCACGGCTTCATCGCCTCCAGCGGCCCCATGAACATCTCGTACAGCCGCATCGAATCGGCGCCGTAGTCCGTCACGACCTGGTCAGGGTTCACCACGTTGCCGCGCGACTTGCTCATCTTCTGCCCGTCTTCGCCCAGGATCATCCCCTGGTTGACCAGCTTCTTGAACGGCTCCTTCGTGGTGACGTAACCAAGGTCGTAGAGGAATTTGTGCCAGAAGCGCGAGTAGAGCAGGTGCAGCACCGCGTGCTCAGCGCCGCCGATATACAGATCGACCGGCATCCAGTACCTCTCTTTTGCCGGGTCCCAGCCGCGTTCGGAGTTGCGCGGATCGAGGTAGCGCAGATAATACCAGCAGCTTCCCGCCCACTGGGGCATCGTGTTCGTCTCCCGCCGGGCGGTGCTGCCGTCGGGCATGGTGACATCGATCCAGTCCGTCGCCTTGGCCAGAGGCGGCTCGCCCGTCCCCAGCGGCTTGTAGTCGTCCAGCTCGGGCAGGCGCAACGGCAGATCGCTCTCCGCAAGGCCCATGATTTGCCCGTCCGGCAGGTGCAGGATCGGAAACGGCTCGCCCCAGTACCGCTGCCGGCTGAACAGCCAGTCGCGCAGCTTGTAGTTGACCGCCCGTTTGCCCAGACCTCGTTCGGCCAGCCAGGCGGTGATTCTCTCTTTGAATTCCGGCGTCGGCAGTCCGTCGAACGGTCCGCTGTTGATGGCCGTGCCATCTCCGGTGAAGCACAGCTCGCCCCGCGCGACCCGCTCGGCGTCTTCGCAGCTCGGCGGCTGCACCACCTGGATGATCGGCAGTTCGAACTTCGTAGCGAACTCGAAGTCCCGGTCGTCGTGCGCTGGCACCGCCATAATCGCGCCGGTCCCGTAGCTGATCAACACATAGTCGCTGATCCAGATCGGAATCCTCGTCTCATTCACTGGATTGACTGCATACGCCCCGGTGAAGACGCCCGTCTTGTCCTTGGCCAGATCGGTGCGGTCCAGGTCACTCTTTCGAGCGGCCGCTTCGCAGTAGGCCTTGACCGCCGCTCTTTGCCCGTCAGCGACAATCGCATCCACCAGCGGATGCTCCGGCGCCACCACCATGTAGGTCGCCCCGAAGAGCGTATCCGGCCGGGTCGTGAAGACCCAGAGGTTGTCGTCGCGTCCGTCGATGCGGAAGCAGACTTCGGCGCCGACGCTGCGCCCGATCCAGTCCACCTGGAGCTTCTTGATCGACTCGGACCAATCGACCTCCTTCAGATCGTCGAGCAGTCGCTCGGCGTATCTGGTGATGCGCAGCATCCACTGCCGCATCGGCCTGCGAATCACAGGATGCCCCCCCCGCTCGCTGACGCCGCCGACAACTTCCTCGTTGGCCAGAACCGTCCCCAGCGCCGGACACCAGTTCACCGGCACGTCCGCCTGGTACGCCAGCCGGCGGTCGTCGATATACCGGCGTCTCTGGTCGTCGCTGAGCCCCTCGGGAATCGGCAGTTCCTCGATCGGCCGGGCCTTCTGCTGGCCCTCATCGAAGAAGCAGTTGAACAACTTCAGGAAGATCCACTGCGTCCAGTGGTAATACTCCGGGTCCGTCGTGGCGATTTCCCGGTCCCAGTCGTAGCTGAACCCGAGCGCCTTGGTCTGCCGCTTCATATTGGCGATGTTCTGGTTGGTGGTCTCCTCGGGGTGGGTCCCGGTCTTGATCGCGTGCTGCTCGGCGGGCAGACCGAAGGCATCCCACCCAAACGGGTGCAGGACGTTGAAGCCCTTCATCCGCTTGTAGCGAGCCACGATGTCCGTTGCGGTGTACCCCTCCGGATGGCCCACGTGCAGCCCCTGCCCGCTCGGATAGGGGAACATGTCCAAGACGTAGTATTTCGGCTTCGAGGCGTCACAGTCGACCGCCCTGAAGCTCTTGTGCTCATCCCAGTACGCCTGCCACTTGCGTTCAATCCGTCCAAAATCGTACGTGCCTTCTGTCGTACCCATCAATCCAGCAACCTTTCTGAGACTCCAGCTCTGCCGCGTTTCGGCTTAGCCGCACACATCGCGGCCCGCCGCAGGCGCAGCCGTCCGCCCCCCCCTGCCAGCCGAACGAGGTACTATACCGCATTTGGCCGGCCGTTTGTAGCGAAACTTGCGAAGCGCAAAGGCGTGTCTGTGCGAATTTCGCGGCAAGGCCCGTTTTCCACCACGGAGCGCCATGTGTGGCAGCGGTCCCGATGGCCATCGGGAGAGCAAGGTGGAGTTTGCCGATGGCTTCGACGGCATGCGTATCACCATCGGCAAGCCTGCGCTTGCCGCTGCCACACGGCTGCCAGGATATTTTCACAGACACCGGAAGGCAGGGCAAAAGCCGGCGGCGCAGGAACAGTCCGCGACGCCGCCACCGACGCGACTGATACGCGCCGCGTGGCAGCCAAACGCTGCATGCCATGAAGGCTACGAGCCTGCGAGCGTAAGGCACGCCCAGCAGAAAGGTAACAGGACACGCTGCCGAGCCCTACTGCTCGGGCGCCTCCGCAGGGATGATCGCAAACGCCTCGTCGCTGGTGTCGTAGACCGAGAACTGCGTCGCGCTGGACACGCGGACCAGGCATTGCTCCGAATCCACCGGCGGAACCGTCCACTCGTAGAGACCGCTGTTGCCGAGGTTGGGCGGGAAGACCGCCATCCAACTGGCGCCTCCATCGAACGAGAACTCGATCAGGACTTGCTCGATGGCCTCGTCGCTTTCCCACTGAATCGGCGTCACGCTGCCCGCCATCAGAGACTCGCCACCGTTGGGATCGATCAGCGCAATCGATGCCGCGACCGGCTCGACCACGCGCAGGTCCGCGAGGTCCTGGGAACCCCATCGATTCGGAGAGCCGAACGTGCTGAAATCGGAGCCGTCGTCATAGTCGTTGGAGTACGGCGTAATGGTGCCATCCGGGTCCTCTTCCAGACGGAAGATTTCGGTGTCGCCGACACCGCTGGTCGGACTGATGCCTTCCCCAGCCGGACCGAACACGATCGCCCCGGCCGCATTGCGGATCCGCAACTGCCAGTTGCTGCTGCTGACCGGAAACGACGAGGCCTCCATGTACAAACCGTCGGCGCCGTCCTTGGCCTGTACGTTGATCCACCAGTCGCCGGCCTCGGGGTTGTAGCTGATATCACTCGGCACATCCTCGGCCACCGTGATGATCGTTCCGCTGCGAAGGTCCGACCAGATCGCGTTCTGGGTCAGGTCGAGCGTCTCATCCAGCATGCCGCCTTCGAGCAGGTCGAGGTGCCAGCCCCGCATGTCGAGATGATCCTTGATCACGACGAGTTCGAACCAGTCTCCTCCGTTGCCTTGGACACGTCCGAAGTAGCTGTCGGAGGCCCTGCCGCCGTCGAGATCGGACGCGGAGTCGCCGCCGTTGAGGAACTCAAGGCTGTCCACCGCGTTGTACTCGTTCAGGATCACGTCCGCCCCCCAGGCGGTTGCCGACATCAGGACCAGCCCGACCACGGCTGCCGTCACTCTGCTGTAACTCATGATTCCACCCTTTCCTTGTCCTCAATTCGTAAATCAACACGGGGCGTGTCGCCCTGTGCGACCGCCGTTGCGATATCCCTTTTGTCTGGTCGCGCGTTCCGGCCGCGCGGTCACTCGTTCACAGGTAGTCCGGCTTGCGTCAGGGCAACCGCTCCCGGCCGCAGTTCCCACATCCCATCCGGCCGCACCTCCAGGACTTCCGTATCCCGGTAGAAGTTCAGCGTGGCGTTTGCATAATCCGTCAGCGCGTCGGCCGCCTCGTTCCTGGCGTCGTACAGGTGCTCCAGCGCCGTGAGCACCCGCCGGCTGCTCACCCGCGCGTACGAAAGTAATTCAAACGTGCTCTCCACGCGCTGCTCCGCCAGACGCACCCCTTCGGACAGGACCTGATACCGCTGCGCCGTCTCCAGCAGCTTGCGATGGGCCTCTCGGACCTCCATGCGGATGGTGTCGGCCGTCTGGTCATATTCCCGCAACCGCTGATTCAGCGTGACCAGGGCCCTGGCGTATGAATCCTGCTCGGCCACGCGGTCCAGGGGCAGATCGAGCGTCGCGCCTGCCGCCACATTCCGCTCACCGTCCGTGCGCGTCTCGGCGCTGGCGAAGATGTTCAGGCCGGGACGCAGAGCGTCCTTGGCGACAAAGACCGCCCGCTGGGCGTCGATCACCGCATCGGCGCTGTTGGTCAAATCGAGACGTTGGATCAGCGCCGTCTCGACGGCTTCATCCAACGGGATGTCGGGATAGGGAATCCCCTGGGTCTTCCAGCTCTCGAAGACCTGGACGTCCAGATCGAACTCCATGGTGGGGGGCACCCCCATCGTGATCTTCAGGAGGTCGAGCCACCGCTCATATTCCTTTTGCGCCAGAATCTGGGCATCGCGCGCCCGCAGAATCTCCTGACGAACCTGGGCCAGTTCCTCATCCGACAGGCGTCCGGCGGCGACCAACGGCTCCACGCGCGTTGCCAACACCTGGAGGGCCTCGACGTGGCGGGCCGCGTTCTGCGCCATGTCCCGCAGTTCCAGGGCCTCGTGATACAGGGTGACGACGGAGACGATGGTCAGCTTTCGGAAACGGCACACGGTGCGGATCTGGTACAGGGCGTTTCGCTCCGCCTGGGTCAACGGCTCTCGGACGACGCGCGGATCGCTGCCCCGCAGCAGAGGCTGAACCACACTGGCGCCAAACGTGCCCGTCCAGCCATGCTGGCCCAGCCCGATGAGGATATCCGCCCATCGCGCGCCGACCGTGGTCCCGACCGCCGCCCCGGTGGCCAGAAGGCGGTTGAAGCCGAGATTCGGCTCCACAACCACACGCTCGTTCGTCCCGTCATTCGAGTACAACGCCGTCCCGCCCCCGAACAACTGCGTCTCGTAGGAATGACGGATCAAACGCATGTCGAGCGTCATCGTGTACAGCAGCTCTTTCTGGAGGTGATAGTCACGATTGCGTGCCAGGGCGATGGTCGCCGCCTGGGGAATCGTGAGAATTCCCGTCTCCGAGACGCTCTTCTCGATCCGCTCGACCTGGTCGATGTCGATATCGTCGGGCGAGGGCGTCGCGCCCGTGATGCGGTAGTTCGCCTGCGGCCCGAATTCGGGCTCCCATCGGCTGTCCACAAAGCCGTAGACTTTCTCGTCGGCATCGTGTTTGTAGGTCTTCGGACCGCAACCGACCAGGAAAACAAGACATGCGGCGCACAAGATGCTTCGTGCCATCCAGTATCGGTTGTGCGATGCGATTGTCACTGTTCCATCCGCCTTTACCCTGTCGACGGCGCCCGCCGGCGCCGACAAGAGGACTGCACGGGCGTTACAGCCCGCTGATGCCGACGACCTCGCCCGAAACCACAGACAGGCCCGCAGGAACGCCGATCAGCACGGGCCGTCCCCACTGGGGGACGTTCGGATTGACCCACAGACGCTGCGGCATCAACTCAATGACCGGGCCGATGCGCAGGACTTGTGACTCTGCGATCTGCGCGGGCTCTCTGGCCTTGACCAATTTGACCGTCATCTGGTCTTTCAGAAGCCGCAGTTGGGCCTCATTGACATAGGCAACGATCTCGGTCGGTTCCAACTCTGCCACGGCCAGAATGGGATCGCCGGCCGGAATCACCTCTCCGGCACGCCGCACCGTCTGCTCGCCGGGCCTCTGCAGGAGAGCATCGTTGGCCTGGCCGTGAACGGCGATCACCACGCCGTCAATCGGAGACGTGAGCTCCACATTGCGGCGCGTTCCCAGAGCCGTCAATTGGGCCAGCAAGCCTTTCATCAGTTCCTCTTGAACCGTGATTTCCTTGCGAATCGCCTCCAGGGCGTGATCGACGCTCGGCTCCGGCAGACCCTGCTGGCTGAACAGGTCACGCCGTTCTTCGGCCTTTCGCAGGTCTTCCCGCGCCTGCTCCAGTAGCTGCTCGTTTTCCCGTACCTTGCTCTCGAGGGCCTTAAACTGAATCCTCGCCTTTTCCACCTCGTAGGGGGCAATCGCCTCCTTGCTCAGCAGATCCTCCAGGATCTTCACCTCTACGCCCAGGTCCTCCAGGGTTCCTCGGTCGAATGCGGTGGTCGCCTGCAACTCGAGAATGCGCACTCGTGTGTTCTCGACGTCAGCCGCGAATCTCCGTTCGTTGTCGGCTCGGTCGATCTTCAGGCCCGCCATGTCGGTTTCCAACTGATCCTGTGTGGGAATCAGCAGCGATGCCAGGCGCTCCGCTTCGGCAGCCGCAACGGCCAACTGCGCTCTCAAGTCCGCTTCGAGCGTCTGCTCGTTGTCCAGAAGCGTATCGACGATCGCCACCGTCTGGCCCGCCTGGACCGGCTCGAACAGATCGACGGAGATGTTGCGGATGCGCCCCGTGCAGTTCATGGCGATCTGGCGGATTTGGCCCTGGGCGATCCCGACGACTTGGAAGCGTTCGGCCCGCTGATAGAACAGCCAGACCACCGCGCCGACCGCCGTCAGCCACACGGTGGCCGGCAGAACGTGCCGCAGCAGATAGCGTTTGCGGAGATGATCGTTTCCAGAGCGTTTCGTCTTCATGTCGCGGCTAAACCTCGAGCAGTTGCTCCTGCATGGTCAGACTGATGTTTTCGATTCCCTCGACGCGCTCGAGTTCCGAGATCAATTCCTCATTCCGGGCGGCATTGCGAATCATCAATTGATACGCGTAGTCGGCCGGTCCACCAAAGCCGGAGTCCTGTACAGAGATCAGCGTATAGTTCCCACAGAAGCGCCGCAGGACCGTCGTGATCGGATGGTCCGGCCCGATCGATCCGCGCAGGCTGAACCGCAGGAATCCGTTGTGCGGCTCATGGGCGCCAAAGTCCGCGAAGTACAGATAGAGGATGATCAGGCACAGCACAACCGTCCCGATGATGGCCGTCGCGTACCGGTGCGAGCCGGCCGCCATGCCGACCACCAGCGAACAGAAGATGAACGAGATGTCGCGCGTGTCCTTCAGGACGTTGCGAAAACGGATGATCGCCAGCGCGCCCATCAGGCCGACCGCCGTGATGATGTTGTTGCCGATCACCGCCATGACCATGGCGACCACGACCGTGATCACGATCAGCGATTGCACGTACGAACGGGAGTACGACAATCCGCTGTGTGTGGCATAGTAGACCCACGCGATCACCTGCCCGAGCACAAACGCCAGCAGCAGGCTCAGCAGGACGCTCTGCGGGTTGAACGGACCACCCATCGGCGTCTCTTCCATCAGTTGCCACAGTCTATCCATGCCACCCGTTCCTCACCACAGGCGCGCAAAATCCCAGCGTGCAGGCCTGTTCGATCGACGTCGCATACTTCGACACCGATCGGGCGTCGAGCTCGAACAGCTCCGCCAGGCGGATCAGCCACGCGGGAAACGTTCCCGTGAACTTGATTTCTAGTATTGCATGCCCTTCGGTCAAGGCGTTCCGCTGCCAGCCGGAACCCCCGAGGCGGACCAGCGGCGCGTCCGTAACCTTGAAGCACAGCTCCCGGTCAAACGTCACTCGCACCCGATTCTCGGAGGTGCTCTCAAAGGCCTGCCTCATGTAGCGGATCAGCACGCGAGGCCCGGCGTTGATGGTCATGGTGTAGAGCTGAAACTGGTTCAACGCCGTTTCGTCCGTCGTATACCCGCGGGGCGGCAGCCGCCGTCCCACCAACAGAGGCTTGACGTCCTCATCCATGACCCGGGCCCGGCTCTTCATGATGACCCGGTTGATCCGCCTCTTGATCTCGAAGAAGCGGGGATACTCCGGCTCATCCGTATAGCTTCGAATCCGAAGCTTGAAACGGTTCTTCTGGCCGGTCAGCGTTTCCCGGCACAACTTCATATCCGGCGAATCACAATACAGGCTGACAATCGGGTACATGCCGCCGCGTTGAAGCTTGGAGTACCGGTCGTACTCCAGAAACTGCCGCACATAGCGTTCGATGGCCGCCGCTTTCGCGTCACTGATGTGATATTTCAACTCGTAGCGGCACGCCAGCATGCGATCGCCGCTCTTCTTGGCTGTCGGCGCCGGACCGGCTCCGCTTTTGCCCGTCGACGGAAGAACGCAGTCACCCGTCTTTCCCGCTGTCTGGCCTGTCGTCATGCTAATGTTTCTTACCAATCCAATGGGCGTTGCTGCGCTCGGGAGTCCCCACTCCGGCTGCCTGTATTCCAAGCCGGCGCAGTTTCTCCTACCACAAGTAACGAGAAACCCCACGTACCCCCGGCAAGATATCCTCCACTAACACCGCCATTTCGAGGGCTGGATACACTAAGCCCAGCCCAGGTTCTTTTCCTATTTTACCAAAAGTCGGCCCTCTGAGTCAAGGGACTATTAGAGTGGCGTTAGCGGACCTCCCAAACGCCGAAACCGCAGTGGTGCCGGTACCGAACAGACCCTTTTCGGCCCCAGCGGCGGCACTATGTCAGGGGCAGCAGCCTGGACGATGGTTGCACGTCTGCTATTCGCCTGCGCCTCCGGGAGATGGGGTTGCGGCGTGCCAGTGGGCGGGGTCGTTGCCGTACGAGGCCGGAACGGTCCGGTGCAGCGATGGGCCTCGCCCGTCCGCCTCGACCGGCCAGGGATCGATCCCCTCGCCAAAAGCCTCTGGATGC
>JAAYBV010000078.1 GCA_012744475.1 Phycisphaerae bacterium
CAGGCATCGTTGCCCACGCTCACCCTGTCGATAGGCCATCCAGGACTCCTTTCCTTACCCCGCCACCAGCATACACACCCACCCCTAACATGCAACCATCCGCCAACTCCATTGTGACACAGCCTGGGCGCTCGGGGTGACAGCAGTAGGGGTGAATCATTTTTGGATCGCGGGCGGATTTCTGGTAGTCGCGTAGGGTGTACGCGGGACGCCGATTTCCTTGTCTGGCGGGGTGGACTGAGGTAATATGGTGTGTGTCGAGGAAGGGGGCTTGGTGCAGCGTGAGACAGGAGGCTGCGGAACATGGAAGGGGAGCGGTAGGGACATGAGCGGAGGCAGAAGATGGACCGATGCGTCGTCACGAAGCGGATTATCCAGGGCGTGGCTGCCACCTTCGGCGTCCTTGGCCTGATGTGCGTCTTCTATGGTCTCGACGTCGCCGTCACCGGCTTCAGGGAACGGGATTATCTCATATCGCTCCTGGTGACCTCGATGATTGTTGTTCTTGGCGGATTCATCGTCGCCATTGCGTGGGCGAACCTGCGTCACTTCGGGCCGCGATCCATTTGGCGCGTGACCGAACTCGTGGTCGTTGCCATGTACTTTTGTTTTTCCCCCTGGTTGCTCCAGTTGATAGAGTGCTTGGAGCACGCGAAGCCGATGGTCGGCCTGCTCCTTGTTGCCGTGCTTTTGCTCTCGCTGCATCTGATGCACTGGCTCCCCCGGGCCCTGAGCCGCAAGCTGATTCAACTGGCCGGGCTGGAGAATGGCGAGCGGGGTGACTCTACCTTGCTATCGGATGTGGCATCGGACACGTCTTCCGAAAGGGAGTAGCTCCAGCGCGTGCTTGTGGCGGTGCGTGACAGATGGTGAAAGGGATGGTCGATGCAGATTCAGATGCAGGCGTTTGCCAAGCGGTCGGGGTCGCTTCGAAGGATCATCACGGAGGACCTCGCCAGGCGCGAGCATGAGGTGTTGTACGTTCGCGAGTTCCTGAACGTCCAGCGTTCCAAAGGCTGGGCGAAGGTCCTGGGCCGAGGGATACCCGGGGCGTTGAACATCGAGTGGAGCGCCAGCCAGCGAATGCTGACCATCCGTGCCATCGCCAAGAAGGGGAACAAGCCGTATCAATTGCTTGGCGTGTTCATGCAGTATCTGCTGGAGCGGCACGGCACGAAGATCACCAACATCAACATCCAGCTTCGATAGGGCGGGTGTGTGGAAACATCTCGGCATGTGGGTGGCAGCCTCAAAGCGTAGTGCAACGGAGCTTTGGGGATGGCGAATGTTAGTGGCACATACGCACGGAAAGGCCTCTGCGATGCGGTCCATCCCCAAGTCCTGCGGATCCGTTCGGTTTCGCTCAGGACAAGCTTTGAGGCTGCCACCCCCGGCGGTTTGCGCCCTCAAGGGAGTGCTGCCATAGAATCTTGACAGACACGACAGGGCAAGGCGCCGGGTTTTTGCTTCGGTCGGCGCAGGGGTTCTGGTAGGCTGGGCGGGATGGAACGATCGTTGCGATGCGTGGTGGTGTCGGCGCTGTGGCTGGCGTGGCTGGGACTGCTGCCGGGGACGTTTGCGGCGGCGCTGGTCACGGGGCAGGGCGGCTGGAGCCGGTTCTGGTGGATGTCGTCGGCAGCGCTGGCAGCCGCCGCGTGGATCAATTGGCTGTGGCGTCGGCGGGACCGCTTGGCTCCGGCGTGCGCGTCGATCGCTGCCGGCATGACGCTGGGCATGCTGGCCGATCTCTACGGCGCGTGCAAGGCCCTCCGCTTCACCGAGCCTCTGACGATGGTTGTCCCGTTGTTCGCGCTGGGACACGTCTTCTACATCGCCGGCATGCTGACGCTGGCGCGCCACCGGCAACTGACCATCCGGCCCAGGTGGAGCAGGGCGTTCGCGATCGCTGTCGTGCTCTACAATCTTGCCGGCCTGGCGCTTTGGGCGGCTCTGGTGCATCCCTCGGACGATCTGCCGGCCATGCACCTGCCGACGGCGGCGTACACACTCTTTCTCGCCACCGCCGCAGCGGTGATGGCGACGGTCGCGTGCTTCGACAGACGATTCCTTCCGGTGGGCATCGGCGGCCTGCTCTTTCTCGTCAGCGACGGCTTTCTCGCGGTCCGGCTCTTCCAGGACAACTGGCGCCACCTCGGCGACCTCTGCTGGATCACCTATGGCATCGGACAGATGCTCATCGTCTACGGCGTCATCGCCGCCACCTGGCCCCGCACCATCGACGAGGAACAGACCGCGGTGTAGGCGGCGTCTGCCAATTGGGCATGCGAAGGGAGGCTGTAATGTGGAAGGCATGTTCACACACGTTTTTCCTGCTGGTGGTGGTGTCGCAGGCTGGTGCTGCGACGCTCTGGGCGAGGGAGCACGGTGTCCCCGTGCCGGAGATGGTGTTCGTTCATGGCGGGACGTTCGAGACGGGAGGCGATCCGAACAAGGACGTCTCAGGGCGGGAGTATGTGCTGCGTGACTTCTGGATCGGCAGGACCGAAGTGACGTTCGGGCAGTTCGATTCGTTCTGTGAGGAGACGGGCTACTATGAAGAGCGATTCAGCAAGGGGATTGTCAGCCCGGTCCACGACGGGGAACGGCGGGGGATCTGGAAAGCGACGCAGCCGGAAGGCTCCGCTCCAGACGCCGAGCCGCCCGAGCATCCGCTGCGCAACTACCCTGCGATTGAGGTCTGCTGGCTTGACGCCTGTGCCTTCTGCCTGTGGCTGAGCGAGAAGACGGGCATCGGCTTCCGGCTGCCGACGCAGGCGGAATGGGAGTATGCCTGCACCGCGCGAGGGACGCAGCCTGCGGTCGAGTCGGACCGGCTCGGCGAAGTGGCTTGGTTTGCCGAGAGCGCCAATCGCAGGGACGGACGCACGCAGATCCGCCCGGTCGCTGCGAAGATGGCCAACAGCCTCGGGTTGTATGACATGCTGGGCAACGTCTGGGAATGGTGCCTGGACGGTCCGACGCCGCTGGACCATTCCGACGCCATCGAGGAGTGGCAGCGCATCGCCAAAACGCATACGCCGCTCGACCTGACAGCGAAGGGCTCGCCCTACTGGGAGAGCGTCTCGCTGCTGTTCCACGGCCCGAAGGGCAACGCCAAGGCCCTTCGAGGTGGCGCCTGGTGTGAAGTCGCGGACCGTGTTACGCCCACGTATCGCATGTACTACCGATATAACTACGCCGCTCAGCGCGTCGGCTTTCGCGTCGTCTGCACGAAAGACCCGAGCCACCTTCTCGACGCAAACCCGGCGCAGCCGGCCAACAAATCCGAAGACCGGTAGTTGCAGGTCGTGCGTCCCCGCACGATGAGGATCAGACGAGCGGAGACATTCGCCCTACAAATCGGTAGTGGCACGATGAGCTGGTCTTCCTCAATGCAGCCGGCAGGGACGTTCATGGGTCTCAGTTTGTGGTGTCGTTTCGGCCTTCGATGTGGCGCAGGATGAACGCCTTGCGGAGGGCGGAGATGTCGCCGAGCCACAGGTCCTCCTCGGGCAGACCGTTGTGGGGTTTGTGCGGATAGGCGACGATCTGCTTCGGGCCCGCCAGTGTGTTGTACGTGGCGAAGATTCCGGGCGGTGGACACGCCGTGTCGATGAGTCCCACGAAGATCAACGTCTCGGCACGGGACCGCGCCGCCAAATGCACGTTGTCGCAGTAGCGAACCGCCTCGATGATCTTCCGCGTGCGCTCGTTCTCGATGTCACGTCCCACGGGCATAGGCCAGCCGCCGAGCCGCCCGACGACCGGGCCGGTGAAGTCGCACATGGCCGGCACGATGGCCACCACCGCGGAGACGCGCCGGTCCAGGCCCGCCGCCGCCAGCGCCTGCCCGCCGCCCTGGCTCTCGCCCGTCGTGACCAGGTGCGTGCCATCCCACGGCTCCTGCGCAGCAATGAACTCGATGGCGGCCAGCAGCCGGACGTACATCCCGACGAAGTAGAACTTGTCGCGGTCGTCCGCGCCCTGCGTCGGGTAGTGGCGCAACTCTCCCTGTTCGAGGTCCTGATAGTACTCAGGCGGCTGGCCGTTGAGCATGCCGTGCGCGTTGATGTCGACGACGATCGCGCCGTACTCCCTGGCCAGTGACGCGGCGTTCTGAGCGGAGGCCTTGCACCAGTGGCCTGCGACGCCTGCAGCGCGGAGGTAGAGAATCGCCGGACAACTGCGCGCCTTGGCGTCCTTCGGACGGGCATAATAGCCCCGTGCGGCCTTGGTCTGCGGACAGGGGATCGCCAGGTCGAAGCATTCGATCGTCGGATCGGGACTCTCCACCGATTTCAGTTCCGCCATCGCGGTCATCGCCTTGAGCGCCGCCTTGCGAGCGTTCCAGAACCCGTCAAAATCGTCTGGCGCCGGTGTGGAGGGCGCAATCGTCTCGGGGGCGACCATGACGCCTGCGCGGGCAGGTTGGTCCTTCGCCGCCGCTCCGGGCGCTGACGCCTCACAGACGTACCAGCCGGCCGCCTCCGGGGTGAAGCGCACCTTCAGCGTCTCCCCGTCCCTGATCGTCTCCAACGAAGCGGGTTTCTCGAATCCGTCGCGCTGGATGGTGACACGGACTTTCTCCATCTCGGCCGGCTCGACGCCGCCGATCGTGAACACCACCTCTGTGCCCAGCGGATAGATGCCCGATCTCTCGTTGCTGCTGACGACGAGAGCGGCCGCGCCGGCGACCGCCTGGGCGGCTAGGACTGCGATGGTTGCCAGGACAATGAGACGTCGGATCAAAGGCAACGAATTCATGAGTCGGTCGGTTCCTGTGGACATGCGGTGTTTCTCCTCAATTCTCCAATTCGCCATCTTGCGGTGCGGCTTGGGTCAACCCGTTCCACCGCAGCGCCATCATGACACAGAACCACCGAACAAGCAACCCCTGCATCGTTCGACCGCAGGGGCGATGCCCCGAGGTGGAGTGACGTCAGAGTCACACGCCGCAATTGCACAACGGCTGATTCCCTCGTAACATGGCGTTTCCCGAAGGGTTCGGCGCATGGGCGGCCGGGCCGTATGGTCGGGGCCGCCGACCTGGTTCGAATCGGAGATATGCAGTCTGATGGTCCGGTTTCTTTCTGGTGATGGATCGATCCGCCGACGGGGCTTCACACTGGTGGAGCTGCTGGTGGTGATCGCGATCCTCGCACTGCTCATGACGCTCCTGCTGCCGGCGCTGTATCGCGCCAGGAACCTGGCGCGGCGAACCGCGTGCCTGTCCAACCTCCGGCAGATCGGCCTGGGCGCCGCCTCCTACGTCAACGACAACCTCGGCCGCATGCCCTTCGTGCCCGACCGCGAACTACAGCTCACGCCCCCGGTCAACGACAGCGGCAAACGCTACAACAGCATGGGCTCGTTCATGCCGCTGATCGATCCGTACGTCGGGTCGGTCGAGATATGGACTTCCTCGCCAACGAAGCTGGTAAAGGCCGATTCCTGGCTCATGCACTTCAGCAGTCCGTGGCGGGCCGACGGCGTCGAGATGCCCGAACGCGGCTGGTCGAACTACATCAGCGACAAGCTCGCCGAGCTCGACACGACCAAGGCCCGCTATCTGCGCGGCCGCACCCCGGAGAGCTGCGCCCGCCTGCGCGGTGCGAGCACGGCGTCCGAGGAATGGCTGATGAGCCCGTTCTTCGAGCGATCGTGGTGGTCCGGCTTCCACGAGCAGTGGACCGTCGGCGAGAGCGTCCCGCCGGCCGAGGGCTGGTCCGCCCACGACGGCGGCCGCAACCAGCTCTACCTCGACTTCCACGCCGATTGGGTCCGGCGGGACATCCGGCCCTGATCCGCCCGCCGGTGGGCACGTCACGGTCCCGCGTTCTTCTGTGTCTCCTGGCGCTTCGCATGGACCTCGGCCCTTCGCTGCGGCGTCCAGTCCTGCGGGAAGTTCAGCCTCGCAAACTCCCCGAAGCCCTCAAAGAGCGAAGGAGTGGTTCTTCGCAGATTCCCGCTTGTTCTGAAGGATGCTCAGGGCTATAATACAGATGGTCTTGGGGAATGGGCACGGAGGCCGGGACCGATCTGATGAGACGGGCGGGCCGGGGGACGGACCTTCACAGACCACCTTCAAGGCGACGACTTGCGGCTTGGCCGCATGCGTGACAGACGCATCGGCTTCTATCGGATTGTGCGAGTGTTTGTGGGGAGGAAATCATGAGAAGGTGCCGTATCATCGCGATTCTGTGCTGTGTGCTGGGCGCAACGAGTCCGGCGTTGTCCGCGCAGCGCCACTTCAATGCGACACAACTGCCCGAATGGCAGGGCAGGGCGATCGAGCCACATGCCATGAACGACCTCGGCCAGGTCGTTGGCGTGATGCGTGGTTCCGAAGGGCCCTGGCACCTGTTCCTGTGGGACCGCGAGAGCGGCCTGCAGGACTTGGGCCTGGTGTCTTCCGAGTCATGTGACATCAACAACAAAGGCCAGATCGTGGGCACGATGTCTGATCCCGATGGCAGGATTCGCGCGTTCCTCCGTGAACCCGATGGCCGGGTGGAGTTCCTCGGCCGTCCCGGCCGCATCAGCATGGCTAGGGCGATCAATGACAGCAAGCAGGTCGTCAGCCAGGTCAGGGCGATCAATGACAGCGGGCAGGTCGTGGGCCGGGTCTTCGGGCCCCGTGCCGGCTACCACGCCTTCATATGGGACCGCACCAGCGGGATGCGGGAGTTGAGTGGACCTACCGGCGTCCGTGGCGGAGCGACCGCCGTCAGCGACACGGGACAGGTCTTCGGCTACATCGAGTACCTGGAGGGTATGCATCGCCAACAGCGGCCCTGCTATTGGGAATTGGCGGGTTCCTCAGGCGGCGCGCCAATGGAGACGCCGAGTGGCGACTTCTTCGCCATGAATCGCAAAGGGTGGGTCGTCGGCAGGCATGTGTTCGCCAAGGGCGGGCCACATGTCGTGCTCTGGCGCGGCAGTGCCGGCATGGAGAAGCTGTTTCCGTACGTGGATGAAAACGGTGCGTTCGTGCCCTCGACCTGCATGGTCAACGATGTCAATCAAGTGGTCTGCGTCGAGGAGAAGCGCAGTCCGTGGGCCGAGCAGGTGGATGTGAATGCTGGGTCTGAGCGACATTGCTGCTTCTGGGACCCCGTCGCCGGCAGGATATCCCTCGATGAGTATCTGCCCGCGCAGACGCGTGAGTTCATCGTACGCGACCTGAACAATCGCGGCGCCATCCTCGGCATCGCCCGCCTGGCCGACGGCGATCACAGCGTACCCATCGTGCTGGAGCCAACACGCGCGGCGAAATGAGTCCGGTTCGTGTGATGCCGTGAGGCGCTACAACCTGTGCCCCTTACGCGAATTGGAGCAGTTGCAGGGGCAGACCTCGTTTCGACCGCGCCATGTGTGGGCGCAAGACGTGCATCGGTCCAGGTCTTCGGACAGCGCCCATGGCGGCGCGAGGGGTCGCGTGGCAGCCTCAAGCTCGAAGAGCTTGGGGATGGTTCTTCGCATCGGCAACCACCTGGAATCGTTGCGCCAGACCAGTCTGCCATCCCCAAACGCCAAGGCGTTTGAGGCTGCCACCCGCCCGTCAGGATGTTCCCACACACACCTACCCGTCTTGATATGCCGGGGAAGAAGCCGTTTGTAGTGGGCCCGTAAGGGCATACACAGGTTTCAAAGTAGCGTCTCACGATGCCACTACGAACGACTGCGAAGGCTCGATTCCCTGGACCGATGCGCGGTGCTATAATCGGGCCGGCGTGCGTGGCGGAGAGGGGACAATCGGCTTGTCTGGGGGCATAGACGGCGGCGATGGGGATGGAGTCGTTGATCGGCAGACGGATCGGTGTGCTCGACGATGGGTTCGTCGAGGTGGTGGACTGCATGGGTGGCGATGCGGCGATTGTGCAGGCGGCCCGCGCCTTGTACGGCGAGGACGGGGCGAGCCCGTTTTTGTGGGCGGGTGGGAATCGCAGGGGTCCTCCGGTGGCGACGGAGCGAACGGTGAAGACGTCGCTCCCGCTTGGTCTGGTCCGACGGACGCGGAGGGGGAGAGATGGCCCCGTTTTCCTTGTGTGGAATCGAAGGACGGCACCGTATGATTTCGGCAAGACGGATACATGGACTCTCCATCGTGCTGCTTGTGTGTTCCTGTGGCTGCTCTTCTGGACGAAAGGCCGTTGTGCCAAAGGCAAGCCAATGTCCTTCTCCCATGAGCGACACGATCCGGGCCCACGAGCGGATCGGCGACCAGCCCGTCCCCGGTGTGTCGATCGTTCTGCCGTCTGCGCTGTCGAAGCCTGTTGAAGTCTATTTCGCCGAGGAGAGAAACACGCTGCGTCGCACGGGGCTGCTCATCCATTTTCACGGGGCCGGCTATGTCGCGAAACACGCCGGAGTTGAGTCGGCGCGCCCGCTCATTATTGCCGTTGTGAATCTCGGGTCAGGGTCGGCGGTCTATGAGAATGCGTTTGCCGGCGAGTCCACGTTTCCCTCGCTCATTGATGCGATCCGCGAGGCAGTCTCTGCGAGGGCATCCACGGATATCGAGATTTCAAGGGTGTACCTGAGTTCCTTCAGCGCCGGATATGGAGCGGTTCGGGCGATCCTCAGGCACCATTCCTCGGCCGTGGACGGAATCGTGTTGCTGGATGGTCTCCACACGGACTATGTGCCGCCGGGACGCGTATTGGCGGAAGGCGGAACGCTCAATGCCGAGAAGCTCAAAGGGTACCTGGATTATGCCCGCCTGGCCTTGGACGGCCAGAAGCGATTCCTGATCACGCACTCGGAGATATTCCCCGGCACATACGCGAGTACAACGGAGACGGCCGATTATCTGATCGACTCACTGCATCTGCAAAGGCATCCCGTGCTCATGTGGGGGCCCGTGGGCATGCAGATGGTCAGTGAAACGCATCACAACGGCCTGACCATCCTCGGTTTCGCGGGTAACAGCGCACCGGACCACGTCGATCATCTCCACGGGTTGCCCGCGTTCTTGAGGATGATCCTACACGAGGGGCCGACGGGGTAGCGACAGGGACAGACCTCGTTTTTGTGGAGGGGACGAATCGCTGGGGTCATCCACCGGCGACCGAGATAGCAGCCTATAGAGCAGTCCCGATCCGACGCATGCTGCCGATGCCTGGGGTCCTGCTGTATGTTGCTGTTGAAGACCGCTCTGCCGCACTATGTCCGCTGCCTGCGGTTCGCAGGCGGTACGCCTATATGTCCAGTATGCACGTTGGTGCAGGTCTTCGGACAACGTCCCGGTCGGCGCGGAGAACTGCGTGGCAACGCCAAGCTCGAAGAGCTTGGGGATGGTTCTTCGCATCGGCAACCACCAGGGATCGTTGGGCCAGACCAGTCTACCATCCCCAAACGCCAAGGCGTTTGAGGTTGCCACACACTGTGGCGGGGCGCGACTGTTGAAGGAACGCCTCACGGCGTCACTACGAACGACTGCGAAGGCTCGATTCCCTGAACTGCGGCGTGGTGCTATAATCGGGCCGGCGTGCGCGGGGAGAGGGGACAATCGGCTTATCTGGGGGCATAGACGGCGGCGATGGGGATGGAGTCGTTGATCGGCAGACGGATCGGTGTGCTCGACGACGGGTTCGTCGAGGTGGTGGACTGCATGGGCGACGATGCGGCGATCGTGCAGGCGGCCCGCGTCTCGTACGGCGAGGGCACCAAACGCGTCACCGAGGATCGCGGCCTGATCCGCTATCTGATGCGGCACCGGCACACGACGCCGTTCGAGATGTGCGAGATCAAGCTGCACGTGCGGACGACGATGGACTGCTGGCGCCAGTGGATCCGGCACCGCACCGCCAACGTCAACGAGCACTCGACGCGGTATTCCGTCGCGATCGATTCGGCCCAGCGGACCGCGCCCGGCCAGTGGCGACTCCAGTCCAAAGACAACCGCCAAGGCAGCGAGGGCAGCCTGAGCGCCGAGCGGGGCGAGCACTTCAGCGGTCGCGAGGCCGAGATCATCGCGAGCACGCGGCAGGTCTACGACGAGCGGCTGGCCGCAGGCATCGCGAGGGAGCAGGCGCGGAAGGACCTGCCCCTGTCGACTTACACCGAGGCCTACTGGAAGATCGACCTGCACAACCTGCTGCACTTCCTCGAACTGCGGATGGAGCCGCACGCCCAGTACGAGATCAGGCAATACGCCGAGGCGATCGGCTTTCAGATCGTCAGCCAGTGGGTACCGCTGACGTGGGAGGCGTTTTTGGACTACCGGCTGGGCGCGATGTCGCTGTCGCGGACGGAGATCGGCCTGCTGTCGCTGCTGCACGCCGGAAGGGGTGTCGAGGCGGTCGAGGAAATGCAGGTCGCCGGCTGGCTCCAGCGCGAGGGCGACATCTGCAAGCCCAGCCGCGAAGCGCGTGAATTCGCCGCCAAGCTCCAGCGCCTCGGCCTGTCCCCGCCCTGGCAGACGTGATGGTGTCTCACCGAGTGGCCGATGTGATCGCCGTTCCGGCAAAACTCGCCTGCTTGTTGACATGAATGGTGGTATCGTGTACGATACCACCATGGCAGTTCCTCAGATCGTGATCGATACGAATGTCTTCGTCGCGGCTCTTCGCTCACGGCGAGGCGCTTCCTACAGGCTCTTGATGCTGGTCGACAGCGGGAGATTCGTTGTGAATGTCTCCGTGCCGCTCGTTCTGGAGTATGAAGACGCGGCGAAACGTTTCCTTGACCAAATCCATCTGAGCGAGCGTGACGTTGGTGACATCATAGACTATGTATGTGCAGTGGCCCGGCAGCGGGCGATCTTCTACCTCTGGCGACCACTGCTGAGAGACCCGAAGGATGATATGGTCCTGGAACTGGCTGTCAGCGCCGACTGCGAGTTCATTGTGACCTACAATCAACGCGACTTCGAAGGTGCGGAAGGCTTTGGCATTCGTGTGGTTACGCCAAGAGCCTTCCTGCGGGAGATTGGAGAACTGGCATGAGCACCATAAGCCTTCGGCTGCCTGAATCGCTACATGACACCATCCGTGCGTTGGCGGCAAGAGAGAATATCTCGATCAACCAGTTGATCACCCTCGCCTTGGCCGAAAAGGTGTCGGCTCTGATGACGGAGGAGTACCTGCAGAAACGGAGCAGACGCGGCAGCAAACAGAGATTTCGCCGGGCGATGGCGAAGGTTGCTGATGCCGAGCCGGAGGCACACGACCGCCTCTGACCGGCTTACTTCTGGGTGTAATCGATGAGGCGGGCGATTTCGCTGCGGAGGTCCTTGCGGTCGACGATCATGTCGACGAAGCCGTGTTCCATGAGGAACTCGGCGGTCTGGAAGCCCTCGGGCAGCTCGATTTTAATGGTCTCGGCGATGGTTCGCGGTCCGGCGAAGGCGATCAGGGCCCTGGGCTCGGCGAGGATCACGTCGCCGAGCATGGCGAAGCTGGCGGTGACGCCCCCGGTGGTCGGATCGGCCAGCACGGAGATGAACAGGCCCTTGCGCTCGTTGAATCGGGCCAGGGCGGCGGAGGTCTTGGCCATCTGGCCGAGCGAGACGACGCCCTCGTGCATGCGGGCCCCGCCGGAGCAACTGACGGCGACCAGCGGCAGCGATTCCTCGATGGCCTTCTCGACCGCGACGCAGAACTTCTCGCCGACAACGGCGCCCATCGAGCCCATCAGGAAGTCCGGCTCCATGACGCCGAGAACCACGCCGCGACCCTTGATGAACGCCTTGCCGATCTGCATCGCCTCGGCGGCCCCGGATTTCTCCTGGTCGGCCCGGATACGGTCCTTGTAGGTGGTGCCGCGGAACTGGAAGTCGAGCGGGTCGGCGGACGTCATGTTTTCGAGGATCGGCTGAAACGTATCCTCGTCGACAAGGTAGCGGATGCGGGCGGTCGCCCCGATGCGGAAGTGGTGGTTGCAGGACGGGCAGACGTCGAGGTTCTTCTGCACGGCGCTCTTGTAGAGCATGTGCTCGCATCCGGGGCATCGCACCCAAAGCCCCTCGGGCATCTCTTTGCGGGGCTTCAGGGAGAAGCCGTTCCAGGTCGCCTTCGGTTTCTTCGTCATCGTCGTGCTGCTGGGTCCCATCATTGCCATCACTATTGGCCCTGCTCGGCGCAAACAACCACCGCGAGTCCGCCGGAACAGGCGCCAATACTATACCAGCGAGTCGGCCCCAAGGCCATGAGAAGTTACCTGCAGGCCTTTCGAATTGCGTCGATGGCGGCGGCCCGGTCCGGCTGGCCGAAGATGGCATTGCCGGCCACCAGAGTATCGGCCCCGTAGGAGACCACGATCGGGGCCGTATCGGGGTCGATGCCGCCGTCGACCTCGATCCGCACGTCCGGGCCGACGATCTTCCGCAGGTCGACGATCTTCCGTGCGGCCTCGGGCATGAACTGCTGGCCGCCGAAGCCGGGCCGGACGGTCATCACCAGGACCATGTCGCACAGCGGGGCGACCTTCTCGATGGCCCTGACGGGGGTCTCCGGGTTCAGCGTGATCCCGGCGGTACAGCCCAGATCGCGGATCCGGGCGACCATCCCGTCGGGGTCGTCGGCCACCTCGATGTGGAACGTGATGTGGTCCACGCCGGCCTTGGCGAACGCTTCGACGTACCGGGCAGGCTCGCTGATCATCAGGTGGCTGTCGAACACCAGGTCGCTGTGCTTGCGGAGCTTGGCGATTACCGGTGGACCCACGGTCAGATTTGGAACGAAGTGGGCGTCCATGACGTCGAGGTGGACGATCTTGACGCCCGCGGCGGCGACCTCGGCGATTTCGCTGGCCAGCTTGCCGAAATCGGCGCTCAGGATCGACGGCGCAACCTCAATTGTTCCTGCCGGCGGTAACCGCATATCTCGGCGCCTCATGCTGGGTCAGATACAGCGGGTGGCAGCCTCAAGCGTAGCTTGGGGTTGGGTCCGTATCAACCATCCCCAAATCCTGCGGACTTGAGGCTGCCACCCGCGATGGAGTCTTGAAGAAGAGTTATTTCTCGTCGAGGATTTCGAGGCAGACGAACTTCTTGCCCTCGAGGAACTCCAGCGACGCGCCGCCACCGGTGGAGATGTGGCTGATCCGGTCTTCGAGCCCGAGCTTGGCCACGGCGCTGGCGCTGTCGCCGCCGCCGATGATGCTCTTGGCGCCCTTGTCCGTCGCCTCGGCGACCGCCAGGGCCACCGCCTTGGTCCCTGCGTCGAAGGGCTCCATCTCGAAGACGCCCATCGGGCCGTTCCAGACGATGGTCTTGGCGCCCTTGACCTTCTTGGCGAACAGGGTGCGGCTCTTGGGCCCGATGTCCAGACCCAGCCAGCCGGCGTCGATGTTCTCGCCGACCACCTTGTTGGCCGCCCCCGCCTTGACCTCCTGGGCCACCACGGAATCGACCGGCAGGACGACCTCGCAGCCGGCCTCCTTCGCCTGCTCCAGCAGTTGCGTCGCCTTGTCGAGGAAGTCGTCCTCGCACAGGCTGTTGCCCACCTGCTTGCCCTGCGATTTTAAGAACGTGTAGGCCATGGCGCCGCCGATGACGATGGCGTTGACCTTGCTGGTGAGGTTCTCGATGACGCCGATCTTGTCGGAGACCTTGGCGCCGCCGAGGATGGCGACGAACGGCCGTTCGGGGTTCTTCAGCGTGTCACCGAGGAACTTCAACTCTTTCTCGATCAGGAAGCCGATGACGCGGGGCTTGCCCGCCATGACCATCGGAACCGTGTACATCGAGGCGTTGTCGCGGTGGGCGGTCCCGAAGGCGTCGTCGACGTAAACATCGGCCATCGACGCCAGCTCCTTGGCGAAGTTGTCCTTGGCCTGGCGCAACTGGGCGTCTTCCTTGGCGGCCTTGTCCTTGATCGTCTCTTCTTTGTAGAAGCGAACGTTCTCAAGCAACAGGCACTGGCCGGGCTTGAGGGCCTTGGCCTTGGCCTTGGCGTCCGGCCCGACGCAGTCGGCCGCGAACACTACCTCCTGGCCCAAAAGCTCGGAAAGCCTTTCGGCCACAGGTCTTAGCGAAAACGCATCTTCCGGCACGCCCTTCGGTCTGCCCAGATGGCTCATCAAGATCAAGGCGCCGCCCTTCTTGAGGATGTGCTTGATCGTGGGCAAAGCCTTGACGATGCGGTCGTCGCTGGTGATGTTGCGGTTCTCGTCAAGCGGCACGTTGAAATCGCACCGCATGAGCACCTTCTTGCCCTTTACGTTGACGTCAGCTACCGTTTTCTTAGCCATAGTCCAGTCCAAAACAAGTCCATTCTATGCGGTTTCGTCGCTCGATCGTCCCGATGGTCGTCGGGATCGATTACAGGGTCATCCCGGCGCGGATCGAAGTGAAACACTATGTCTCGTGGCCGGAGCTGTCAAGTCTCTTCCCAGGACAACGGCGCGGGCGCCCGACCCCCTCCTGCCGTGCTTGTCCCCGTGGCGATCCGGCTACTCCTGCACCGTTCGGTTGACGAGGTACTTGGCCACGACCTTGTTCAATTCTCCGCCCGAGGGCTTGCCGTCGGCGTGCCGACGGAGGATTTCGAGATCCGACTTCCAGACCACGTCGCCCGGGGCCAGCAGGAAGACGCTTTCCGGCTCATAGCTGTTGAAGAGCCGGTCGTCCTTGAAGTAGTAGTGGGTCTGGCATACCTCCGTGGGATAGGCGCGCATCAGGGGCGGGATGTCGTGGGGCAGGAACCAGAGCTTGATCTCCCGCTCGGCGTCCTCGTGGTTGGCCGAGGCGTGGATCAGGTTGTCCATGCGGTCGTCGATCTTCTTGCCCTGGGCGTCGAGGATCGGCACGACCGTTCCGAGGGCCCGCAGGCAGCCGGGCTTCTCTTCGCGAGCTTTGTGCGGATTGGTCGGGCCAGCCATGTCCCGCACGGTCCTCAGCACGTTCGGTCCGAGGTAGACGATGGCGATGACCCGCCGCTTCCAGACATCCACAGGGTAGTGGACCACGCCCATGATGTAGTCGAGCAGGGCGGGGTAGAATCCCTTGCCCCGGTGCTCGGCATAGTGTTCCTCGGCCAGGAGCCGATGGACGTTGACGATCTTGGCAGCGGCAAAGCGCGACCCGGTGTGAAATTCGGACAGTTGAGACAGGATGAAGCCGGTGACGGAGTTCTTCAGAGCGTCCGGCTTGATCAGCACCAGGGTCTGTTCCAGTTGCTTGTTGTCCATGGACGAGCATCCTCACTGCATATCGAGACACAAAAGACGAAATCCGAAACAAACGCCAACGACTCCAATCCGAAGGTCCCACACCATCGCGAGATTCGAGCGTTCGAGTCTTTGTGTCTGTTTCGGATTTCGATGTTTCCGTTTGCGATCGGCCGGCCCGATTACAGCTTCGCCATCTTCTCCATCAGGTCAACGCTGCGGTTCGAGTAGCCCCACTCATTGTCGTACCAGCTCACGACCTTGACCATGTTGCCTTTGACCATCGTCGAAAGGGCGTCGAAGATGCTCGAATGCGGGTCGTTCACGATGTCGCTGCTGACGATCGGCTCGTCGCAATAGGCCAGAATGCCCTTCATCGGGCCCTCGGCCGCCTTCTTCATCGCCGCATTGATGGCGTCGACCGTTGCCTCCTTCTTGACTTCCACCACCAGGTCCACCACGCTGCCCACGGGCACCGGGACGCGCAGGGCGAAACCGTGCAGCTTGCCGTCGAGCTCCGGGACCACCTGGCCGATGGCCTTGGCCGCGCCGGTGCTCGTCGGGATGATGTTGGCCGCCGCAGCGCGGGCCCGGCGCAGATCGCTGTGGATCATGTCCGCCACGCGCTGGTCGTTGGTGTAGGCGTGGATCGTGGTCATCAGGCCCTTCTCGATGCCGAACGTGTCGTTGAGCACCTTGGCGATAGGGGCCAGGCAGTTCGTGGTGCACGAGGCGTTGGAGACGCAGTTGATGCCCTTGGTCAGGATCTTGTCGTTGACGCCCATCACGACGGTGGCGTCGATCTTGTCCTTGGCGGGCACGCTGAGCAGGACCTTGCTCGCTCCGGCCTTGAGGTGGTCGGCGTAGCCGCCCTTGGGCGACTCGGCGCTGCGGAAGATGCCGGTCGATTCGAGCACGACCTTGACGCCCATGGCCTTCCAGGGCAGCTCGGCGGGGTTCTTCACCGCAAGGACCTTGATCTCCTTGCCGTCAATCACCAGCGCGTCGTCCTTGGCCTGGACGGTGCCTTTCCAGCGGCCCATGACGGTGTCGTATTTGAACAGATGGGCAAGGCTCTTGGCATCGGACAGGTCGTTGATAGCCACCAGTTCCAGCTCACCTTTGCGCTGCATGATGATCCGTGCGACCGCTCTGCCGATCCGCCCGAAACCGTTGATTCCTACCTTTGTTGCCATCGGTCTTTCTCCTTTTAACCTTGTTCTGACCTCTCTGAACGGGTCTTCTTCGTGATCTCGATACTCCCCCGGCGGGAGCCTGCACATATGGAGGGCTCACTGTAGTGGGCGCGTCCAACCCTGTCAAGGATTTCTTACGGTACGCCGGAACCGGGCGACTTGTGCGAATTTCGGGACGTCCCCATTTCGGCCAGAGAGCTTGTCGCCCTGAGCAACGTCGGGCAGTAGATGCGTAGAAGCGTGAAAGCGTAGATGCGAGAAATGATCGTCGTGTGGCAGCCTCAAGCTCGCAGAGCTTGGGGATGGTTCTCTGCATTGGCAACCGTCCGAAATCGGTATAACAGACCCGCTCACCATCCCCAAACGCCAAGGCGTTTGAGGCTGCCACGCCCGCCGCAAGGCGAGAATTGTGCGAAATCGCACAAGCGAAAGGGCTCTGAGCGCGCGGCTGAGAGCCAGGTGACTGCGGCCTTCACAACCGCTTCAGACGAGCTTCGTCCGCAGACCAGCCTTCCTGGCTGCTGAAACCTGCCTCTGGTCGGCCGAGACGAACAGTTCGGCTTCCCACTGGAGGGCGCAGGCAATGTGCAATGCGTCCATCGTACGGACCGGGCTCTTTTCCAGGATGGTCGTGCAAGTCGCTATCGCCTCCGGCGTGAGGTTGACAATATCGGCGTCGCGGGCATCCTCAAACACGTTGTCCTTCGCTGTTTCATACTGCCGGCGCGAGAGATCATGTTCGCGCAGACGCCGGTTGAGGGCCGAGACGACCTCGGGAATGCAGACAACGCTCACGGCAAGCTCCGTGGCCGCCATGTACAGCGTCTCGACGTCCTGGCTGCCCGTTTCCTCGATGTACCGCTTCACAAAGGCCGAGGAATCAAAGAACGTCTTCACACCTTCGCTCCTCAAGAATCGTGGCCGACAGGCTGGCCCCTTTGATGGTCAGCCGCGACCCAGGCCGTTTCCACGACAGTTTGTCGCCGCGCTGGGCCGACGGCGGCGAGATCTCCGCGATGGGCTTGCCATGACGCAGTACCAGGAAGGTCTCCCCCTTCTCGACGTCGGAGAGAACCCCCGACGCCTGCCTTCGAAACTCCGTGAATGTAATCGTCTTCACACGAACCTCCCAATCCAAACTGTACACCACTGTACATAAGTGTACAATCTGAACATCGCTCTGTCAACACGCTGCAGGCAGCGTACGGCAGCCGCAGCTCTTCTATCGATTTGCTGCCGGCCCACCTCCCCGCTGATCCGGTCCTGAAGCACCCCGGCCACCGACGAACCGCGTGCCGCAGGCCCACGTTGCATCACCCACCTGTCCGACAAGCCCATCACGCCTCGATCCAAGATCACGACCCGCCCCGTTGGTCTGCTAGTGATTATCGAAAGGCCTGACCCCAAATCCCACCGTCGGCGTCGCTGAGCGCCACCACCGAGCCCAGGGCGTCGAAATGGTAGCAGTACGTGCCGGCGTAGCCGCCCGCCGCCTCGATTATGCAGATCGGCTCGTCGATGGATGGGCCGTGGATGTACTTACGCAGCAGCGTATCATCGCCATCATACTCGGCGATGCACTGGACGCCGTCATAAACGTATTTGGTCACCTCGCCATCGACGTCCTTGGCGATCCGCCGGCCCCCCCGTGAATTGAACTAAATTCTGATTTCAACTTGACCGTTTTGAGAATGACGTTACTATTAGAGCATGTCCAATAGTAGGATACAGCTTGGAAAATGCATCTGTTCGGGCAGGTCGCTCGACCGCATGCTCCGTCCGGCCATTCTGGCCATTCTGTGCGACAGGGCGGAGGGCCTGCACGGTTACGCGGTAGAGCAGAAATTGCAGACGCTCAAGTTCTTCCGGGACCAGCCGCCGGATTACACCGGGCTCTACCGGCTACTCAAGCGGATGGAGAGCGAGGAACCTCTGTCTTCGACAAAGAGCGATTCTCACGCAGGCCCATGCAAGAGGGTCTACCGGCTTACGGATAGGGGCCGGAGATGCCTTTCTCGCTGGCTGGACAGTCTGACGAAGTATCAAAAGATGTTGGAGGATCTCCTGGCGCGTGCCAAGGAGACTGTGGAGATCAGCGAAACGTCCTGAGGATGTTTCGCAAGGTCCCCTCAGTCCGAGATATCCCCGGCCCATATTCCGTTGTTGTGAGGAGGTCGAAATGAAGACCGGAAAGCAGTTCACTGCCATCGCAGCAAGCATATGGCTGCTGGCCGTCGGCACAAGCAGACTACAGGCTGAATCCGTGTACATTCCGAATGCATCGTTCGAATCTCCGGAGACGCTGTTCGTGGATGTCAACACCGCTCCCTGGCAAAAGGGCTCTACACCGGCCTGGTATGATGAGAGCGGCGGCTATACCTGGAGCCAACTGACCGGCGTGTTCCTGAACGTCCCGCCGGAAGACGAAGCCCATATCGACAACTGCGATGGAAAGCAGGCCGTGTGGCTGTTCGCCGTGCCGGAGG
>JAAYBV010000079.1 GCA_012744475.1 Phycisphaerae bacterium
GCGGGATCATCAACATGGGCGCCTATGGCGGCACCGCTGAGGCGAGCAAGTCCTACTTCGGCGAACCTCCCTGCGAGACGATCATCGCCGGCGACATCAACGGCGACTGCCGCGTAGACATCGCCGATGTCATCATCCTGCTGGACCATTGGCTCCAGAGCGGTTTGTAGGAGCGTTTGCAGTGACGCCGTGAGGCGTTATGCTCTTACGAGCACGCTACAAGCATATTAGCGGAGTTTGAGGGTGGCCAGGGCCAGCGCAGCGAAGGCGGCGGCCATCAGCCAGAAGCGGACGACCACCTGCGGCTCGCTCCAGCCGGCCAGGTGGAAATGGTGGTGCAGCGGCGCGCAGCGGAAGAGGCGCTTGCCGTGCGTGTACTTGAAATAGCCCACCTGGAGCACCACGCTCATCAGCTCGATGACGAACACGCCCCCGATGACCAGCAGCAGCAGCTCATTGCGCGTCACGAGGGCGCCATAGCCCATCGCCGCGCCGAGAGGCAGCGAGCCGACGTCGCCCATGAAGGTCTGGGCCGGATAGCAGTTGAACCACAGGAAGCCCAGGACCGCCCCCAGCACCGCCGCGAAGAAGATGCTCAGCTCGCCCGCCTGCGGGATGTGCGGCAACAGCAGGTAGCTGGCCCACGTCATGGGCGTCATCCGCGACATCGTCTCGGACGCGACGTAGCAGAGAAAGGCCAGCACGAGACTCATGATCGCCACGCAGCCGGAAGCCAGTCCGTCCATGCCGTCGGTGAGATTCACGGCGTTGCTGGTAGCGGAGATATAGAAGATGGCAACGACGACAAAGGGCCAAGTGCCCAGCACCAGACCTTTCTTGTAGAAGGGCACCCACAGCAGCTTGCCGTCGGGGATCGCCCTGAAATCGTAGAACAGGAACAGGGAGATCAGCACCGCGCCGCCGATCTGGAAGATCAGCTTCTCCCAGGCGTGGAGGCCGTCGCGGCCGCGCTGGCGGGTGGCCGCCGTAAGCTTGAGCCAGTCGTCGATGCCCCCGAGCGCGCCGAACCACAACAGCACGAACAGCGCCTTCTGAACGAACGGGTTGTTCAGCTTGGCCCACAGCAGGGTGCTCACGGCGGCCGAGAAGAGGATGATCAGCCCGCCCATGGTGGGCGTGTTGGCCTTCTCCTTCGTCAGCTCGTTGAGTGCGGCGTGGTGGAACTCCGGCCGGTCGCCAATCTTCTTCCGCATCAGCCAGCGGATGATCCGCGGGCCGATCACCAGCGCGATTGCCAGAGACGTCAACGTCGCCATGACGGCGCGAAACATGACGTACTGGTACGCATAGAAATGCAGCGTCTCGGTCAGGAAGTCGCTGAAATGACGAAGCAGATGGTAGATCATTTAGAGTGCAAAGATCAAAAATCAAAAGGCAAGACTGCGAGACTCAAAACCGCAAGGCCCCGAGTTGGCTGTCCTGCCGTTTGATATTTCACCTTTGATATCCCTTTATCAATCCCTGAACGACGGTCTCCAGCCGGGCCGTACGTGAGCCCTTGACCAGAATAATGTCGTATTCCATTATGATCCTCTCCAGATTATCACAAAGAGAAGCGGTGTCGTCAAAACAAACTGCTCGCAGATCGTGTGTCGCGGCCTCGCGGGCGGCTTGGGCAGTGGTTCTCGTCGGCTCCCCGACGGCAACGAGCAGGTCCACTCCCGCGCGGGCCACCTCGCGCCCGAGTTCGGCGTGCAGCGCTTCGCTCTGTGCTCCGAGTTCGGCCATGTGGCCGCAGACGAAGACCGTGCGACGCTTCGCACCCGCCTCGGCACGCAGGCCGGCGAGAATCGCCAGGGCGTTCTTCATCGAGGCCGGGCTGGCGTTGTAGCAGTCGTTCAGCACGGTCAGCGTGCCGAGCTGCAGTGGTTCGGCCCGCATCGCCACGCCGGATAGCGTTCGCACCGCCTGCGCGAACTCCTCCACGGTCGGACCGAACTGCCTGCATACCGCCCAGGCGGACAGCGCGTTCTCGACGTTGCCCGGTCCGGGCAGCGGCAGCTCGACCGGCACGCCCTCGATGACGAAGCGGCTGGTCAGACCGTGATGAGTGATTCGCTCGGCGCGGTAGTCTGCGCCGGGCGACCTTCCGAACGTGCGGAAGGGCCTGCCGAGGCTGCGGCAGGCGGCCGTCAGGATCTCCATGTCGCCGTTGACGATGAAGACGCCGTCGTCGGCCAGACCCTGCGCGATCGCGGTCTTCTCTCGGACAATCGTGTCGAGACTGCCAAAGCCCGCCAGGTGGGCCGGGTGGACGTTTGTCACCACCGCCACGTTCGGCTGCGCGATCCGCGTCAGGTACGCGATTTCACCCAGTTGGTTGGCGCCCAGTTCCGCGACGATCACCTCATCGTCGGGCCTGGCGTTCAGCAGCGTCAGAGGCAAGCCGATGGTGTTGTTGAAATTCTTCTGCGCCTGGTGCGTCCGAAAATGTCGGCCCAGAACATGGTGAACGATCTGTCGAGTCGTGGTCTTGCCGACCGAGCCAGTGATGGCGACCACCTTGAAAGCGTGCATCCTGCGGTACGCGCGCGCCAGATCTCCCAGAGCGACGATCGTGTCGGCGACCTTGAGCAAAGGGCCGGGGGCCTCGATGTCGCGGCTGACGACGGCGCAAACAGCGCCCCTGGCGAACGCAGCGGCCACATGGTCGTGCCCATCGAACCGCTCACCCGGCAGGGCGAAGAAGCAGTCACCCGCCTTCGTCGTGCGCGAGTCCGTGCTGATTCCCGTGATTGATAGCCGGCTCCAATCGCCCGGCGCAATCGGCGCGTTCAGGATGCGGCCCACGATCTCGATGGAAAGCTCTTTCATCGGCGTCCTTTGAGGCACTCACGGGCGACTTCCTGGTCGCTGAAGTGGATCTTCTCGGCGCCGATGATCTGGTACGTTTCGTGTCCTTTGCCGGCGATCAGCACGATGTCATTCGGCCTGGCCTGGGCGATGGCCAGCTCGATGGCTTTCTTGCGGTCGGGCTCGACGGTTACCGTCGCTTGTCGCTCGTCGCTCGTCGCTCGCCGACCCTCTGCGGGGTCGAAGCCGGCGACGATGTCGGCGATAATCGCATTCGGGTCTTCGGTGCGCGGGTTGTCGCTGGTGACGATCGCGACGTCGGCCAGATGTTGGGCCACCTTCGCCATGCGAGGGCGCTTCGTCTTGTCACGATCGCCGCCGCAACCGAAGACGACGATGAGCCGGCCCTTGCAGAGGGGTTTGAGCGTCGTCAGGACGTTGTGCAGGGCGTCGTCGGTGTGCGCGAAATCGACGAGGACGGAGAACTCGTCGCCGCCGACCTTCTCGAGGCGACCAGGAATGGTCTTCAATGAGGACAATCCCGCCGCAACAGTGTCCAGATCGAACCCGGTGGCCAGGCAGAGCCCGGCGGCAGCCAAGTGATTGGCGATATTATAGGCTCCGAGCAGCGGCGTGACCACGCGAGCCTTCCGCCCTCCGTGTCCGAGCGTAAATCGCGCGCCGTCGACCGTCATCGACTCGACGTGCGCGGTGATGTCGGCCGGCTCATCGACGGCAAACCACCAGATGCAGGCATGGGTCTGCGCGGCGATGGCGTGGGCTTCCTGCGCCTGCCTGTTCAGCACGGCGGTCGCGCCCGGAGCAAGCCCGGAGAACAGGCGCATCTTGGCGGCCAGGTAGTTGTCTTTGGTCTTGTGGTAGTCGAGGTGGTCGCCCGTCAGGTTGGTGAACGCGGCGGCCTGGAACTCGATGCCCGCCAGGCGGTCCTGATCCAGGGCGTGGCTGCTGGCCTCGATCACCATGTACTCGGCGCCCGCTTCGACCATGCTGTGCTGCATCCGGGCGACGGTCAGCGTGTCCGGCGTCGTCAGCGAGGCGGGCGTGACGCCCGAGCCGGTGTCGTAGACGACGGTGCCCATCAGGCCGCACCGCTTGCCGGCGTGGGTGATGCACGCGTGTACGAGAAAGGCGACAGTGGTCTTGCCGTTGGTCCCGGTCACCGCCAGATTCGTCAGCTTCGAGGCCGGCCGGCCATAGCTCGCCTGGGCCAGCAGCCCGGCCGCCCGGGCCGAGTTCTCCACCACCACAGTCGTGGCCGACGATGAGGAGTGGTTGGGCCTCTGGCAGACGATATACTGGGCGCCGTTAGCGATCGCCTGGTCGATGAACCTGTGACCATCCGCAGCGCTGCCGGCGATGGCGACGAACACGTCGCCTGGCCGCACCAGGCGCGAGTCGGTGCGAACGCCGGGAGGGACATCGCCGCAGACAACTGCCAGCAATTCGTCGAATGTCATGCTCGTATGTTCCCTGTCTGCGACGGCGCAGACGAACCTAACTACTGTTGAAAAGCTATCTTACGTCGAGTGCGTCGAAGGTGCAACGGCACGCAGCCGGTGGTCGAAAAGCGCAAACCTTCACCCGCTATACCTATCGGCATCCGACGCGATTTGGGATGAAAAACAACGCGGCTGCCCGTACAATCGGCAGGGCGCGGCGAACATGCTCCGGCGCGGCCGGTATGGAACAGGGAATCGAACGACAAGCTCGGGCTTTGTCGGCAATGTCTCGGGAGGAATACGACAGCCATGAAGAAGACGCTAACGATCGTCCTGCTGCTTGCGGCATGGTGCTCGCCTGCGTGGGCGGCGGAAGAGACGGAGTACCTCGCGGTCTTCATGCAGGGCAAGAAGGTGGGCCACGCGGCGTACACGCGATCCGTTGAGGGCGACCAGGTTACGACGAGCGAGGACGTGAGCATCACGATCAGCCGGCTCGGCATTCCGCTGACGGTCCGCATGACCGACATCAGCGTGGAAACCACGACGGGCAAGCCGCTGAGCTTCGAATCGATCCAGGTGCTCGGCACCATGACGGTGATCAAGGTCACCGGCACGGTCGGCAGCGACGGCGTGGTCGAGCTGGTCAGCACCTCGATGGGGGCGGAACAGAAGACCACGATCCCCTGGCCCGACGGCGCGGTCATGTCCGAAGGCCTGCGTCTGGTGACGCTCGAGAAGGGCCTTGCACCCGGTTCCGAGTACCGCGTGAAGATTTTCGATCCCTCCGTCACGCAGGCCCTTGATGCGGTTGTTTCCATCGGTTCCAAGCGGGAGGTGGACCTGCTCGGCCGGGTCGTCAAGCTGACCGAGGTCACCAGCACGCTGGCCATGCCCGGCTCCGGCCCGATCACCAGCACCAGTTACGTCGACGACGACATGCAGGCGCTGAAGAACACCATGTCCATCGCGGGCATGAACGTGGACATGATCGCCTGCCCCAAGGAATTCGCGCTGGGCGAGAACGACGTGCTGGAACTGATCAACACGATGTTCGTCGCGAGCCCGACGCCGCTGGGCAACCCGCGCAGGGCCTCTGCAATCACCTATTGGCTGGCTCCCAGCGGCAGCGAGGAGTTCACGATCCCGACGACGGACAACCAGACGGCCGAACGGCTCGACGAGGGCGAGGTCAAGCTCGTGATCCGGCCGGTGGCGGCGCTGGAAGGCGGGACCTTCCCCTATGAAGGCAGCGACCCGGCGTTGCTGGAGGCGGTCAAGCCGACGCGATACCTCCAGAGCGACCGCAAGGAGATCGTCGAGCTTGCACGCAAGGCCATCGGCGACACGAAAGACCCGGCGGAGGCGGTCCGGCGGATCGAAGCGTTCGTCGCCGACTACATCGAGGACAAGAGTCTGTCGGTGGGCTATGCATCGGCGGCCGAAGTGGCGGCCAGCCGCCAGGGAGACTGCTCGGAATTCGCCGTGCTGACTGCCGCGCTGTGCCGGGCGGTGGGCATCCCCGCACAGGTCGTCGTCGGAATCGCCTACGTCGAGGACTTCGCCGGCCACGAGGGTTTCGGGGGCCACGCCTGGACGCAGGCCTGGGTTGCAGGCAAATGGGTCGGCCTCGATGCGGCATTCAAGAGCAGCGGTCGCGGCGGACACGACCCCGGACACATCGCCCTGGCCGTCGGAAACGGAGACCCCACCGACTTCTTCAACATGGCCGGCGCGCTGGGCCGCTTCAAGATCGAGAAACTTGAAGTCGAGCAGGCCCTATAGGGCCGACCAGAGCTATTCGAACTGGACATCGAGGGCGATGAATTCGACGTTGCTGTTGCCGTTGTAGTGGTTGATCTGGGCCTCGAAGGCGACGTTGAAGAACTCCTTTTCGAGCATCTTCTTTTCGAGGTGGCCCATGCGGAATCCGACGCAGCGTGCGGCGCCGGTGTTGTCGCTGATGGTGAACTGGAGATGGTCGCTCTTGGCGCCGACGCGTCGTGGCGTGGCGGCCAGCCGCACACCCTTGGCCGCGAAAACCGGCTTGGGATTGCCCTGCCCGAACGGGCCCAGCAGGTTCAGTTGCTCGACCGCCTCGCGCGTGAACTGCCTCAGCGGAGCGAGCGCATCGATGTGGAGCTTGGCGACGACGTCGGCTTCGTGCAGGTGGTCGGCGGCGTAAGCCTCGAAGGCGGCGGCGAAGTCGTCGATCCGCTCCGGCTGGATCGTCAGGCCCGCCGCCATCGTGTGACCGCCGAACGTCGCCAGGTGGGCTGAGCAGGCCCTGATCGCGCTGAGCAGGCAGAAGCCGGGGATCGAGCGAGCCGAGCCCTGGGCGGCGCCGTTCTCGCCGGGCGCCGCGTTGATCATGACCGTGGGCCGATAGTATCTATCGACCATCCGCGACGCGACGATGCCGAGCACGCCGGTGTGCCAGCCCTCGGCGGCCAGGACGATGCTGCGCCGGTCGGGGTGGTTCAGCCCCCTCTGCACGACCATGTCGCAGGCCTCCTTGACGATTTTCTTCTCGCACTGCTGGCGTTGGGTGTTCTGGTCCCTGAGGTACTCGGCGATCTGCATGGCCCGCAGATCGTTGGTGCTGGTCATCAGCTCGACCGCCAAGCGGGCGTGGCCCATGCGGCCGGCGGCGTTGAGCATCGGCGCCAGGCGAAAGCCGATGGCGTAGCTGTCCAGGCCCTGGCCGGTCAGTCCGGCCGAGGCGATCAGCGCGCGAAGCCCACACAGCTTGCTCTCGGGCAGCGACCGCAGTCCGAAACTGGTCAGGATGCGGTTCTCGCCTCGCAGGTCCACCACGTCCGCGACGGTCCCGATGGCTGCCAGGCTCGTGGCGTTGAGCATGAACTCGCGCAGCTTCGGTTCGAGTCGAGGTCCGCGACTGAACTCCTCCGCCAGCGCCCAGGCAAGCTTGTAGGCGACCATCGCTCCGGCGGAGTCCTGGTTGGCATACGAAGCCTCCAGGACCGGGTGCACGATGGCGACTGACTCGGGCAGCGTTGCTTCGGGCGTGTGGTGATCGGTGACGATCAGGTCCATGCCGAGTGTGTGGGCCTGGGCGGCGGCCTCGATCGCGGTGATGCCGCAATCGACCGTCACCAGCAATTTCGTGCCGGACTGGGCCAGCGAGCGCACCGCGTCGATATTCAGGCCGTAGCCTTCGTCTATCCGATGCGGAATGTAGAAATCGACCGTCGCGCCCAGCAGCGTCAACAGCTCCCACAGGATCGAGACGCCCGTGATGCCGTCGACGTCGTAGTCGCCGTAAAGGGTGATCTTCTCTTTGCTTTCGATGGCCTGCCGGATTCGCCACACCGCCGGCTCGATGCCGGGCATCTTGTCCGGGCGAATCAGCTCGGTGAGCTTCGGACGAAGGAAGACGCTGCCGTCGCCGGCTTCGGTGATCCCCCGATTGAGCAGGACCTGCGCCACCAGGGGCGAAACCCTCAGCGATTGGGCCAGCGGCGCGACCCGCTGGTCGGTCGGCCGGACCACCCACTCGTTCTTCTGCGTCCTTGCGGATAACAACATCTAACCCACACGCCCAACAGTCGCGATTGAAAGCGATATCCCGGCGCCCCTTATACCACAACGCACGTCCCCTCTCAAGCGGGTAGGGGCGAATGATGATTCGCCCCTACGAAGGCCGCGCATCACTCCACGCCGGGCATCTCGTAGCGGGCCAGCGACGCGGCGTCTCCCATCTCGGGACTGTACGGCCGGATGCGGAACCGATACGTGTAGGGCTTGGCCGGCAGCGTATATTCCGGGTGCGTGCGGGCGCCCCAACTGTCGTCGCCGCCGACGCCCATCTGCCTGTAGTCGAGGTTCAGCGTGACAAAGCCGCGCCGGGGCAGCTCGTTGATGTGCGTGGCCTTTTCGAGGTCCGCCATGCTGAACGGCCAGGCGCTGGCGCTGAGCAGCGGCATTCCGACCGCCAGCAGGCCCCTGCCGCGCTGGTTGGTCAGCGCGATCCAGCGCACGTCGGTCTTGTTGCCGTTCTCCTGGGGCCGCACATAAGGATGAATCTGCTCCTCGACCGGCCCGGAGTACAGCCCAACGGCGGCGCCGGTCTGGCGGTCCCAGTAGGTCTCCTGCGGCCCGCGCCCGAACCATGTCATCGTCGAGAACTGCCCCGGAATGGCCATCTGCATCCCGTAGCGCGGCAGGTCCGGAATGTTGTCGCCGGAGGGGGTCAGGCTCATCGAGACGACGATGTCGCAGGTGCCGTAGATATCGTAGGTCGTGACACACTGTGTCTCGTCGCCGACCGGCAGCGTGGAATCGACGGTGATGCGGGCCATTTTGGGATTGACCTGCTCGGCGCGCACCGAGGTGACGGTGCGGTCCGGCCCGGCCGTCCGCCAGACGCCTTGGCGTCGCGGCATGCCGTTGCCGTTGTCATTGTCGATCGGCGGCCGCCAGAAGTTCGGCGCCAGCGGCGCCGCTACCATCTCGAATCCCTTGAACACCAGCGATTCGAGAGCGCCGCTGCGGTTGCCGACCGTGACCTTGAAGTCCGGACCGCTGACGCTGTACGCCTCCGGCTCCTGATTCAGCGTCACTTCGGGCATCAGACGAAGGTCTGCGGCCGTCGGCTTGGGCGTCTCGACGGGGACCTGGAACTGGTCCCATGCGACGATATGGCCTTTCGGCCCCCAGCGGTGATCCTGGGCCAGCGCGAAGGTCACCTTCAGCCAGTACTCGGCGGCGCGGTCAGGCGCCGGCATGGTGAACGGAATCCTCATCTGCTGCGTATCGCCGGCGGCAACGGTCAGCTTGGGCAGTTCGCCTTTCTGGACCACGGTCCCGTCGCAGGTCAGTTCCCACGTGACATCGACGAAATCAAGGTCGCGGAAATCGTATTCGTTCGCAACGGAGACGAGGCCGGCGCCCGCATTGTCCGGCGTGATGTGGATGCGCTGGTAAACCTTCTTGACTTCGTAGAGCGAGGGGTTGGGCCGGCGGTCCGGCTGCACGATCCCGTTGCAGCAGAAGTTGCCGTCGTTGGGATGGTCGCCGAAGTCGCCGCCGTAGGCCCAGAACATCGAGCCGTCGTCCGCATATTTGCGCAGTCCCTGGTCGGCCCAGTCCCAGATGAACCCTCCGATGAGGCGTTTGTGGGCCCGGATCGCGTCCCAGTAGTCCTTGAGGTTGCCGACGGAGTTGCCCATGGCGTGGGCATACTCGCAGAGGACCATGGGTCTTTCGTCGCGCGGATCGGTCGCCATCGCAACGATCTGGTGGATTCGGGCATACATCCGGCTGCGCATATCGACGTAGTGCGGGTCCCTGGGCTCGCCGACGGCGCCTTCGTAATGGATGGGCCGGGTGGGGTCGTAGTCGCGGATCCAGGCGGCCATCGCCGCATGGTTCGGCCCGCAGCCGCTCTCGTTGCCCAGCGACCAGAAGATTACAGACGGGTGATTCTTGTCGCGCTCGACCATGCGGACGGCGCGGTCCACAAAGGCGCTATGCCACGTCGCGACATTGGCAAGATAGCCGCCCTGGCCGTGCGTTTCGAGATTGGCCTCGTCGATCAGATAGATGCCGTACAGGTCGCACAGCTCATACCATTGGGGGTCGTCCGGATAATGCGCCGTGCGGACCGCGTTGATGTTGTTCTGCTTGAGCAGCTTGATGTCCTGCACCATGCGGGCGAAGGGAATAGCCCGGCCGTGGTCGGGATCGTGCTCGTGACGGTTGACGCCGAAGAGCCTGACGGACCGGCCGTTGACCAGGAGCTGGCCGTCCTTGATCTCCACCTTGCGGAACCCCACCTTGCAGCTCTCGGCCTCGACTACCTTGCCTTCGGAGTCGTGCAGCGACAGGACCAGCGTGTAGAGGTTGGGCGTCTCGTCCGACCACTTCCTAGCCCCTGGAACCGTCGTCTGCATCAGCGCGAACGGGACGTTGTCCCTCTGCGGATATTGCTCGTTCAGGACGGCGGCCGCGTCGACCTTCAGCGGCTCGGAAAGCGCGGATTCCTTGCGGTCGTTGAAGAGCCTCGCCTGCACCGTCCAGCCACGCGTCGACACGTCCGCGTAGTTCGCCAGCTTCGGGCGGATCATCAGGATGCCGTTCTGGTAAAGATCGTCCAGCGTGCTGCGGACGAAGAAGTCACGGATGTGCACCTTCGGCGTCGCGAACAGGTAGACCCTGCGGAAGATGCCGCTGAACCGCCACATGTCCTGGTCTTCGAGATAGCTGCCGTCGGACCAGCGATAGACCTCGACCGCGAGGATGTTCTTGCCGGGGGCAAGGCACCGGGTGATGTTGAACTCGGCGGGCGTCATGCTGTCCTGGCTGTAGCCGACCTTGCAGCCGTTGACCCAGACGTAGAAGGCGCTCTTGACGCCGTCGAAGTGCAGAAAGACCTCGCGCCCATCCCACGATGCGGGAATCTCGAAGACGCGCCGGTAGGAGCCAACGGGATTGTAGTCGTGCGGGATGTGCGGCGGATCGGGCGGAAATGGATACCTTATGTTCGTGTAGATGGGCCGGCCATAGCCGAACTCCTGCCAGTTGGCGGGCACGCGGATGTCGTCCCAGCCGCTCACGTCGAAGGTGGGCTTGTAGAAATCCACGGGCCGGTCGGCCGGCTTGATGACCCAGTTGAATTTCCACGTTCCGTTGAGCGACTGGTAGAATGGCGACGCCTCGCGAATTCCCTCCACGGCCGATTCGATGTCCCCATACGGCGTGAGCGTGCAGTGTCCGGGCTCCTTGTTCAGCCCGATCATCTGCTCGTTCTCCCAGTCCAGGGGCAACAGAGAGTCTTCGCCTGCGGTCACCACCGCACACACCGACAGCAGGAAAGCCGAAAGCAACATCACGCTCGACAACACCGGGAATCTGGGCAGCTTCGACATCGTAGTCCTTCTCCATAGCAAGAGGTTTGGTCACGGCACATGGCCAAGCGGGCCTCCGTCCGCCGTGCGTCCGCAAGGCGGACGGACCGCGGGAAAGACGCCGTTGGCCGACGTCCATGGGATCAAGGTATACCACTTCGACGACAGTTCCGCAACCTTGCGCTGGGGGATGCCGAACCGGCGATCCGGCATCAGCGCTTCTGTTTCGGGACCTCTTCCTTTATAATCAGCCCTGAAGAGGACTTCGTTGAGGTACCGCGATGGGCAGCCGTTTGAAGGACAAGGTGGCGATTGTGACCGGGGCCAGCCGGGGCATCGGCCGGGCAATCGGTGTGGCCCTGGCCGGCGAGGGGGCGACCGTGGTCCTGGCGGGCCGGGCCGAGGCCGATCTGAGCGAGACGGCTAAGCGCATCCGCCAAGTCGGAGGCACGCCGGAAATCGTCCCCACGGAACTGACCGAAGAACAGTCCATCATGAACCTCGTGGCCGTGACCTCCGAGCGCTTCGGGCGGCTCGATATCCTGGTCAACAACGCCGGCATCACGCATTCGGCGCCGCTGGAGCAGACGCGGACGGAGGACCTGGACCGCTGCTGGGCCGTCAACGCCCGGGCGCCGTTTCTGCTGTGCCGCGAGGCGCTGCCCCTGCTCCGCAAGGCCGAGCGGGCGACCATCGTCAACATCTCCTCGGTCGTCGGGGTCAAAGGCTATCCGCTCCAGAGCGCCTACACCGCTTCGAAGCACGCCCTTCGCGGGATGAGCATCGCCCTGGCGGAGGAGCTTCGCGGCTCCGGCGTCCGCGTCCACGTGATCTGCCCGGGCGCAGCGGACACCGAGATGGTCAGCCGCGTGCGTCCCGACATCAATAAGGTCGAACTTATCGGACCGGACGAAATCGCCGAGCTGGTGCTCTATCTCGTCGCGCATCAAGGCAACGCGGTCGTCGACGAGCTGCACATCCGCCGCGCGACGGCAGCCCCCTGGTTTGGTTGAGAGGACAGATCGAATGGTTGACAAATCGATGTGGGTGCGGGCCCTCCTGGGCGTACTGCTGGCGAGCGCCTGGGCGAGCGCCGACGAGACACAGGTCCTCTACCTCTCTGGCCAGGGCAAAGACGATCCGGTGACGTGGGAGTTCTTCTGCACTGCCGGACGCAACAGCGGCCAGTGGACCACGATCGGCGTGCCCTCGAACTGGGAGTTGCAGGGGTTCGGCGCCTATAACTACGGCAACGAACGGAGCAAGAGCGACGAGCAGGGCAAGTACCGCCGGAAGTTCACGGTGCCCGATGCCTGGGCGGACCAACGCGTCTTCATCGTCTTTGAAGGCGTGATGACCGACGCGGAGGTGCGGATCAACGGCCAGTCGGCCGGACCGAAGCACCAGGGAGGCTTCTACCGGTTCAAATATGAGATCACCGACCTGATCAAGCTCGGGGAGAATCTGCTGGAGGTGGACGTCAGCAAGGTCTCGGCCGACGGCAGCGTCGAGCAGGCCGAGCGGCAGGCCGACTACTGGGTCTTCGGCGGCATCTGCCGGCCCGTCTACCTGGAGGCCGTCCCCGAGACGTTCATCGAGTCCATCGCCATCGACGCACGAGCCGAAGGCTCGTTCCGGGCGGTCGTGAACCTCCAGGGAATCGGCCCGGATGATGCTGTCAAGGCCACGATTATCGGCCGCAACAGCAGCCCCATCGGCGGGGTTGTCACTCTTGCGGCCCCGCTCGAAGACGGCCAGACCACCGCATCGCTGACGGGCAAGGCGATCGGGATCGAGCGTTGGACCGCCGAGACGCCCGCCCTTTACGACATGGAGATCAGTCTGACCAGAGGGCGCCAGATCGTCCATACGGTGACGCAGACGTTCGGCTTTCGCACGTTCGAGGTCCGCCCGGGCGACGGGCTGTACCTCAACGGGCAGAAGATCCGCCTCAAGGGCGTCTGCCGGCACAGCTTCTGGCCCGACTCGGGCCGGTGCCTCAGCCAGCAAATCAGCTACGACGACGTGCGCCTGATCCAGTCGATGAACATGAACGCGGTGCGGATGTCGCACTATCCACCCGATACGCATTTCCTCGAAGCGTGCGACGAGCTGGGCCTGTATGTGCTCGACGAGCTGGCGGGCTGGCAGAAGCCGCCTTACGACACCGAGATCGGCAAGAAGCTGGTCCGCCAGATGGTCACGCGGGACGTGTGCCATCCCTGCGTCCTGTTCTGGGACAACGGCAACGAGGGGGGCTGGAACCGCGAGTTGGACGACCAGTTCGCACTGTACGATCCGCAGAAGCGGACGGTCCTGCACCCGTGGGAGAGCTTCAACGGCCTCGACACCGACCACTACGAGAGCTACGAAAGCACGCTGCGAAAGCTCTCCGGCTCGACGCTGTTCCTGCCGACGGAATTCCTGCACGGCCTCTACGACGGCGGTCACGGGGCCGGATTGAACGACTACTGGAAGGCCACGGTCGCCTCGCCGATTGGCGCCGGCGGCTTCCTCTGGGCCTTGGTCGATGAGGGCGTCGTGCGGACGGACCGGGACGGCGCGATCGACGTGGCCGGCAATCAGGCCCCCGACGGGATCGTCGGCCCGTATCGCCAGAAGGAGGCGAGCTTCTACACGATCAAAGAGATCTTCTCGCCGATCCAGATCGGGCTGGACAAGCTGCCGCCGGATTTCGACGGCCGGGTGGAACTGGAGAACAGCTACGATTTCACGAACCTGCGCGACTGCCGGTTCGAAGTCCGGCTCGCCGAGTTCCCCGGGCCGGATGGGCGCGGCGAGGGACACGAAACGCTCTTTGGCCGCACGTTCGACGGACCCGATGTACCCGCCCATGGCCGGGGCGCGCTGGACCTTGCCTTGCCGGCCAACTGGACGCAGGCGGACGTCTTGTACCTGACGGCCTTCGACCCCGACGGCCAGGAGGTCTGGACGTGGTCCTGGTCGGTGCAGGACCGGGACTACTACCGCGACCGGTACATCGCGATACGGGCCGACGAGGCCCCGCGCGTCGAAATCAGCGGCGCCACCAACGAAATCCACGTGCAGGCGGGCCCCCTGGTCCTGGCCTTCACGGGCAACAGCGGCCAGCTCGCCTCCGTCACCCTGGCGGGCAAGCCGATCGAGTTCGGACTCGGGCCCAGGCTGATCGGCGGAACGGCCGAACCCGCGAAGGTGTCATTCTCCCTCAAGGGCGATGGCGTGGTCCTCCAGGTGACGTACACCGGCGACATGGACAGCGTGCTCTGGAACATCTATCCGACCGGCTGGGTCCTGCTGGAGTACCAGTACCAGCTCGAAGGGGCGCGCGACGCGTTCGGGATCGGTTTCGAGTACCCGCAGGAGCGCGTCAAAGGCGTCCGCTGGCTCGGGCGCGGGCCCTACCGCGTGTGGAAGAACCGCACCAGAGGCGGCGTGCTCGACGTCCACCGCAACACGAACAAGAGCCACACGCCCGGCCTGACGTGGGACTTCCCCGAGTTCGAGGGCTACTACCGCGACTGGCACTGGGCGGTCCTCGAAACGGACCAGGCGGCCATCACGATCGTCAACATGACCGAAGACCTCTTCCTGGGGCTCTATCGTCCCGACGACGGTCCCGATCCGAGAACCACGAGGCTCGACGTGCCCGAGACGGGCATCGCCTTCCTGCACGGCATCCCGGCGATTGGGACGAAGTTCCACCCGGCCGAGGCGCTCGGGCCGGAAAGCGGCAAGAACATCGCTTCGGGCAAGCATCGCGGCGCGGTCTGGCTGCACTTCGGCGAGCTGGATGCCCGCCGCAGGCCGCCGGCTCTCCGGCCGGATACGGCGCGGAATTGACCAGATACTCGGAGGCCAGATGAGGGCAGTAATTCAACGCGTCACAGAAGCGAAGGTCGAGGTGCAAGGGGACCCGGTCGGCCAAATCGGGCCGGGACTGCTCGTGTACCTCGGCGTCGGCAAGGACGACACCGAAAAGGATGCCGAGTTCATGGCCGACAAGCTCGTGAACCTGCGGATCTTCTCCGATGAGGCGGGCAAGATGAACCGCAGCGTGATCGACGTCGGCGGGGCGGTCCTGCTGATCAGCAACTTCACGCTGCAAGGCGACTGCCGCAAGGGCCGGCGGCCCGGCTTCGACGCCGCGGCTCTGCCCGAAACCGCCGAGCCGCTCTACGAGAAGGTCGCCGAGCTGATCGCCCGCAGCGACGTGCCCGTCGCCAAAGGCTCCTTCGGCGCGCACATGCACGTCAGCAGCGTCAACGACGGCCCCGTCACCTTCCTGTTCGACAGCACACGCCTGTTCTAGCCCGGCCGCCGTCAAGGCCAAGCCCGCCGAGTACGAAAAGGGCTGCGACACCGCGTCGCAGCCCTTTGTTGCACTTCAGACATCCCCTCGCCGTCGCGCCAAGCCCTAATACAGCTTCACGATCTCGATGTGATCCGAGCCCTCGTACAGCACAGGGCTGGTCGGAAACGCTGCCGCGTGGACGCGCAGATAGGCGGTGCCGCCCGGGAAGGGGTCGGGGTCCAGGTCTTCCGGATCCATCGTGACCACCACCAGCAGGTCAAGCCGCCCGTCGTCGTTGACGTCAAATTCCGTGGACAGGTACCTGTCGCCCCATCCGCAGATCTGCAGAACACCGGCCCCGGCCAGGAAGATCTTCGCCGGGTCCAGCGCCGTGGCGTCAAAACCTTCCGTCGAGAAGATCGCCACAGGAATCACCACAGGAATAAACCTCGGACACCAAACATAGATGCGGTTGCTCTCGCTGCCCGGCCTGATGTCAATGTCGATGCTGCCTGAATTGACAGTCACCGTGACCGTGGCGCTCGCGGTGCCCCCGTTGCCGTCGCTAATGGTGTACGTAAACGCGTCGATTCCAACGAAGTCCGCATCCGACGTGTAAGTCACGACTGCCCCGTCCGTCGTCGCCGTGCCGTTCGCCGGGTCGCTCACGCCAGAGATCGTCAGCGGATCGTCCTCAGGATCCTCGTCGTTGTCCAAAACATCAATCGTGACAGAAGTATTGATCGTCGTGGAGGCACTGTCGCCATACGCCTCCGGAGGGCTATTCGCCGGGGGCGTGCCGCCGGGCGGCAGCAGGTTGATCGCGATGTTGCTGTAGAACAGCAGGCTGATGGGAGAGTCATCCTCATAGGACCCTGTCAGCGTCCCGCTTCCGCCAACCGGGGTCCACTGGCCATCAGCAATCGTGCCAGTGGTCACCGCGAAATCTGTCCCGTAGACGGTCACGGTCCCACTGGTGAAAGAGATCCCGTTACCGACAGATCCACCCGTGATGTAGGCATCGCCCCCCTGTACATAAAGACGGCGCGTGATTCGGCCCGAAGGCGCGAGGTTAACCGTTCCCCCACCGAAGGCATACACACTCTCTGCTGAGTACGTTGGATTGTCAGACAACTCGGTGGCATCACTCCCGGCATAAGCGATCACCTTGTCCGGGCCAACGTCGAGCCTGTCGTATGTTTCGCCGGTGCCAATTTCGATTGCTTCGCTCACGCTCGCACTTGCCGCAACGAGCAACACGGCGACGAGGCTGACTCCCAGCCAGCCTGACTTTCGGGCTACTTTGCTACCAGTCATGGAAGTACCCTTTCAAAGAGGTCTCTGTTGCTGCGTCTGGGGTCATTACCCCGCGATCCTGCTCACCTTCGTTGCAGAGGTTTATCGGTCCTGGACTGCCAATTTCTTGAGGCCAAGGGCGCCATCGTGTCCCTCCTGCCCGCACGTCCGGTAATGAAGCGTCTGAAAGACGGCAAATGTTGGCGCGTTTCTTTTCAGAAAACCCTTTTTTTTTTCGGGATTCTGGGTGGCCGGGCCGGTGTCAGGCCCTGTGACAGATGGATTCTTGGCCTTGCGGCGAGGATTTCGTAGGTTTTCCTTAGGCGGGCGGGGTACCCCGTCCGCCCGGAGACCATCGTGGAGTCTTCCTGAGGAGGTCGGAACGATGCGAAGAAACGGCTTCACATTAGTTGAACTGATGATCGTCGTGGCGATCCTGGGCATCCTGGGCGCGATCGTCTTTCCCACATACCAGAGCAATGCCGCCGAGGCCAAGGCCTCCTCCGCCAAGAGCAATCTGAGCATCCTGCGGACCCAGATCGAGCTGTACAAAATGCAGCACAACGGGGCGCTACCGGGCTCTGCAATGGGAGGGCCGATTGCGGAAGGCCTGCTTCCGGAACAGTTCTTGGGAACAACCGCCATCGACGGTGACTCATCACCAAGCAAGACGCCGTCGGATCCCTACCTGTACGGCCCGTATCTGCGGACGATCCCGACCAACCCGTTCAACAGCGAGTCGAACATCAAGTACTCGACGGACTTCGCGACGGATGCGGGCGTCGTCGTCAGCGGCTGGTTGTACAACACCGCGACCGGCGAGATCTGCCTGAACTACCCCGGCACGGACACCGAGGGCGTCGCGTACATCAGCTACTAACCCCCGGGCCCGCCGCCTCTTGTGATATTCCGCAGGATTGGAGACGAAGCGGATTGCGCGCACCTGCCCGGCGTCCTGTAGCGTCAGTCAAACCCGACCAGCGCGGCATGCCCCTCAAGTGTTTTCGCCATATCGCCGATTTCCATAGACAGGCGGAACCACGGCAACCGTTGGTTTCGGAAGATCTGTAGGCGGAATTGAGGAGAGACTACGATGAGGCAGGCAATTGCCCTGGCGGCGATTCTGGTCGCCCTGTTCTCCAGCAACGTCTATGCCGGCGGCGATCTGGGCGTTGGCGTGATCGTCGGCGAGCCCACCGGCCTGAGCGTCAAGTACTGGCTCGACGGCGAGCGGGCCATCGACGGCGCCGCAGGCTGGTCGTTCTCGGGGAAGGACTCCTTTCACCTTCACGCGGATTATCTGGTCCACCGATTCGATCTGTTCCAGAACCCCGAAGACGCCCAGGGCCTCGCAGGAACGGCGTTCTACTACGGCGTTGGGGCCAGACTGAAGGACAAGGACCGGGACGGCGACACGGCGTTCGGCATCCGCATCCCGCTGGGCATCACGCACCTGTTCGCCGAGACCCCGTTCGACCTGTTTGCGGAGATCGTCCCGCTGGTCGATCTGACGCCGGATGTCGATCTGGACCTCAACGTCGCCGTCGGTCTGCGGTTCTACTTCAAATAGCGGCCCACCGGTCGTAGTAGGGGTGCGGTCAGGCGTCGCTCCGGCCGAGCCACTGATACGCGACCCCCGCCAGCAGTGCGCCGACGATGGGAGCCACCCAGAACAGCCACAGTTGGCTCAAGGCCCAGCCGCCCACGAAGATCGCCGGCCCCGTGCTCCGCGCGGGGTTCAACGACGTGTTCGTCACGGGAATGCTGATCAGGTGGATGAGGGTCAACATCAGGCCGATGGCGATCGGGGCGAAACCCTGCGGCGCCCGTTTGTCGGTCGCGCCGAGGATCACCATCAGGAACATGAACGTGAGCACCAGCTCGGCGACGAACGCCGCGAGCAGCGAATAGCCGCCGGGCGAATGCGCGCCGTATCCGTTGGATGCGAAACCGCCGGCGAGACTGAAGCCCGTCTTGCCGCTGGCGATCACATAGAGAACCGCGCCGGCGGCGATGCCCCCGATGACCTGCGCCGCGATGTAGGGCACAAGCTCCGAGCCTGGAAACCGCTTGCCCGCCCACAGGCCGATCGAGACCGCCGGATTCAGATGGCAGCCCGAAATGTGGCCGATCGCATACGCCATGGTCAGCACTGTCAGGCCGAAGGCCAGGGACACGCCCAGCAGGCCGATTCCCACGTTGGGAAAGGCCGCCGCCAGAACCGCGCTGCCGCAACCGCCGAACACCAGCCAGAACGTGCCCATGAATTCCGCAACCGAACGCTTCGCCAGTGACATAGAACGACTCCTTTCCTTCCTGCTCCAATGGAACCCGTCCCGCACACGTGCTGCAGCCCGCGCTGTGCGCGGGACGACGGGCCGGACACCACTCAACGAGCAGGTCCGGCCCATCGACTGCACTTTCTACACCCGGTGAGACTTCTGACCACCACCGGGCAGATTGGAGCAGGGGCGAGCCGTGGTTCGCCCCTGCGTCCATCGAGAATCCATCAGTACTGCCGCGTGGCTTCGGTCTCTTCCACCGGGCGTCCCAGCTCCTGCGTGTTCATCGTCACGCTGAAGCGGATATCGCCGGCGCGGAGAGCCTTGACGACCACGCGCCAGGTCGCCTTCTGCTTGGCCGGCAGAGTGGCCAACGGCGCGAAGCGAATCGTCCGGCCTTCCACGGTGGCTCGCGTCGGACCGTCCGAGGAGACGTACTCCTGCGCATCTTCGAGCACGCAGGTGATCTGCACGTTGTGGTCCAGCGCCGAACCCTGGTTCGTCGCGGTGATCACATACGTCTCCTGCCCGCCCACCTCGATCGGGTCGGAGATATCGACCACTTCGAGCAGCACGGCGGCAATGCCCTCGACGCTGGTTCGCGCCGAGGCAGTCACGGCGTCCGCACAGGCAGCCACCGCCGTAACGGTGTTGACCTGCGGCTCCGCCGTCGCCGGCGTGTACGTCACGCTGAGCGTCCGCGAGGCATTGATCGCCAGCGTGCCCACCTGCCAGACGACCTTGCCGCCGGAAACCGTGCCACCCGTGGAGGCCTGCACCTGCCGTACTCCCGCAGGCAGCGTGTCTTCAACGACGGTGTTGACCGCCGGAGCGTCACCCTTGTTCGTGACCGTAATCTGATAGGTCAGCGGACGGCCGAGGAACAGTCTCTCCGGCCCGGTCTTGGTGATGGCGAGCACGGGCTGGTGAACGATCGTCCGGGTTTCCGCCTCGGCCTTCAGGCCGCTGGCCGACGTGGCAACCGCTCTGTTGATGTACGTTCCCGTTCTGGCAGCCTTGAGGTTCACAGCGAACTTCTTGGACTGTCCGGCCGCGAGCGTGCCGGCGTCGACCGCGATCTGGTTCTTGCCGTCGGCTGTTTCCAGTCCGGGCGGCAGCGTATCGAGAACGCGCACGCCCTGGATGTCACCGGTGCCGCTGTTCGTCACAACGAAGCTGACCGGGATCGGATCGCACAGCATCACCTCCGCCGGCGCCGTCTTGGTCAGCGCCAGTTTCGGCTCGACCACCTCGATGTTGGCGCAGGTCGGGACCACGAAGTCGACCGTCGCGCAGTGCCGCAGACACTCGGCGCTGGTGGCCATGCCCATGACCTTCATCTCGCGACTGGCCTTCGGGTCCAGAGAGCCCAGCGCCCAGATGAGCTGGCCGTCAGTAGCGCTGGCCGGCGGGTTGGACCCCTGAAGACGGAAGTTCCCCGGCAGGCGCTCCTTCACAACGACCTCGCTGACCATCACGTCGCTGACGTTGGTGGCGCGGATGGTGAACTCGAACGGCGCGTTCAACGCGACCTGGGGCGGCGCCTGCACGTCCAGCCGGACGGCTCCCTGCGCCGGGTACATCTGCGAGGCCACCGACGAGCCGCATCGACCGCCGGCGGAGGGCCGAGCGCCGGTAGAGTCCTGCGCCGTCAGCCGGGCGGGAGCGGGAGCGGGCGCCGGGGCCGTTTGCCGAGCGGGAGCCGGCGCGGGCGCCGGGGCCGGGGTCGGCTGCTGCGCGGTCGTGGTGCGCCGCGGCGGTCCTGTGACTCCGCCCGATGAACAGCCTGCCAGTAGCAGCGCTGCCACGAGCAACAATGTCAATAGCGATCGTATCGCCGTTCGTGATTCCATGGTTTTTCTCCTTTCCAAGCGCTGGGTCGCCGGCACGGTGCCGGCCTGAATGTCGAAGAACAGAAACGATATCCCCCGCACTCTGCTCACCGCCTGCGAAAAACCCACGGCCACTCCGACGGTCCCCACTTGATGGTAGACTCGGTTCGTGCAGAAACGCTCTAAGGAAATTCCCCGATTTACTTCGGTATTTTGTCGCTTGCCGCGGCATGCACAGTCATGAACGCCCCACGATCGATCGCAGGTCTCAGGCCCCGTCCTGCGAAAACCGCCGGTTCATTGTGGAAACTACGTATACCTTCAGAGGTATCGCGCACGCGACATACCGCGCATCGGCGGCTCAGTCGATGAAGAGGGGCCGCAGGTGACGGTCGTAAATGTTCGTGGTGACCTGTTCGGCGATGGTCCGTTCATGCCGCTCCAGGGCGTCGAGGAATCGCGGGCCCATCTCGGCGGCGATCTTGTAGCCGACGTGGAGCAGTTGCCGGAAGTGGTGATTGTAGTACGCACAGAACGGGTCGTGCCGCAGCGCTTGGGCGAATAGCGAGCCGTCCCAGTTGGCGACGACCCGTGGATCGGGCAGTCGGCTCCTGTCGATGGCGATGACGGTCGCGTACGGACCGCACAGCTCGTCCATGCGCGCCAGCGCCTGATTGTAGACCTCCTTGGCGATGGCCAGCCCAGGGTCGCCGGCCAAGGCCAGCCCGATCAGCTCCTCCAGCCACGTCGTGCCGGCGGTCTTGACGTGCAGGCCCGCGTCGCACCGCTTCAGAGCGTTCTGAATCGGTTCGTAGATCGAGAACTTGTCGCTGCCGGAATGAATGCTGAGCTTGAGGTCCGCGGGCAGGCCGAATTGCCGGACGGCATACGCGATTACCGCCAGATCCTGCTCGAACTCGGCGGTGAACGCTGCGAGGTCGCCCATGTAGTCGACTCCTTTGTTGAATCGCCCGCTGAACTTCGGCGCCACCGTCTGCGCGGCAATCCCCTCATCGGCGACGGCCGCCAGGATCATGAGCAGCTCGACCGGCGTCTGCGGCGCATCTGTCTCGTCCATCGACACTTCTGTGATGAAGCGGCCGGCGCCCTTGCGCGACTGGATGTGCCGATAGATCCGTCCGGCTTCCCTGACGGCGGCCAGATACTTCGAGGCGATCGCCTTCAGCCCGGCGGCCTCGATTCTCAAAGCCTTTGGGAGCCCGTCGATCTCCAGCGTGCCGATCAGCGACGCGTGTCGCGAAAGGAACGCGTCGACTTCAGCCTGGGCCGCCGGTTGTCCGATCCAATCGGCGACGTCAAGCGTGAAGAAGTCACTGGCTTCGATGAAGTGGTCCACGTTGCGCAGACCGATGTGGTCGGCGTCTACGAAGTAGGGCCCGGCCCAGCCGCACGCCGCAACCGCCGCATCGGCCTCGCGACGCACGTCGGCAGGCTCGGTCCCGATGATGCTGTGTTCGCGGTGCGACTTGTTCCAGACCGGCGTCACGTCAACGCCGGCCTCCTTCGCCTTCTGCAGCGCCGCCAGTTGGGCCCGCCCCTGATGACCGAACCGATCCCCTATCCCAAACGAGTACTTTCCCAGCATCATGAATCACCTCATAGAAGCCGTCGGTTTCCGTCATACCGGGCGCAGTGGCCAACGCCGGACGCCCGCACCGCCGTCACGCCAAGCCCTCGGCAGGGCACATCATCCAATCCCGACCCGCGCGAAAGCAATAAAAAAAACCCCGCAGCGCATCCCTTCGCCACGGGGCAATGAAAAACGATGGAGACATCGTGCTCGTTCGTTGTCTGAGAGACTGGTGAACCGACTCTACTGCTTCTTCTCCATGGTCATCGGGGGCGCCTCCGGCGATTCCACAACGACTCCGAGCCTGCCCAGCGCCCCGGAGACGTCCGGCTGGCGCGGATTCAACTCGAAACTCCGGCTCAGATACTGCCGGGCCTTCGCGGTGTCGTTCTTGCCCAGATAGTAGAAGCCCACCTGTTTGTTAACGTCATAGGAGTCCGGTCCGACCAACAGCGCCTGCCGGAAGCAGCGCAACGCGTGCTCGTCGAGACCGACCCTCTCAAACTCCCACGCCAGCCGCAACAACTCCTGATCGTTCGTCGAAATCTGTTGGATATAGGCCGACGCATACTGCTCGCCCTTGGCCTTTTGGCCCTGATCGATGAACAGCTTCACTACCCCGGCCTGGGCCGCCCGCAACGCCGGGTCGAATCCCAATGCCATGTTGTAGTGATATTCGGCCTTCGTCCACTGCCCGCTCTGCGCATACACCCGTCCCAATTCGTAATGCGCCTGGGGGTTCTCAAATTTCTTCCCGATCTCTGCGAGCAACTCCCTCTCGCCGCGTCCGGACGGAATCACACCGGTGGAATCAACGGAACTCTGCGTGCTGGTGGGCTGGCAACCCGCAACGAGGATCACAACCGAACAGACGAGCAAGAACACACGCGAGCCTCTGGCCGCTGGCGTTCTCATGCCTCTGCGTTCCCTCGTCATCCAGCGTCTCCCTATCCTAACGGAGCCCATCAAGCGGTAAATACCTCATCCTTCAACCGACGCACCGCATTTTGCCAACGGCGTTCACAGATTGCAAGCGAAAAAACAACGCGCTTCCAATAAAGTCGCAGTTTTTTTCGCGACAGCGTGACATTCGCGCGCATCCATCGCGTGCCGCACATCCTTGTAATAAAATGGGCGCGCGAATCGACTTAGCTGTAGTGGCAAGATGGGCAGGTTCGGTATCTTGCCGCGCGCGACGTACCCGGGTGAACGCGCACGAGTGGAGAGCAAGAGGTCGCTGTTTGCAAGTGCATGATTGGAAGAGAATTACTGAAGAGCATGCGTCGGCGGTTTGGCAGACCGCATATCGTCTGCTGCACAATCAAGCGGACGCGGCGGATTGCCTGCAAGAAACGTTCCTGGCCGCCTTCGAATTGGCGCAGCGTCAGCGCGTGCGCAACATTCGCGGCCTGCTGCTGCGTCTGGCGACGACGCGAGCGATCGACCGCCTGCGCCAGCGCACGCGGCGAGCACGCCAGGAATCGGAGTGCGAAGACTGGCAGCAGCTCGCCAGCGCCGAACCAGGGCCCGACAGCGAGGCGCAATCGTGCGAACTGGCCGCCCGCTTGCGCGCCGCCATCGGGCAACTGCCGGCGCAGGAAGCCAAAGTGTTTTGCCTGCGGCACTTTAACGAGCTGAGTTACCGCCAGATTGCCAAAGAGCTTCAAATCACTACCGGCGCCGCGGGGGTGCTGCTGCACCGCGCCAAGACGAAACTGCGCGAGCTGCTGGCGCCGGTCGAGGAAGAAACGAGGTTGCCCTATGGAACATGACGACGACATTCTCCAACGCGCGATCGAACAGTGCCGGAACGAGGCCATTCCTCCGCATCCGCCGCAAGCGGTGGTCGATGCAACAGTTGCGACGCTGGCGGAAGCCGCCGCACGTAAGGCGGACTCGCCGCGTCAGCGAAACACGCACGTCTTGCGGCTGACGACGAGATTTGCCGCCGCCGCAGCCGTGTTGATCTTCGCCGGCTACGCTGTGGGCAGACTCTCGGCGCCTCGAACCCTCGACATCGAACAGTTGCGTCAGGCAGTGGAGGCCTCGCTGGCCACCTCGATCGAGCCGACCGTGCGCCAAAGAGTGATCGAAGACCTCGGCCGGCAGTGGCAGGCGACGCTCGAGACGACGTATGTCGCGCTGCGAGAGGACCTTACTGTGCAGTACCGACACGAGCTTGCGCAGGTCGCCGTCCAGACGCTGGCCGCTTCCAACGCCAACACCAATCGGCTGCTTGAAAACCTGATCGAGTCGATCAACGTCGCCGACATGCAGAAACGTCAATGGTTTGTGGCCGGCCTGGAACAGATCCACACGGCGCGCCGTCAGGACAACACGCAGTTCGCCGACGCGCTGGTCAGCTTCGCCAGCGCCGTGGGCGGCGAATTCGAACGCACGAAGCAAGATATGGTCAACCTGCTGGCCGAGACGCGCGGGGGTGCCGGCGCGCCCGATCAGCCTGATTCAGCCACCAAAGACTAAAGGAGCAACAAGATGAATCTGATTTGCCGAACGTCCGCCCTCGTTACCACCGTTATTCTCGTTCTGGTCTCTCCTGGCAGCGCCCAAGTGGCGTCCAGCGGCGGGGAGTCGGCCCCGACCCCCCCGACGACCGTCAGCATGACTGTCCCGCCCGCCACAGACCGATTGCGCAGCGTCTTCGAGATGAAGACCCTCGGCTCCACGAACCGCTCCCCGGCGGTGGTCATCGTGCCGGACAGGCAGATGACTACCGACGAACTGACGAACATCACCGAGGACGTCACTGTGATGAGGCGTATCCTGGAGAACAAGCTCCGGCAGGCCAACCTTCTGCCACCCGCAGGCCCGTTCTCCCACCTTGTCGGGTACGCTTACCCGTACTTCGCCGGAGGCGACGGCGACGCAGGGCGGAGCATGTATCTCCAGGGCTACGGCCTTCTGTACGTGATGGACGTCGACTATCCGCTCGCGCCGGGACTGCAGGCCGAACCCAACGAAACACCCGAGCCGAAATTGGAGGGAGATCCGCTATGGGCCAGGACCCGTGACGAGATCTACCAACCGCAGCGGCTGGACCGCAAGAAGGGCGCAGGCGAGTCAAGGCCGACTTACAGCGCAGAAAAGGTCGAGAACCTCACGACGGCGGTCGTCCAGACGCTCGTCCACGCCGCCAACATCCGGTGCCTGGCGCCGGAAGAGTCGGTCATCCTAAGGCTGACAGGAAGCCCTGAATCCGCCGGCGAAACGATCGCGATAACGGGAACAGGCCAGATCGTGGTCAAGAGCAACAACGACGTGCGCATTGTGGAGGGCCCTTTGGCCGAAACGGCGCAGACCGTGCTGACGATCCGAGCCAAACAGGCCGACATCAAGGCTCGCGCGGAAGGCAAACTGACCGACGAGCAGTTCCGCCAGCGCGTCCAGATTCTCTCACAGCCCGTGCTCGGTGCGGCGATGGACGTGCTGCCGGTCTCGCCCGGTGCGTCCACGAGTACCGGTCAGCGGCGTACCGGCAGTCGTAGCCGTTGATCCACGCATGGTGCCTGCGACGCCCGCGGCGCGACCGCGCCGTGGGCGTCTTCTTTCGCTACACGTCGAGGTTCTGCACCTCTAACGCGTGGTCCTGGATGAATTTGCGTCGCTTGTCGACGTCGTCGCCCATGAGGATGCTGAAGAGGCGGTCGGCCTCGCCGGCGTCGTCGAGTCGCACGCTCAGCAGCGTCCGCGTCGCCGGGTTCATCGTCGTTTCCCAGAGCTGATCGGCGTTCATCTCGCCCAGGCCTTTGAACCGCTTGATCTCGATGCCCTTGCCGCCGATTTGGCGGATCGCCGGACAGATGCCGGCCAGCGAAGCGATGTCGTAGCCGTCGTCGCCATGCGTGAGCTGGAACTTCGTCGGCAGCGATTCGCCCGATTCGGTTTTCTCTTCGGTCAGCAGGAAATCGTTCAGGTCGAGCTGGAAGTCGCTGCGGAGCTTCTCGCCGATCTGGTTGATTCGGGCGACCTCGTGCAGTTCCTCGGCCATCACACGCGGTTCTTCTCCGTTATCGCCGTTCTCAGGCGTGTGATGCTTGCCGTTGCCAAGCTCGTCGAGGCGCTTCTCGTAATCGGCGGCCTCATAGAACGCCTCCTCGCGCCCCTCGTAGCGGATCACAAAGCGCGGCAGCTTCTGGCCGTCGTAGTGCGCCTGGTGGAACTTGCTGAAGCTGATCCCGCGCCGCTCCAGAACACTGACGATGCGCTCGGCGTCGGCAAGGATCTTGACCAGCTCACCGAGCTCGTTGGCCGTCAGCTTGCGAAGGGTGAACGTCGGCGCCTTCTTGGGCGCTCGGTCGCCCGCGTCCCCGACGGACAGTCCTTCGCGGACCGCCAGCGACGTGCCCTCCAGCCCGCGGTCGATCATGCGCCGGCGCATCTCGTTTTCCGTCAGCACGTACTCGGACTTCTTCTTGCCCTTCGAGCGAACCTCGTAGAGCGGCGGCTGCGCGATGTACACCATGCGCCGATCGAACAGCGCCGGCATCTGGCGGAACAGGAACGTCAGCAGCAGCGTGCGAATGTGGGCGCCGTCGACGTCGGCATCGGTCATCAGGATGATCTTGCCGTAGCGGCACTTCTCGACGTCGAATTCATCCGTGCCGATCCCGGTGCCGAACGCGCTGATCATCGTCCGAATCTCCTCGTGACCGAGCATCTTCTCCAGACGGGCCTTCTCCACGTTGAGGATCTTGCCCCGCAGCGGGAGAATGGCCTGGATCGTTCGGTCGCGCCCGCCTTTGGCGGAGCCGCCGGCCGAATCGCCCTCGACGATGAAGATCTCCGTCGTGGCCCTCTCCTTGCTGGCGCAGTCCCAGAGCTTGCCGGGCAGGTTCGCGTTGCCCAGCGCGCCTTTGCGCCGGGTCAGCTCGCGCGCCTTGCGCGCCGCTTCGCGCGCGGCGGCCGCCTGGATGGCCTTGTTCAGGATGCGCTTCGACTCCGGCGGATGCTCTTCGAGGTAGTGGCCCAACTGCTCGTTGACCACCATCTCCACGAAGCTGCCGACCTCCGGATTGCTCAGGCGCACCTTCGTCTGCGCCTCGAAGTGCGGGTCGGCCAGCTTGACCGCGACCACCGCGGTCAGCCCCTCGCGCAGGTCGTCGCCGGTGGTCGCCTGGCCCTCTTTCAGAAGACTGTTGTTTCGTGCGTAGGCGTTCATCGTCCGCGTCAGCGCCGTGCGGAAGCCCGACAGATGCGTGCCCCCGTCGATGTTGCGGATGTTGTTCGCGAAGACGAGCACGTTCTCGTTGTACCCGTCGTTGTACTGCATCGCCACCTCGCAGCTCAGGCGCGCCTCCGGATCCTCCTTGCTCATGTAGATGACGTCGTTGTGCAGGATGTTCTTGCCGTCGTTGAGATGTCTGACGAAGGCCTTGATCCCTTCGGGGAAGTGGAACTCCTCCTTCTTTTTCGCGCGATCGTCGCGGAAGGTGATCTTGATGTTCGCGTTGAGGTACGCCATCTCGCGAATCCGCTTGAGGAGCGTATCGTAGTTGAATTCGACGTCGCCGAAGATCTCCTCGTCGGCCTTGAAGGTGATCTTGGTTCCACGTTTCGTGGTCGGGCCGATCACCTCGACCGGGCCGCGTCGTTTGCCCCGCTCGCACTCGAAGTGGTAGTGCTGGCCGTCGCGGTAGACGTCGGCCTCGAGCCATTCGCTCAGGGCGTTGACGACGCTGACGCCCACGCCGTGCAGCCCGCCGGCGACCTTGTAGCTGTCGCTGTCGAACTTGCCGCCGGCGTGCAGCGTGGTCAGCACAACCTCCAGGGCACTGATGTTCGCCTCTTTGTGCGTCTCGACGGGAATGCCGCGCCCGTTGTCTTCGACTGAGCAGGTGCCGTCCGCCTGGATGCGAACGGTGATCTCGTCGCACGCGCCGGCGAGGGCCTCGTCGATCGAGTTGTCGAGCACTTCATAGACCAGGTGGTGTAAACCTCCGATGCCGCGGTCGCCGATATACATGTCGGGCCGCTTCCGCACGGCCTCCAGGCCGCCCAGGATCTTGATGTTGCTGGCATCGTACTTATGTGCATCCATATTCGTCCTCGAATGCAAAATCCTTGTGTTTCGTGGCTCGGCTCGTGAAACGAGGCAAGACCTGTTCCCCGGTGGAGTTCGGGTTCATCCCCCCGGTCGGCACGTCTTACCGGTGGCGCTGCGCCATCGCGACGACGATCCGCCGCACCGCCGCACCCGGACACAGACGCTGGAGCTCCGTCTGGAGCTCTGCCTTGCACAATTGCAGCTCATACATATAGCTGGCCGCATCGACCACGATTCTCACGGAACCGCCAACGACGCTCTCGATGCGACAGTGCTGGCGCATCGGCGCCGGCAGCACCGTCTGCCACGCCTCGATCAGGGAACCGCAGCGAGCATGCAGCGGCGCGAGGCGTTCCACGAAATCGCCGACCGCGTCCCCCAACCTGCATGGCTCAAGCGCTCGCGAATTCGGATTCACGTGACCCTCCTGGTCTCAGACCGCGTGGCTAACCAAGGTTGATGGGCATCAGGACATACAGGAAGTCTGCGCCGCTCTTGATGAGCCCCGGCCGATCCGCCTGGCCCAGCTCCAGTTCAAACTCAGGCTCGCGAACGACCTTGAGCACGTCCATCAGGAAGACCGGATTGAAGCCGATGTCGATGGCCTCACCGCTATACTCCACAGGCATGCTGACCTCGGCCGCACCCGCCTCCGGCGAGCTACCGGAAAAGACCACTGTGTTGGGTTTGACCGAGACCTTGATCCCCTTGGACTCCTCGCTCGTCAACAGCGATGCACGGCGCACGGCGCTCAGCGCGATCTCCGTAGAGAGCTTGAGCTTCTTATCATAGTCTGTCGGAATGATGTCTTCGTATTTCGGGAAGTTGCCTTCCACCAGATTCGAACTGATCACCACGTTCGCGCAGCGGATGAGGATCTGGTTGTCGACAAGCTTGACCGACACGCTCTCTTTTTCGCGTGGCGGGAGCTTTTCGAGCAGGCCCATCGTCTTGGCCGGAACGATGATCTTCTGCGTGGCCTTTTCTTCCTTCGGCGCTTTCTCCAGCGAAACGCGGCAGCGCGCCAGGCGCCGTCCATCAGTGGCCACCAACAGCAACTTCTTGCCCTTGACCTCCCAGAGCACGCCGTTGATCGCGTACCGACTGCTCTCCTTGGCGGTCGCGAACAGACACTGTTGGATCCCCGACTGCAGCTGCTCCAGCGTGATCGTGATATCGACGTCCCCATCGTCGAGCGAAGGGACCTTCGGGTATTGCTTGGGGTCCTGGCCATAGATTGTAAAGCGGCTGTCGGCGCCGCGGATCTCGCAAGTGCTCTCCGCCGCGTCAAGCACCAGGACGTCCTCGGCGCTGGCCCGCACGATGTCGGCAAGGTGACTGGCCTCGACGACCACTTCCCCTTCGCGGGCAATCTCCACCTCGGAGACCAGATAATTCAGGCCCATTTCGAGGTTCGTAGCGCAGATGCGGACCTGCTTGCCGCTGGCAGCGATGCGGACACACTTCAAGACGGGTTTCGGCGTCCGGCTCGGGACGACGGAAATCACCAGTCCGAGGGCTTCGGCCAACGCGGAACGGTTGAATGTGACTCTCATGGCAGACCTCTGCGCTAAGGGTTCCTCAGGCTGCAAAGATGCAGCGGGGTATCACCAAAACAGCCCCACAGTTTAATCGCTGTGCGCCTTGCGGACAATCTTTTTCCGCGAAAACCTCGCCCCCGAGGCGTTTTGGAGAACCACGGGACTTGCACGCCACTACAGACAGACCGCCACCGAATTGCGGCATTGCAGGCGATCCTGTTGGAGAACCGGCGTGTGGACAGACAACTCGAATAAGAAGGATAAGAAGGAAATAAGGTAGTAGTATTAGTCATATAGGCGGCCGGATTGTTAGTATTGCCAGATAGGGTTTTATAAGCCCTTGTGACTTCGGGAGATGGCGACACGGATAGCCGTCTTGTTTGTGTGGAAAAACTGTTACGTTGAGAGTGGGTGGACTTGACAATACGGCCGGTTTTGAGTAATCAACAGCCTTGCGTGTCTGTTTCTAACAGGAAGAATCATAAGAACTAACACTCGACGCATGGTCTCTGTAGAGCCTGCCAAAGTGCGTCCCTATTAGGGGGCTGGCGCTGGAGGCCTGTGCGATTTGAGCGCTGTCCTGCGGCGGCGCCGATGGTCTGTAAAGCGGCCGGACCGAAGAGCCTCAGCGGCACACGAACATACGGATGGATAAAGATGCAGGTGAACGACAGCGTGCACTCGAATAGGCGGACCGGCAAGGGGAATCTCTTCGCAGGTATTGACATCGGCAGCAGTGCCTTGCACTACATTGTGCTGGACGGGGATGGATCGGTCTTGTATTCGCCCGCGCCGATCATGCACTTCGCCAATCCGCTCGGCGCCATGGCCGAGGCCTGGCGCGACGTGCTGGCGCGGTTTGATCGCAAGACCATTCGCAGCACGGCGCTGACGGGCAGCGCCGCCCAGAGCTTTCCGAGCGTGATGGCGGGCGCCCTCTATGTCTACGACAGCGTTGCCATCCCGAAAGGGGCGGAGGTGCTCGCGCCACAGGCGCGTCACGTCTTCCACATCGGGGCCAAAGACGCGTACTTCTTCACGCTCGGCGCCACCGGCGGCCGCCAGATCATCCGCGAGTGGCGCACGGGCACGAAGTGCGGCGGCGGCTCGGGGATGCTCATCGAGAAGCAATGCCGGCGCTTGTTCCAGGGAGATGTGCCAAGCCCGGAGCTGGAGGACTGCGGGCCGGCCGAGGATGAGCCGCACCGAGCGGCGGTTGCCGCGCGCAACCGGCGGAAGCTCCAGGATCGCGTGGAGGAGATGTTCCGCCGGGCCGAACAGGAAGCCGCCAGGAGCACTGAGCCGAGCGAGTTCCTCGCCCGCTGCGGCGTGGTCGTCCAGTCCGATCTGATCCACAAACAGAACGAGGGGGCCACCCGCGTCGACAACCTCGCGGGCCTGTTCCGCACGGTGGCACGCAACTACGTGATCGACGTGCTCGGCTCCAGCGAGTTCGGCGGCGCCGGCGGCCAGGGCCAAGCCATCTCGACCGGCGGTGTCTTCTCCAACGACTTGGTCCGCGCCAACCTCGCGGACCTGCTGGGGATACCGATCGTCCGGCCGGAGCACCACCACAATATCGCCGCCGCCGGCGCAGCGCTCAAGGCTCTCGAAGAAGGCAATGCCTTCGTCCTGGACCTCGATCAACTTGCGAAGGTCGCCGAGCATAGTCGCCAGAAGAGAGCGTTCGCGCCGCCGCTCAGCGCAAGTTTGGCGCGCGTGCGCGAGCGAAGTGAAACCCTCGCCGCTGAGATCGCGCCCGGCACGGAGGTCGTGCTCGGCATCGACGGCGGCAGCACCACGACCAAAGGCGCCATCGTTGAACTCCAGACCGGCAAGCTCCTCGACAAGCTGTACATCAAGACGCATGGCAATCCCGAAGAGTCGCTCAAGCGCGTGCTGCGCTACCTGTCGCGCCACAAAGACAATGTCATCATCAAGGGCGTCGGCGCCACGGGATCGGCGCGCAAGCTCTACGAGAAGATCCTGCTGAGCAAGAAGAAGGCCCAGCAGCTCGCCGAGCACGGCGTCATGTTGGCCGATCGCATCACCGACGAGATCACCTGTCACGCGCTGGGCGTCAAGCACTGCAACCCCGAGATCGACACGATCTTCGAGGTCGGCGGCCAGGACATGAAGTTCACCTGCTTCTCGCCCGATGGGACCGTCAAAGAAGCGAAGATGAACTACAGTTGCCAGGCTGGCTCCGGCCAGACGCTCGAGAACATGGCCGACGTGATCAACCTGGATGTCGAGAGCACGCTGCAGGAGGCCGCGTTGCAAGCCAGGCGCGTCCCGATCATCGACTCGACCTGCGGCGTGTTCATGGAAATGGACGAGAACCGGCTGATTGCCGAGGGCTTCGGGCGCGACGAGATCGCCGCCGCCATCCTGCGCGGCACCGCCGGCAGCTATTACTACAAGTTCGTCGGCGGCGCCCAGCACGTCGGCAGCAAGTGCTCCGCGCAGGGCGGGCCCGCGCTGGGCAAGGCGTTTCTGGCCGCGCTGGCCCAGGTCACCGACGGCGTCGTCGAAGCCTACCCGCACCGCGAGATGTTCGGCGCCTGGGGCCAGGCCCTCGATATCATCAGGCACATCCGCGAACTCGAACAGCAAGGCCGGACGCACGGGACGGCGTTCCGTGGCTGGGAAATCGTCGATATGCCGTTCGCGAAGCGCAAAGTCGCCTGCCGCGACCTCTTCGGCGAGCGCTCCTGCGGCATTCGCGATTGCCAGCTCGAAGTCTTCCACATCGAGGACGACGAGATCATCACCGGCGGCTTCTGTCCGCTCGGCAATTCCGAAGCCGTCGCAAAGCCCAAGACCAACTACGTCGACCGCTACCACCGCATCTACGAGAAGCACTTCAAGAAGCAGGGTTGCATCCAGACGGAGCTGCGTTCCGCCGAGCCGACGGGCCCGACCGTCGGCATCAAGCGCAGCATGGCGACCCTGGGCGAAAAAGGCATCTGGAGCGCAGCGCTGTTCCGCAAGCTCGGCTTCTACCCGGTGGTGTCGCCGCGCAGCAACAGCGAGATCGCCAAGATCGGCGTCGACAATTCGCGCACCGAGTTCTGCATCGCGCGCAAGCTGGCGACCGGCCACGCCGCCGTGCTCAACGGCGACCCGGCCATCGAGTATCTGTTCAACCCCAGCTTCATCGAGCAGCGCAGGCCCGAGCGGCCCGACCTGAAGTACTGCATCTACACCGAGTCCGAAGGCTACGTCCTCAACGACGTGCTCAGCCTCGACAAGATGCGCCAGATCAACCCGATCCTGCACTTCGGCGACCTGCCCCTGCTGGTCACCGAGATTCGAAAGGAATTCGCCCGCGTCGGCTTCTCGTTCAACGACCGCCAGATCAAGAACGCCATCGCCTACGCCGAGAGCGCCGAGAATCAGTTCAAGAGCGACCTCTATGCCGAAGGCGACCGCTTCCTGCAGCGCGTCGAGCGCGAGGGCGTCAAGGCCTACGTCGGCATCGGACGCGACTACGTCCTGCTCGACCCCGAGGCCAGCTCCAATTCCGGGGCGATGTTCTCGCAGGTGCGCGGGCTGGATTACATCCCGCAGCAGTTCCTCGAACACAAGTTCCTGGACCTGTCGATCAAGGAGTTTGTCGACAACGAATTCTGGGTGCAGAGCGTCAAGATTCTCAAGGCCAATCTGTTCGTCGCCAACCATCCGAACCTGTTCCCCATCCGCATGATCAATTTCGCCTGCGGGCCCGACAGTCTGAAGATCTACCAGGAGGAGAACATTCAGCAGGCCGCCGCCAAGCCGCTGCTCGTGCTGGTCACCGACGCCCAGACCAACAACGCGCCGTTCGTCACGCGGACCGAGGCCCACGAGCGCGTGGTCAACGAGAGCCGTCCGGTGCCCGTGGACGCCACGAAGCTCAAGGGATATTCGGCGAACAGCTACAACAAGCGGACCTGGCTGATCCCTTACATGGGTGACGCCAGTTACATGGGCGCCGCCGGCCTGAACTACTTCGGGATCAGCAGCCAGGTGCTGCCGACGGACACGCCCCGCGGCTACGAAGTCGCGCGCAAGCACATTTCCACGGAGGTCTGCTATCCGCTCAAGGGTGTCGTCGGTGACGCGATCGGTTTCTTGCAGGAGCAGATCGAGAAGACCAGCCGGCAGGAGGTCGAAGACAACTATCTCGTGATGCTGCCGACGACAAGCGGCCCGTGCCGGTTCGGCAAGTACACCGAGCTGCTCCAGGAGTTCATGCGGCTGGAAGGCCTGGAGAAGATCCCCGTCGTCGGCCCGTCGTCCGAGACCGACTACATCGACATCCCGCTGCCCGAAGACCTGCGCCCGTCCGACCGGATGAAGATGCAGCAGATCCTCTTCAAGGGCATCAACGCCTCCGATCTGCTCGAAGACATCCTGCGTCGCTTCCGCCCGTACGCGGCGGACAAGGCCGAGGCCGACGCCCTGAAAAAAGAGCGGCTCGAAGCGGTCAGCGCGATCGTCGCCGCCGGGGCCGACACTGACAAGATGGTGGGGTGGGGACACGACACGGTCGCCATGTTCCAGGCGCTGCCGCTGGCGCACCGCGAGCGGTTCCCGCTGATCCTCTACATCGGCGAGATCTACATGCGCCAGCACGACCCCTACACGGACCAGGTCGTTCGCCAGCTCGAAGACCGGCAGTTGGAGGTGGTTCGCGATCCGATCACCGACTGGCTGCTGTACGTCAACCGGATGAACGTGCGCAACAACAAGCGCGACGTGCGTCTGGGCCTGCGGTCGCTCGACGTGGGCCGCGCGTGGCGGTCGAGTGGGCAACTGGGCAAGTCGCTGCTGAAGTCGCGGTACATGAACCACGTCGCCGAGAAGCTGGCCGCGCCGTTCCACGAGGTGCTCGCCGGGAGGCACGTGCTGCCGCATCCGATGGAGATCATCGAGAAGCTCGAACGCGAGCACGAAGGCCATGGCAACATCGAGGGCGAGTCGCCTCTGAGCACGGGCATCGCGTACTACTTCATGCACGACCTGATCCGCCCGCACGGCGACGCCTATATCTCCGGCATCTTCCACGTCGGGCCGTTCACCTGCATGCAGGAGGGCGTCGCCACCGCGAAGATCGAGGCGATGATGAAGGAGTTCCGCAAGAAGAACCCCGATCTGGTGTTCCCGATCATCCACGCGTTTTTCGGCGATTCGCCCAACGCCAACCTCGCCGCGGAGATCGCCGTCTTCCGGGAGCAGTGCTACCAGAAGCGCGACCTGCTGCGCGGCCGCCACAGCGGATTGCCTGCCCGCGAGGTCCGCAGCTACACGCCCAGCCGTACGCCCGCCGACACGAAGGCCTCGCCCGCCCAGCGATAATCGTTCCGAGTGGCAGCCTCAAGCGCAGCGCTCGCCTGAGCCTGCCGAACGGCTTGGGGATGGCGGGCTCCGACCACATGCTTTCCCGACAGGCATGCGGCAAGTGCATCGCACGTTCGTAGCGGCGTCGTCCGACGCTACCTGTGCGCGTTTCCAGCAGCCCCCTGCCGCGCGCACCACAAATGCCTGGACAAGTCCCGGCGGATGTGCTATGATTTCTAATAGAGTTGAATGCCGAGATCGGATACGGAGGGAGCACCATGATGCGGAGGATCGTTCGGAGAGTCGCATTCGTCGCGGGAATCTTTCTGCTGATTGTGGGCGCTGCCCCTGTAGGCGCCCAGCGCATCGTCTACGTCGATGACGACGC
>JAAYBV010000080.1 GCA_012744475.1 Phycisphaerae bacterium
CAGGCATCGTTGCCCACGCTCACCCTGTCGATAGGCCATCCAGGACTCCTTTCCTTACCCCGCCACCAGCATACACACCCACCCCTAACATGCAACCATCCGCCAACTCCATTGTGACACAGCCTGTCAACTCGACCTCGCGCGGCACATCGACCGCTTCGTCCTCGGGGCTGGGATCATCCGCCAGCTCGACATTCATGCCCGCCATCACGTCGGCGATCTCGGCCGGCGTCAGGGCCTGGTCGAAGACACACACCTCGTCGATAATGCCGTTCCAGAGCTCACCGGCGCCGTTGACCTGTTCGCCGATGTACGCCCGGTTCAGGACCAGGTCCCAGTTCTTGGCTGCCGAGGCAATCTCCACGGCGTCGGCGTACAGGCGCGCGGTGGTCCCATCGTACGTCAGGGCCAGATGGTGCCACTCCCCCACCGTCCAGAAGTCGGCCATCTCCACGTCGTCGGCGTTGTAGCCGCCGCCGATGGCCCGGGTGCCATTCATGCCGATGAAGCAGGCCTGTGACGTGCCGGCGGTCCCGTAGGCTGCGAACCACCGGTAACCGGTGGCGACCGTGTTGGTCAGACCCCACCCGCACAGCGAACGCGGCGAGCGACCCGCAGGCCAGTCGGGCGGACTGCCAAGGTTGATGTAGTCTCCGTTGCCGTCCAGGCTCAGCGCACCCTTGAACACGCCGGCGACCCACGTGGGATTGCCCATGATCGTGCCGTCATAGCCGTTCCCGGTGGCGTCATAGGCAGTCGTGCCGGTCCCCTCATCCAATCGCCAGTGTGCCACCAGGGCAGCTCCCGCATCTAAGGTCGCGCCGAGCACGACGGCAAGGCAAATCAGCAGATACAGTCCTCTACACATAGGAGTCCTCCTTCAGACAACCAGCTCACTCACGTCACAACGCTTCAGCCGCATGGCGGAAGACACTCTTCCTCCACGTGATGATCCGATGATTCCGCTCGTTCAGAGGCTACCCGACACCGTGCCGCTCCTCGTCTGAATCGCCGCCGCCCAGCCGCACCGTACGCTCCACTGGAGTCCTTTCGGTCTCTTTGGTCCCTGCGGTCCCTCCGGCCGAACAAGGACCCCAAGGACCGCAGGGACCTGAGAGACCTCCGGCCGGCACCACTGCCGCCCGCCGATTCGAAACCCGCTGCACCGATCTCGCACGCCCCGACGTATGGGGGAGAGCCGCGCGAGAACCTGCGTCACATACGCTTCTCAACCCTTCTTTATATCAGATCGAACGCCCGCGTGCAACAGGTTTTCCCGGCGAGATCGGCGGTATACGAAAGGCTGTCCCGCTGACCGAGAACTCACCCACAAGTCCTTGTCCAACAAAGAGTAGAGGCAGCCTTGCCGGCCGCGAGGAAACGGCAGCACATTGGACGGAACGCTCCGGCGGAATCCGACGCTATTTGTAGGTGCGGCCGAGATACTCAACGACGGCTCGCTTGACTTCCAACGGGTCGATCAACCCCATGTGGCGATAGATGATCTGGCCGCCGGGCTTGACCAGCAGCGTGTAGGGGATCGCCCCGAGCCAGTCCTTGTCCACCGCCTCGATGAACGGATAGATGTCATCGCTGGCGAAGTGGTAGTTCTTGAACGAGGCCTGCCTGTCCTTCAGGAAGGCAAGCACCTTGTCGTTGCGGCTGGCCGGATCGACGTTCACCGCCACCACCTCGAATTCGCGGCCCCGGTACATGCGGTTCATCGTCACGAACTCGGGAAACTCGACGATGCAGGGACCGCACGCCGTCGACCAGATGTTGATCAGGCGCAGCTTGTCGGTGTCGTTCTTGACCAGCTTCTTGACGCCTTCGAGATCGATCTCCTCGATGCCGACCGGCTCCTTGGCCCAAGTCTCGAACGCCTGCCTGACCGAGTCGCGCTTGTCGGACCACTTGATCGAGCAGCCCATCGTCCTGGTCGTCTCGACGGCGACGGGCTTGCCCGCCAGCACCGCTTCGATGGCGCTGCGGGTATCGTGCGACGTGGCCTTGTTCGGGTCCCTCTCGTTGTTGTCGACGCGGCCGGCGAATCGCAGCTTCCGCTCGCTGTCGAAGACGAACACGTGCGGCGTGGTCACCGGGCCATAGGCCTTCGAGACCTTCTGGTCCAGCCCATCGTAGAGATAAGGGAAGTTGAACTGGGCGGCCTTGGCGCGAATCTTCATGTCTTCGAGCGAATCGCCCACGTCGGTATAGCCCAATTCGTCAAGCCGCACCGCCTCCGGGTCGTTGGGCGAGATCGCCACCAGCGCCACGCCCTTGTCCTTGAAGTCGGCCGTCAGCTTCTTGATTCGCCCTTCGTACGCCTGCGCCGTCGGGCAATGGTTGCACGTGAACACGATTACGAGAACCTTGGCCTGGTCGTAATCGGAGAGCTTGTGGACCTTGCCGTCGACGCCGGGCAGAGCGAAACCCGGCGCTCTGGCCCCGATCGCCAGCGTCTTGATCTCCTCCGCCCCCCACGCCGGAACGGTCACGATTACCAGAGCAACGATCAGCGCGATGAGTCTGCAAATGGGCTTTTGCATCAGTCTTCTCCTGGCAAGCAAGGGCGAAAGCAACCTTCCAAACCAACGTCGCCCCATTATACCCGTCTTTCGCCCTAATGGTTTAGAACTTCTTGCCTGCACGTAAACGCGTGGACAAAGAACCCGCCGTGCCCGCCTGTGCCATTACTCCTGTTCTTGTCACCCCAATCCCGATACACATCGGGACTCGGAATGACAAAGTCGTGGCTCAGCGGGTTCCCTCAGAAGAGCCTGGCACATTCGCCGACTTGCCTTCCGCATTCTCGCCATCGGCCCATTTCAATTGCGCCACTTCATCGGCTTTGACGAACCGCACACTGCTATCCACAAACGATACGCTGCAACCTTGCCCTTTGTGATTCTTCATCGTCAGCAACTCAGGACCGCCATACTGATTCCAACCCGGCTTGCTCTCAAACAGCAGTACGATGTCGCCGGCGCCGTTCGGATCGGCGTTCGGATTCATCGCATAGCTGCATGGCCCTTCTCGGTCGCCCGGGCAACGGAAGACCTTGTTCAAGTCTTCGTGCTCCCCGTATTCGGCGACGAGCACGTCGCACCATTGCTGGGCCGGCGGATGCAAGCCTTCGTAGCCTTTGGCATAGGCAACCAAGCACACGCCCAGCGTCTTGAGATTATTCCTGCACGCGACCTTTGTAGGCATAGGTCGGGGCCACCGCATACACTGGAGCCCCACCAGGATCCCCAGCAGCACAATCGCGAAGGTAATCGTAATGATCCCTATCAGACGAGATATCCCGAACGGCCGTTGCGTCGGTTTGCCAGAGGCATCACTCATTTCGTCTCCTCTCTCAAAATCTTCCCGAGGACAGTGACGAGGGTTTGGGGTTCGAAGTAGCTGGGGGGCAGGCGGAGGTAGACGGTCTTGGGGTCGGCGATGCGGACGGTGCCTTTGACGTTGGTGAACAGCGCGCCCACCGTGGCGCGTCCCGATGGACATCGGGATTGCCCGCGCTTCGAGGGCGTCGCGCCCTCGACACTCTGGCGGAACGAGAAGATCAGGTCGCCCGCCTTCAGTGGGTTGGGCTGGGAGGCGACGATGCTGCGAATGTCCCACTTGGCCGCCGCGATGCGCAGCTCGGCCAGGTCGAGCAGGCCCTTCGTCTCGTCGGGGATCGGGCCATAGACATCGGCCAGCTCCGCTTCGATCTGCTGGAGGTCACCGGGCGTTCGCGCCACGGCGATCTTGCGATAGACGTCCATGCGATGCCGGTCGATGGGAACATAGTTCTTCGGGATGACCGCGGAGAAGCCCAGGTCGATGTTGGCGGTCGGCAGAGGCTCGACCTTCTCGTTCTTCATCTCGCGAACCGCCTGTGCCAGCATGTCGCAGTACATCTGGTAGCCGACCATCTGAATATGGCCGGACTGCTCGGGGCCGAGGATGTTGCCGGCGCCGCGAATCTCCAGGTCGCGCAGCGCGATGCGAAAGCCCGCCCCGAGGTGCGAGTATTCCTCGATGGCCTTGAGCCGTTTGGCCGCGATCGGCGCGATGGGCCGGCTGTTCGGCAGCAGCATGTAGGCGTAAGCGCGGTGCTTGTAGCGTCCGACCCGGCCTCGAAGCTGGTGCATCTCCGCCAGGCCGAAGCGGTCGGCGTCGTTGATGAAGATCGTATTGGCGTTGGGAATGTCCAGACCCGACTCGATGATCGTCGTGCAGACCAGCACATCGGTCTGTCCCAGCACGAAGTGAATCATCGCGTCTTCGAGCTCTCGCTTGCTCATCTGGCCATGCGCGATGTCGATCCGCGCCTCCGGGGCCAGCTTCTGAATCTCCATCGCCTTGGCCTGGATCGATTGCACGCGATTGTGCAGGAAGAATACTTGGCCCTGGCGGTTCAGCTCACGGTAGATCGCCTTGCGGATCAGCTCGGGATTGTAGGCGGTCACCTGAGTGACGATGCTGCGCCGGTCCAGCGGCGCCGTCGTCAGCGAGCTGATGTCACGCAGGCCCAGCAGCGCCATGTGCAGCGTGCGCGGGATCGGCGTGGCGGTCATCGTCAGGATGTCCACGTTGACCCGCATCCGCTTGAGGCGCTCCTTGTGCTCGACGCCGAAGCGCTGCTCCTCGTCGATAATCAGCAGGCCCAGGTCCTTGAAGCCGACGTCGCCGCTGAGCAGGCGGTGCGTGCCGATCAGAATATCCACCCGGCCCGCCCGGGCGCCGGCGACGATGTCCTTAGCCTGCTTGGGCGTCTTGAAGCGGTTGAGGACCTCGACCGCAACGGGGAAGTCCGCGAACCGCTCGGCGAACGTCCGCGCGTGCTGGACCGACAGCACCGTCGTGGGCACGAGCACCGCGACCTGCTTGCCCGCTTCGACCGCCTTGAAGGCGGCCCGCATCGCCAGTTCGGTCTTGCCGTAGCCCACGTCGCCGCACAGCAGCCGGTCCATCGCCACTGGCTCCTGCATGTCCGCCTTGATCTCGCCGGCGGCAGTGATCTGGTCCGGCGTCTCCTGGTATGCGAACGACTCCTCGAACTCCATCTGCCAGTTCGAATCGGCGCCGTAGGTGATGCCGCCCATGGCCTGGCGTTTCGCCTGGATATCGAGCAGCTCCGCCGCCAGATCGCGAACCGACTGCGCCACCTTCTCCTTCTGCTTCTGCCAGCGCTTGGAGCCGACCTTGCTGAGCGTCGGGCGCTTCGGGCTGGTGCCGATGTATTTCTGCACCAGCGCGATGTTCGCCACCGCGACCTGAATCTTCACCTTGTCGGCGTACTCGATGGTCAGGTACTCGGCCTTGCCGGCTTTTTCGTCGATGGTCTCGGTCCCGAGGTACTTGCCGATCCCATACGACGCGTGAACCACTATGTCACCGGGCTGCAAGTCGGCCAGCGTATCGACGGGCGCCGTCGCGCGGACCGGCCGCTGCCGGCGGCGCAGCGCGTACTGCCCGAACAATTCGTGATGGCTGACGACGATCGTGTTGAGCGACTCGATGAAGAAGCCCTGGTGGACGTAGCCCAACGGAAGCTGGAAACCGCGAGGGACCTGCCCGTCGATCTCCTTGACGATCTCGCTGACGCGCTGCACTTCGGCGGGACTTTCACAATAGAGCAGGACGCGATTGCCTTCCTTGGCCCGCCCGATCAGTTCTTCGAGCGCCGCCCTGTGTCCGGCCCAGAGCGAGGTCGCCTTGCGCTCGAACTGCTGGATGCTCTTGACACCCAGCTTCAGGGATTCATCGGGCGCCCCGCTCGCAAACCGGCAGATGTGCAACTGCGTCCGTCGCGACACCGACTGATGAATATCCGCCCAGTTGTAGAGCCGGCCGGAATCCTCGACACGCGTCAGAAAGACCTTGGCGACCTCCTCGACGTCCAGCGGCTCTTCGAAGACGACGATCGCATCCTCCGGCAGTGTGTTGGTGAACAGCTCCCGCTGATCGGGCGCCGCGCCGCACGCGGCGCCGACGATGCCCAGGCCGGCGATCTCGTGCGTGGAACGCTGCGTGTCCAGATCGACCTGGCGAACGCTTTCGATCGTGTCGCCGAAGAACTCGATCCGAATCGCCTGCGACTGCCCGGATTCCCTGCCGTCCGCACCGGCATGGGGGTCTGCCCCTACCCGGTCGCGGATCAGGGGGGCGTAGATGTCGATAATGCCGCCACGGCGGGCGAACTGCCCCGGAAGGTCCACCGCATCGACCCGCTCGAAGTTGTTGCTGACCAGCCACTCGACGATCTTCTCCGGATCGACGGTCGCGTTGGTCTGAAGGTGCAGCGAGCCGGCCGCAAGGGCCGCCGGCGGGGCGACCGGCTGGCACAGCGCCTGCACCGGCGCGACGATCACTCCACTGCGACGAAGCGCGCTGTCCGGTCCGGACATCAGAGACACGAGGCGCAGCCGCTCGGCGCGGGTCTCGTCCGTCGCATCGGCCAGCTCTTCCTCGCCTTCCCAGGCGGGCAGCAATTCCACGCGTCCGGCTTCGAACGTCCGCAGATCGTCCAGCGCCCTATCGGCGTCGTCGATATGAGGACAGACGTACAACACGAGACGACCGGCGGTCCGCGCAACGTGAGCGGCCAGCAGGCGCGCAAAAGATCCCCAAGTCCCCTCGACTTTGACGGCCCCCTTCTCGGACGCCGCCAGCCGGGAGATCATCTGCGAAACCACCTTGTCCCGCGAGAGATCCATAAGTCGCGGTTCTCACGGCCGAAGCCGTGAGCAACCCGCAAATCTGAAATTGGGTCTCTTAGGTCCCTTTCGTCCTTTCAGTCTCCAAGGACCTAAGGGACCAAAGGGACCTAAAGGACTTGGCCCGATCAACCTTCTTGCTTGAGCTTCTTGACGAGATCTCGGGCGGCATTCGCGACGTTCTCCGGCGTGATGCCGAACTCCTTGAAGCAGACCTTGCCCGGCGCCGAGGCACCGAAACCCGTCATGCCGACGAAGACGCCGTCGTCGCCCAACCACTTGCGCCAGCCCATCTCGATGCCCGCCTCGACGGCCACGCGGACCTTGACATCGCGCGGGATCACCGAGTTCTTATACTTGTCGTCCTGCTTGTCGAAGAGCTTCCAGCACGGCATGCTGACGACCTGCGGCGACAGGCCATCGGCCTCCAGCATCCTGGCCGCCTCCAGCGCGACGGCTACCTCTGAGCCGGTCGCGAGCAGGATCACGTCGGGCTTGCCCCGGCTGGTGAGGATATACGCCCCGCGGCTGATGTTGGCCGCCGAGGCGTACTTGCTCTGATCGATCACAGGAACGCCCTGGCGGGTCAGCAGCAGCGCGACCGGACCGTCCCGATGCTCCAGAGCGTATTTCCACGCGTGAGCAGTCTCGTTGGCGTCGGCCGGACGGAAGACCAGCAGGTTGGGAATCGCCCGCAGCGCCGCAAAGTGCTCTACCGGCTGGTGCGTGGGCCCATCCTCGCCGATCCCGATGCTGTCGTGCGTCCAGACGAAGATCGTCGGATACTTCGACAGGGCCGCCACGCGGACGGCGCCGCGCATGTAGTCGCTGAAGACCATGAACGTGCCGCCGTAGGCCCGCAGCAGGCCGGACAGGTTGATCCCGTTGAGGATCGCCCCCATCGCGTGCTCGCGGACGCCGTAGCGAATGTACCGGCCGTCGGGCACATCCTTCTGGAAGTCCTTGGCATCCTTGAATCGCGTGTTATTCGATGGCGTCAGGTCCGCCGAACCGCCCAGCACCAGCGGCATGTGCGGCATCAGGGCGCTGAGCACCTGGCCGGACGCCTGACGCGTCGCCAGCGGCTTGTCCACCGCGAACTTCGGCAGGAGTGAATCGATCTTCACCGGCAGTTTGCCCTCTGCGGCGGCGCGGAACGCCTTCGCCAGATCCGGATACTTCTTCGCGTAGGACTCGAACAGCGCGATCCACTCGCTCTCGGCCTCTTTGCCCCGTTCGACCGCCTGGCCCATGTGCTCGCGAACCTCGTCGGGCACGTGGAAGGTCTTGTCGGGGTCCCAGCCGAACTTCTCCTTGACCAAACGGATCTCCGCATCGCCCAGCGGCGACCCGTGGGCTTCGGCGGTGTCCTGCATGTTCGGAGCGCCGTAGGCGATGTGCGTACGCAATGCGATGATCGAAGGCCGCTCGACCTCGCTCTTGGCGTTGATCAGGGCCTTCTCGAACTTCTTCATGTCGTTGCCGTCGCCAACGACCTTCTGCACGTACCAGCCATAGGCCTCGTAGCGTTTGGCACGGTCCTCCGTGAACGACAGCTCGGTGGGGCCATCGATGGAGATGTGGTTGTCGTCGTAGACCACGACGAGATTGCTCAGTCCGAGGTGTCCGGCCAGCGAAGACGCCTCGCCGGAGATGCCCTCCTGCAGGTCACCGTCGCCGGCAAAGACGTACACCTTGTAGTCCACGATCGGGAAGCCCTCGCGATTGAAGTGGTTCGCCAGGTACCTCTGGGCGATGGCCATGCCGACGCCGTTGGAAATGCCCTGGCCAAGCGGGCCGGTCGTCGCCTCGATGCCCAGCGACGGATCGTACTCGGGGTGTCCCGGCGTCTTGCTGCCCCACTGCCGGAAGCTCTTCAGGTCGTCCAGGCTCATCTCATAGCCGGTCAGGTGCAGCAGCGAGTACAGCAGCATGCTGCCATGCCCGCCGGAGAGGATGAAGCGGTCGCGATTGTGCCAGAGCGGATTGGCCGGACTGTACTTCAGGTGACGCGTCCATAGGACATAGGCTGCCGGCGCCATGCCCATCGGCATGCCCGGATGGCCCGAATTGGCCTTCTGGACCCCGTCGACCGCCAGCAAACGGATCGTATTGACGCACAACTCATCGAGTTTCGACAAACCAGGATGACCCATGGCACCTTCCCGTAATCATCTGTTAGTATTCAGTTTGGGTAACTTGACCGAACGCATAAGCATACTCGCCGGCCCGTCCCCTGGCAAGCCCTTTCCCAGCCTGAAGCGGTACTGTTGGGTCTCTTGGGTCCCTTTGGTCCTTGGAGAGCGAAAGGACCTAGGGGACCAAAGGGACCTGAAGGACGAAACTCTCGCGATTGGCGCAGCCGGATCGAGGAGCTACCATCGCACAACACTACTGGATCGTTATGGGGCGCCGACTCGCGGGAGGTTATTGGATGAATCGAAGAGAATTTCTGGTACGGTCGGGCCTATCGTGCGCGGGGCTGGGGGCTGTCGCGGGCTTCCCGGCGCGCCGGGACGCCGAGCAAAGGACCTCACGACGGCCGAATATCATCTATCTGCTGGCCGACCAGTTGCGGTATCAGTCGTGCGGGTACGCCGGCGATCCGCCTCTGGCGGAGACGCCCAACCTCGACCGCCTCGCGTCGGAAGGGGTGAGCTTCCGTCAGGCCGTCTCGCACATGCCCGTCTGCTCGGCGTACCGCGCGTCGCTGTTCACGGGCAAGCACACGACCGGCACGGGCATGGTCATCAACGAGCTGCGGATGAACCCGAACCAGAGGTGCCTGGGTCACGTGCTGACGGAGGCCGGCTACGAGACGGGATACATCGGCAAGTGGCACCTCTACGCCAACCAGCTCGGCAATCACTTCGATCCGGCCAATTCGTTCGTCCCGCGCGGGCCCCACCGCCTCGGCTTCGACGGCTACTGGGCGGCGTACAACTTCCACCATGACTACTACGGCAGCTACTACCACACCGAATCACCCGAGAAGATCTTCTATGGCGATGGCGTCTTCGAGCCGGATGCGCAGACGGACATGGCGATCGACTTTATCTCGAAGCAGGCAGGCGGCGAGAAGCCCTTCTTCCTGATGGTCTCGTACGGGACGCCGCACGACCCGTGGGTCAAGAGCAACGTGCCCGCGAAGTTCTACGACATGTTCAAGGACGTGACGTTTGAGATGCCGCCCAACTACTCCGACGAGTTGGACCCATACGGCGACGAGTGGTCCAACATCGAGAAGAGCCCTAAGCAGATCAACGAGTGGATGCGCAACTACTATGCGATGACCGCCAATCTCGACTGGAACATCGGCTGCATCGTCGACGCGGTCGACAAGGCGGGCCTGGCCGAAGACACCCTGATCGTGTTCACCAGCGATCATGGCGAGATGTTCGGCGGGCATGGTCGGATGAAGAAGAACATCTTCTACGAAGAGGCCGCCCGCGTGCCGTTCCTGATGCGCTGGCACGGCCGCATCCCCGCGGGCATCGTCTCGGATGCGTGTCTCAATACGCCGGACATCATGCCCACGCTGCTGGGCCTGGCGGCCTTAAGCTCGCGCATCCCGCAGAGCGTCGAGGGCATGGACCTGAGCCACGTGGCGCAGGGCAAGAGCGGCCCGGAACCCGATGCGGCCTTCCTCATGAACACCGGCGCCTGCGCCATCTGGGAGGACGGCCACGAGTGGCGCGCCCTGCGGGACCAGCGCCACACCTACGCCGTCTTCCGAGGCGAAGGACCCAAGAACCTCCCGCGAAAAGAGGTCCTGTTTGACCACGTCACCGACCCCTGGCAGATGAAGGATCTGTCCGCCGATCCGGCTCATGCCGAGACCTTGCAGAAGTACCGGGCCATGCTCCAGGCGAAGATGGCCGGACTCCACGACACGTTTCCGGCTTCAAGCTGGTACCGCGACCACTGGACCGACGGCACCCGCCGTATCACCGCCGCCGCCCAAGGCCCCTTCCCGCGTGAAGTGTGACGCGTAGAGCCGGCGGCTTGTGTGTGTGAAAACATTCTGGCATTCGTGTGGCAGCCTCAAACGCGCAGCGTTTGGGGATGGCGGACTTGACTGCCGAAGCGATGGCAGAGGGTCGCCCATGCACGGAACCATCCCCAAGCTCTTCGAGCTTGAGGCTGCCACACACGGTTCTCTACGGCTCAGCGGGCCGTGCCGTGAAATCCGCTCAGACACGGCGGCTTTGCACTTCACAGTCGATCTTGACGCGCCGGCGGGCGTGTGGTATCGTGGGATGTTCGCTTGGAGGTGCCCCGAATGCCGTTGACCAAGAAAGAACTCGACGCGCTGAGCCGGCTGTTCCGACTCTCGGCGCGGGAGGTGGAACTGATTGCTCTGATCCTGGACGGGGTCAGCACGAACGCCGAACTGGCCCAGCGCACCGGGCTGTCCGTCGCGACGGTCAAGGTCTACGTGCACCAGCTTCTCTCGAAGATCGGCGCGCCCGACAAGCTGGCCGGCGCGATCGTCTGTCTCAAGAACGTCGGGCGCCTCTGACATTTCCGATTGCGGATTGGGGATTTCCGCGGGTGGCAGCCTCAAGCGCAGCTTGGGGATGGCTCATTCACGCGTACCATCCCCAAGGCTTCGTTTCACTGCGCCTTGAGGCTGCCACCCAGCCTGCCCCTACGGGCGAATGATGATTCGCCCCTACGTGGTCTGTGGCCTCCTCGGAAAAAAATCTGCGAATTCTGTCGAAAGTTCTTGCATTGGGCTCAAGTCCCGATAACCTATCGGTCGATAGTATCCATAGATGGCTCCTTTCACTCCGTTGCGGGCGCGTGCGGCGGATCCGCCAGAAGGCGGACTGCCCGCCCTTGCAAGCCGCACACCGCACGCCGGAAAGGGTCACCACGAGAGGCCTCTACAAACGGTGGTTCCGCCGAAGGCGGACGGGCGCCCCGGTTCTGCGCCGGGGACGCCGCAAACGAGGAAGCGACGCGGGATTCGTCGCGCTGCGCGAGAGGAACGCGCGAAGAATGGGAGAAATCTGTATGCAAAGCAACCAACACAGACCGATTCCGATGCCGTCGGCGCGCCAGGAAGCCCCGGACGACAGCGAGGCGCGTGTCGCGCGGCTGCTGGACCGCCCGGCGGTGACGCGCCTGTTCGACAGTTGGCTGATCGACCTGGAGATCCTGTCGGGCGCGCTGAGCCGGCGCGAGATCAGCGAACAAGCCTACATGGGCGCGCTGCCGAGAATCCACGAGCAGTTGCGCTACTACGGCAGCGGGGGCGAACTGCGCCGGGACCTGGAGCGCCTGGAGGCGATCCTGACCGGCCTCGACGGGGCCGGGACCGCGCCGCCGGAGGCCGGGGCAGACCCGAAATCGTCCCCGGTGGCGGAGGCGGAGAAACAAGATAGTTCCGCTCCGGAATCGGGTTCTGGCACGGAAGTTGCAACTTCGAATTCGAAACGAATGCGAAAGATCAGGAAGTAAATCGAAAGCGAAATCCCGAGTTCGAAAGGGAATGGAAACTACTCTTTTTTTCGAACTCGGTGGTCCGCCTGCGGCGGACTCGAACTTCGGAGAAAAAGATGAATTTTTCGATTTCGCTTCGCACTCGCTCGCTGGCGTTCTACGAGAGCCTGCTGGCGGCGCTTCCGGCCCGGACGGTCAGCGACCGCACGGGCTACCGCCGGATCGCCGCCTGGCTGATCGAGCAGGTCGAGGCCGGACAGCGCGGCGACGACATCTTCGCCATCGTCCTGAGCTACGCGACGGAAGCCGCCGCCGCGGCGCTGCGCTGCGGCCCGCCGGCCCTGCTGGATCCCGACGCGGCCGCATCACCGCCAGCGCCCAAGGCCCCTTCCCCCGGGAAAAACCAATTTCCTGAGGGTTTTTGGCGATTCAGCCGTTACCATTCGTTTGTGTCCCGCCTTGTAACAATGGGGGACCAAGGTCAGTTTGTTAGTACGAGGCCGACGCGGATGGGATGCAGAACACTGTTGCGGCTGATTCTGATGGGGACGTTGGCGATTGCCGGTGGCTGCAAGAAGGAGCCTCAGCAGAGCGCAAGCCCACCCAAACACGCACGATCCAAAGCAGCCACACCACTGCACAGGGCCGCCGAGAAAGGCGACATCGAACAGGTGCGATCGCTCATCATCGGAGGGGCGGACGTCAGCGCACAGACCACGGGCGATTGGACGCCGCTCCACTTTGCGGTCGGAGAAGGACATGGGGAGATCGTTGCTCTGCTGCTCCATCACGGAGCCGCCTTGAATGCCAGAGATACGGGCGGGAACACGCCCCTGGATGTCGCGATCTGGTCGAGACACCCTGATTTGGCGGAACGGCTCATCGCCGAAGGCGCCGATGTCAAGGTGGAGGATCGTCACGGGGAGACACCACTTCACGAGGCGGCCAATGCAGGCTATGACGACATCGTAAAGCTCCTGATCACACGAGGGGCCGATGTCAAGGCGGCAAACGCATGGAACGGGACTCCTCTGAACTGCGCCGCTTCAGGCGGCCATCTTCAGGTCGCCCGATTGCTAGTCGAGGCGGGGGCGGACGTCCATGCGAAGTGCATTGGACACAAGACCCCGTTGCATTACGCCGTAGAGTCCGGGCATGCGGACGTCGCTGAATTCCTTGTCGCCAAGGGCGCCTCACTGGAAGAGAGAAACGATGCAGGCGACACGCCTTTGCACGTTGCGGCATCGCGCGGTTGGGAAGAGGTCGCAGAGCTTCTCGTCACACAAGGTGCTGCGATAGAATCGCTGACGTCCGATGACCAAACGGCGTTACACCTGGCTGCCAAGGAAGGTCGTAGCGACGTGGTGAAGGTTCTGGTGGCTCACGGCGCCAACGTCAAGGCCCGTGATCGGGCGGGTTCCACGCCGCTGCATCTGGCGGCCGCTTCAGGAGAAGGCATGAGCATCGAATGTCTCATCGCCGCCGGCGCCGACGTCAGTGCCCGGGCGGACAACGGACGAACCCCGCTGTACGCGGCGGTCCTGCGAGGGCACGGCGAGGGAACGTATGTGCTGCTGAGCCACGGGGCCGACCCCAACGCAGCGATCTCGTCGGGCTCGACGCCGCTGCACTGTGCGGCTCGCAAGGGCCTCGTCCAGTTGGCCGAACTGCTCCTGGCCCACGGCGCCGATGTCGACGCAACCACGAACGCAGGCTATACGCCGTTACACAGTGCGGTCCGCGCGAGTCACGCCGACGTGGCCGCCTTACTGATCGCCCACGGCGCCGATGCAGCAGCCCGAACGAGCGAGGGCAGGACACCTATCGATCTTGCGCCTGAGATGAGCCGGCAGGATTTCGTGGCAGTTCTGACGCAGGACCGCTCCGGCAGCGCAGCGGAAGGACCGCCGACGGCAAGCGATTCGCACGCGGAGATGATCGAGGCGCCCTTGCCGGAGCCGAACACTCCTCTGGAGGTCCTCGTCCGCGGCAACACGGCGTTCGCACTCGATCTGTACCGCCAGTTGCGGACGCCGGAACGCAACCTGTTCTTCTCGCCGTACAGCATTTCGACGGGTTTGGCGATGGCCTTTGCCGCCGCCCGGGAGAACACGGAGAAGCAGATGGCCCGGACGCTGCATTTCACGCTGGACCAGGAGAGGCTGCATCCGGCCTTCGCAGAGTTGCGGACGATGCTGGAGAATATCCAGCAGGCCGGCGACATCAAGCTGAGCCAGGCCAATTCTCTGTGGCCGCAACAGGGATACCCGTTTCTGCCTGCATACCTTTCGCTGATCGAGCGGCACTACGGGGTCTCGATCACGGCGGTCGATTACACGAGCCTAGCCGCGCGGCAGGCCGCCTGCAAGACGATCAACACGTGGGTCCAAGAGAAGACGGAAGGCCGAATCGCAGATCTCATCAGTGAAGCGAATCTCGACAAGTGGACGCGTCTGGTGCTGACCAACGCGATCTATTTCAAAGGCCGATGGGAAAGCGAGTTCGACTCCAAACGCTCGAAGGACGCTCTGTTCTTTCTCTCGGCCCGCAAGTGCGTCGAAGTCGCGATGATGGATCAAACCGAGCACTTCAAGTACGCCGAGACCGATTCGGTGCAGATCGTCGAGCTGCCCTATCGCGGCGGCGAGGTGTCGATGCTGGTGCTGCTGCCCAGGCAGATTGAAGGGCTTGCCACACTCGAAGCGAGTCTGTCGGTGGCAAGGTTGAATGCGTGGCGAAACGCCCTGACCGAGCGGAGGGTCAACGTCATGCTGCCGAAATTCGCGATGACCTTCGAGGCACGGTTGGGCAAGACGCTCAAGGCCATGGGCATGGCAGAGGCCTTGACGTGGCCCGGCGCGAATTTCGCCGGCTTCGACGGCGATCCGAATTGGTTCTACATCGACGAGGTCATCCACAAGGCCTACGTCGAGGTGAACGAACGGGGCACGGAGGCGGCGGCCGCAACAGCGGTGGTGATGATGCTTGGGGGAATGCCCGCGCCTCCCCCGGTCTTCCGGGCGGATCATCCGTTCCTCTTCCTGATCCAGGAAAGGCAGACCGGCAGCATTCTGTTCATCGGCCGCGTAACCGATCCCACCTCATCGGGTCAGTAGGATGTCGTCAGAGTTGCGCCAGCTCGCTCCGCCTGCGGCGGACTCAATCGGGCGAAGCGGGTTCGTCGCTGTAGTCGTAGGGTGGCTTGCCCTGTTGGAGGCGGCAGTCGTGCTGCATCTGGCGGAGGGTCTGGGTGAGCCAGTCGGCCAGGTCCTCGTTGCTCATTTTGCGGATCTGCTCTGGCGGCAGGGGCTTTCCGAACCAGACGACGATCGAGCCCGGCCGGAAGAGCTTGCGATGGCGCGGCCAGCACTCGAACGCGCCGTCGACCAGGGCCGGCACGACCGGCGCCTGCGACCGGCGGCACAGCAGGCCGAAACCGGGCTTGAACGCAGTGATCCGTCCGTCGCGGCTGCGCGTGCCTTCGGGGTACAGACACACGCCGTGACCGTCCTTGAGGTTGGCGAGCACCAGCTTGATCGCGCCGATGTCGGCCCTGTCCCGCGACACGGGAATCGCGTTGGTCGAGCGGATCAGCCCGCCGAACCAGCGCGAGCGAAACAGCGTGTCGCGGGCCATGAACAGCAGGCGGCGTCCGGTCCCGATGCCCATGAAGACCGGATCGAGGAAGCTCTGGTGATTGCCGGCCATGATGAACGGCCCCCGCTCGGGAACGTGGTGGCGCCCGTACGCGCGGTACCGGAAGAACGCCAGCGTGAACATCTGGCAGAGGAACCGCGCCACGAAGTACCACTTGACTTTGATCGTTTCTTTCAGCATGGCCGAAATTCGTCCCTTAGGTCCCTGGGGTCCTTCTTTGGCCAAAAGGACCTAAGGGACCAAAGGGACCTAAAGGACTCTGTTTGCATTTTGCCTTCGATTGATGTGGCGCAGCAGACACTCGACGACTTCCTCGATGGTCATGCGGGTCGTGTCGACGCAGATGGCATCGGGCGCCGGCTTGAGCGGGCCGACCGCCCTGCTTTCGTCGCTGCGGTCCCGCGACTCGATCGCCCGGTGCAGCTCGTCCAGGTCGGCCTCCACGCCCTGCGATTCCAGCTCGAGCTGGCGCCGCCGGGCCCGCTCGCGCGAATCGGCGACGAGATAGAACTTGACGCCGGCGTCGGGAAACACCACCGTGCCCTGATCGCGTCCTTCGGTGACCACGCGTCCCCATCGCCGGCCGAACTGCCTCTGCATCTGGACCAGCCTGGCGCGCATCGGAGGCGACGAGGCGACGCAGCGGACGTTGGCGGTCAGCTCGGGGCTGCGGATCCGGTCCGTGACGAGCTGCCCGTCGACGAAGACACGCATGGCGTCGTCGCCCGGCTCGAATCCGAACGTATGGCGGCCGATCACGCCGATCAACTGCGATTCATCCTTCAGATCGACCCCGTCCTGCATCGCGGCGAAGGTGACGGCGCGGTACATCGCGCCGGTGTCGAGGAATGTCGCGCCGATCCGCGAGGCCAGTCGTCGGGCCACGGTGCTCTTGCCGCTGGCGGCCGGACCATCGATTGTCACGACAAACAAAGCCATCACTCCTGTCCTGCCCTCTCAAGCCCTTTCCCGACTCGCGACGCGGGCCGCAAGCACGAAATCCGAATATCGATCCGCCTATGGCGGACGAAACAAGCACGAAAGCCCAAACCCTCAAATTCGAAAGGGGCCTTCGGCCGGGAGTTTGGAACATTCGCATTTGCGTCATTCGAATTTGTTTCGGATTTCGAGATTCGTGCTTCGAATTTCAGCCCGTGCTCTTGCCGCTGGCGGCCGGACCATCGATTGTCACGACAAAACGAGCCATCGCCGCTCCGGTACTCGTCGGTTCTCAGTTCCCAGTTGACAGTTCTCAGTTCCCAGTCCACCGCCAACTGACAACTGACAACTGACCGCTGTCAACTTCCCCCCGCAGACTCGCACTCGCGGCACCCCTCGGTCCGCCGCGGCGGGCCCACCTTGACGGCGATCAGACTGGTGTCGTCAATCTGTCGAGCCAGGCCGGCGAATCGGCGGCGGTAGGCCAGGATGTTGCGCACCACGTGGTCGGCCGGGCAATCGGTGAACCGCTTGGCTGCATCGATCAACCGTTCGCGGCCCCACACTGTGCCGTTGAAGTCCATGGCGTCGACCAGACCATCCGTGTAGAACAGCAGACAATCGCCGTCCTCGAGCTGCACCGTATCGATTTCGAACTTCGCCTGCGGGTCCACACCCAGGACCAGTCCGCCCTTGGCAAGGTCTTCGACCTGCCCGTTTCGGATCAATGCCGTCGGCTCATGTCCGCAACTGCAATACGTCATGGTCCTTTCGCGGGCATCGACGGTCGCATAGAACAGCGTAATGAATTCCCCTTCGCGGCACTCGATGCACGCCATCTTGTTGAAATTCTCAATCGCGTTCTTGGTGCGGATGGCCGCCTTCAGACCGCTGTTCAGGTCGCCGGCCACCGGGCCCATGTCCTTGAGGATCTCGCGGAACCCCTCGGTGTAGGCCTGGACCGCGCCGCGGAACCAGCTCATCATGATCGCCGCAGGGACGCCCTTTCCGATGACGTCGGCGATGGTGATGACGACCCGGCCGTCGCTGATGGGCAGGAAGTCGTAGAAATCGCCGCCGACGTCAAAACAGGGAATATAGGTTGCCGCGATGTCCAGCCCTGTGATCCTGGGGGCTTTCTCAGGGACCATGCGGCGCTGGATCAGTCCGGCCAGACGCATCTGCTCGGCGATCCGCTGTCCGGCAATCGCCTCGCTGTAGAGCTTGGCGTTGGTGATGGCCACGGCGCACTGCGAGGCCACCGCCCGCGCGACGGTGGTATCGGCCTCCTTGAACCCTCGCGGCCGGGGGCTGTACAGGCGCAGGACGCCGATCGGATGGTTCCGGAACTGCATGGCAACCGTCAACTGGCTGACCAACCCCTCTTTGAGGGTCGTTTCCTTGTACTGGATGCGGCTGTCATCCCGCATGTCGTCGATGACGATCGCTTCGCCGGCAAAGGCGGCGCGAATGACCTCGTCATCCTTGGTCACGGGGCCTTTGTTGCGATACTCCTCGCTGAGTCCGTAGGTGCTGCGCATCCTCAGATCGTTGGTCTCTTCGTCCAGCAGCCGGATCGAACAGGCCTTGGCGCCGACAATCTTTACCGCCGCCTCGGCCAGTTGGTCGAGCACTTCCTGAAGCGAGAACTCCCCCGCCACCAGCGTGCTGAGCTGATAGATCTGCTCGTTTCGTGCGATGTCTCTCTTGGTTCTACCCATACTTCGACAATTCCACCCTTTCAGCGGGGGCATTATAAACGACATCGGGCCTGGGTTGAAGTCTGAAGTGTCAAACACCCGACTTCACACTTGACACTTCAAACTTCAAACTTGCCCCTGGCGTCAGAAAGGTCCGACCAGGGTCACGCTCCCCCCCACCGGCGGCGGGGTGAACGCCTTGTATTGGTGCTTGTCCCAATCCCACCAGAGCCACTTCAACGACGGATCTTCCAGTGGCACCTCGAATTCGAAGGCCACTTCCGCCGGGAAGCCTTGTCCATCGACGGCGCGGACCTCGGCGGTCATCCGTTCGAGACGGACCCGGTCGCCGGCCTTGAGCGGATGGCCGGGACCGCGAACGTCGCTGAGAACGCGGTAGAAGAACACGAAATCGAGCCGCTCGCCTTCCTGCTGGCAGTCGAAGAGACTCCGCGAGACGGATCGGACGGTCAGCACGTTCGCCGCCGGACGGGCCACTTCGACGGCCCCGAAGCCCGGAGCCAGAATGCGCAGGCCTCTGGGCAGGGTCTGACGCCCGTAGGCCCGAAGGAAGGGCTCGTAAAGAAACGAGGCGGGATTCGGAGCGTTGACGATGACCAGGTCCTGCCCGTCAAGGCCCGCCATCGTGCCCAGATCCATCGTCCTGGCCACTCGCAGCTCCATCTGTCCGGTCACGCGAGGGGCCATCAACCGGGCGACCGCCGCAAAGGGGACGTGCACCACCACGAACAAGACAAAGAGGTTTCGCGCCGAGGCCCGCAGCCACCATGGCCTGGCATAGACCGCCCGGACTGGCGGGAGCCTGCCGGAATCATCCCAGGAATCGGGGAGCCAGCCGGCGATGAACTCGGCGATCAAACCGAATGCTCCGATCGCAACGAACAGAAGCGAACGGCTCATCGGAAGGGTCGCGCAGAACGGAACCGCCGCCAGGACCATTGCGAGCAACCAGAACCCAGCGCGCCGATGCGACCTCACGAAACGCCAGAGAACCAGCGGGATCAGAACCGTCAGAATACACAGGACAAGCCAGAGCAACGTCCGGCTCGCCGGCGGCAAGAAGCTGTGCAGTTCCGGCGGGATGGTCGTCCACTGTCCGGCCAGCAGGAAGGGGGCCCGCTGGAGGAAGGCCACAGCGTAGCCGAGCGGCTCGCGGACCGGATCGAAGTAGAAGCCCCCGCCGGAGGCGCCGTAGCCCAGCAGGTTGTAGACGAGACGCCAGAGAACAATCACGCCCGCCGCCGGAGCCAAGGCGAGCAGCCGATTCCGCCAGTGATCGGTCCGCAACGCAACCTCATACGCGAACAGATAGGCCATCGTCGCGATGCCCGCTTCGGCCGACAGCACCGACAGCAACACGCACAGAGGCGCCAGCACCGCGCCGGGCCGCCACCGGTCCTTCCGCCAGCGGTCATGCGCGAGGATCGCCAGCAGCCCGAAGAACAGGCAGATCAGCAGGTTGCGGTTGGCAATCCACATCGTGGGAAAAAAGCTGCTGTCCTCCAGCACGAACAGCAGAGCCGCCAGTCCCGCCACCGGCGCCGCGTCGATGAACCTGCGGTAAAGCGCCGCAACCAGCCACACAACCGCCGCGAACCAGAGGATGTTGTGCAGGTGCATCAGGACCGGCCGGTCGGGAAAGAGCCGGTAGTCCAGCCAGTGGGTCAGTGCCGCTGCCGGCCGCCAGAAAGCGACCCGGTGGCCTTCATACGTCCACCAGGGCAGAGCGCCATACGCCTTCAGCGCGTCGAGGTTCTGCCCCGGCGTCACCGCAACAAACAGATCAGAGAGACTTGGCCCCAGAGAACCCGAACCGTCGGGCGCCAGCCCCTTTTCAGACAACTGATCGAGGAACGGCGAAGGCCCCACGAGTATCGCACGGTGCATGTAGTCGTCGTTGAGCAGTCCCCTGCCGACCGCCGGCAGCGAGAACGCAATCGCTGCGACCACCAGAACCACACGCAGACGCCGCGAGCCGAGCCATCGCGCGGCGCATGCCAGCACCGTCGTCGCGGCAGTCCCGAACCGGGACCGCGCAGCGACACGAACGTGGCTCTTCTGGGCCAGCCCTTTGCTGCGTTCCATCAGGCGAAGACTCACTCCCTGAAATCTGTCGGTAGTCTTCCCGCGACGCGGCTCGTCCTTGAAGACGGACGAGACAACCGTTAGAATGGCGACGTACGGGAAGTATCGGGCATAGAATACCGGCTTCGAAAGATTCGTCAACCGCAAACGGGCCAGAGCGAATGGACCGAATCGCCAAGCACGTCATCTTCAAGGGACAGGTTCAGGGCGTGGGCTTCCGCTACACCACGCACCGGATCGCGGGCCGATACGAGATCACGGGTTTCGTGCGGAATCTGCCCGACGGGACGGTGGAGATGCTCGCCCAGGGTCCGGCCGACGAGGTGGACCGCTGCCTTGCAGACGTGCAGGATTCTTTCTCTGGCTATATCCGAGAGGCCCGGATCGTGGAGATTCCCCACCACCCTCAGTACGACGACTTCCGCATCACCCGCTGACGTCTGCAGCAGAGGCCCTCAGGCGCCGAGCGAGCCCTCTACACTTTGGCCAGGAGCACGACGTAGTTTTTGCCGTAGGTCTGGGCGCACTTCGGGCAGGTCGTGTAGAAGAAGTACAGCTTCTCCATCGCCTTCTTCTTCGACGTGACGTAGTCCTTCATCTGCGCGACCCATTTGCGAATGTCCTTGTACGGTCCTTCGAAGACCCGCGACAGGAAGGTCCCGGAGATCCTCGCCATCTCGGCGCCAGGCACGTCCTTGCTCACAGCGATGTACACGTCGGCGCCCCAGAGCGAATTCTCGTCCGACAGCATCAGTGGCTGCGGCACCAGCGCGCCGGCCGCCTGTATCCGCTCCATGTTGCGAACCATCACCCGCCCGAAGTTCAGCGGGATGTGCAGGAAGCTGCGGACGCGATCCTTCACAAACAGCTTGTTTTCGAGCACCACTTCCTTGTCGTCCCAGGGTCCCGGATCGAATCGCGGGCAGCATCCGGTCTCCGCCTGCTCATAAAGCTTTTCCATGGCGATCGCCCCTTCAAAAGAATCATCCTTGGTCTCCACACCACACGTACCGCCCGCTATCATAACGTCGAGTTCCATCGTCATCAACACACTTCCTCCGAGAACCAGCCTTGCAGCCGTGTGTGCATGTAGGCAAACACCCTGGCATGCGTGTGGCAGCCTCAAGGCGCAGCCTTGGGGATGGCGGTTTGCAGTGTGCCCGCAAGGGCATAACGCCTGACGGCGTCACTACGAACAGCTCTTCGAGCTCGGGGCTGCCACACACGACTCTCTACGCCCCAACGACGCTTGCCGTGAAATCTGTCCAGACACTCGCCGCCCCAAGAAAAGGCAGGCGACGGGCCGTGGCATCCGATATAGTGAGATGGGTTCGTGAGCAGGCATCGCAGTATCAGAAAGGGACCCGGCAAGTGACGAGTCGACACAAGAAGAAGGCATCCGCCGGCGCCGGCAAGGGACCTGGACGTGCCGAATCGCGAAAGCCGGTGTCGAAGGCAAGCTCCGGCCCTGCCGCCCCCGGGCCAACGGGCGGACGGCTCTGGGCATTTCGGCTTATCGCGGCCGTCGGCGTGCCCGCTCTGCTGCTGGCGACGGCGGAACTGGGTCTGCGTCTGGTCGGCTACGGACACCATGCCAGCGCCATCATCGAGACCAGGATGGACGGCACTGCGTGGGCCTGCGACAACAGCCGGTTCGCGTGGCGGTTCTTCCCCCGGCATCTGGCTCGCGAGGCCAGCCCGTACATCTTCCCCGAAACCAAGCCGGACAACACGTGCCGAATCTTCGTGCTCGGCGCCTCGGCGGCGATGGGCGTGCCCGAGCCGGCCTTCAGCTTCGGACGGATGCTCCGCGTGATGCTGGCGGACCGCTATCCGGGCGTGCGTTTCGAGGTCGTCACCACCGCCATGGCCGCCATCAACTCGCACGTCGTCCTGCCGATCGCCCGCGACTGTGCGCGCTATGACCCGGACCTCTTCGTTGTGTATATGGGCAACAACGAAGTGACCGGGCCGTACGGGGCCGGCAGCGTGTTCGCGCCCCTGGCGGGGAACCTGTCGGCCATCCGGGCGGCCATCGCAGTCAAGGGCACGCGGCTGGGGCAGTTGGCGACCAACCTGCTGGCCGCGATCGGACCGCGCGAAGGAACACCCGAGATGTGGCGCGGCCTGGAGATGTTTGTGGACAAACAGGTGCGGGCCGACGATCCCGGCTTGCAGGCGGTCTATGCCCATTTTCGCGCCAACCTTCGGGACATCGTCCAAGTCGGCCGAGACAGCGGCGCCAGGGTGATCCTCTGCACTGTCGGCAGCAACCTCAAAGACAATCCGCCCTTCGGCTCGCTGCACCGACGCGATCTGACGGAGGCGGACACCGAACGATGGGACAAGACCTATCAGCAGGCCGTTGCCCACGAAGAAGCCGGCCGCTGTGTCGAGGCCATACAGGCGTATCTGGCGGCGGCGGAAATCGACGACACCTATGCCGACCTGCAATTCCGACTGGGCCGATGCTACTGGCTTCAGGGCGAGTACGAGAGGGCCGCCGAGAGGTACGCCAAGGCCAGGGAGATGGACACGCTGCGTTTTCGCGCCGACAACGGGATCGACAAGGCCATTCGCGATACAGCGGCGGATTATCCCGACGGCGTATTCCTGGCCGATGCCGCCAAGGTCTTCGCGGAGAACAGCCCCCACCGGGTCCCCGGCGAAGAGCTGTTCTACGAGCACGTCCACATGAACTTCCGCGGCACGTACGTGCTGGCCCGCTCGATCCTGGAGCAGGTCGAAGCGGCGCTGCCGGACCGCATCCGGAAGATGAAAGCGGATGGACGAGAACCGCTAAGCGAGCAGGAATGCGCATCGCGTCTGGCCTGCACCGACGTGGATCGCTATGTCATCGCCGGCAAGATTCTCAACGACTTTCTCAAGCGGCCCCCTTTCAGCAACCGCCTTTATCACGCCGAGCAGATCGAGCGGATGGAACGGGACTTGGCGGCGCTCCGAGCAGCCGTGACGCCATCGGCAATCCAGCAGGCCACCGAGCAGTGTCGCCAGGCCGTCGAGAGCGATCCTGAGGACTGGCTTGGGCGCTGGAAGTACGGCCAGTTCCTCGCCGAGTACACGAGGGACCCGCGCGCTGCGGCCGAGCAGTTTCGCTGGGTGCGGGACCACCTGCCCCACTCGTGGCTGGCCCACCAGAGCTTAGCCACCGTCCTGGCGGCCCTGGGCAACACGGACGAAGCCATTGCGCTGTACGAGCAGGCCCTTCGACTCCAACCGACCTCCGGCCGCACCCATTACTATCTGGGTGAACAGTGGCACAGCAGAGGCAGGAACGACAAGGCCAGGAAGCACTACGTCGAAGCGATGCGATGGGAACCCGATTGCGTGCCGGCGTACAACAACCTCGCCAAGATCCTCGCTGCGGAAGGCAAACACGCCGAGGCGACGGAGGTCTGCCGGCGAGGCCTGATCTTCTCGCCCGACAGCGCCGTCCTCCATTGTACTCTGGGCACGCTGCTCGCCCGACAGGGCCGGCGGACCGAGGCAATCGAAGAGTTCCGGACCGCCCTGCGATTCGACCCGAATTCGGCGCCGGCCCGCGACTCACTGAGAATCCTCCTGGGCCGGCCCAACTGATCGCGGCCTTGCCCCACAACGGACAAGGCCCGCATCGCGATCGCATGCGACGGAACGTTCTTGGCGATGGAACTTCTCCGGTCCCTCGCACGACTATAGCATGCAGGGCGAGCGTTCCCGTTCGCCTCGCGTCGGACACTTGAGGAGTATAGTATGAAGCCGAAGACCGCGACAGCCACAGCCAGAAGGCGCGTGATAGTCCCCGCTCTGATCCTTGTCCTCGCAGGCGGCGCCTTGCAGGCGGCAGCCGACGCCAACGCGTCCTGCCCGTACTTTGCGATTCAGGTCGTGGACCGCCAGACCGGTCGCGGCGTACCACTGGTCGAATTGAAAACCACCAACAACATCCGTCATTACACCGACAGCAACGGGATCGTCGCGTTTTGCGAGCCGGGCTTGATGGATCGAGAGGTATTCTTCTTCGTGCACAGCCACGGCTACACGTTCCCCAAGGATGGCTTCGGGTCGCAGGGCACGCGACTGAAGACTACGCCCGGAGCAACGGCGACGATCCAGGTCGACCGCGTCAACATCGCCGAGCGGCTCTATCGCGTCACCGGCCAGGGCATTTATCGCGACAGCGTCCTGACCGGCCGCGCCGTCCCGCTGAAGAATCCCGTTCTCAACGGCCAGGTGATGGGGCAGGATTCAGTCTTTACGTGCCTCTATCGCGGGCGCATCTTCTGGATGTGGGGCGACACCGGTCGGCCTTCCTACCCGCTGGGCAACTTTGCCATGAGCGGCGCCGTGTCGGACCTGTCCGAGCGCGGCGGACTCGATCCAGCGGTCGGTGTCGATCTGAGCTACTTCGTGGACGAGAGCGGCTTCAGCCGGAAGATGGCGCCCTTCAAGGAGCCTGGCTTGGTCTGGCTCGACGGACTGCTGACGGTGCCGGACCCGCAGGGCAACGAGCGGATGGTCGCGAAGTTCGCTCGACTGAGCGGACTGGACAAGGTGCTCGAACGCGGGCTGATGGTCTATAACGACGATACCGACACGTTCGAACCGCTGGTGCGGCCGGGTCTGGAGTTTCTGCCCTACCGCAACACAGGACATGCCTTTCCCGTTAGTGTGCAGCGCCAGCCCTATTACTACTTCACGTCGCCTTCGCCTATGGCCGCGCGCCTGCGCGTCCGCGCCCGGTGGGACGATGTGATCGACGCCAACCGCTATGAGGTCCTCACCGCCCTGCCGCCTGCACCCTCCCGAGCGACGAGCGACGAGCGACGGATTTCCGCCGCCCGCTGGGTCAAGTTCGGCGAAGTGCTGGCTCGGCGCGGGTCGAGCAAGGCGGATGTCATCGAGGCCCTGGAGGCCGAAGCCAGGGACGTGCGGGTCTACGACATCGAGTCGGGCAAGGCCGTCACGCCCCACAACGGAACGGTGTATTACAACGCGCATCGTAAACGCTGGATCGGCATCTTCGTCCAGCACTTCGGCGGCCCGTCCGTTCTGGGCGAAGTCTGGTACGCCGAGGCCGACACGCCTGTCGGTCCGTGGGCTTACGCCCGCAGGATCGTGACGCACGACAAGTATTCCTTCTACAACCCCAAGCACCATCCGCTCTTCGATCAGGACAGCGGGCGAACGATCTACTTCGAGGGTACGTATTCCTTCACGTTCTCCGGCTCGGAGGAAGCTGCGACGCCCCGTTACGACTACAACCAGATCATGCACCGTCTGAACCTCGACGATCCGCGATTGACCCTGCCGGTTCCGGTGTATCACGTGCAAGGCAACACCTACCGATTGGGAAGGGACGGTGTGGCAGCCTCAACTCCGAAGGAGTTGGGGATGGCTCCGACAGCGCACCATCCTCAGGCAGCGATTGAGACTGCAACGCCCGGTGTTGCATGGGTCGCTTTTCTCGCTGTGGAGCCCGATCGGGCCAGTAGCGGTCTCATCCCCATCTATGCGACGAGCGGATCGAGCGTCCGTCTGACCGCGGAACGTCCTGTGGAATTGGCTGCTCCGCTGTTCTTCGCGATGCCACCGACCGAAACCGCAGATGCGAATCCGTGTGTCGTGGACCTTTACGAGTGGCGGAACACCGAGTCCGAACAGGTTCTCTACGACACCGATCCACAATTAAACCGCCAGGGTTGGAAGCGCGCCGACAAACCGTTGTGCCGCGTCTGGAAGACCCCGCCCGGACCGCTGCTGATCGACCCTCAGGCCGGACCTCGTGATGGCAACTGACCCGCAGGATGCGCACGGCGCACGCTACGGCCGCTCAAAGACGCCGCGCAGCACATTCCACGAATCATTCTCCTGCCGGCCGGTGAAGATCAGCGAGAATCCCGTCCCGTCCGGGCTGAGCCACTTGTTGGAGAAGTTCCAGTAGAATGTATTCAACGGCACGTGTTGCTCGCCCCAGTTTTCGAAATACGCCACCGTCGTCCAGGGTCCCCACGGCTCCGGCGCGTCGAAGATGCCGAGCTTGCCGCGATGCGTTTCGCTGTGCTCCGTGCACATCAGATAGCGCTTCAGGCCCGCATTGTAGCTGACGCTGATACACCAGCCGACGCCGTTGTCGTCGCGGAACACCGGCCGGCGTCGCGACAAATCCTTCGTCCAGACGGCTTGGCCGTCTTCGTCCAGGCGTTCGAAGAACTCCCACGCGGTGCGGTTGAGCGCGTCGCGGTGCGGGACGCGAGCCAGGTCGATGCGCCCGGGACGCTGGACCACCAGCCACGGGACCTTGTCGGGATAGTCGTCCGGCCCTTCCTCGCTCTGATAGCGAATCAGGTAGTGATAGACGTACGCGTCACGGGCTCCGGCGTAGTTGCGGCCGAACTGGCAGATGGTCGGCATCATCACGCCGTCTTGCCTGGTGAACGACCAGTCGGCCAGCGTCCATGTGGCGCCGTGATCGCAGGAGGTCGCCAGCCGCACTTCTTTAAACGGATCGTTACGAGGCGTGAACATGCCCACCCACACGGTGAGCACGCCGTCGATGCAGACGATGCCGTAGCTCTTGCCTTCGAGCGTAGCCGGATGCTCCGCCTCATGACCACCCCAGACGTTGTACCCTTGGTGATCGTCCCACGGCCCCTCAATACGGGCAACGCCCAGGCTCACGCGTCCCTGCGAGTTGGTGCCGCCGAACCCCCCGCCATCGCCCCATGCGGCGTATTGATGCCCATCGTCGGCCCACGTCACCGGCCAGTTGTCGCTGCCCGGTGCGGCCCGCCTGTGCGTCGACCAGTCGAACGAAACGCCCTTGATGCAATCGCTCGGCGGATACGGGACGGTCGGTCCCGCGACCGCCTCGCCGAGTCTCTTCAGGGCTTCGTTTTCCATGTCACGACCGTCGATGCGGGTGTCGTTCCAACTGACGATCAGGTCCAGGCTCGGCACGACGATCATCGCGCGCTTGCCGCCGTGGCCGAAGCAGCCGTAGGCGTCGATCGGCGTATCGGGCCAGTGACGCTTCCCTTCGCGGTCGACGCCGTTGATCCACCACAGCCAGCTATAGCTGCCCATGTGGTCGGTCTGGTTGTCGGGGAGCCGCCGCGAGCCGATGGACCGCTGACCCGGGATCATCTCAGCGGCCTGGTCGCCCGCCCTCGGGATCGAGTTGGGAACCGGACTCGTCACCGCCATTCGCGCCAGATCGGGACGCAGAAGGCGCCCGTCCTTCCACTTGCCGCCTCGCAGGTACAGCAGTCCGAACCGTGCGAAGTCACGAGGAGAGATCGCGGCTCGTCCCGGCCGGTCGTCCGTCCCAAACGCCATGAAGCTCGGATCGTCCTGGCAACCGATCCGGTCGGTCAGTTGCGCGTGCAGGACCTTGTCGTCGACCGTCTCGTGCGTCGCCCCGTAGACCTTGGTGAACAGCGTGTCGAACAGCAGCGCCATCTGCCAGTCGTTGTAGGCGTAGGCGGCGCCGGGCTCTTCGACCAGGCCGTAGCACGAAATCTGGTTGGCCATGTGACGCCATGTGATCCGCGCATCCTTGTGATCCAGGTTCGCATTGATCTCCTTGAGCCTCGGCTCCCATTCGCTCACCGGCTGATCGACGCTCGGAATCCTGCCGGCCTCGACGGCCTTGAGCAGAAAGTGCGTGTAGAGCGGCTTGGCGGCCGACGCCACATCCATCCGCCGCGACGCATCCCCCCAGGTGTAGACCATGTACCCGTGCCGGACGACGCAACCGAAGCCGCCCGTATACCCGCTGAACGCCCGGAGCTTCTCCGCATCGAGCCCCACTTCACCGGGCGCCTTCGCCGCCCACTCCTGGCCGGGATAAACCGCTCCGACAGCTATGCCGCCGAGGCACAATACCAGCATCGAACAGGAAAGCCACTTGTTCATATCATCTCTCCACCGGACGGCGGGAAATACGAAGCACGAAATCCGAAATCCGAAACAAATTCGAATGATCCAAATTCGAATTCTTCAAATGGTCCTCGCTGTGCGACTCCGATGGACATCGGGGCTTCGGTCATTGGTACTTCGGGCTTTGGGTTTGTTTCGTGTTTCGATCCCGGCGCGCCGGGACGGATTTCGGATTTGCGGCCGCCTCGGCCGCGTGCTTAGTTTTCCTTGAGAACGACGTCGTCGTACTCGATCTCGAAGCGCAGCTTGTGTCTGGCCTCTTCGGCCGCCAGTGAGCGGAACAGATCCGCCAGTTCGCCCGCCCCGGCGGCGGCCGCCAGGTCGAGATACAGCTTGTAGGCGGCCTTCTCCTTCTTCATCGCCAGGATCAGGGCCTCGGCATACGTCATGTCACCTTTCGGCGGCGACTCGACAAGATAGTCGGCCAGGCCAAGGCTCTGAACTCGCTCGCTCATCACACCGAAAGACCGCGAGCCGCGTTTGACCGCTTCGAGCCTGGCCTTGTGCCCCAACTCCTCGGCCGCGAACTCCTCGAACACCTGCTTCATCGCCGGCACATCCATCTTCCGCGCCAGTTCAAGATAGAAGGCATGCGCCTCGACCTCGTTGCCAATCGCAAAATCCAGCGCCGCCTCAACGCTCTCAAACCGCTCAGCCATCTCGTCCCCCGATTCGTCTTCGAGTCTTCTGTCACGGAAGCACACCGCCGCCGAGCACGCCATGGATTCTACCAGGGACCGCCCCATGACAGAAGGTCGAAACCCCTGGCGAAACGCGGATCAATTGAGTTGGTCCCCTGCGCCTGATTCGAGAGCGTCCGCGATGTGGCAGAATGGAAACGCAGAAGGGTGTTGCCCGCGTAGGGGAATTGGGCCGGGTCGTGCATCGATGCTCCGTACGTGGATCGGTACGCTCCCGGATCGCCCCAGCGTAGAACGCCGTGCTTTCTGGCCGGATGCAGGTCACTCGGACATCAGACGTTGGCGTGTCCAGCTTGGGTTCCGCCTGCAATCGAGCACCGCCATGATGAGAACCTGCCCTTCGCGTACCTGGTAGTACACGGCAAATGGGAACCGCTTCACAAGAAGCCGATGGTGTCCAAGAACCACCTGATGGATACCGCCATACTCGGCCAGTGAATCGATGTCGGAGTAGACTGAGTCAAGAAAATAGGAGCCGAGTCCCAGGGATTACCTCTCATAGAACCAGAATCCGTCCAGGAGGTCCTTCTCGGCGGCATCGAGGATGGCGACCTTCACGAGACATTCCTTCGGATTCTCTGCTTGGCCTCCTCCCAGTCGCAGACCTTCGCCTTGCCGGCCTCCAGGGCTTTCTGCCGATCTCGGAGGACGTCCGCGTGCCAGCTTGGCAGTTCCAGCGACTGCTGGTCCTTGGTGACATCGTCCCAGATCGCTTCGATCAGATCGAGCTTCTCCGCGACTGTCATTTCCGACAAGGGCAGATTCACGCGTTCCATGTGCTCTCCTCAAGGTACTACTGTTTTCGACCTTTCATATCATACCAGATATGACGCGTCTGGGCCAGCCCATCCAAGCACCGATGGGCCCGCAGGAGCGTTCGGGATGTGGTGGAATCCAAACGCAGAAGGGTGTTGCTCGGGGCAGGTGATTGGCATAGGCTGGGTGGCGAATCCCGACCTGCATCGGGGCCGGGCCAGTTTGCAGATTCAAGGAAAGGTGAAAGACATGAGTGGACGAGGCAAAGATCTGATCGGGCGCGGCGTTCTGGGCTGCGCAATGCTGGCAATACTCGGCGCGGCGGCGCTCGGCCAGAGTAGCCAAAGCAAAGAAGTCTCCTATACGATCTATCCGGGGCAGGTGCTGAACGGGATCGACGAGAAGGTCTATGGGCACTTTTTCGAGCACATCTACCACTCGGCCAACGGCGGGCTGTGGGGCGAGCTGGTGTGGAACCGCAGCTTCGAGGAGAACACGGCGGGCCGCTGGTCGGTCGAGGACGGCCAGCTCGTCCAGAGCGGCTCCGGCACGGACCTGCGGCTGGTCTTCGGAGACCGCGCGTGGACCGACTACGAGTACACGCTCGAAGCCATGAAGACCGGTGGGGCCGAGGGCTTTCTCATCCTGTTCCGCGCCGCCAGCGACCAGGCGTATTACTGGTACAACCTCGGCGGCTGGGGCAACCTGCGGCACCAGTTGGAGAAGGGTGTCGGCGGCGGTCGTCGCACCGTGGGCCGGGCCGTTGAAGGCAAGATCGAGACGGGCAGATGGTACCCGATCCGTGTTCGATGCGAAGGCAACCACCTCCAGGTCTGGCTCGACAGCCAGCAGGTACTCGACTACACCGACGAGCGCTCTGCGCATCTGTCTGGCCAGGTAGGCGTCAGCACGTGGTCCACGCAGGCGAGGTTCCGCAACTTCAAAGTCACCACGCTCGACGGCAAGACGCTGTATGAAGGTCTGCCCTCCGTCGGCGAGGACAGGTTCGGCGCCAAGCACTGGCGCATCGTCGGCGGTGGCAAGGCCAGCATCGAATCCGAGAACCCCTCCAACAGCAACTTCTGTGTGCAGATCGACACCTCCGAGCAGAGCGAAACGGCTCTGGCCCAAGACCAGTTCAACATCCGCAAGGACGACGTCTACGCCGGCTCGCTCTGGGCTCGTGGCCGGGCTTCGCGCGGCCTGATCGTGCGACTCGCCGATGGCACCGACAGAACCATCGCCGAGCAGAAACTCGACGCGCCGGGAAGTGACTGGCGAGAGCTGAAGTTCGAGTTGCATCCGAAGGTCTCCGACGCCAACGCGACGTTCCAGGTCGTGGTGCCTGCTGGCGGCAACGTCCGGCTCGACCAGGTGAGCATGATGCCGCGATCGTGGCAGGCTGCCGGCGGCTTCCGTCCCGACCTGCTGAAGGCCGTCGCGGAGATTCGGCCGCCGATCATCCGCTGGCCCGGCGGCTGTTTCGCGTCCCCCTACCGCTGGAAGGACGGCATCGGCCCGCAACACAAGCGTCGCGCGACGCCGCGCGAGATGTGGGACGACCTGGACATCAACAGCCTGGGGACCGACGAGTTCATCGCGCTGTGCCGCGAGGTGGGCGCCGAGCCGCTGCTCGTCGCCAGTATCGGCACGCCGCAGTGGAACGACGACGCCGACACCCACGACTTCCTCCAGGATGTACTCGACTGGATCGAGTACTGCAACGGCCCGGCGACGTCCAAATGGGGCAAGGTCCGCGCCGCCAACGGCCATCCCGAGCCCTACAACATCACGTACTGGGAGATTGACAACGAGACGTGGGGCATGGGCATCGACAATTACATCGCGGCGGTCAAGAAGTTCGCCCCCGCGATGCGCCAGGCCGATCCGTCGATCAAGCTGGCCGCCTGCGGCAGCGGCAGCTTCGATCTGAACTGGAACCGGCGGATGATCGAGGACTGCGCCAAGCTGATCGACTACCTGAGCATCCATCACTACGAGAATCCTGACCACTTCGCCGACGGTCCGTATAACTACGAGCGGTTCATCCGCCAGACGGGCGAGATCATCGCCGCCAGCGCCAATCCCCAGATGAAGATCTACTGCTCGGAATGGAACGCCCAGAGCACCGACTGGCGCACGGGCCTGTACGCCGGCGGCGTGCTCAACGGGTTCGAGCGGTGCGGCGACGTCTTCGAAATCGGCGGGCCCGCCCTGTTTCTGCGTCACGTCTCGGCCACCGCCTGGGACAACGCCTTCATCAACTTCGACCAGTCCTCGTGGTTTGGTGCTCCAAACTACGTCGTGATGCAGCTGTGGCGCGATCATTACGCGCCGAATCGGATAAGCATCGGCCCCGAATCGCAAACGCTCAACACCGTCGCGACCAAATCGCAGGACGGCAAGACGCTGTACGTCAAGACCGTCAACGCGGGCGATGCGCCCGTTGCGGTCTCGTTGAAGCTGGCCGACGGCTTCTCCCCCGTCGCCGCGACGATGCAGATGGTCGCCCCCGGCTCGCTCCAGTCCCGCAACACAATCGCCCGTCCACAGGCCGTCCGCGCTGAGCCCGGCGACGTCCGGATCAAGAACGGCGTCCTGCGTCTGACTCTGCCCGCCCTCTCGGCGGCGGTGATCACCATCGGACTGTAGAACGCAAACGCCACCCGGCCCTGCCCCGCGCAGGGCCGGGGCATTCCATGTCTGAGGCGTCCCATCTCTGCCACAGCCTGTCTCCACGGGTTTTGCGTTGGCGCGGAGTCCTGCGCCTCTCTATAATCCCCACAGGCCGTGGGGCCCTATGCGACCGATCAACTGCAATCCGGGAGTCGATTCGTGACGATAGAGAAAATGACACGCCGAAGCCTATTGTGCGGTGCAGTCGCCGGTGCAGCGGGCGGCGCGATGGCGCGCTTCGCGGCGGCGGGCAACTCAGAGCATGCGGCGCATACGAAGCGATGGAAGACCGCGGTCGGGCTCAATGGATTCGAGTCGGTGCGCTCGTATGGCTACCGAATGGATCTCCAGGAGGTTCTGGAGTTCGTGCGCGTTTGCGGGTTCGACGGCGTCGAGCTGGTGGACTGGCCGCAGCCGTATCCGCAGACGGAGGAAGAGGCCCGCGCGGTCAAACGCATGTACGACCGGCTGGGCCTGGAGATCATGACGCTCCAGGGTCGCGGCCTGGACGGCGACTGCGGCTCACCCGATACGGCGAGCCGGAGCCGCTACCTGACCCACCTCAAGCACCAAGTCGATCTGCTGCATGGCTGGGAATGCCAGTTCATCGCGCTCTGGTCGGGCGGGCCGGTCGGGCCGGGCAGCGAAGAATTCTGCAAGTGGACCGCGGACACCTGGGCAAAGCTCACTGAGTACGCGTGGCAGTACGGCATGTACGTCACGACCGAGCCGGAGCCGGTCATGGCAACCCACACGTTCGAGCTGCTGCACAAGCTCGTCGACTGGATCGACTCGCCGCACTTCTTTGTGACGTTCGACCCGAGCCACAGCACGATCCTCGGCAACGGCGATCCGATGAGCTTCCTCCGGGAGTTTCGCGGTCGCGTCGGCCACGTCCACTTCACCGACACGGACGGCACCTGCCGCCCCGAGGGCGGGACATCGAAGCACTTGACGCTCGGCGACGGCAAGCTCGACCTCCTCGCGCTGCTGCGCGAGCTGAAAGACCAGGGCTACGACAAGTGGATCATGCTCGACTTGTGGCTGCTGCCCGACATCTATCGCGGCGCCTACGTCGGCAAGAAACGGCTCGACGCCATGCTGGACACGCTGTTCCCAGTCTGAGTCTTTGGAGGACGCCAAATATGAACCAGGCCCAGACGTCTTACATTGCCGCCGCTATGCTGGCCCTGCTGTTCGGTGCGACTGCGGCCGATGGCACAGTGACAGAACCGGCCATCGAACGAAGTGTCCCCAACGCCAGGGAACTGCCGGCGGTGTTCGTGGAAGGACAGGTGGTCACGGCGCCGGTTCCGTCGGGGGCCGTGACGCATTGGCGTGCGCTCGACGACCGCGAGACCGAAGTCCGCACCGGCGATCTCGATCCATCTATGTCGCAGATCGACCTCGGCCCGTTGGGCATCGGATGGTACCGTATCGAGTTCCTCTCGGAAGACGGCGAATGCGTCGCCTGGACGACGGCGGCCGTGCTCGGGCGTCCGCTGGCGCCGGTCCCGCAAGACTCGCCGATCTGCATCGACTCGGCCACGGCGTGGTTCGCACCGAACGATTCGGCTAAGCAGGAGCGGTTCGCGCGACTGGCGGCGCTGGCGGGCGTCAACTGGATTCGCGACCGGATGCGCTGGCGGGACGTCGAGCCGCAGCCGGGACGCTTCGCCGATGCGACAACGACGTACGACCTCTCGGCCGACCTCCAGGCCAGGCATGGACTGAAGGTCCTCCAGGTCTTTCACGGCACGCCTCGGTGGGCGGTCGACGACGGCGAATCGAGCGGGCGCTATCCTGCCGACCTGCGCCATGCGTACCGCTTCTGCCGGGCAATGGCGAGCCGGTACAAGGGCCGGGTGCAGGCGTGGGAGCCTTGGAACGAAGCCAATGTCGCCACCTTCGGAGGCCATACCAGCGACGAGATGTGCTCGTACCAGAAGGCGGCCTATCTCGGTTTCAAGGCGGGCGACCCAAACCTGATCGTCTGCTGGAACGTCTCGACCGCGGTCCCGACGATGCTGCACACGCGTCTGATCCTGGCGAACGAGACATGGCCGTACTTCGACACGTACAACATCCACACGTACGACTGGCCCGATTCGTATGAGCGGCTGTGGGGACCGGTGCACATCGCGGCGTGCGGCCGGCCCATCTGGGTAACGGAGAGCGACCGGGGTCTGCAATGCGTGGGCCCGGAGCCATGGTGCGAGCTGTCGCGCGAAGGCGAGCGGCAGAAGGCGGAGTTCATGGCGCAGTCATACGCCAGCAGTCTGTTTGCCGGCGCCGACCGGCACTTCCACTTCATCCTCGGCAATTACTATGAGCCCAGCAAGGTTCAGTTCGGCTTGCTGCGGCTGGACCAGACGCCGCGACCGAGCTATGTCGCGATGGCGGCAATCGGCCGCTTCCTGGCCGGCGCCATGTGTCTGGGCCGGTGGAACCTGACGGGCCAACCGGACGCTCAGGTCTATGCCTTCCGCGCCGAGCCTGATGGCAAAGCGCGCGACGTCCTCGTGGCCTGGGCCGAGAAACCGGGGGACTGGTCCCAGCGAGGCAAGACGACTGTCCCGTGGAGCCTGCCCAGAGCCGTCGCGGTCGACCGCGTGTACGACTACCTCGGACGCCTGCTGGAATCGGGAGTCCCCGAACGGCTGCAATCGACCCCGGTCTTCGTTCTCTTGCGTTCCGGCGACGCCTCCGAGCTGTCGCTCGAATCGCCGCCCCGGCGATCCGAGCATCGTCCGGGCGAGATCTGTCCTGTCGTTCTGCAACTGCACATGCCTGGTTCGACCAGCGTCGACGTCGAGCAGATCGCCTGGGCCTCCGATTACGAGCACCGGGTCGAGCCTGAGACGGAAACCGTCCTGCCTTTCTACGCCTACAACTTCGGCGACACAGCCGTCAAAGGCCGTATCACCGTCGACCACGCACCCGAAGGCTGGCGGCTGGAGCCGAAGGCGTGGAATGTCACCCTAGAGGCGATGGGCCGCACAGCACTGCCCTGCTGCTTCTTCATGCCCGGACGAGACCGTGACAAGACCTCCGATTGTTGGATTCGACTCCGGGGTGATTTCGGCAAGGCCGGCCGCCCCGTTCTGGTCTTCCGTCTGATCTCCGCGCCCGGCGAAGGCTACGACGCCCCGCCTCCGTAGTCGGCGGATCGACACGCATTCAGTCGGGGTAAAGCAGGTACGGGCGGCTGATGCGCTGGAAGGATTCGCAGGCAGCGCGGTGCGTCTCGCACAATGGGGGCAAGGGCCTGCGATTGGCAATGGCCTCGCGAATCGCAGCGGTTCCGCACAGCCGGTCGAAATGGTCTGCCCTCCATTCGAACTTCTCGGGAGCCATTCGCGCGATTTCGTTGATGATGCGAACGCCCGACCAGAATGGCTCCAGGCGATCGCGGTCGGTGACCTCGATGCGGACGCCGGAGCAGAGGAGTCCCTGGTGCTTCGATGCGGTCGGCGTGAACGTGGTCGCGTGGAACTTCAGACCGGTCAGATTCAGGCCGTTCAATCGAGCAGCCAGTTTCGCACCGTCGATCCAGGGCGCGCCGAACTGGCGAAACGGCATCGTCGTGCCTCGCCCCTCAGAGAGATTGGTGCCCTCCAGGAGACAGAGCCCCGGATACACGGTGGCGGTTTCGAGGTCCGGCATGTTCGGAGACGGCTTGCGAAAGACGAGTCCGGTCCGGTCGTACCACATCGTGCGGTCCCACCCCGTCATCGGGACAACGCTCAGATCGACGTGGACCCCGCCGGCGAGCCATCCCCGGCCGTCGATCATTCGCGCCAGCTCCCCCACCGTCAGGCCGTGCCGGACGGGGATGGCATGCATGCCGACGAAACTGGCCAGCGACGGCTCCAGAATGGGACCTTCGACCTTGGTTCCGCCGATCGGGTTCGGGCGATCCAGCACGATGAAGCGTTTGCCGCATTCGGCGGCCGCCTCCATCACCAGGGACATCGTCGAGATGTAGGTATAGAACCGCACGCCGACGTCCTGGATGTCGAAAACCAGCACGTCGATCCCTTCGAGCATCTGGGGCGTCGGCTTGCGGGTCCGGCCATAGAGACTGTGCACCGGCAGGCCGTACTTCGGGTCGCGCCGGTCGTCGATCGTTTCGCCCGCCTCCTCGACGCCGTACAACCCGTGCTCCGGGCTGAACAGCGCCACCACCTGCGCGCCGTCGATACCCCTAAAGACATCGACGATGAACCGACCCTGCCGGTCGTACGCGGTGTGATTGGCGATAATCCCGATACGCCGGCCGGCAAACAGTGAGCGGTGATTCGCGACGTTGTCGAGTCCCGTGCGAACCTCGGCTGTGCAAGCCACCGTCGACCAGCACAGGATCACAAGGCTGAGCGCGCGTGTCCGTCTCATCTGTCACCTCCTTCGGGAGCACGGCGTGCGCCGGGCAGATTCTCTTCGAGATAGCGCGTCAGCAACGAATAGAGATGGACCGTGGTGCCGTCGCCCTCGCCGATGCCGTGCGTGCGGCCCGGATACGACATCATCGTGAACGCCTTGTCGTGCTTGACCAGCTCGTTGACCAGCGCCTCGCAGTTCTGGTAGTGAACGTTGTCGTCGGCGGTGCCGTGCACCAGCAGCAGGCGGCCCCGGAGCTGGTGCGCGAAGGTGATCGGCGAGCCGTTCTTGTAGCCCTCGGCGTTGTCGTCGGGCAGCCCCATGTAGCGTTCCTGGTAGATCGTGTCGTAGAAGCGCTCATCGCTGACGAAGGCAATCGCCATCGCCATGCGATACAGGTCGGGATAGCGGAAGATCGCATTGAGACTCATCGAGCCGCCCCCGCTCCAGCCCCAGATGCCGATGGCGTTCGGGTCCACAAAGGGTCTCGTCTCGACGATCTTGCCGACGGCCGCCGCCTGGTCGGCCGAGGCGAGGATGCCGACCTGGTGGTAGACGCTCTTGCGCCACTGACGACCCCTCGGCGCGGGCGTGCCGCGATTGTCCACGCTGGCGATCACATAACCCTTCTGGGCCAGCATCAGGTGCCAGAGATAGCCCTTGCCGCCCCACCGGTCGAGCACGGTCTGGCCGGCCGGCTCGCCGTAGACGTGAAACAGCGTGGGATACCGCTCGTTCGGATCGAACTGCGGCGGCCTGATGCACCAGCCATCCAGCTCCACGCCGTCGCCGATGTCGACGCGGAAGAACTCGGACGGTCCCCTGTCGAGCTTCTCCAACGTCTCGCGCAGCTCGGCATTGTCCGCCAGCACGCGTACGGTCTCGTGGCCAGGCAACGACACCAGCTCGGTCACGGGAGGAACGCCAAAAGATGAGTACGTGTGAAACGCCCATTTCGCATCGGGCGAGATGTCGTAGGCGTGCGTGCCGGCGTGGTCCTGCGGCGTGATCCGTTCGGCCGGACTGTTCGCGTCGAGCGAGACGCGGTACAGGTACCGCTGGGTCGGATTGTCGGGCGAGGCGGTGTAGTAGGCCCAGCCACCTTCCTTGTCGACACATTCGAGATCGATCACGTCGAACGCCCCCGGCGTCAGCAGCTTCGCTTTCCGGCCCGAACGGGAGACCGCATACAGGTGCCGCCAGCCATCTCGCTCGCTCAGCCAGGTGAAGCGACGGCCGTCGTCGAACCACTTCAAGCAGTCGGTGACATCGAGCCAGGCGGCATCGCGTTCGGTCATCACGGTCCGGCTGGCACCCTTCCGCACGTTCGCCAGGATGACTTCGTTTCTGTTCTGCAGGCGGTTGAGGTGCTGGAGGACAATGTCCTTGGAGTTGTCGGCCCAGTCCATCGTGGGGATGTAGTGGTTGCGTGTGTCGTCGCTCAGCTCGAACCAGCGCGTCGAGCCGCCCTCGACGTGGACCACGCCCACGCGGACCGCCGAGTTCGTCTGGCCCGCCTTGGGATAGCCGAACGTGGTGATCTCCGGATACAGCCCGCGCGTGTTGTCGATCAGGTGGAACATCGGGACGCCGGACGTGTCGAACTGCCAGTAGGCGATCCACTTGCCGTTGGGACTCCAGCGGAAACCGTCCCGCAGGTAGAACTCCTCTTCGTAGACCCAGTCGCTGGTCCCGTTGATGACCGTCTCCGAGCCGTCGTGCGTCAGTTGCGCGATCTCCAGGTCGCCGACGTTCTGGACGTAGAGATTGTTCTCGCGAACGTAGGCGACCTTGCGGCCGTCGGGAGAGAACTTCGCGAACATCAGCGACGAGGCCGGCGCATCGCCGCCCAGCTTCTTCAGTCGCCCGTTGGCCGGCGTCAGCACCCAGTAGTCGCCGCGCGTGTTGGCGCGCCAGACCCGCTGCGCGTTGGTGAAGATCAGCAGCCTCTTGCCGTCGTCGGACCAAGTGTAGCCATCGATGCTCAGGGGCTTGGATTGTCCCTTGGGAATGAGCTTCTCGGCGGGCACGAGAATGTCGCGCTCGCCTGTCTGCGGATCGTGTCGCACGATGTCCTTGGCCTTGTCGAGGTCGTTGGAGTCCTTCAGCGTGGTGTAGCCAGAGCCGTCCTTGAGCCAGCGGGCCGGACCGAAGGACTCGCCCTTGAAGTCGTTCGAATCGAAGATCCGCTTGATGGTGAGAACGGATGGATCGTCCGCTTGTCCGGCCCCAAGCGCGCCCTCGACGAGGATCAGAGCTGCTATGCAAAAAAGAAAGAGACCAAGTCGCTGCTTCATGAGACCATCCCGTCGCCTTAACCCGATGATGCGATCCCAAGCCGGACCGTCGCCGCCAAGCTTGCCAGCCGCCCCCCGCTTTTTCAAGCCTTTTCTGGGTCTGTCGAAGCCATCCTCCATCCGCCTGCGGCGGATGAGGCTGCCACACGGGCTTCGCAACGCCATGGCGACTGCTGGGGTCGAAGAACCGCACAGATCTCTTGAGCGCAGGCCTGTGCGAATCTTCTCGCGATTCGGGCTCAATCGCGTATAATTTGTGGCCGATAAGACCAGAAACGTCTTTGATTTCAAGGCAACCAATGGAAACCACCGATAAGATCGCCCTGCCCGAGCGTGTTGCGCACGTGAGGGTCGGTGACAGAAATATATACCTCGTTGGCACCGCGCACCTGTCCAAGGAGAGCGTCGAGGACGTCCGCACGACGGTCGAAGCGGTCAAACCCGACGCCATCTGCATTGAGCTGTGCAAGGGACGCTACCAGGCGATGACCCAGGCGGACAACTGGGCGAAGATGGACATCTTCAAGGTCATCCGGCAGAAGAAGGCCACCTTCCTGTTGGCGCAACTGATCATGACCAGCTTCTATCGGCGTCTGGGCGAGAAGCTGGGCATCCAGCCGGGCGCCGAGATGCTCAAGGGCATCGAGCTGGCGGAAGAAACCGGAGCCCAACTCGTCCTGGCCGATCGCGACATCGAGATCACGCTGAAACGCGTCTGGGGCTATCTGGGCCTCTGGAACAAGCTCAAGCTGTTCATGCAACTGGCCACGGGCATCTTCGTCCACGAGGAAATCGACACCGACATGATCGAGGCCCTCAAGAAGCAGGACCAGCTCGAAGCGGTGATGGCCGAGTTCGCCGGAAAGTATCCCGAGATCAAGAGAAGGCTGATCGACGAGCGGGACATCTACCTGGCGCAAAAGATTCGCACCGCGCCCGGTCCGACCGTTGTCGCAATCGTCGGCGCCGGACACCTGGACGGGATCCAACGTCACATCCAACAGGACGAGCCCCTCGATGAGCTGATGACGCTGCCACCCAAATCGATCTGGCCGACGGTCTTCGCGTGGGGCATCCCCCTGCTGATCGTGGCCCTGATCGCTCACGGCTTCACGAAGGACACCACGCACGGCTTCGAGAACATCTACATCTGGATTCTCGTGACAGGGACGCTGGCAGCCGCCGGGGCGGCGCTGGCGCTGGCCCATCCGTTAACGATCCTGTCGGCCTTCCTCGCGGCCCCGATCACGACGCTGCATCCACTCCTGGCCGCGGGCTGGGTCGCCGGCATCGTTCAGGCGTTTGTCCGAAGGCCAACGGTCAGCGACTTCGAAGACCTGCCCGAGGCCATCGGCAGCCTCAAGGGTTTCTGGACCAACCCGGTGACACGGATCCTTCTGATCATCGCCTTGGCGAATGTGGGCGCGATGATTGGCGTTCCGATCGCCGGCGCGTGGATCGCCGCCCGGTCGGTGTAGGTCCGCGCTACGGCATGACGGCACGATCGTAGAACCGCACGTCGTCGACCATTCCGGCCCAGAACGCCCCGGGGGCGAACCCCTCGCCGGCGCCCAGAAGGAAACCTGCGTTCGAGGACCTCAGATTGCTCAGGTCACGATCGTCGGAGGCTACTTCCTGCCCATCGACGTAGAGATGCCGCCGCAGGCCCGTCCAGACCAGCCGGACGCGATGCCACTGGCCGTCGGTGACGACGCGATCCGACGCGAGCGGGACGGTCATGCGCCCGCCGTCGGTCAGACGCGTCATGATCGCGCCGGTCACAACATCGGTGCCGATCCACGTGACACCCGCACCGGAGGAATCCGCCTGGGCCAGGATCACCTGCCCCGGCTGCCCCCCCTTGACCCAGGCGAACACCGTGAACGCGCCATCGGTCGGACGCAGAATCGTACGAGCGCTGACGTAGTCGTCGATCCCATCCAGTTCCAGGGCCCCGCCGATCATGCCGCCATCGGGTCGCCACTGGGGTCCTCCTTCCAGCGTCCCGTCGAACTTCCCGAGCACATCGATCGCCAGGTTGCCCTCGGCCTCGTCAAGCGGCCAGTGCGTAATCAGATTGGGATACTTCAGCCAGTACATCCCCACGCCCGCCAAGTCGAGATAGCCAATCGAGCCGTCCCCATCGGGCGCCGGCGCGATGTCCAGGGTGCTCTCGCCGGCCAACCACTGCATGGCCAGATGCGCGAAGTCCAGCAGGTTCACCACGCCGTCGTGGTTGAAGTCGGGCGCCCGACGCACGCCCGTCAGATGCGGCAGAATGGCTTCAGCCATCAATCCCGCTCCCTCAGCATTGGGGTGAATGCCGTCGGGGAACAGGTCGCCATGGCCATCGAGCGCGGTGTACAGGTCGATCACCGGCGCACCGGTCTGAAGCGAAATCTCGTCGATCATCGGGAGGATCTCGTCGCGGATCACCTCCGGGCGGATGCTGAAATTCACATAGAAGGCAGGCACTGGCTTGCAGATCCACACCACCGGCGCGCTCGGCAGCGAGCGGAACGCCTCGATCATCGCGATGTAGTCGGGGACATACTCATTCGCATAGACCCAGTTGTGCGGCTTGGAGTCGTTGGTGCCCAGCTTGATGATGACGATGTCCGGATTGCTCGCCCGCGCGCTCTGGTAGGCGCTTTCGCGGATGTAGGGCTTGTCGCCCTTGCTCAGCAGGGTCGCGCCGCTGACGCCGAAATTCTCGACCTCCCAGGCCGGGTCGAACTCCTTCAGCATCCGCTCCAACTGGGCGGGATAGCCGTCGCGCAACCGGTCCGAGATGCCCGATCCATAGGTGATGCTGTCGCCGACACAGGCGATGAGTTTGGCGTTCGCGGCCGACGCAGCGGCCAAGAGGATCAACGGGACGAACAGGGCTGTGCTTTTCATGACTCTCTCCTGTCAATGCAAGGTCTCTGCCCGCCTCGGGAGCCCCCTGGCGGCCAACATTCATCTTACCTCGCCTCGGGCCCACGTCAAAGCAGAATCCCGCCGCAGCCGAAGGTTGACCGGGGCCGCGATTGCCGGTAGGATAACGGCCTTTATGGCCTATTAGGAGTACACGCGAATGACGAATGTGACACTGATCAGCGGGGACGGAATCGGTCCGGAGATCGCCGAAGCGACGCGTCGATGCATCGACGCCACCGGCGCGGGCATCAAGTGGGACCTGGCAGAGGCGGGTCTGGACGTCATGGAACGCGAAGGCACTCCTCTGCCGGAGGCGACCGTCGAGTCCATCCGCCGCAACGGCATCGCGCTGAAGGCCCCCATCACCACGCCCGTCGGCACCGGATTTCGCAGCATCAACGTCCATCTGCGTCAGGCGTTCGACCTGTATGCCTGCCTGCGGCCCTGCAAGAGCTACAAGGGCGTGCGGAGCCGGTATTCGGACATCGACCTGGTGATCGTCCGCGAGAACACCGAAGACCTGTACGCCGGCATCGAATTCGAGAAGGGCAAGGACGACACGCTCGAACTGATCGCCTGGCTCAACCAGCGCAGCAAGCGGCAGATCAAGCCGGACGCCGGCGTCAGCATCAAACCGATTTCCGTGGCCGGAACCAAACGCATCATGCGGTACGCCTTCGACTACGCCCGCAAGATGGGACGAAAGAAGGTCACCAGCGTACACAAGGCCAATATCATGAAGTTCTCCGACGGGCTCTGGCTCGAGGTGAGCCGTCAGGTTGCCAAGGACTTCCCCGACATCGAGTTCGAGGACCGCATCGTCGACAACATGTGCATGCAACTGGTCCAGAAGCCGGAGCTGTACGACGTGATCGTGCTGCCCAACCTCTACGGCGACATCCTCAGCGACCTGTGCGCCGGGCTGGTCGGCGGGCTGGGCGTCGCGCCGGGCGCCAATATCGGCCTCAAGGCCGCGATCTTCGAGGCCACGCACGGCAGCGCTCCGAAGTACAAAGGCCAGAACAAGGTCAACCCGACGGCCCTGATCCTCAGCGGCGTCCTGATGCTCCGCCACCTCGGCAAGACGCCCGAGGCCGACAAGCTCGAAAGCGCGGTGGCCACCGTGATCGCTGAGGGCAAGAACGTCACGTACGACATGAAGCCAAACCGGGACGACCCGACCGCCGTCGGCACCCGCGAGATGGCCGATGCCATCATCGCGAAAATGAAGTGACCTCGAAGATCAAAGTGCAAAGATCAAACATATGGAATCGCTTCGAGATAGTATCTTTGGATTTTGATTTGCCATCTTGATTCTTGCTTCTTGATATTCGACTTTCTTGTCTGGAGGCAAACATGGCTAAGACAGCGCTGGTTCCGATCGCCGACGGGACGGAAGAGATCGAGGCGGCGTGCATCATCGACACGCTGCGTCGCGCCGGAATCGGGGTCACCGTCGCCTCGGTCGACGCGTTGCAGGTCACGGCCAGCCGGGGCGTAAAGATAGTCGCCGACCGCCTGATCGCCGACTGCGTCGCGCGGACGTACGACTGCATCGCTCTGCCCGGCGGGATGCCCGGCGCCGAGCACCTGCGCGATTCAGCTCCGCTGATCGTCAAGCTCAAGGAACAGAAGGACGCGGGGCGGCTCTACGCTGCGATCTGCGCCTCGCCGGCCGTTGTCCTGCACCATCACGGCCTGCTCAAGGGCCTCAAGGCCACGTGCTTTCCGGCGATGCAGAATCAGCTTGACTCCAAATGCCTCTCGCGCGAGCGCGTCGTCGTCGACGGCCATTGCGTCACCAGCCAGGGCCCGGCGACCGCCATCGAGTTCGCCCTGAGACTCGTCGAACTGCTCGCCGGCACCGACAAAGCCAAACAAGTCGCCCAGGCCATGCTGGTCGCCACCTGACCCAAGCTGCCCGCGACAATCGCCACGAGACTATCCGGGGGACCGTCCGGTGGACCAACAGACCTATCGAAAGCTCATTTCCGGGCAGATCTCCCCTTGGCTCGGCATTCCCACTCGAATGCTCTTGACACTTCTTTCATGGCCCTATTCACTTGTAACCCTTCTTCGAAATTGGCTTTACGCACATGACTTACTGCGGATCCATCGGGTCGGCGTGCCGGTTCTGTGCGTGGGCAATCTGACCACGGGCGGGACGGGCAAGACGCCTCTGGTGGTTTGGCTGGCCCGCTTGATGGGCCAGAAGGGGCTGCGTGCGGCCATCCTGACACGGGGGTACAAGGCTCGTAGGGTGTGCACCGCATACCATGACACGAAGGTGGGCAATGCCCACCCTACGACTACAAACACGGACGAGCCGGCGGAACTGGCCGCCGCCTGTCCGGGAGTGCCGGTGATCATCAATCCGGACCGGGTCGCCGGAGCCGCCGAGGCGATTCGCAGCCACGGCACCCAAATTCTCCTCATGGACGACGGCTTCCAGCATCGCCGGCTGGGACGCGACCTCGATATCGTCACCGTAGACGCCACCTGCCCTTTCGGCTACGGCCGGCTTCTGCCCGCCGGTCTGCTTCGCGAGCCCCTCAGCGGGCTGGCGCGGGCCCACGCCGTGGTCCTGACCCGCAGCGATCAGGTTTGCGAGGAGACGCTCCGCCAGATCGAGACGGAAGTCCGCCAGATGAATCCCGACCTCGTGGTCGTCCGCTCCATTCACGCACCAGTTGGGGTACGTCGAGGCGGCGGGGTCGAAATCCCGTTGGAAGACCTAAGGGGCAAGAGGGTCTTTGTGTTCTGCGGCTTGGGCAACCCGGCGGCCTTTTTCACGACGGTTCACGCCTGCGGCTGCGTCATGGCCGGTTCGCAGGCATACGACGACCACTATGCGTATGCGCAGGACGACCTGGCCGATCTGTGCCAGGCCGCTCGCTCATGCGGGGCCGAACTGCTACTGACAACCCAAAAAGACTGGACCAAGATCGCGCCCCTGAACCGGCCCGACGATGCGGTTCCGACGGCCTATCTGGCGGTAGAGCTTCGATTTACAGCCGGCGGAGATCCGTTAATGGCCTTGATCGAGCAGACCTTGGCCGGTACAATACCGGCTTCGTAAGGATTTATGGGATACGGCCGCGTTGGCGGTTCTGGTATGTACGAACAACTACTCAAGACAATTGGCAGCCTCGGTGCGCCGAAGGTCCTGGTCGCGGGCGACTTTATGCTCGACGTCTACGTCTATGGCGACGCCGTGCGGATCAGCCCCGAGGCCCCGGTGCCTGTGCTGAAGGTGACCGAGACGGAGTACCGCTGCGGCGGCGCCGCCTCGGTGGCCGCCGACCTGGCGGCGCTGGGCGCTGCGCCCGTCTGCGTCGGACTGGTGGGCCAGGATGCAGAGGGCCAAAGACTCAAGGGAATGCTCGCCGACCTCCGTGTGGACGTAAGCACGTTGCACGAGGCGCCGGACCGCCCTACGGTGACCAAGCAGCGGGTCGTCGGTCTGGCCCAGCACCGCCACAAGCAGCAGTTGATGCGAATCGACCGGGAGGTGGCCGATCCGGCTCGCATCGAGCTGGGCGAGGAGATGCTCCGCCAATACCGCGAGCGTCTGGACGGCGTCGATATCGTCTGCCTCCAGGACTATAACAAGGGCGTCTTGACGGACCTGCTCTGCCGGCACATGATCGTTATGGCGGTCGAGGCAGGCAAGAAAGTGCTCGTCGATCCTACTCCCGGGCGCGACTACACCAAATACAGCGGCGCGACGCTGATCACCCCGAACCGGCACGAGGCTTCGGTCGTGTACGGCCTGGAGATTCGCACCGTATCCGACGCCGCCCGAGCCGCCAGGAATCTGCTGAAAAACCTTAGCCTCGAAGCGGTCGTGGTGACGCTCGACAGGGAAGGCGCATATCTGGCGACCCGAGAGCTGAGCCAACTGGTTCCCATCAAGCCGCGCACGGTCTACGACGTGACCGGCGCCGGCGACATCGTCCTGGCTACACTCGCGGTCAGTCTGGCCGCCGAGAGCGACTATCTGACGGCCGTGCACCTGGCCAATATCGCCGGCGGAATCGAGGTCGAGAAGTTCGGCGCCGCCACGGTTAGCCGTGCCGAGATGGAGCGGGAGATCGCCCGGCTCTACAGCACGCGAAACGACAAGGTCCGCCCGCTGGAGGCCCTGCTGGAGGAGCTGGCGTGGCGCCGGGACCGCCAACAGAGCATCGTCTTCACAAACGGCTGCTTCGACGTGCTCCATCGCGGGCACATCGAATACCTGGAGTTCTGCCGGTCGCAGGGCGACGTGGTGGTGGTGGGCCTCAACAGCGACCGCTCGGTGCGGGCTTTGAAAGGCCCCAATCGTCCGATCAACAGCGAACAGGATCGGGCCGCAGTGCTCAGCGGCCTGGAATCCGTCGATTTCATCACCGTTTTCGACGATCCAAGCGTCCTGGACCTGGTCAGGAAGGTGCGGCCCGATGTGCTCGTCAAGGGCGGCGACTACGGCAAGGAAGGCGTCGTCGGCTGGGATTTCGTCGAGTCGTACGGCGGAAAGGTGGCGGTAGCGCCGCTCGTCAAGGACAAGAGCTCGACCGACACTATCGACAGAATCCGGGCCTTGCAGGCAAAGCCGGTATGACCGACGGACACAGACAGATCGTTCGAGAGACTCTTGACGACCACCGGGCGCTCGTCGCGCAGTTCGAGCGGGATGGGATCGACGTCGTCGGCCGGGTGGCCGAAATGATAACACAATCGCTCAGGCATGGCGGTACACTGTATCTCTGCGGCAACGGAGGCTCGGCCGCCGATGCCCAGCACGTGGCCGGGGAGTTTGTAGGCCGGTTTCGAACCGAGCGACGGGCCCTTCCGGCGGTGGCACTGTCGACCGACACGTCGGTGCTCACGTGCGTTGCCAACGACTATGATTACCAGAGCGTCTTCGCCCGACAGGTCGAAGCTCTCGTGAAGAAGGACGACGTCCTCTGGGCGTTCTCGACCAGCGGGACCTCTGCGAACGTGCTGAAGGCCGTAGAAGCGGCCCAACGCAAAGGCGCTCGCGTAATCGCCTTTACCGGCAGGAGCCCCAGTCCGCTGGAGACCCTGGCGGACCTGTGCCTGTGCGCCGAGGCGCGAGCCACAGCCCGAAGCCAGGAGATTCACCAGTTGGCCTATCACATTGTGTGCGACCTCGTGGAACGGAGTTTCACGGAGTAGTCTTCTATTTTGCAGGATGCCATGACCAGTGCAGCCGTGTTTTTCGATCGCGACGGGACCTTGATCGAGGACTCGGGGTACCTGAGCCACCCCGACCAGGTCAAGCTGTTTGACGGTGCGGCCGAGGTGATCAAGGAGTTCCATCTGCTCGGCTACAAAACGGTCGTGGTCTCGAACCAGTCGGGGGTCGCGCGGGGGATCGTCTCGGAAGAGATGCTCGGCCGAATACACGAGCGTCTCCAGGAGCTGCTGGCGCTGAAGGGGGCCGCGCTCGACGGTATCTATTATTGCCCGTATCATCCGGATGGGGTGATCCCGAAGTACCGGCGCGACAGTGATCTACGGAAACCGCAGCCGGGCATGCTGCTGGCGGCGGCCGAGGCGATGGACCTCGACCTGAAGCAATCGTGGATGATTGGCGACAGCGGACGGGACGTGGAGGCCGGGCGCCGCGCCGGCTGCCGGACCATTCTCCTGCGTCCAGGGCCTGCAGATCCCGATGATGCACAAGACTGCGCGCCCAACCATGTTGCGGTCAACATTAGAGAGGCTGCCAATATGATTAAGGATTTTCATCGCTCGTCGAGAGAAGAGCCGTCGCGGGCCGCTGCGACCGACGAAGTGGAATCGGTCAGCGAGCACGACTACAAGGTGACGCCTCTGGAGGCCGAAGAGCTGAGGATCGAGCCGCGTGCCGAGGCGACCGGCGCGATGGACGAACACGCCGAGCCGGATCAGGAGACGCCGGTGTTGCTCGTCGAGATTCTCGAGCAGCTCAAGCGGATGCAGAAATCCGAGATGTTCGGCGAGTTCTCGATCATGAGGCTGCTGGCCGGAATCGTCCAGGTCTTCGTGCTGTTCTGCCTGGTGATGGCCCTGTGGTTCCTTATGAGCCCGGACAGGAGGATTGAACCCATTCTCATGTCGTTGGGCTTCGGAATCGTTCTGCAATTGATGGCCCTGACGTTCTATATCATGCAGGGTCGACGTTGAGCCAGAGAATCGTTGTGAAGGTAGACCTGCAATTGGATACGTGGCTCCTTGCTTGTCGAGGGGCTGCGGATTTGAGATAACTGCCATGGAATCGCCCCTTGCTCATGTCAAGACGCTGGCCGTACGCTGCCCCAACTGGGTCGGCGACATCGTCATGGCCACGCCCGTTTTCGAGTGTCTGCGACGGAATTTGCCGCAGGCCAGGATCTTCGGCGTGCTCAAGGGTTCGGCGCAGAAGATTTTGCGGGACAGCCCCTGGTTCGACGGATTCATCGACGGCAACGACAAATCCTGGGCCGGGTTCCAGAAGATGCGCAGCCAGTTGCGCCAGGCGCGTCCTGAGGCGGCGATCCTGCTGACCAACTCGCTGCGGTCCGCGCTGACGTTGCGGTTCAGTGGCATCGGGACTCTTTATGGCTACCGGCGCGAATGGCGGGCCGGCCTGCTGGCGGGCGGACCGGCGATCTCTCGCAATGGAGGCCGGATCACTCCGATGCCCATGATCGACTACTACCTCGAAATCTGCCGCTGGCTCGGGTTGGAGATCCCGGCGGACCCGAGACCCCGGCTGTTCTACAGCAATTCCGTCCGCCGACAGGCGCAGACGGTTCTGGAGCGGCATGGAATCCGCGAAGGCGAGTTCGTGGTCGGCCTCAATCCCGGCGCCAGCTTCGGCTCGTCCAAGTGCTGGCCGCCGGAACACTTCGCAGAACTGGCCCGATTGTGCCAGCAGAACATGGGCGCCAAGGTCATACTTCTTTCGGGACCGGGCGAGGATGATATCGTGCAGGCCATCATAGATCGCACCACAGCAAGCGTCATCGACCTGCGGGCCGACAAGATCGATCTGGAAATGCTCAAGCCCGTGGTCGAACGCTGTAACCTCATGATTACCAACGACACCGGGCCGCGCCACTATGCGGTGGCCTTCGACGTGCCCGTCGTGGTCATCATGGGACCGACCGATCCACGGTACACCGAGGCAAACACGGACCGCACCGTCGTCGTACGGAAGGATCTGGAGTGCTCGCCCTGCCATCTGAAGGTCTGCCCGAGGCAGCACGAGTGCATGAGAGAAATCAAGCCGGCCGAGGTCTTTTCGGCGGCCGAGACCCTGTTGAGCGTGTGTGCGTAACATGGAACCGCTGGTTTATCAACAGAGATGGCACAAGCTGCGGGAGAGCAAGACGGACGCCGACGCCCTCGGGCACCTGTCGCGTCAGATCGCTTTCTCGTTCATCGACCGCTATTTCCAGAAGGGCCTCTATGAGGCGGCCTACATCGACCTGCTCTGCGAGATGGGGACGTTCTACTCGAAGCCGGAGTTGGACAACGTCGTGGCGGCCGCGCTCTTCGGCATCGTCGTGGAGAAACTCTGCGATGATTTCGAGGAACTGCCGGTCGAACTGTACAGCCGTGTCATGTGCCAGATCATCTCGTTCTGTCGCACGGTGCCGGCGGGCCGCACCCTCGATCAGGAACTGGCCGGCTTTGGCATCACCTCGCCGGAGCAGCTCTACCAGCGGGCGCTGGCCACCCACACGAAACCGTATCGCTATGACATCCGAAACGCCCCGTCGCGCATCCTGCTGCTTTCGCGCGTCACGATCGGCGCCGACGTGGCAATCCTCAGCGTGATGATCCAGCGGTTGCGAAAGCTCTTCCCTCAGACGGACATCGTAGTGCTCGGCAACGGCAAGCTCGCCGGGCTGTTCGAAGGCGATCCGTCCATCCGCCTGCGGGCGATCAGCTATGCCCGCCGGGGAGGGCTGTTCGAGCGGTTCGCCGGCTGGCACGCGGCGCTGGAGATCCTCCGCGACGAACTGCCGGAGGAAGGCGAGTCATCCGTCCTGGTGATCGATCCGGATTCGCGCATCAGCCAGCTCGGCGTGCTCCCGCTGTTGCACGGCGAGAACTACCTGTTCTTCAACACGCGCAATCACGCCGAGGCGACGCGCGGACGGTGCATGGCGGAATTGACCAACGACTGGATGGACTCGGTCTTCGGCGCCGCGCCGTTCTGCCACCCGACCGTCTGGACCGCCCCGACCACGCGGGAGACGGCGCAGATGCGGATCGATCTGCTGCGCGCCTCCGGCGCCAAACGCGTGATCGCCGTCAACTTCGGGGTCGGACAGAACCCGCGCAAGCGAGTCAGTCTGGAATTCGAGAAACGGCTCGTGCGGGCGTTGGCGGCGGTCCCGGAAACCGTCGTTCTCCTCGATCGCGGGTTCGGCCCCGACGAGACGGAGCGCGCCTGGCAGGTCATGACCGACATGCGCCGTTGCGGCCTGCCCTGCCTCGAAACGCACTTTTCCGCGGCGAACTTCCCGTCGATTCCTCACGGCGTTCTCGTCGTCGAGTGCGGGATCTCCGAGGTCGCCGCGCTGATCGCGCACAGCGACGAGTATATCGGATACGATTCGGCCTGCCAGCACGTGGCGGCGGCCGTGAAGACGCCCACGCTGACCATTTTCGCCGGCAGCAACAACATGAATTTCGTTCGTCGCTGGAGCGCCTGCGGCCAGACGGAATGCCGGATCGTCCACGTCAACACGCTGACCGACCCGCAGCACGTCGACATCGATGAGATCATCATGCGCATCACGCAGGAGCGGTCGGGCCGCACGCTCGAGAGTCCGCAGCAGAGGATTCACGAGATCCGAAAGGACCGACGCCGGCGCCGGTCGACGCAGACGCCGGTGGCGGAATCGGAATAGAGGACAGCCAACACCTCCATTGCCATGAGAGTATTGTTCCTATATCCGTCGGCCGAATCCCAGTTGGGTTTCAACTACGGCGTAGCGCATATGGCGTCTATCCTGAAACAGGCCGGACACCACGTCGCGTTCTGGCAGCTCTGCGAGGACATCGAGCCCCTGCCGACGGAGCAGCAGTTTCTCGACCGCCTCGCCCGCGAGAAGCCCGACGTTCTGGCTTTCTCCGTGGTGACCAACCAATGGGCCTACGCGAAACAACTGGCTCGATGGGCGCGTCCGCGATTCGCGATCCCCTTCGTCATCGGCGGCGTCCACACCCTGATGAGCGTCGAGGAGGTGCTCCGGACGGGCCTGTTCGACTACGCCTTCCGGGGCGAGTGCGAAGACGCGTTTCTCGAATTCGTCGAACGGCTCGGCCGTCACGAATCCGTGGAATCTGTCCCCAATCTGGCCTGCGCGCGTGACGGACAGATGCAGGTCAATCCCGTCGGCCCTCTGCCGGAGCTGACCCGGCTGCCGCAGAAAGACTACGAGGTCATGGACTTTCAGCGTCTGATCGACGCCAAGCACGGCTGGGTCGGGCTCATGGCCTCGCGCGGCTGCCCGTTCTCGTGCACGTACTGCTTCAACCACGTGATGGTCGAGACCTACAAGCAGGACCTCAGGTGCAGCTTCAAGGGCCTCAACTACATCCGCCGGTTCAGCGTCGCGCAGATGATCGAGGAGGTCGAGTACCTTCTGAAGAACTATCGCAACATCCGGATGTTCATCTTCGACGACGACCTGTTCACCTTCGACAAGAGCTACGTCGAGGAGTTCTGCCGCGCGTATCGCAAGGTCAGTGACATTCCGTTCGTGGTCAACGCCCACGTCGGGTTCTTCGACGACGAGTGCGCCGCGGCGCTGGCGCAGGCCGGCTGCCAGATCGTTAAGTTTGGCGTCGAGTCGGGCAGCGAGACCGTCCGCCGCACCATCCTGAACCGGCACATGAGCAACGACAGCATCGTCGAGGCGATGGCGACGGTGCGGCGTCACGGCATGCATAGCTCGGTGTTCATCATCATCGGCTTTCCCCACGAGAGCGCCGACGACGTGTTCGACACGATCCGGCTGCTCGGCCGCGCCCGGCCGGGACGCTTCCGCTGGACGTTCTTCTTTCCCTTCCCGGGCACCCGGAGCCATCAAATCAGTCTCGACGGCGGCTACATCAACGCCGAGAAGATGGAGCGGCTCAAGAACTTCACGGACGAGTCGTGTCTGGACTTCGAGCCGCAGCACAACCTGCTGCTCAAGAAGATCGGGCGAATCATGCCGTGGTTCGTCAACGCCTACTCCGACCTGCCCGTGGCCGGGTTCTATCGCGACAAGGTCGAGGAGATCCTGGGCATAGACGAGGCCCAGTGGAACCGCGTCAGCGGCGCGCTGCTCGACCGCGACAAGGAGTATTCGCAGCAGCATTGCGCCAAGGGGCTGTCGCACTACGCCGTCAAATACAACCGCTTCATGGGCGTGATCTCGGACTACTTCCTCCGCGATCCGTAGCCCTTGGGTGCATCCATCCCATGGACCGCAAAGAGAACGCAATGCTGGCCTTCTGTCTGTACCGGTACTTCCCTCACGGGGGGTTGCAGCGGGACATGCTGCGCATCGCCCTGGCCTGCCGGCAGCGAGGCCACAAGATCGCGGTCTACACCACCGCCTGGGAAGGCGAGGTGCCGGAGGGGTTCGAGCTGCACGTGCATCGCCCCGCCGGCCTGACGAACCATGGGCGAATGCGACGCTATCATGCATGGCTGACCCGTGAACTGACGCAATGCCCGCCCGCCTGCGTGGTCGGTTTCAACAAGATGCCGGGGCTGGACGTCTACTATGCCGCCGACGGTTGTCTGAAGGCCCGCGCGCTCGAACAGCGAGGTCGTCTCTACCGACTGCTGCCTCGCTATTGTCAGTATCAGGCGTTTGAAAAGGCCGTCTTCGCAAGCGAATCGCACACGCAGATCCTGATGCTCTCGACAATCCAGAAGGCCCTCTATGTCCGGCATTACGGAACCCCCGAGCATCGAATTCACTTCCTGCCGCCGAATGTGGCGAAGGATCGTGTTGCCGGGCCGGACGCACCCCGAATCCGCCATGCCTTCCGACGGGAACTCGGCCTGCAGGACAACGACCGCCTGCTCGTTCAGGTGGGGTCGGGCTTTCGCGCGAAGGGTCTGGATCGTTCCTTGCGGGCCGTCGCAAGCCTGCCCGACAATCTGCGGGCGCGGACGCATTTCCACGTCGTGGGGGATGACAACAGGAATCCGTATGTGCGATTGTCCCGGCGGCTGGGCATCGCCGACCGCGTGACGTTTCTCGGGCCCCGCGAGGATGTCCCCCGAATCCTCCTGGGGGCCGATCTGCTGATCCATCCGGCGTACCACGAGAACACCGGCACCGTGCTGGTCGAGGCCCTGGTCGCCGGCCTTCCGGCGATCGCCAGCGCCGTCTGCGGCTACGCCCACTACATCGACGAGGCACAGGCCGGCTGGATCGTTCCGGAGCCATTCGATCAACGTGTCTTCAATCGCCTTGTCCGAGACGCCTTGGAGAACGATCAGTTGCGAGAGTTCGGAAAGCGCGGTATCGCGTTCGCCCAAACCGAAGACCTGCACGGCATGGTGGAGGCCGCCGTGGAAACCATCGAGACGGTTGCGTCTGCGAGAGCCGGACGATAGACTTGGGCCTTGTCCATGTGGCGGGCACGTAAAGGCCGGCACGCGATGCCGGCGCGTTCTGCGGTTTCGTGATCTATGAGAGAGATGTTCCTATCTGAGACCTTTCGCAATCTCTGGCGGGACAAAGACCCTTTTCACGAAGCCGACCGGTTGACCGGCAAGGTCTTTCGCCAGATGAAGTCGCGCAAGACCCTTCGCTTCGCCGTGGACGGAAGGGGCCACTTCGCCAAGGTCCACTACGGTATCGGTTGGTGGGAGATCGCCAAAGAGATGGTCCAATTCAAGCGTCCGGTGTTGGGCGCGGAAAACGAGTGGCAGGCCCTGAACCTGCTCAAGCGGATCGGGGTCGAGACGATGACGCCCGCCGCGTATGGAGCCAGAGGCGTCAGTCCGGCGTCGCGACGCTCGTTCCTCATCACGGAGGAGCTGACTGGGACCGAGAGCCTGGAGGACTTCTGCCGGGACTGGCCGGGCCGGCCACCTTCGTTCCGGCTCCGCGTCGCTTTGATCGAGCGGGTCGCCTCGATGGTCCGCCAGATGCACCGGAACGGCATGAATCATCGCGACTGCTACATCTGTCATTTCCATCTGGATGTTTCGGCCGGACGCCACCGGGTCGATCCGCAGCACTTGCACCTGTACGTGATCGATCTGCACCGGGCCCGGATTCGCCGCCGGGTGCCCCGGCGATGGATCGTCAAAGACCTTGGGGGCCTCTACTTCTCCGCCATGGACATCGGCCTGACCCGAGCGGACTGTCTGCGATTCATCAAGACCTACGAACAAAGGCCGCTGCGTGATCTCTTCCAGGATCACGGGGGGTTCTGGAGGCAAGTCGAGCGGACAGCCCGCGCCCTGCACCGGAAGCTCTCGAAAACGAAGCCCGGCGTTGCGCAGGCACAACGTATGTCGAAGAGGTGCCCGTGACAGCCAGGGAGGACGCTCTGAAGTCAAGGGTCTCCATTCGTCACGTTGCCCGTCCGATTCTCAGTCTCCGCCTGTCGGTCTTTGAGGCATGCGGATACCACTGTCGCGGCCGGGTGCGACTGATGTTTCTGGTACGGCGTAACTCCATTTGCGGCAATACATTGGACCGACTTTGTCATCGTGAGCGCAGCGAAGAGCCTGCCCTGAGCCTGCCGAAGGGATCTGGTCCACGAACGGGAGGGACCTCCTGTTCGGTGCTCGGGTGCTTCGGCTTCGCCTCAGCATGACAGGTCAACGGGCACCGCCAGAGAATCTGGTCACACCAGTCGCGGCCCCCACCGTTAGAAAGCGGTTGACGGCGCGTTTCGCCCCTGCGTATAATGCACGCGGATATGGCCATGCCGCTTGGGGAAGACCCGTGTCAAGCCCGACGAGTGATGACATGAAGTGTACCGCGTGCGGAAGCACGAACGGAGCGGAGGTGATTCGCGTCAAGGAAGGCGCATACCGTCAGTGCGCCGACTGTGGGTTGATCTACGCATCTCCCATGCCCGCGTCTCTGGAGCAGATCAACGAAGAGTCGTTCACCCGAAAGCTGGACTATTACGCCGCCAAGATTCACACCCAGCAACGACGCAGCCGCAAGAAGTTGAGCATGTTCACCCCATACCGACAGACCGGCAACCTGCTTGAAATCGGCTGCAATGCCGGCGCGGTCCTGGATGTCGCCCGGCAGATGGGCTGGAATGTCAAGGGCGTGGACTTGTGCGCATCGGCCAGTGACTTTGCGCGAACAGAGTTGGGTCTTGATGTTTTCACTGGAACCGTCGAGGCAGCCGCACTTCCTGACAATCATTTCGACGCAGTCTTCACGAATGCCGTGCTGGAGCACTGCCGCGATCCATTGTCCGTTCTCCGGGAGTGCCGCCGGATTCTGCGTCCCGGCGGCGTCTTCTATGGCGACACGGTGAACTGGGATAGTATCACCCGCCGACTGCTTGGAATTCACTGGGAGTATTTGAATCCCAGGGGCCATGTTCACCTGTACACCCCGCAAAACGTGGTTTCCCTCTGCAAACAGGCCGGGTTGGAGCACGTCAGGACATGGACTCACGGCGTGAGGGTATGCCCTCGATCCACCGAGGGTTTCGACAGATCGCGGTGCTGGCGCCTTCTCAAGGGCCCATTCCTGCTCGCGGCGCCGTGGATGAACAAGGGGGATCACATCAGATTCCTGGCGAGGAAACCGGTAGCTGATCGATGAAGATCTGTCTGTTGCTGCCATCCTTTCTACCCGACGTCGGAGGCCTCGAGAAGGCCGCCGACAGACTGGCAGGCGAGCTGACCGCGCGGCGCCACACCGTGGTCATCCTCACCCGCGCTCCGGATGCGCCTCAACCGGTCATTGACCGTCCCTTTCCCATTCGACACTACGCCAAGCCCGCCTCGCCCACGTGGTGGCCTCACTCCATTAAACGGTCCCTGCGGAAGGTCCATGCGGAGTTCGACTTCGAGATTGTCTGTGCGTATCATCCCTATCCGCCGGGCTACTGCGCCGTACGCTTCGCCCGAAGGTGCGGCATTCCAACGGTGATTTCCTGCCGAGGAGGCGATATTGATGAGCGCAGTCGCTACCTGAGGCGGTGGATTTCGCGCAGGCGAACCATATGGAGTCTCAGGCATGCCGATGCCGTCCACGTGTTGAGTACAGACCTTGGTGAATTGGTGTCGGCCCTGACCGGGGGACAGGTCCGATCCCACGTGATCCACAACGGCGTCGACCTGTTGAGCAGCCGCCCCGTCGGCGGGCTACCCGCGGAGGTTGAATCTCTGCGGGGACGCCCGTTCATCCTGACGCTGGGGCGCCTTCGCCGGTTCAAGGGTATCCACGTACTGCTCGACGCACTGGCTATTCTCCTGCGCAATCACGTGGAATTGCCGCTGCTCGTCATTGCGGGGGACGGACCAGAGCGGGATTCACTCGAAGGCCAGGCGAGGAAAGCAGGACTCACCGGCCAGATTCGGCTGTTGGGCGAGGTTCTGGGGCAGGCCAAGGCCTGGCTGCTGGCCAACTGTCTGTTCTTTGTGCACCCCTCCTTGGGCGGGGAGGGCATGCCGAACTCAGTCCTGGAGGCAATGAGCTACGGCAAGCCTGTCGTGGGAACACGCATTGGTGGCGTCAAAGACCTGATCACGGATGACGGCACCGGCCTTCTCGTAGATCCGGGGGATCCAGCGGCGTTAGCTTGGGGAATTCAACAAATGCTTGAGTCAGATCCGGAACGATATGGCCACGCGGCTATACGAATCGCTCAGGCACACTCGTGGGACTGCATCGTGCGGGAATACCTGCATCTATTTGAATCTCTCGCAAAGGCCCGGTAGCTGTGCCCCGAGGACGCGGCCTTCGTCGTGGGGATTCGTGCAGATGGGTAAGGTGGATATGGATGATACACATAAGGATGTGAAGTGCCGTGAAGAGATCTACCTTCCCGACTTGTCGGCGGTGGCAAAGGAGCGCGCAGCGTGCCTGGCTCGCTATGTCCATGCTCGCCCGTTCGTGGTCGGAAAACGCGTGTGCGACGCCGCATGCGGCGTGGGGTACGGAAGCTTCTATCTGGCCGAGGTCGCCGACCGTGTGATCGGCATGGACCTCGGTGAGGAAGAGATCGCATGGGCGGACCGATACTACAAGAGGGACAACGTATCGTTCTTGCGTGCGGATCTCTGCATGCCTTGGCCGGTCGATGGCCTGTTCGATGTGGTTACAAGTTTCGAAACCCTGGAGCACCTCAATGAACCCGACCAGTTCCTCACGCTGGTGAGGGAGCGACTGAAAGCTGGCGGTCAGGTACTGCTGTCCGTTCCGAATGGGGTATTGGACGCCGAGCATCATCCCGAAGATGACCGTCATGTGCAGCACTTCACACAGGAGTCTTTGCGGAGCCTCATCGTACGTCATTTCACGCAGGCGGACTACTTCAGTCAGATCTACCGGAAAGACATCCGCCATTATGCGGCCAAGGTCCTGCGTCACTGGCGAAGCACACGCAGAGTCGCCAACTATGCATTCGTCCCCCACCTGCGGGCCAGTGCACGCACATGGCTCGTCGTCGCGCAGAAGTGACGCCGGTGCCATCAGGGCAGGAGATGCGTCGCAAGTGGGGACTGCGCATCCTGCTTGCACAGGATATAGGCCGACACCGTGTACAGGCCCAGTCTCTCCAGCACCCGGCGGACCCGTTCATACCCGAACCTGTAACCGGAACTGAACGCAACCCTTTTGACGGCCAAGACCCGAAAGCCGGCAAGTTGGAACTCGTGAACCCAGCGCGCCTTGCCGAAGGCGAGAAACTCTGCGAGGGTATTGCCGGAGACCCCGTGGGTCCGTGGCAGGAACTGTTTCGTGAGAAAGCTCTGCTTTCTCCTGGCCAGCTTGAGGTTGTTGCCCCCGTAGGGAGGCCGACGTGTACTGTGCGTGCGTCCGGACGACGGCGTAGCGGCGATGAGCAACTTCTCCACCGACGTAAGCAGACGATTCGGCATGTAGAGAAGCACGGTCGTGCCTTTCCACAGCCTGTTGGGCATCAGATGAATGCTAATGCCGTCGTCCCGCAGAATCCTGTGGATGCCGCGAAGCGCTCGACCGGGGTCGGGCAGGTGCTCTAGAAGACTGGAGGAGTAGACCAGATCGAATTCCCCGGAAGAGAACTGCTCTCCAACCTCCTCGGCATCAAGTATGCGGAACGCGACGCTGTCGGTGTCGATGCCGGTGAGCCGTCGGGGATTCATGTCGGTACAGACCAACTCCTGCACATACTCGGCCAAGAGCGTGCTGGTGTACCCGTCACCGGCTCCAAGCTCCAGGGCTCTGCGAAAGAGCTTCCTGGGACAACGGCCGAATACCGCGGCGATCTCCCGCTGCTTGAAACGGTGCAGAGATTCTGTCGGGTCCGCCTTGATTCTCACGCCTGCAATCCTCCCGAAGGCCTCCGGCGCATCGGCAGCCGTGACATAGCACGACAAGCAGAGTGCCTCTTCACATTCGATTCACGTCTTGCAGAAAGCGGGCCATGTCGCTCCGGTAACGGCGCTGCAGTAACCACCCGATCCTGTGGACCTGCATCCCGTCAAGATCCGTGAGTGTGATTTTGTCCTCACGGCACAGGATGTTGGTGTGCTTGAGGTCGCCGTGACTGATGCGGTGGCCCGCCAGCCGGTCCAGCGTGTGCACGACCTCGTCGACCAACCGCTGCTTTCGATCCGCAGGCACACTCTTATCGCGGAGGATTCCATGAAGCTCCCGTCCCCCGATGAACTCCGTTATGAAGTACGAGCGGTGCAGGAGCGGACCTCGGTACTCCTCGACATAGGCCAGCGGCCTGGGTGTGGCGATCCCCACGAGCAACAGACGGTTGGCGTTCAGCCAGCTTCGTTTCGCCCGAGATTTCTTGAGCGTATGCCGCAAGGAATGCAGCAGGCCTTTGTGATTGTAGCGTTTGACTACGATTTCGATGCCGCCCAACGTCACGCGCGATACGAAGGAGGTTCTGCCATCCTTGAGGATATGGCCTTGGCTCATCGTTTCGTCAAGGCCGGCGGTGATCTCGTCAAGGCCCACCGCCTCGGAGAGCCGTCGATCGGCCAGACCTCGCCACGGGCCACGGCGAATCGCCTGATGGTGCCGGTTCGTGCGGAGAAACTTGCGAAGCCCTCGCTCAATGGCCCTTTTCCGGCATCGCCGCTGTCTCGTCCGAAGTTGCTCCATGTCCCGCGAGCCGATGGACCACGACCTGGCGGCGCCGTATTGCTGGAATACGGCGTCGATGGCCGGGCCGGCGTCCTCCGGCAGCATGCTCACCAGTCGTGCCACGAGGCGGATCGATCGTTTCGGTCCAATCGGCCCCCAACGAAAACTCATCATGGCCGGATCGAGGGCAAAGACCTCCTCGTCGCGGATCATGAAATTCCCCAGGTGCATGTCCGACTGAATGACGCCTTTGTCGTGCTGGCGGGCCAGGTGTCTGGCGACCAGACACAGCACCTGTGCCTTCCGGTCGATCGTGTCGGCCGTCGTGCATCGTTCCTGGGCGGTCACGGCGTCCTGGATCTTCTCGGTGACGACGGCCCATCGACCGTCGTCCGTACGACCGTACAGGAGCACAGCCGGCACGGGGATTCCCCGCTGCGCCAGTCGCTCGAAACCTCGCCGCTCCCGTCGCGCGTGCAGGCGCGCCTTCCAGGGATGGCCGAAGACTTTGAGAATCACCGCGCGATCCTGCCAGGACGCCTCGAACGTCTCCCGCCGACGAATCAGAAGGCGCAACGACCGTCGGCAGACGACCTGCTGCACCGGCAAGGTCGGATCCGGCGATCGCACCCCGATCACAAAAGGCAATGCTCTCATATCATTCGGACCGTAAAACGCGACTCTGGTCGAGTCGGCCATTGGAAGGCGGCCAGCCAAAGCCGCATGCGTCCGACCTTCCGAGGTCGTTTCGAGCTTGTCATCGCGGCATGCGCCATCGTCTGCCGGAAGCGCGATCTCAGAAGCCCAGCGGCCTTGCCAGAAGCATGAAGGAGTGCGAGAAGTAGCTTCGGAACAGTTGGGGCCAGGTCTTCAGCACACCCCGGGAACTCGACCGCATCCAATAGACCGCATACGGCTCCAGCCCACACCGGCGGCATAGATAACGCAAGGTAATTGGATCGAACCAGCACGTATGCTCTTCGTGCACGGACGGCTTTCGGTATCGCCATATCTTCCAGACCTGCGCGGAATGGAAGGGGTTGGGCGTGGTGATCACCAGCGTCCCATCGGACACCAGATGCCGCGCCACGTTCCGCAGAAACTGTCCCGGGTCGACCATGTGTTCGATGATCTCGCCGGCCACGATGGTCTCGTATCGTTCCCCCAGGTCCATCGTCGCCGCGTCGGCCACCCGAACGCAGAAGCCCTGCTTTCGCAGGATGCCCACACCCTCTTCGTCGATATCTACCCCGACGGCATCGGGATTGATCTCGCAAATGCGCCGAAACAGAAAGCCTGGAAATTTCTCCAGACGCTGGGCCGTCCCTTGCCGGCAGCGACGGCTGTCCACGACGCCCAGATCCAGCGTCTTGCGCCCTCGCACCAAAGGTGCAATGATCTCCATTCGGTCTTCAGTTGTTCGTTCAGTATCCGGTTCTGTCATGTGGTTCCCATCGTACTGCGGCGGCACGGTTCCCGCAACCTTTCCTGCGGACAATCACGCAAGACCGGCACGGCGGATGTCACGCGAAGGCTCCCGGATCGGCCAGGCTCTTGCCCACCACGACGGCGGCGTTTAGAATCGTCGCGTCGGGCAGGTTGGCAATCGGATGTCGAGCGGCCCGGGAGATGTGTTGCATTCGGGATGGGAGTGAAGATGTCAGGCGTCTTTCTGCCAGCCATCGTGGTCGCCTATCTGGTCGGGGCGATTCCGTTCGCTCAGATCATCGCCAGGGCGCATGGCAAGGACCTGCGGACGATCGGCTCGGGCAACATCGGCGCGACGAACCTGGCGCGGGCGTGCGGGCGCAAGTGGGGTTATGCGTGCTTCGCGATGGACGTGCTCAAGGGCCTGGTTCCGACGGCGGCTGCAAGAATCGTCGCGGGACACCTGCTCGAGGACGCCGCGACGGTCGGCCCGGCCTTTCTGGCCCTGTGGCTGGCGGTGGGAGTGGCCGCCATCCTGGGGCACGTCTTCCCGATCTACCTGAAATTCAGAGGAGGCAAAGGCGTCTCGACCAGTTTCGGCGTAGGGCTGGGTCTATGGCCGTACTTCACCGTCGGCGCGCTGGTGGCTCTGCTGGTGTGGCTTCTGTGTGCGGCGATCTGGCGTTACGTCTCGCTGGCCTCCATCTGTGCGTCAGTCACCTTCCCAGTGACGCTGGCGGTCGCCATCACAATACGAAGGGACTGGCTGCTGGCGAACCTGTGGCCCCTGCTGATCGCCGCGATCGCGATTCCTCTGCTGGTGATCTTGCTGCACCGCAAGAACATCAAACGACTGTTGGCCGGCACGGAGAGCAAGATCGGCAGCAGGAAGAATCACTCATAGGCGAATCGGCAGCCCTTCCAGACCTTCACGACGCCGCGATTGGGACCAGGCACAGGAAACGCAGCGGCACGTCGCTGGTGTTCTGGAAGCAGTGCTCGGCCCCGCCGGGCACGAGAACGACGTCCTCGCTGCCAATGGGCGAGGTCGTGCCGTTGAAGACCACCACGCCGTGCCCGTCGAGCACGAAGACCTCGTGTTCGTGCGGATGCGTGTGCAGCGGCGTGTGCCCGCCGGGCTGGACCTCGAACATCCGCATGGCGAAGGTCGGCGCGCCGTCGGGTTTGCCGATCAGCAGCCGCATCTGAACGCCCTCGGCGCCCGCGACATCGACGGGCTTCTTGGGAATGTCATTGCTGTTGGCCAACTTCATGGACGTCCCTCCGATGCTTCATTTCAGCTTGCGGTCGAGAATCTCCGAAACCACCTTCGGATTCGCCTGCCCCTTCGTCTTCTGGATAACCTGCCCGAGCAGAAAGCCCCGGGCCTTTTTGCTCTTCTTGCTGCCTGTTACTACGTCCTGGACCGCCTGAACGTTCTCGGCCAATACCTGATCGACGATGCCCTCCAGCTCGCCGGCGTCGCTGGTCTGAATCAGGTTCAGCTCCTGAGCCAGTGCGGTGGGCGCCTTGCCGGTGGCGACCATGGATTCGAGGATCGTGTTGGCGGCGGTGGCGCTGACCGTTCCGGCATCGGCCATCTTCGCCAGATCGGCCACTCCAGCGGGCTCCAGGCCCAGTGCGGCGAGATCCACCCCCTCCTCCCTGGCCATCTTCAGGCCGACCTGGGTCAACAGATTGCAGACCCGCTTGGGCTCGCCTCCGGCCGCCAGCGCCCGCTCGAAGAAGTCGGCGGTGGGCCGCTCGGCCGTCAGGACGCCGGCGTCGTAGTCACTGAGTCCATACTCCGTCACGTACCGCGTTTGCCTGGCCAGCGGAAGCTCGCACAGGCGCGAGCGAATCTCCTCCAGCCACTGCGGCGTGGTCGTCACCGGGACGAGGTCTGGATCGGGGAAGTAGCGATAGTCGTGGGCCTCTTCCTTCTCGCGCTGGAGCACGGTGACCTCGTCCACGTCGTTCCAGCCGCGAGTCGATTTGTTGCCCATTTGCAGGGTCACGCCCGTCTCCAGGAACTCGTCGAGCTGACGCTGCACCTCGTAGGCGATGCTGCGCTCCAGGGCCCGGAAGCTGTTGAGGTTCTTGACCTCGGCGATGGGGGTGCGGAACTCGCCGTCCGGCCGCTTGATCGCCAGGTTGATGTTGGGCTCAAAACGCATGTGCCCTTTCTGCATGTCGCCTTCGGACACGCCGAGATAGCGCACGATCCGCTGCAACTCGACCGCCAGCGCCCGAACCTGCGAGGGGCTGTTCATGTCAGGCTCGGTGACGATCTCCAGCAGCGGCGTTCCGGCCCGGTTCAGATCGACCTGCGAGAAGTTGCCGGCGGTGTGGAGATTCTTGCCCGCGTCCTCTTCGAGATGGACCCGCAGGATGCGCACCCGCTTGGTCTGCCCATCCTCCAGCGGAATCTCGATGTAGCCGTGACTGCCCAGAGGCAGATCATACTGGCTGATCTGGTAGTTCTTGGGCAGATCGGGATAGTAGTAGCTCTTGCGGTCCCACTTGGTAAACGGCGAGACCTCGCAATTCAGCGCCATCGCCGCCAGCATGGCATATTCGACCGCCTGCCTGTTCATCACCGGCAGCGCACCGGGCAGACCCAGGCAGACCGGGCAGACCCGCGCATTGGCCTCTTGCCCGAAGCTCAGCTCGCACGAGCAGAACATCTTGGTCTTCGTGCAGAGCTGGACGTGAATCTCCAGTCCGACGATCACCTCATACGATATGTCACTCATGGTTGGGCTCATTGGACCATCGCCGGTTTCTTCGTGTGCCAGTCGGTGGCCGCTTCGTACATGCGCGCGATCCGCAGCAGGCGGGCCTCGCTGAAAGCGGGCGTGAGCACTTGCAGGCCGATGGGCAGGTTGTTCTCGTCGAGGCCGCACGGTACGCTGATGCCCGGGATGCCCGCCAGGTTGGCGGAGATCGTGTAGATGTCGCCCAAGTACATCTTCAGCGGGTCGTCCACTTTTTCGCCGATCCTGAACGCCGTGGTCGGCGCCACGGGCATGACGATGGCGTCGCACGTCTCGAACGCTTTGACGAAGTCGCCACGGATAAGGTTGCGGACCTTCAAGGCCTTGAGGTAATAGGCGTCGTAGTAACCGCTCGAAAGGGCATAGGTCCCGAGCATGATCCGTCGTTTGACCTCCTGGCCCAGGGCCTCCTCGCGCGATTTCGAATAGACCTCGACGTAGTCGGCCGGGTCGGGCGTGCGGTAGCCGTAGTGGACGCCGTCGTAGCGAGCCAGATTACTGGAGGCCTCGGCGGTGGCGATCACGTAATAGGCCGCGATGGCGTAGTCGAGGTGCGGCATCTCGATCTCGACGATCTGGGCGCCCGCGTTGCGGTACAAATCGAGGGCCGCGTCGATCGCTGCCCGGACGGACTCATCCGCTCCCGCGTTGAAAGCGGGCGCCACGCCGATCCGCAGTACTTCGACCGGCTCGTCGATTCCGTCGAGATAGTCGTCCACCGGCGCGACGGTCTCGTCGACGCTGGTGCTGTCGGCCCGGTCGTGGCCGGCGATCACGTTCAGCATGAGCGCCGCATCGGCCACCGTCCGTCCGAAGGGGCCGATCTGGTCGAGACTCGAACCGTAGGCAACGAGGCCGTAACGCGAGACGCGTCCGTACGTGGGCTTGAGGCCCACCACGCCGCAGAAGCTGGCCGGCTGGCGGATGGACCCGCCCGTGTCGGAACCCAGGGCCACCGGACACAGCCGGGCCGCGACCGCCGCCGCGGAGCCGCCGCTGCTGCCTCCCGGAACACGATCGGGCGCCCAGGGGTTGACCGTCTTACAAAGCCCTGAGTTCTCGGTGCTCGAACCCATCGCGAACTCGTCCATGTTCGTCTTGCCGACGATCACCGCGTCGGCGTTGAGGAGCTTGCAGATCGCGGTCGCGTCGTACGGCGCGTGGAACTGCTCCAGGATGCGCGAGCCGCAGGTGGTCGCGCCGAAGCTCGTGCACAGCACGTCTTTGACCGCCACGGGAACGCCGGCGAGCGCGCCCACCGGCTCGCCCGCCGCGATCCGGCGGTCCACGTCCTGCGCTCTGGCCATCGCCTGGTCGCGAAACAGGCTGATGAAGGCGCCGACCGTCGGTTCGAGCCGGTCGATCTGCGCGAACGTCTCCTGGACCGCCTCGACGCTGCGAATCCGGCGCGAGGCAATCGCCTCTCGAAGCTCGACGGCAGTCAGATTCCGTGAAGACATCGTTTGCCCCAGGTCTCTTCGTCGTTGATCACGCGAGGAAATCCTCGCCGTATCGTCCTTCTCATGTCCCCCCATCGCCGGAGACGCGCGGGTAAGCGAGACCTTCGCCAACGGATCGCGCAAAACCATCCAAACCGGGGAACAGTGCCTCGTTGCTTATGTTCATGTCTCTCAATCTGCGCAAGATCTCTTTCCGCTCCTCTACGGAAGGCGTGATTTCCAGTCTCCACAGATGCGCCTGTGTCTCGCGGGAGCCCCCAAAAGTAACCGTGAGATTCCTGGAAAAGGACTGGCGAATATCGCCTACCATGAGAAAGAGCCCTTGCTGCACAGAAAGGCGTCGATTCAGCCGGAACGGATTGACGGGATACACACACGGAAACGGATGATCGATCAGGTAAGCGGCCACCGCCAGGTCGATCAATTTGTCTCCGTCCGCCCGAATCCCGAGAAAATCACACTGCTTCAAGTAGTGCAACAGGACCTTGCTGAACTTGCGAAAACCGTCCTTCTGATCGCAGATCCGTTTGATCATCGGCTCGGGCCTGCTGATGGGCGCAGCGTTCAATGCCCAGACCACCCCCCCGGCCTTCTCGCCAAGAGCCAGATAAACGGCAACATAGAACGAATACGTCCAGTCCAACAGGCGAGTCAGCGCACCGTGATGTCTCATCACGGCAAGCCATTCGAGAATGTCGTCCTTGTCCGGTTCGTGATCAAGATAGAGCGATGCCTTCCTCTGAAATCTCCGGATGAGTTTCCGTTCCTCGATGATTCGCCTGTCCCCTCGGATGCCATTCAACTCGAATCGCTCTTCGAGCTTCGTCTTGAGATCCTGGCTAAGCCTTTCGGCTCGGAACACCCATCGGGGATAGAATCCGCGCTTGGGCCGACGAAACAGCTTCTCCATCTTCTCGACATCGGTCCATCGCGTTATGCCCCCTAACGGCGTCCAGAATTTCTTGCTGGCAGTCATACGGCTCCTTGCTCCACGGCTGTCAGATCTTTCCGCCTCATGATCGGGACTACTTCTGCTCGGCGCCCTTGCGATGGCTCAGCAGCCACTCGTAGAGCTTGGGGTTGTCGTAGGTCGCCGTCCAGGAATCGTGCCGCGCTTCGGGATAGACGGTGAACTCGACGTTGCCGCCGGCGGCTTTGAGGGCCTCGACCATCTCCTCGGACTGCGACAGCGGGACGGTGCTGTCCTTGGCGCCGTGGAAGACCCAGATGGGCACGTCGCGCAGGCGGCGTGCCATGCGGGGCTGTCCCCCGCCGCAGATCGGCACCAGCGCCGCGAACCGCTCGGGACAGCTTGCCCCCAAGGCCCAGGTCCCGTAGCCACCCATGCTCGGACCCGTCAGATAAACGCGGGATTCGTCCACCTGGTACTTCTCGACGAGGTCGTCGAGCAAGGCGATCAGCGTCTGCATCTGAGCGGGATCGGACCACGACCGGCCGTTGGGGCATTGCGGTGAGGCGACGATGAACGGCAGCGACTTGCCCTGCGCAACCAGCTTGGGCGGGCCATGCACCTTGACTTTGTCCAGATCGCTGCCTCGCTCGCCGCCGCCGTGCAGGAACAGCATCAAAGGCCAGTCCTGCGAGGTCTCGCCGTAGCCGTCGGGCAGATACAGCAGGTAGTCGATCTCGACGGACACATCCTTCTTCAGTGCCATGGCCCTCTGGCCCGAACGGTTCAATCGGTGGCTCAGGAACCAGTCGTAGAGTTCGGGATTGTCGTAGGTGGCCGTCCAGGAATCGTGGTTCGCCTCGGGGTACACGGTCAATTTCGCGTGGCCACCGACCCGCTCGACCGCCTGGACCATCGTCTCCGAGAGTGCCATAGGCACCACCGAGTCCCTGGCGCCGTGGAATGCCCAGACCGGCACATTCTTGAGCCGATCGGCCAGGAACCGGTCCCCGCCGCCGCAGATCGGGGCAATCGCCGCAAATCGTTCCGGGTGCCGAGTCGCCAGCGTCCAGGTGCCGAAGCCGCCCATGCTCAGCCCGGTCAAGTAGATCCGGTCGGGGTCCACTGCGTACTTCGATTCGACCTCGTCCAGCAGAGCCATCAGCGTGTCGGTCTTCTCGGTCCACCACTGCCCGGCCGGGCACTGCGGAGAGACGACGATGAACGGGTAGTCCTTGCCCTGCTCGATCAGCTTGGCCGGTCCGTGCACCTTGACCAGTTCCAGGTTGTCGCCCCGCTCGCCCGCTCCGTGCAGGAAAAGCATCAGGGGCCATTTCCGGTCCGTCTCACCATACCCTTCGGGCAGATACAGCAGGTAACGGATATCGACTTTCTTGGCGATCTCTGTGTTCAGTTTCCGCTCGCTCTGACCGGCTCCCATTACCGCATTGTCTGGCCAAATCCCCAGGCTCCACACCAACGTCAGGAGCAGGCCCATCCACTTGGCGTCTCTCATGTTCGGTATCTCCCAAAAACAGCGACCGTGTCGCCCCGGGCACCTGCCCGGCCGACGTTACGCGGCCGAGTTGTCATCGAGAATCTTGGGCACCTTGAAGAAGGGGCCGTCCCGCTCAGGTGCGTTGGCCAAAGCGCGGTCGGTGCCCAGCGAGGGCTCGACCTCGTCGGCGCGGAAAACATTGCTGATCGGCAGGCAATGGGCCAGCGGCTCGACACCCTCGGTGTCCAGTTCGTTCATCTTCTCGACGTACCCGAGAATCGCTCCCAACTGGCCGGTGAACTCCTCGATCTCGCTATCGCTCAGTTGGAGCCGGGCCAGCTTGGCCACCTTGCGGACCTGTTCGGCGTCGATTTGCTCCGACATCGCCAACTCCACCTAAAGAAAAAGCGAGGCTTTACCTTGCCCCGCTTTGGCTTGTGGACTGCAAAGGAAGGCCTCGGTCAGCTCGCCGCCTTCTCTGCGGCCTGATAATCCCGCTTGAGAGGCTTGGTGATCAACCCCATGCGAATGGCCTTGGCGGAGACTCTCACGCGGCGGACCTTGCCGTCGATGACGGCACGAACCTTCTGGACATTGGGCTTGAACTTGCGTTTTGTGATGCCGGTGACCTTTTTGCCGACGCCGCCCTGCCGTTTGGCCTTGCCACGTCGGGAAATGCTCTTTCCCGAAATCGTTCGCTTGCCGGTAAAATGACATACTCTCGACATATGGACTACTCCTGCACCACTGTTGCCTGCAATCTGTCGCGTTCGTCGTGCCGCAACCACCCTGCCCCTTGGCGGACGGGGAAACGGGTATTTTAGCGAATCAGTGGGCCAATGCAAGAGGAACCTGCGAAGGAAGGCAGAAATTCTGAGTTTGCCGGCGCGGCTTGCGGCCGGACCCGGCGCGGCGGGCTTACATCGCCTTGACGGTGTCGACCTCGATCTCGAACAGCAGATCGTCCCGGCAGACGTCGTTTTCCGCGACGATCACCGGAAACGCGGCCAAGGCCTGATCCCGGCAATACGCCTCCAGGAGCGGGGCATCCCCGGCCCGTTTGAAGTAGGCCAGCGACCGGGTCACGTCCGTCCAATCCATGCCTCGGGAGCGGAGGATGGCCTGGACCACCTCCATGGTCTGCCTGACCTGGGCCTTGGTGTCGTCCAGGAAGACGGTTCTTCCCGCCTTGTCGATGCTGGCGGTCCCGGAGACGTACAGGCGGCGAAGGTCCGGGGTGGCGACCTCGACGGCCCGGCTGAAGGAGCTGCCGTAGTCGCGAGCCGACGACTGCAAGGGCGAAGGCACGGTATAGACCTTCACATCCTCGGTCTTGGGTCGCAGGGCCAGCAGTCCAGCGACCAGGGCGGCATCGGCCGCATTGCCGCCGCCGATTCCCGTGCTGGCAGGGACCAGACCGTCGAAGACCCCCTTCTGCTGGAAGAATCGCGTGCGGACGCGGTTGAAGTCGCCATACCAGGCGAGGATCTCGTGGTTGTAGAACCACGTGCGGAAGACGTCGGAGAACGCCAGGCCCTGACCGGCCAGGAGGGTGTCCATCTCGCGGAAGATGGTGTCGGCCTGTTCCGGACGGCCCTGCGAGGTGTCCGCCGGCAGCAGGCCGGTGAGACGGCAGTATCGCGCGTGGTCATCTTCGAGAAGGCTGCCGACGACCCGCCCGCCCGATACGACGTGCGTGATCGGCGTGCCGGAGGCGATCCAGACGTAGACGCCGCAGAGGTTCTCGGCGCGGGTGTTCTCCACCCAGCCGATCGGCTGGTGCCTGCCGTCGATGGCCCGCGTCAGGCCGGCCATGTACCTTCGGTCCTGGGCCGACATCCCCAGCACCTCGGCCGCGATGACCTGGCCGCCCAGGGCATGCACCACTTCCGCCACCCTGCGGAACAGCGAATCGGGGGCCTCGCCCTTCTCAGGAGTCAGCGTGACGAAGTGTTCGAGAATTGGACTACGATCGAGGGTGATGACATCGACCCCCGCCACCGCATGTTTCCGGATGCACGTCAACGCCACAACTCCTTATCGATGCTCGACTATCTCAACGGAAACTATCTATATTATCATTTACGTCTGTGGCATGCAACCACTTCATCGCCGGGAGGAGATTTTCGACGCCCGGCACACGAACCGTTCACCGGACAGTGAAGGGACCGAGTATATCGACTCTCCCAACGCAAGCACTCCCATCGGCACCGCCCTCCCGCCAAGGCCCGCTTGCCGTCCGCGGCCGACGGGCGGACTCAGCGGGTCCTTTATAGGACCCGGCTCGGCTGATGCCCTACCGGAGAGCCGGGAGTTTCTTCCGCAGGGAGATGTTCCTTCCGCCACCGCGCGGGCGGGCTCAGCAGTCCGGGGCCGCTGACGGGACAGATTCTTCGACCGTCCGCTCGCCACCCGCCGGGACGGAATCGGCCCTGCATGCCCGCCAAGGCGGTTCGCATCGCGTTCGACGCGATTGCGCCGAAATGCCGGCGGTGCAATCCGTCCGCGACGCGGCATCATGGCACCGGATTTGCAGCCGGAATGCTCCGTATCAGGGTCAAGGCGACCATGAATGCCGTCATTCGAACTCGGGAAAAGGCGACCATCCTGTTTCTCGCACCGCGTTCGATACGCGTATTTTGCCAGTAAGGAGTCAACTATGGACATCGGCAGCATCCTGTCGAACTCCGGGTACAACCTGCACGCCCTCGGCCAAACGCCCGGGGCAGCGTCACTGCCAAGCAGCATGGAGGAGATGGTCCAGCGTTTGATCGAGGACAAAGACAAGAACGGCAACGGCACGCTCGACGCGGCTGAGCTGTGCATCTCGGAGGAAGCCCTCAAGCAGGTCGACGCCGACGGCGACGGGGAACTGACCAGCGAGGAACTCATCGAAGGCGCCGAGCAGATCCGCAAGGCCATGGGCCCGCCGCCCGGAATCAAGAGCCCGGAATCGGACGAGGACGACGCCACCGCCAAGACGCTGCTGGATTACCTCGAAGAGGAACAGGACAAGAACGCCCCCCGGACCATCCTGGACCTGTTGTTCTGAGCGCCGCTCGTCGCGAGCGACCGCTTCGTGTTATTTGCCCTGTCGGCGGCCGCCCGAGCCCCGTGGTTTCGCTCGGGGCCGGGCGCCCTTTTCCTGCGCCGTCGGGGCAGCCTGTAAGGCGGCGACCTCGCTCCTGGTCAGCGGCCGAAACCGGCCCACCGGAAGGTCCTGCAGTTTGAGCTTGCCGATGCTCGTCCGCCGGAGATTCTTGACCGGGACACCGACGTTGGCCAGCATCCGTCGGACCTGTCGGTTGAGACCCTGGCTGATGGTGATCTCGATCGACGATTCCTGACGGCCGGCCTTGAGCACCTTGACCGCCGCCTTTCCCGTCTTGCCCTCGGCCAGCCAGATCCCCTTCTTGAGCCGCTCGATCCCCGCCTCGTCGATGCGTCCCTTCACGGTCGCGATGTAAGTCTTGGGCACCCTATATCGCGGATGGGTCAGGTGATTGGTCAGTTCCGCGTCGTTGGTCAGGATGATCAGCCCGGTCGTGTCCGCGTCGAGACGACCGACGCAGTAGACCCGCTCGCGGCACGGAACCAGGTCGACCGCGACCTTGCGCCCCTGGGGATCTCGGTTCGAGCAGATCACCCCCTTGGGCTTGTTGAGCGCGAAGTATAGTCGCTGCGGCGGCTTCAGATGCTTCCCATCGACCAGGATCGTATCAGTTTGCGCGTCGACGAACACCGGCAACCGGTCCACCACGTGACCGTTGACGCGCACCACGCCGGCCAGGATCAGTTCCTCGCATTCCCGCCGAGACGCCACACCCGCCGAAGCCATCACTTTTTGCAGTCGTTCTTTTGCCATTGTCGCCAACTACCCGCCTGTCTGCCTGCTGTCCGCGAAGGACGCCTACGCCGGCCCGAGCGCTCCGAGGCGATGGCCGATCCCGAGCCCGTAGACAATCGCGATGCACAGCAATCCCCACAGCAGCATCCCAATCTGAAACGGACGGTCGTGCAGGATCAAACGCACCGGATCGGAGTACACCCCCTTCTGCGTCAAGGCGCTGAGCCGGAAGATACAGTACAACACCAGCGGGGTCGTGTAAACCAGGTTGTTCGTTCCGAACAGCTCCTTCGTGCGATAGTCCATCGTGTAAAGCAGGAAGCACGTCACCGCCAGCACGCTCGTCACATCCAGCATGTGCGCCAGCAGCTCGGGCGTGTACTCGCCCAGGGTCTTGCGAAAGGCCTCGCTGTTTTCCTGAAGCTGGGCGATCTCGCCGCGACGCTTGCTGAACGCCAGAAACAGACACAGCGCGAAGGTGCAGATCACCAGCCAGGGCGAGATCGACACGTCGATGGCGACCGCGCCGGCCACCGCCCGCAGGACGAAGCCGACCGCGATGAGGATGCAGTCCAGGATCATCACGCGCTTCAGCGCAAGGGAGTAGAGCATCATCTGCACCATGTAGGCCGCCAGGATCGCCGCCAGCGCCCCGGTGAGCAGCCCGCCTCCGATCAGGGCGATCGCGCCCGAGCCGCAGGCGAGGGTCAGGGCGGCCGGCACCTTGACGCGTCCGGCCGCCAGCGGCCGATTGCGCCGTTCCGGGTGGATGCTGTCCGCCTGCCGGTCCAGGACGTCGTTGACGATGTAGATGGCCGAGGCCGCCAGAGAGAAGCAGACGAACGCCCAGCCCGCCTGGCCCAGCGCCCGCAGCGCATCATCAAGAGGCGCCTGCAACTGCCGGGCAAAGATCAACGCCGCGAACACAAAGACGTTCTTGATCCAGTGAACCGGCCGCATCAACAGAAAGTAGTCTTTCATACCATTCTACGTCGTCTCACCGACAGCCAAAGAACCTGACAACCCACATCGGCTTCCCTCCGCCGCCCGATCAGTATACACGATCATGGGCATCGGTAAAGAGAACAAAAGCGATTGTCGCGCCGGCGCGTGGCAGACCAGCGGCGATGTGCGACTCTGGTGACCGTGACATCCGCCCACCGGCCGCGTTCCACACGACCGAAATCGTTGCCTCCGCCGATTCCAATGTGGTAGTATGCCCGGGAATGTCGTCCGGGTCCGTGGAAACGACAGCGGCAGCGGAGTACGAATATGGCAACAGCAGGCGCCATGCGCCGAACCAACGAACGAGGGGCTGGCGTAGCCCGTTCTCAGGCAGTCACGTCGTCAGCGAGCCGGCTATGATCACCACCGTCGTATTCGACCTCGATGACACCCTCTACGATGAGATCGACTACTGCCGCAGCGGCTTCCGCGCGGTGGCGCGGTTCGTCGGCAAGGTCGCGCCGCCGGCCTGCTCCGACGATGTGTTCGCCTGTCTCTGGAGGCACTTCACCGCCGGCAACCGGACCAGAACGTTCAACGCGGCGATGGAGGAGCTGGGCCTCCCCTGCGACGAAGGCCGGATCGCCCAGCTCGTGGAGGTCTACCGGAACCACCAGCCCGACATCGAGCTGCCCTCCGACAGCCGCAGGACGCTCGACGCCCTCCAGGGCCGCCACACCCTCGCCCTGCTGACCGACGGCTTCCTGCCCGCCCAGAAGCTGAAGGTCGCCGCCCTCGGCATCGAGCCCCGCTTCCGCGCGATCGTGTACACCGAGGAGCTGGGCAGATCGTGCTGGAAGCCGTCGCAGGCGGGCTTCGAGAGGCTGATCGAAACGCTGGCGACCGCCCCGGATCGGATGGCCTACGTCGCCGACAACGAGCGCAAGGACTTTGTCGCCCCCAACCGGCTGGGCATGCTGACCATCCAGGTGGTGCGTCCGCGTCGGCTCCATGCTGATCCGGGCTGCCAGGAGGGCTCCGCGGCGGCCGTTCAGACCGGCCGAATCGAGGATTTGCCGAGCCTCTTGGTCCGATATTAACCGCCCCGTCGATCCGCCGGCATCGCCCGGTGCGGCACAGTTCTTTTTTCTTGACTACGGCGTCACCATACGCGATAATATGGTGAAATTGGCAGTTATGGGCGATTTCCCTGTTTCCAAGGAGTCATTTTATGCCGCCAGGCAAAAGACGTCAAAGCAACGCCATGCTCTATACGCTGATCACCTTCGTCGGGCTGTTCATCGTCGCGACGACCGTGGCGGTTATCTACTACGTCAAGGCCGAAGAGCTGCGGACAACGACGGCGGACGCCGTGAACGAACTGGGCAAGATGGCCTCCGCGGACGAAGTGCGGCGGGTCGGAGACATCGTCGGGACCAAACTGCCCGGACAGAGCAACCTCGGAAGCATGGTCGAGTACTTCGGCCAGATCACCGCCCTGATCCTGGGCAAGCCGATCCAGGTCACCAGCGCCGAAGTGAACGTGGGCAACGCAACTAACGCCTTCCGCTCCCTCGTCGAGCAGGCGCGTCCCTATATCACCATCGCGCCACCCGACCCGAATGCTGCCTCGGCGGCCGATCCGAACGCCCCCGCTCGGAGCCTGGCCGACCCGAACCGCGTGTCGCTGCGGTCGATGGCGGGCGACCTGATCGCCAAAATCAAGCAGACCTCGGAACAACTGGAGGCCCGAACCGCGCAGTTTGCCAAGCTCCAGCAGGAGTTCACCGACGCGACGGAGCTCTGGCAGGAGACGGCCGACGAGCTGAACGCTCGGATCGGCGCGTACGAGCTCCAGGTCCAGCAGACCAAGGCCGACTACAACGACCTGCGCGCGTTGCTCGAACAAAGCTCCGAGCAGCGTGCGGCCAACCTGCTCAAGCAATTGGAGGACGAGCGGGCCACCTCGCGCCAACTGAATCAGGACCTGCTCCGAACGCAGGCCGAGCTCGAGGTCGCCCAGCAGCGTCTGAACAGCGCCCTGACCGACATCTCCAAAACTCAGCCGTCGCCCGATCCGGAAGCGCCGGCCCACCAGCCGGACGGCAAGATCGTCCTGGTGGATGAAGCGGCCGGCATCGTCCACATCGACCTCGGCTCGGACAACAAGATCTATCGCGGTCTGACATTCTCTGTGTACGACAAGGCCTCCGGCATCCCCAGGGACGGCAAGCCCAAGGCGGAGATCGAGGTCTTCGCCATCGCCAAGACGACCGCCACCGCCCGGATTCTCTCGTCCGAAAAGAGGAACCCGATCGCCGTCGACGACATCATCGCCAACCTGATCTGGGATGCGAGCAAGAAGAACCAGTTCGTGATCGCGGGGGATTTCGACCTCGCCGGCAGGGGCCAGCCAACGTACGACGCGAAGGACCGCATCGCCGGCCTGATCGAGAAATGGGGCGGCACGACCTCCGAGATGGTTTCGGCCGAAACCGATTTCATCATTCTCGGCAACGAGCCGAGAGTGCCGCCGGAACCGAGCTTCGAAGCGCTCACCAACGATCCCACGCTCAGGGACAAGTACGAGGCCGCCCGGAAACAGCGGGCCTACTACGACCAGGTCCGCCAGCAGGCGCAGACGTTTTACATCCCGGTCTTCACGTTCAATCGCTTCCTCCACTTCATCGGCTACGAGAACTCCCTGGGCAAGCCCGGCGCGTTCTGATCGCGGACGATCGAGCCGATGGACACGATGGGATGGTCGGAATCATCCGACCGTCAATTGGTGGGCAGTCTGTGCACTACCGGGTGGTTCGCGGCTCGATCCCGATGGAGGCCACCCGGACCTGTCCGGTGTATTCGCGGGCCGTCGCAGAGGCCAGGAAGCCCTTTTTGACCGCCACGAAGGTCACCGTCCAGGCGGCCCGGATCGCGGCGCCGAGAGGCAGACCCGTGTCGCAGTCCAGACCCGAGGGAATGTCCACCGCCAGGATCGGAATCTTCAGCGCGTTGATTGCGTCGACCAGACGCCGGCCGTCCTCGCGCAGAGGCCCTTGCAGGCCCGTGCCGAAGAGCGCATCGACGACCACGTCCGCCCCCTGTGCCAGTGACGCGACGCGGTCCGCCGCATCCGGCCGGCCCGGGTCCAGTTCCTCGATCGTCTCGCCCAGGGCACAGAACACATCCAGGTTGACCTTGGCGTCGCCGCGGACCTTGGCGCGATCGGCGCAGAGCACCACACGCACCGAACAGCCGGCGTTGCGCAGGTGGCGCGCGATGACGTAGCCGTCGCCGCCGTTGTTGCCGGCGCCGCAGAACACGCAGACCCGTGACGTCCGCTTTGGGCCGAGCGTGTCCAGAAGGAACTCGGCGCAACTGCGGCCGGCGTTCTCCATCAGCGCGATCCCCGGCAGGCCGATCTCCTCGATCGCCCAGCGGTCCACCGCTCGCACCTCGTCCCGGCTCATTACACGATGCTCGGGGGCTGTACCATCGTCATACATGGCCGACCTTATACCAGCGTCCCATCGGCGTCGTCAAGCCAGCCGCCTTGCGGAAGAGCCCCGGCTGTGAACGGGAAGAGATCACGGCCGATCCGCGTGGCAGCCTCAAGCCGAAACAACGCGCAGCCTTGGGGATGGTGGACTCAGCTACCCTGTGCGTTCTTCATCATCGCCGAACTCGCTCGGTGCAAATTGACAGGGCCGACCAGGACCCGTACAATAGCCCCCGTTCCGGGCGGGTCTGGACGCAGAGCCGATTCACACAGACCACGCCGATGTTCGGCTTCGTCGCGGAACAGGTGTTGCCGGTGTTCTTCGGTCTTGCCCCTGATGCGTATATTGTTGACCAACGACGACGGGATTTTCGCCCCCGGTCTGGCGGCGATCTACAAGCAGCTCATCCACCTCGGCGAGGTGCTGGTGGTGGCCCCCGCCGATAGCCAGTCCGGCGCCAGCCACGCGGTGACATTCTTCGAGCCGCTGGCCTGCGCGAAGGCGGACATCGCGGGCCTGTTCTCCGGACACGCGGTCTATGGTTCGCCGGCCGACTGCGTGAAACTGGCCGTTCGGCAACTGCACCCCGAGCCGATCGACCTCGTCGTGGCCGGCATCAACAACGGCGCCAACGTCGGCATCAACGTCTACTACTCCGGCACGGTCGCGGCGGCGATGGAGGGCGCCTTTCTGGGCATTCCCTCGCTGGCGCTGAGTCTGGCGGCCGAGAGGGAGATGGACTTCGACAGCGCCGCCGACTACGGCATCGAGGTGCTCGAGAAGCTCGGGCCGCTGGAGCCGCACGACGTCATCAACGTGAACATCCCCTTACTCTCTCGGGGCGAACCGAAGGGGGTCCGCGTCGTGCCCCAGGCCACCAGCGGCTTCCATGAGTACTACATCCCGCAGGGTGATGCGGAAGCCAAGACGCTGTTCCAACTGGCCGGCGGAGGCCACCGCCAGGAGCCTCTGCCCGTCGACACCACGGCCTTGGCGGAGGGGTTCATCACAGTGACCCCCCTGCGGCCCGACATGACCGACCACGAGAAAGCCGACCGGATGAAGAGGCGACTCAGCCGTGATGGTCTGTAGTCCATCGAGAGGGACCCTATGACCCAAGAGAGACCTTCGCAAATCTGCATCGTGACCGTCACGGGCGTGGACAAGGTCGGCATCGTCGCCAAGCTGGCCACCGTCATGGCCCGAGCCAATATCAACATCGTCGACATCAACCAAAAAATTCTCGAAGACACCTTCGTGATGACGATGGCGGTCGACATCGCCGGGGCGAAGATCGGCATGGACAAGATCAAGGCGAGCCTTGATGCCGTCGGAAGCCAGATGGCCCTGAAGATCACGATCCAGGACGAGAACATCTTCAAGGCCATGCACAGGGTGTGATCATGCGAATCTCCGTCGAGGAAGTCTACGAAACCGTCCGCATGACCCTGGATCACCACTTCGATATCCGCACGGTCACGCTGGGCATCAATCTCAAAGACTGCATCGATCGGGACCTGGCGGCGATGGTGCAGCGGGTGCGCGACCGCATCGTCCAGAAAGGGCAGCTTCTGAACCGCTGCGCCGACCGGATCGTTCACAAGTACGGCATTCCCATCACGAACCGACGGATCGCCATCACGCCGGCCTCGCTGCTGCTGGAGCCTCTGCCGCACACGAAAGCGACGGTGGTGCGATTCGCCAAGGCCCTGGACGCGGCCACCCGGAAGGCCGACATCGACTTCCTCGGCGGGTTCGGCGCGATGGTGCAGAAGGGAACCACCGCCGCCGAAGAGAACCTGATCGAAGCCATCCCCGAGGCGCTGTCAAAGACACAACGGATCTGTGGGTTCTTGAACCTCGCGTCGACCCACGCCGGGATGAATATGAACGCCATCGCCCGGATGGGACACATCCTGCGGGATCTGGCCTTTCGGTCCGACAACGGCATCGGCTGCGCCAAGATCGCGGTCTTCGCCAACGTTCCCGAGGACAATCCGTTCATGGCCGGAGCGCACCACGGCATCGGCGAGCCCGACTATTCCCTGAACATCGGCATCTCCGGCCCGGGCGTGGTCCGCAACGTCGTCGCCAAGAACCCCGACTGCGACCTGACCCAGCTTTCGGAGGTGATCAAGCGAACCGTCTTCAAGATCACCCGGGCCGGCGAGCTGATCGGCCGGGAGATGGCCGGCCTGATGGGCGTGCCGTTCGGCATCGTCGACATCTCGCTGGCGCCGACCACCTCGACCGGCGACTCCGTGGCCGAGATCATCGAAGCGATGGGCGTCGGCCAGATCGGCTCGCCCGGCTCCACGGCGGCGCTGGCCCTGCTGATCGACGCGGTCAAGAAAGGCGGCGCCATGGCCTCTGGAAACGTCGGCGGGCTGTCCGGCACGTTCATTCCGGTCAGCGAGGACGAGGGCATGATCCGCGCGGTGCGAGCCGGAACGCTGAGCCTCGAGAAGCTCGAAGCCCTCACGAGCGTCTGCTCCGTCGGCCTGGACATGTTCGCCGTGCCGGGCGACACGGAGCCGGAGGTGATCTCCGCCATCATCGCCGACGAGCTGGCCATCGGGGTGGCCAACCACAAGACCACCAGCGTTCGGATCATCCCCGCCCCCGGCCGCAAGGCGGGCGACATCCTCCATTTCGGCGGCCTGCTCGGCTCGGCGCCCGTCATGAAGGTGCCCGGAACCTCCGCCGCCCGGTTCATCCTGAGGCGAGGACGCATGCCCGCCCCGATTTCCTCGCTGCGAAACTGAGCATCCGTCTCCCGAATCGGCCCCCGATGCCCTCGACAGGCCCGAGAGGCTGTTTTTTTTGGTTTTTTTTGACAGCTTCCCTTTTTCGGTGGTATACTGCTAAGTGTGTGTGGGTGTCTATGATGTGGTTCCACGCCGCTCCAGTTGCGCCAGAGAGGCTACGGATGAAAAGGAGAGGGCTTACACTCATAGAGTTGCTGGTGGTCGTCGCCATCGTCTGCCTCCTGATGGGTCTTTCTCTGCCCGCCCTCGTCCGCGTTCGCAATCAGGCCCAGGGCGCCGTCTGCGTCCAGAACCTCAAGACCCTGTCACTCGCCTGGCTGCTCTACAAAGACGACAACGACGATCGGCTGGTCGGGGGCCAGGTGGGAAAGACCTCTTACGACTGGGTCCAGGGCCCGGCCGGAGCCGGCACGTTCGTCGAGTGCAAGAAGGAAGGGATTCGCCAAGGCGCCCTGTTCCGCTATGCGGGGAGTGACGTGGACGTATACCGCTGCCCCGCCGACCAACGCAAGCTCGTGCCGGGACAGATCGCCTTTCGCAGCTATTCCATCGCCGGCGGCGCCAACGGCGAACTCTGGCAGAACACGTTCGACCCGGTCGAGAAGTACTCCCAGATCCATCAGCCGGCGACGAAGTACATCTTCGTCGAAGAGTCCGATCCGCGCGGATGGAACAAAGGCTCCTGGGTGATCGACCCGCTCAACAAGACGTGGGTCGATCCCCTGGCGATCTGGCACAGCCGGGCGCGGAGCTCTCTGGCCTTCGCCGACGGTCACGCTGAGATCCATCCGTGGGTCGACAACAGCACGATCGAGATGTCACGCGAGCAGCAGTTCCTCCATCCGGTTCCGAAGGATGAGGGCACCGACCTGCACTACATGCTCAGCGGTTTCCCACAGCGAATGACGGACGGGCCAGTGACGCCGTGACCGATCGCAAAAGGCGCTCGCTATCCAGCCTTCGGCCCGCCGGTCAACTGAGACGCCACGGACGCCGTAGCCACCTTGATCGCCTCCTCGTCTCCCAGGTAGTAGTGCCTCAGCGCCTTGAGGTTGTCGTCCAGCTCATAGACCAGGGGAATGCCGGTGGGGATGTTCAGTTCGGTGATGGTCTCGTCTGACACGCCGTCGAAGTACTTGACCAGGGCCCGCATGCTGTTGCCGTGCGCCGAGATCAGGACGCGCCGGCCGGCCTTCAGCGGCGGGACGATCGCCTCGTGCCAGTATGGCAGCACCCTATCCAGCGTCGTCTTGAGCGACTCCGTCGCAGGCAGAAGGTCTCTCGGCACGTCGGCGTATCGTCGGTCGTGACACGGATGCCGGCGGTCGCTCTCAGCCAGCGGACCCGGCGGCGTGTCGTACCCGCGACGCCAAACCTGAACCTGATCCAGGCCATACTTGTCCGCCGTCTCCTTCTTGTTCAGGCCCTGGAGCACTCCGTAGTGCCGTTCGTTCAGACGCCAGGACCGATGGACCGGAATCCACATCAGGTCCATCTCGTCCAGCAGAATCCACAGCGTCCGGATGGCCCGCTTCAGAACCGAGGTGAAGGCCACGTCGAAGGTGTACCCCTCCCGGATCAGGACGTTCGCCGCCTCGTGGGCCTCGCGGACGCCCTGCTCGGAGAGATCCACGTCGGTCCATCCGGTGAACCGATTCTCCAGGTTCCAGGTGCTTTGGCCGTGACGAACCAGAACGAGTTTCAGCATTTCATCGCTCCTTCCTTCAAGGACCGGTCGGCGCCGCCCTACGGATCTCGGAGCTTGTAGAGCCTCAGCATGCTCGGCGGAGGCGCCACGTCCCTCGGCCGGTCGCGATGGGCGCCGAGGCTCTCCCAGCGAAGCACGTATCGCGTGCCGGGTTCGCCGCTGGTTCCGGCGTCGGGTCGCCAGTTGACCTGCATGCCGGGGAAGTCGGATTCCGGCCGGGCCAGCGACACGGGCCATTCGCGGGGCTCCTGCACGTGCCCGACGGGCCTCAGGTCCGCCTCGCGCAGCTTCCAGGTGCCCGATCCGCGCTTGTCGTGACTGTACCGCTGCGTCAGAATCCCATCGACGCCCACCTTCACCGGCGAAACGCGGATCTCAAAGTGGATCGTACCGCCCCCCTCGAAGGACCAGCGGTGGTTCCAGTCGCTGGTCCGGTAGATTCGCCAGCGGCCGTCCTCGTACCTTGCGTTGTAGACCTGGGTGAGCCCCTTCTCGTCGAACTTGTGGTAAGTCACGATCGGCCGGCCCTGCGAATCGAAGCCGATGCGGGTGTTGCCGTTGATCGCGCCGCCGCCGGGCGGAACGGGATCGACGATCAAACCCGGCGTCTCGACGGTCATGGGCAACTCGACCGCTTCGCCGGCCGCGGTCTCCCAATGCACGAGGTCGCTGCTCCGCGCGTACGAGACATCGTGGTTCGTGTTGCAGTCCGGCGTGTCACGCCAGACCCAGCACAGGTGGAAACGGCCGTCCGGCCCCCGGTCCGGACCGACCGGGTAGGCGTTCATCGCCCCCCTGCCGTCCAGCAAAGGTTCACCCAACAGCCGACGCCACGTCTGCGCCCGCGCGTCGTACGTGTTGTAGATCTGGTTCCCGCTGCCGCTGGACCCGTCGCGGTACGTGAAGATCAGCTCGCCCTGCGGTCCGGCGAAGAACCTCGGGTACGTGCAGCGCCGTTCGAGGTCGCCGACCATGGCGGGCACCGCACGGAGCGTCTGGATGTCACCCGGTTGCTCCGTCCGGAAGTAGACCAGCGGATGCACGTGCATGTTGCCGCTGACGTGCAAGTGCCCGGTCTCATCGACCGCCATCGTGACATAGTTGTGGCTGTCCCATCCGACGGTGGACCCGAGCGTCTTGAACTCCCAGACGCGAGAGCCCGGCACCCGCCTGGCGACAGTCATCCGGCGGTCCGGGTCGTAGCAGGCGACGTACTGCCCCTGTGGGCACGTCAGCAGACAGAACCCCACCGCGTGTCCCGACCACACCGGCCCCACGTCGAGGCACTCCAAGATCAGTGGCTCGGCGTCTTTGGCCGGCGCCGCTTGGGCAAGAGTCGCCGCCAGCCCGATCACGAGACCGCGCAGAAGCCTTTTCGAGTCCATCGTTCTATGGCCTGCCCTGGGTCCGCGACGCGACCGCGTTTTTACAGCTTCACCGGCTTGCAGAGGTTCTTCTCGTGGGCCGCGACGCGACCGCAGACCTTGCACATGTACTGCCCGTCTTTGACCAGTTCCTTGTACTCCTTCGGATTGCTGATCTGGAACCCGAGATTGTTGAGGTAGCACAGGTGTTTGTCGTGTCCGGCGTGAGGCATTTCGGCGTTGGCCATGACTTCGTCCTTTCTCCATGGTTGACGTTCTCTTTTCGGGCCCCACATTAGGATATCGAGGGCTTCGCCCTGTCAACCGATTTCCCGGCGACCGGGCAGACTATGTACAGGCGCCGAGGCCGCCGGGTTCGAGTCGACGGCGAAGATCGCCGGACCTGCACGATGTCACGCGGGCCTCCGCCGAATTGTCCTCTCGACCGATCCTCCGGCTCGTGCTATACTGCGCGAGCGAAATGAGCACGAATGGCACCCGGAACCATCGACCCGACAAACGGAGAGAACGCATGGACTATCGAAGGATCATCCCCTGCCTGGACGTCAAACACGGTCGCCTGGTCAAAGGCGTCAATTTCGTTGATCTCAAGGACGTCGGGGACCCCGCCGAGAACGCCGCCGCCTACAGCGAGGCCGGCGCCGACGAGCTGGTCTTTCTCGACATCACCGCGACGATCGAGAACCGAAAGACCCTGCTCGACGCCGTCCGACGCACGGTGGATTGCATCAGCGTCCCGCTGACCGTCGGCGGCGGCATCAGCAGTTGCCAGGGGATCGAAGAGCTTCTCGCCCTCGGGGTGTCCAAGGTCTCGATGAACACCGCCGCCGTGCGCCATCCCGACCTGGTCCGCCAGGCGGCCGACGAATTCGGCAGCGAGAGCATCACGGTCGCCATCGACACGGCGAAGAATCCTGCGTTGCCATCAGGCTTCGAGGTGATGGTTCGCGGCGGCACCAAAGGTGCCGGTCTGGACGCTGTCCAGTGGGCCAGGAAGGTCGAATCGCTCGGGGCCGGGGCCATCCTTCCGACCAGCATGGACACCGACGGCCGGCAGACGGGCTACGACATCGCCATGACGCGGGCCATTGCCGACGCGGTGTCGCTGCCGGTGATCGCCTCGGGCGGCGCCGGCGCGCTCGAACATCTCTACGAGGCGATCGTGGACGGTCACGCCGACGCGGTCCTCGTCGCTTCCATCGCCCATTTCGGGACCTACAGCATCGCCCAGATGAAGGCGTATCTTGCGCAGCGCGATATCCCCGTCCGGCGGTAGCCGCTGGCCTGCCGAACGCCGCTGATTCGACCTGTCCAGAGCAGCCTTTCACAGGCGGCTCTTTCCCTTTTTGGACGAAAGTCCCGACGGGGATTGACCGATAGGGGGAGGGTGATGGTCCGCAACGATCTCTCAGGGATGTCTGAAGACCGATATGTTCAGCAAGCTGCGAAAAGACGGGTTTCTACTGAAGACCAAGCTCTTCACGCTCCGCTGGTATCCGAGCGGCCGAAGCTGCATTCGGATCGGCAGCCGCAGACGCCCCCCGCAGCAGATGCCTCCGCTGATGGTTCGCAAGCCCGAGTGGCGCCGATAGAGATTTTCTTGGCTGCCGCTATCACCTTGTCACCGGCGCACCAGCCTGTCTCGTTGGGACACAAGGTCGCCTTTCTCGCAACGCCATTTCCTCCGCCTGCCAGTACTGGCGTCGAGGAGGATCGCCGTTATAGGACCTGCATCGGCAAGGACGCCCGGCGGTCGCATCCTGCGGCATAGACTATAGCCATCACGAAACAAGATACCCACAAGCCCGATCTTGTCTATTTTCACTCAAGTTTTTTTCGGCCCCCTACCGATACTAACCCACATGACACAAGTATCCCATTTTAACAACGAGTCATTCAGCATCACAAAGGAGAGATCGATGGTTAAGGAAGATTTGCTCGCCCGATACCTGGCCGCCCTGCTTCGCGGCGACCGGAAAGCCTGCCGCTTTGTCGTCGAGGAGACGCTGCAAAGCGGTATCCCGGCCAATTCGGTGTACCTGCACCTGATCTGGCCGGTCATGGCAGAGATCGAGAGGCTTTCCCGGACGGACCGGATCAGCTCCGTCCAGGAGCATCTGGCCACACGGATCAACAGGACCATCGTGGACCAGCTCCAGAACAAGCTGCCGCGCCGGCCCGCCCGCAACAAGAAGGTAGCGGTCTGCTGCGCCCGCGACGAGTTGCAGGAGCTCGGGGCACAGATCATCACGGATCTGTTCGAGAGCGACGGCTGGGAAGTGCGCTTCCTCGGCGGCGGTCTGAGCAACGACGACATCTTCGCCTTCGTCAACGAATATGCACCGGACATTCTGTTCATCTACGGCACCGCACCGAAACAGGCCCCCGATGTGCGCCGGCTGATCGACAGAATCCGCTGTGTCAATGCGTGGCCGGACCTGCGCATCGTGGTCTCCGGCGGACTGTTCAACCGGGCGGAAGGTCTGTGGGAAGAGATCGGCGCCGACGCGTTCGCCGCGACGGCCGCCGAGGCGCTACAGGTGGCCGCGGACGAAACCCAAGTGGCTGATCCGGAACGAAGAACGGTCAACCGCCGCAAACGCAAACAGCAGAACGCCGCCCAGGAGATCGCCGTCACAACCGCGTAGGACGCGGCGCACGCATGAAATCCCGTGCCGGCCGATGGATGAAGCCGGCACGGGATTTTTTCTTTCACGATCCCGCCGCGATCAGCCGGCCGCGCGTTGAAGCTTGTATTCCACGCTGTCGACCAGTGCCAACCAGCTCGCTTCGATCACGTTCTCGGAAACGCCCACCGTCCCCCAGATCGATTGCTTGTCCCTCGACTGGATCACCACCCGGACCCGCGCCGCCGTGCCTTCCTTGGCGTTCACGACGCGGACTTTGTAGTCGAATAACTGCACCTCTTTCAGAGCTGGATAGAACATCTCCAGCGACTTGCGCAACGCCGCGTCCAGCGCGTTGACCGGACCGTCTCCTTCGCCGACCACGTGCTCGATCCGATCGCCCACCTGCAACTTCACCGTCGCCTCGGTGACGATCTGCCCGCTGTTGCGTTTCTCCACGTCGACGTGGTACTTGAGCATCTCGAACGAAGGCTCAAAGGTCCCCATGATCTTACGGACCAGCAGATCGAAGCTCGCCGTGGCCGCCTCGAATTGATAGCCCTCATTCTCCAGCTCCTGAACACGCGCGAGGATCTTCCGGGCCAGCGTCTTGTCCTGGGTGATCTTGGCCTTCTCCATCTCCGCCAGGATGTTCGACTTGCCGCTGAGCTCGGAGATCAGGAAGCGCCGCTCGTTGCCCACCATCGCCGGATCGATGTGCTCGTAGGTCAGCTTGTTTTTGCGAAGAGCGTCCACGTGCAGGCCCGCCTTGTGGGCGAAGGCGCTGTCGCCGACGTAGGGCAGGCTCATCACCGGCGGCAGGTTCGCCACCTCGAAGACGAAACGCGACACCTCCGTCAGCGACTTGATCTTCTCGGGGCTCAGTGGCTCCAGGCCCATCTTGAAGGCCAGGTTCGGTATCACCGAGCACAGGTTGGCGTTGCCGCAGCGCTCGCCCATGCCGTTGATCGTGCCCTGCACGTGTCGGGCGCCCGCCTGGATGGCGGCCAGCGAATTGGCGGTGGCGCAGTCCGAGTCGTTGTGCGTGTGAATCCCCACGACGACCGAGCCGAGCGTCCGGCAGACCTGGGCGGTGATCTCGGCCACCTGGTGCGGCAGAGAACCACCGTTGGTGTCACACAGCACCAGCGCGTCGGCGCCCGCCTCGGCCGCCGCCGCCAGCACCTTCATCGCATACTCGGGATTCGCCTTGTAGCCGTCGAAGAAGTGCTCGGCGTCGAAGATCGCCTCCAGCCCTTTGCTCTTGAGATAGCGGACCGACTCGGCGCAGATCGTCAGGTTCTCGTCCAGCGAGCAGCCCAGAACCAGCTCGACGTGCATGTCCCAGGTCTTGCCCACGATCGTGGCCGCGGGCGCCTTGGTGGCCAGAATCGAATTGAGCGAGACGTCCTCTTCGACCGTGCAGTCGGCGCGGCGGGTGCTACCGAAGGCAGCCATCTTGGATCGCTCCAGGCCGAGCTTACTCACCTCGTGGAAGAACTTCATCTCCTTCGGGTTCGATGCGGCGTAGCCCCCCTCGATGTAGTCGACGCCCAACCCGTCGAGGCACTGGGCGATGGCCAGCTTGTCCGGCAGCGAGAAACTCACCCCCTCCGCCTGCATGCCGTCGCGGAGCGTCGTGTCATAGATCGCGATCTTCGTCATTCCAACTCCCGATTCTCTGTCACAGGGCCGGTTTGGGCGCCTGTAGGGCCGTCATGTGCATTTGTGCAAACCGGTGATTTTACCGGTTCGTAGGGCCCTGTAAAGGCCAAACCGGCCGGCCCCAAGGCCGTTTCGGGTGCACTGCGTGTTTGTAGGTAGGTTCCTGCCGAGGCCAGGAAGGGGGCTGTCATCTCGGAGAGCGTGGCGGATGTCATTTCGACTAAGAGCTTGCCCTGAGCGAAGTCGAATGGGGCGAAGCCCGCACGGAGAAATCTGGCCGAGGATAAGGCAATAGCCCCTTCGCAGCCAGATTCCTCCACTACGCTGCGCTCCGGTCGGAATGACAAAGTCGATTGCAGCCTCCGGTGAAGGTTTACCTACAAACATCAAGTGCACCCAAGGCCGTCGCGGAGTCCCAGGCGCCCGTCCCCTGCCACCTCGTGCCGCAAACTGGTGGACGTCCGGCCGCTTTGCGTTTGGGGAATTGGGTTTGTTTCGCACGATGGCTCCTCTGCCGGCATCTCGGGCTGCGGCTCGGGCTCCGCCGGCAGCTCTGCGGGCGGTTCGGCACAGCGGAGCCGGCGGACCTTCTCCAACTCGTCGAGGGTTCTGTAGAGGCCCTGCTCGATCCGGCGCTCGTACAGGCCCAGCCGCTCCAGCACCTTCGCGCAGTGGAATTCGGCGGCATGTTCGGGTATGGTGGAGCAGGTGCACACGAACACCGTCCTTGAGGTTTGATTGGGAGGCACAGACATGCTGCCGAAATCTCGCCAAGCCAACGGAGACTGTCCTCCGCGTACTCGACACGCTCTCACCTCGTCGTCTTTAGGTCGGCGTGACTTCTTGAAGGCGGCCGCGATGGCCAGCGGCGCGGCGATGCTCCACGCAGGCGGCCTGGCGACGGGCCAGGACCTTGGCACGCGACCTGGGCGGGACAGCAGCGTCCGGATTCTGAATCCGTGCGCGCGCGTGCCCATGAGTCTGATCATCGACGACTCAACGTGCCTGGTGAACATGGCCCACTTCGGGATTCCGCAATTCGCCGAGGTCTTTCCGGACAACTACACGCAGGATTGGCGCAGACTGCCTCGCGAGATCCCCGACGCCTTCGTGCGCAAGTTCGGCCAGTGGTGCCACGAGCACGGTGTCAAGGGCAAGTACAGCATCGTCCCCTATCCTGCGTGCGTCGGCTGGCTGGATCGCGGACTGCCCGGCTGGTCCAGGCGGGAGCTGGACGAGAGCATCACCCTGGTTCGCGAGCTGATGATGCCCGACTGGGACATCCATCCCGAGATGGTCAGCCATACGCGGGTGATCGACACGAAGACGGGCCGGCCCTTCCCCGAACCGACGGAGCATTTCATGGAGAACTGGCGGTGGACGGACGGCAAGTCGGTTGATCAGTTGGCCGACTACATGAGCTACGCCCTGCGCATCCTCAAGAATGTGGGGCTGGACTGCGAGGGCATCACCACGCCGGGCGGGTTTGGCAACCGCGTATTGGCCGAGCTGTCGCAGGCGACGCTGGAATCGTGCCGGGACGTGTTCGGCGCGGAGATTCCGCATTACTTCCGGCACCTGTTCACCGACGAGCGCAGTGTCGCGCCGCGCGTCGAGTACGCCCACGGCCTGGACGGGCCCGACCCGAAATGCGTCGTCTCGATCATCGGCTGCACGGGCGACTGGTTCGGCGGCTGGGACGGCCTGGAAGCGGGCTCGGCCGACCAGTTCATCACAGAGGACCTGCAACGCGGCAGGCTGCCGGAGGTAATCGAGCGAGGCGAGCCGGCGATCCTCGTGTGCCACTGGCCGGGAATCTACTACAACGGCGAGGAGGTTGGTTTCAACATCTTCAAAGAGGTCGTCCGGCGGGTGCATGCCCGCTACGACCACCTGATCTGGATGAAGCTCAGCGAGATCGCACGCTATTGGGCGGCGCGCGAATTGACAGAGGTCCAGCGACAGGGCCGACAGATCATTCTGCGAGCGCCCTTCGCGACGCCGCGATTCACACTGCAAGTCGAGGGCAGGCTGTCACAGCCGCCGCGTGTCGAAACCGGCGGCATCGCGACCACACTTGAGAAGACCGCCCAGGCCCTGTGGCTCAAGGGCGGCGCCTGGCACCAGTCCGACACCGCCGCGACCCTGTGCTTCAACCTCTCCAAGGGCCAGACGACCGTCACCATCTGACCGCGGGCTTACTGCTGGCGTCGGGCGCGCCAGATGCACCGGCCGCCGGTAGCGACGCTGACGTCGCCGACAAGCTCGGCGCCTTCCAGGCGAACGGTCATGCTGTCGGTCGGCGCCTGCTGGGGCATGCCGTTGACGACGATGGTCTTGCTCTGGCCCTGCATGACGAGCTGGTTGCCCTGCATCTGTCCGACGAAGATCTCGGTGATCTTATAGAACATCTGCTGGCCGTACATGTCGGAGACCATCGCTTCACCGTACCACTGAGCGGTGAACTGCCCGTTCTGTCCCATCGCGACCTGTATCTGCATGGGATAGCTCAGCGAGGGGTAGTCACTCGTTGCCGTGCCGGCCCACAGCCCCACAGGCGACCACTGCGCTTGCGGTTGGGGCTGCGGTTGCGGCATGGGCTGCGGCAGTGGCTGGTTCGGTTGCCTTGGCTGCGTCGGCTGCGTCGGACCGGGGGCGGTATGAGGAGCGGGAGCGCTGGCAACGGTTACAATGTTCCAGCGTTGCAGGATGTCGGCGGGAAGGACCTCCATCTCCGGAGACGAAACGCCCCGCGTCCAGCAGTCTTCGATGTCGATCTCTATGACGCGGCCCTCCGCCGCGGCCTTCTTGTACGTATCGCCGGCGCTCTGGACGACGCCGTCGAACGGCGTCGAGCCGTGCGTCTTGCCGCCGCCCACGCCGGTGGTCTCGACGGGCAGGAGGTTGCCCGAGGGCAGGCGAATCAATGCGAACGCGTGGCCCGGGATGAGCACCATGTAGGGCTTGAGCCCCACCGAATGCGCCATCGAGCAGTAGAGCGCCGCCAGCTCGATGCAGGTGCCCGACTTGTCGCGTATGACGTCGCGCGGGAACTTGATGTTCTGCACGATCGTGTTGTCGAAACTCAGCGTCGGGTCCAACAGTCCGACGGGCCCCTGATACGTGAAGTCGTTGCCCTGCCAGAGCTCGTAGCAGGCCTTGAGCACGGCGTAGGCGGCCTCGTCGCTGTACGGAGCGCCCTTGCCGCCGGCGGCCTTGTTCGCCATCGCGGCGAACTGCTTGACCGCCGGATCGTCGCGCGTCACCCACGCGGCGATCATCTCCGAGTTGCTGAACAAATCGTACCAACTTCCCATGCTCTCTTCTTTGGTGTAGTTCGAGAAGATGAACTCGTGACGGCCGAGAATCGACACGCGTTTGCCGTCGCTGTCGTCCTGCCGCTGCCCGTCGCTGTCGACGTAGCGCCATTCGACGAGCACGTTGGCCGGCGTCGTGCTCGTCAGCGAGGCGATGCTCCTGTCCAGCACGGGCTTGTACACACCGACCACCGTCTGGCCCGGCAGGACCTCAGGATACTTCTGCCAGATGCTCCACTCCGAGTAGCCTTCCACGCGGTAACGGAGGCGCAGGTCCGTGATCCGCCCGGTCCCGACGTTCGTCACGCGGGCCTTGGCCACCCACTGCGCGGGGAAATCGGTCTCCATGCCATAGACCTTGTACAGGCAGCTCATGATCCGGTCACGTGCCTTGAAATCGATGTCGAGCCGTCCCTTGCCTGCGGTGTCCTTATAGGCCAACGAGTAGCTCAACAGCTTCTTGCCCTTGTCGAACGCGACATTGACAGCGCCGGGCGGAAGTGTGTACGACGCACGCCCTTCGAACTTGACCGCTTCCTCCGGCGGACTCTTGTAGAGGAAGGCCGCAACCGTCTCGCCGTTGTCGTTCGTGGTCGTCTCGACGAGTTCCTGATCTTCCGCCTGCCATTCCCATCGCCCGTTGCCGCGATTGTGCACCACGCCAAGCATGTGGACGTCGAGCACCACCGAGGAGCCGGCGTCGTCGTATGCGGCGGACGCATCCGGGGCCAATTCGGTGTCCGCGCGGTTCGAAGAGAGCTCACGAAGGAAGTACACCGGGTCCTGAACGACGCCCTTGATCGTCGCATAGACCTGCGGGTCGAACGTGAAGATTCCCCGGCCCATCAGATCGCCAGTGGGGGTGATGCGGCCATTCAGGTCCACGCGGGCAATCACCTCCTGCTCCTGCCCGTCCGCCGCCTGATTCTGCGTCGGGCCCTGGTTCGTCGGAGCCGGAACATCCTCATCGCCTGCCATGAAAGCCGGCACCGGGACTTCCGGCATCTTCTCCGGCGCGAAGCCATCGGTCCGGACCAACTCGCTGAGCGTATCGGCCACCGCCTCGGCGTCGCTCCTCTGCTGATCGGTCAACTGCTGCCGATACGTCTGGAGTTCCTTCTTGGCCTTCTCATGCCCCTGACTGGCGGCCATCAGCAACCAGGCGCAGCCCTCGATCAGGTCCTTGGGCCGCCCGGTGCCTTCCGCCACGAAGACGCCGAAGACCCACTGGCCGTCGGGGTCGCCAGTCGTCGCGACCAGGAAGAACAAATCGGCCGCCTTGACCTGATCGGCCTCCACCCCTTCGCCCTTGTGGTATTTCTGGCCCAGATTGAACATGGAGTCGGACCAGCCGCCCAGCGACGACCGCGTGTACCAGCGCACCGATTCGCGGACATCCTGCTGAACGCCGTTGCCGCGATCGTACATCAGCGCCAGGAAGAACATTGCCTCTGCATGACCCTGCTGTGCCAGGTTCATGAGTATGGAATAGGCGTTCTGGTAGTTCTGACTGCGCAGCAATTGCCGGGCCTGCTCCATCTGGTCGTTCTGGGGCAGCTCGCGGATCGGCTTGACCTTGCGCGGTTGAAGCCCCTGCCGCTGCACCTGGGGGACAGGCTGCGGTTGGGGCGCAGGCATGATCTGCTGATTGGGATTGCTCGGCTGAACCGGCTGGCCGAGGGCCGACGACAGAAACACGCACGACACAAGGATGGCACTGCAACAAGCGACGTTCTTCATATACCGGGACCTCCGAAGTAGTCAGGGTTGGCGACGGCGCGGCAGGTGTCCGCGTCACTCCATCGAGACAAGCGACAGCTCCAGTTGATTGCTCATGTTCAACTGGTTCATACGATCGTTCAAAAGCGTCCGCACGAGCAGCCCGTCCTGGCGACGGTAGGTATACTGGATCTGCTGGCGCGCGTTGTTGTGAACCAGCGTCACGTACTGGGGGTCCGCGGAACTGACCTGCGTGGTGACGTGGGTGAAGGGATCGGTGTCGAGGACCTGGCCGGCCTGGAGACTGCCCATCGCGCCCGGCGGAATCCAACTGCCGCACAGCATGTGATTGCCGCTGACGCGCGTCGTCAGTTCCGAGCTGATTCCCGGGGCCTGGCCGCCGGTGGAGATGTCGAACTTCACCCAGTCGGGGCCGGCTCCGGTGATCGAGGCCGTCGCATTGACCGCCAGCGGCGAGGGCGGACTGCCGGGAATGTTGACCTGGAAGGTCCCGCTGTAGCGGAATGTCCGCGCCTGGCCCAGCCAGGGAGGCGCCGCCTGGCCTGCCCACGGCAATGACAAGGTCCGCGAGCCCTTGAAGGTCGTGCTCTTGGTCATGGACCCGCCGGGATGGACCTGCGCCCCCTGGACAACCTTCATGCCGGCCTGGGCGATTTCGCTCGAATAGAGCAGAAGGCCGCTGGCCAGGTCGTAGATCCAGACCTTGCGGCTGCCGCTCTCGGCCAACAGGGCGATCAACACGGCGTCATAGGTGGCCTGCTCGATCTGCTTGCGGGTCGCCGAGACCCACATGCCCGCCTGCCCGCGCGGGGGTGGCGGCCGATTGCCGTACGTCTGCAACAGGGCCTTCAAGGCGTCGGGGTGCAGCCAGAGATCGCCGCCGTTGCCGGCCTGGCCCACGTAGCCGGTCTCGAGCTTCTGCGTCGGGCTGGACGTGTCCATTCCGTCGTAGAGATAGAAGAGCGTCTGGACGGCGACTTGCTGCTGATCCATGGCCGCGACGTTGAACTGGAGCAAGCCGTGCGAGCCGGTGCCTTCGAGCTTGTGCTGCGTGTAGCGGTTGCCGTGCTTGTCTTCCCAGCCGCCCTCGGGGTCGGGTGTGTACTCGTGAGGTCCGTAGGGCAGATACCCCGAGATCATGTAGTAGGTCAGACGCAGTCCCGGCGTGATCCAGTTCGGCGGCGGCGTAGTCACCGTCAGGCCGGGAACGTCGCCCAGCATCTGGCCGGCGCCCATCACGACGTCCCCAGGGGTCGCCGCCTGTTGAGAACAGGCCGCCGGCGCCGCATACAGCCATCCGCTCAAGACAATCACAAGAGGCATCCATCTGCCCATAGAGACCTCCAGCCCTATCGAGAATCACGAATCCGCATGCCGCACAACACCGTCCTGGATCGGCCTCCCTGCTCCCTGTGCCGGAACAAAGCCCACTCACCAACCTGCCGCACAAGTGCGTTGCACGGCCAATAGATTAAACGAAACAGGCCCTAGACGCCAGAGAAAACCCGACAGAACGGTACGGATTTCTGATGCGCAAGGAAGACGTGGGTGGGAGTTGTGGGGGCGAATGATTATTCGCCCCTACGGCCGAGACGCGGGCCATACCCGACTCGGGATCTGACGCCGCCTCAGACGCTCCGCCACGAGACCGGGAACGTATCGACCTCCAGCGGTTCGGCCCGCTTGATCAGCCACCTGCCCTCCGGCTGCTCGGTCAGGTGCAGGCGGACCTTGACCAGTGCGACCGCCTTGTACTGTTTGGCCACCCGGCTGGCCTGCTCGAACCGAAAGAACAGGTTCAGCATCACCGTCGCCTCCGAGCCCGACAGCTCGACCTCGGGGCCGCGTGACTTGACCATCTCGACGGTCGGCTCGTTCAACTCCTGCCGACAGCGCTCCAGCAACTGCTCCCGGCTTGCGTGGTGCGAATCGCCGTAGTCCGGCGCGATCAGCGCCGCGACGGCCTGGCTGTCCTCGGCCTCGACCGCTTTCAGTACAGCGCCGACGGTCGCGTGCACCTTTTCCAGATCGGTCGCGACCAGGAAATCGAGCCCGAACCCGATCCCTGCGACCGCCAGCGGGACCAGCCAATGCCACCACCGGCGCTTTTCCGGAAACAGACTGCGGTAGGTCAGAAGACCGAACAGCACCAGGACAGCCGCTCCCAGCAGCGTCCACGGTTGTTCGAAGAAGTCAAACATCCTCTCGCCTTCTTTTTGGGTGCGCGGCGGACTGCCAAAGCCGCTCGGCACGGCAGACCCGCACTTGCCGCCGGCATTGTAGACGGCCGGGACAGGGCTGACAAGGAGCCGCCCCCAAAAACAAAACCGGCCTCAGGAGGCGATCCTGAGGCCGGCCAAACACGCCTGGTGCTGAGCATTGGCGTAGGTGATCAGGGAATAGACTTGGCGGGAAAACCATCAATCATGTACTCAAGATCCTCATATTCGTCGGACGGAGGCGTCATGCTGAACGAGAAACCGGGCATGTTGTACAGGGCCTTCTCCAGCCACTCGATCAGGCTCTTGTCACGCCACTGGCGTATCTCGGCGTGGCCATCGGCGAAGCCCATCGTGGTCCTCTGGTTGTGCCACATGGCCAGGGGGTCCACCCAACTCCTCGATCTCGGGTTCATCTGCCAGGAGCCGATGTTGGTGCCTCGGTTATCCATCTCCTCCACGAAGACGTACTTCGTGGCCGGGCGCTTCAGGTTGCTGTAGATCCTGGCTTTCGTGTATTCACTGCCCCAGTCCTCCCCATTGGCCCCTCCGGCGACGGAGAACGTCAGAAAGGCCGCATTGAGACCCGACTTCCTCGTGTCCGCCGGGCAGTGGTAGATGTCCAGCTCCTTGGTGTAGGGGAACAGCCGCCCTCTTCGGATCGCTGCGTACTGCTCCTCAATAGGTGCCGCTGCAGGACTCGGCGCATCCACCCAGCTCGTGCTGTTGGTGTGGCCGCCGACCAGCTTGTCGTCATTCTCGTCCTTGTACATGAACCACGCCAGGGCAAGGGCCTTGACGTTGCTGACGCAATGCACGCGACGGGCCTGGTCGCGGGCCCGACGCAGCGACGGCATCAGGATGGCCATCAGTACGGCGATGATGGCGATCACCACCAGCAGTTCGATCAAGGTGAAGGCTTTTGTTCTCATGCTCGGTCTCCATCGATACATTCGTCGGTTCCTCGTCACATCCCTGGACACCCGTTCGTCGTCTGCATACCCACTTAGATGCTGTTTGCCCGCCTCCTGTTCCCTGCGGCCCGGCGACGATTCCACTGGAAGGCGGGACCCGACGTGGCGCCACACCCTCACGACTGAGCGTACGTGATTCCCCCAGACGGTCACGTGGACAGACGCAAGCACACGGGGCGCCCGATCGGTCGTCGGCATTCGATATCACACGTGTGATATAACGTTAGATTTATCAAAGATTTCGGCCTCTGTCAAGCGAATTTCATAAGGACCGAGAAAAACGGCTCTGGCGACGCGTCTGCGACGAGATTTCCGGTCATTTTGCCCGGCAACGCAGGCTTGCGAGGACAGCGCAGATGGCGATCCGCCACCCGCACGGGTCCGCGTTCCTTTCAGTCCACCAGCCCGGGGCTGGGCGGCGCCGCCCGCCAGTTGGCCGGATCGTTCCCATAGGCCGCCGGGTCAATCCGGTGCAGCGAATGCCCCTTGCCGGCGGCTGCGACGGGCCAGGGATCGATCCCATCGCGGTACTCCTGCGGATGCGAACCGTCGCTGTAAGCCACACGATCGACACGAATCCAGGTCGGTTCTCCCCCCGCGTCGGCCCGGCCCGGCTTGGCCAGCTCGATCTTCTCGCCGCTGTCGGACAGCCCGCCGGCGCCCCACGCCACCGTCGGGACTTCGGACAAGTACCCATAGGCGACGGTGAACCGGATCAGGTCTTTGATCAGCACCAGGCACTGCCCCGGCAGGAGCGTCACCGGCTTGTCGCTCGGCAGCGAGCATTCGATCGGCGGGTAGGCCGGACCGTCGGTGAACCGCCAGGAGGCCCCCAGGACCCCATCGTACAGGGTCACGGGGGCATCGCCGATATTGAGCAGCTCGACGTATTCGGCCTCCGGCAGCGCCGTCGGGCCGTACATGATCTCGTTGATCACGATCGGACCGACCTTGGGCTCGGCATTGGCCGCGCCCGGCGTCGGGACGCTCATCGCCACGAAGTTGAAGCTTCCCGTGCTCTTGCGGTGCCGGCCCAGGGGAACCCCGCCTTCGGAGGCGTCGAATTCCTCCTGCTCGCTGTAGCCCGTCAGGACGCCGCGATCACCCGAATGGAGGTAGAGCGTTTCGCCGTCGCGACTGAGCCCGAACGGAACCCGGCAGCCGGGATCGTCCGCATTGCCGAACGTCTCTTCTTCGCGCAGCACCAGATACCCGTTGCCAGCGATAACCGTGCCGGCGGCGATTTCGTACCTGATCAGATCGTCCGCATCGTCGCTGACGAACCAGCCGCCTACGTCGATGGCCTGGTCGGTCGTGTTGTGCAGCTCGATCCAGTCCGACGCCCCGCCGGTGGGATTCGTCAGAATCTCGTTGATGACCACCGCGCCCAACTCGGGGATCACACCCGTGTCGTCGAAGCCGGGCGAGCCCCCAACCTCGGCGCTGGGCCGCCAGGAGCTTTTCTCGCCAAGCGCATCCGCATCCGACATGGCGGAGGTCTTGACCGTCAGCGAGAAGCCCTGCCCATCGGTGATGTCGTGCCAGCCGTCGCGGTACTCGAAGCTTTGGATGACTTGGCCGGCGGCATCCTGCAAGTCAATCCGCTCGCCCGCGTTGTCAAGATTGCCGGTGTATTGTCCCGCAACGGCAAGCTCGGCGCCGTAGGCCGCCTCGAAGGCCGCGAGGTCTCTGACCACCAGGATATGCCCGCCCGGTTTCAGTTCGACGCTGGGGAACGTGAACTCGATCCCCCTGGTGAACTTCACGAGGTTCAGATTGACCGTTTCGTTGCCGACGTTGGTCAGCTCCACATACTCGGCGTCCGGGTCGGCCGGGTGGTACATGACCTCGCTGATCCGAAGTGACTCGGCTACCGGTCCGACCGCGAAGACCACATCGGCCAGCGCGCTCCATGTGGTCCCGTTGAGCGTGCGGGCCTTGACCGGCGTGCTCACGTCGAAGCGCACCGGCTCGCTGTAGCGGACGGCGCCGGTAGACACGCCGCCCGGCGTGCCGCCGACGGCGCCCTTGCTCCCGACCAGTTCCACCGAGATCAGGAAGTCAGAACTGGTCGTGCTCGAATTGAGTCCCTGAATGGCGAGGACATTCTGCCCCGGACGAAGGGCCGCGACCGCCTGGGAGGCGTTGAACGACTCCATCTCGATCGCGTCGAGGTCCGAATGGTTGTCCGTGGCGCGGGAGTTCCAAGCGGGGGCGCCGTCGAACATGACGCGGCAGGCTTCCACGCCATTGACATAGGCGATGAAGCCGTCGTCGTACCGGGCCCGCAGGGCCAGGCCCGACAGCTCGCTGAGATCGGCCTCGGCAACCTCAAACGGAATCCGGATGTAACAGCTCGCATTGACGCCGTACATGGCGTCCTGAAGATCGATCTGAAAGAACGACTCATACCCAGTGCTGCGTTCGAATCCGACGCCTCCGCTGCCGGCGATCCAGCCGGAATCGTCGAAATCCGATCCCCCTCGCCAGGCGTCCGCGACCGGTCCTGTGGGAACCAGCACCCGCTTGGGAGCCTCTTCGGCGACCAGGGGCACTTCGATGCCGGAGCCGCCGGCCGTGCCCGGAACGCGCGGGTCGCTTCCGTCGGTCGTGTGCCAGATTTCGCCGGTCGCGCTCATGGAGACCGCATCGGTCTTCTCGATCGGGCCGCCGTACCGCGCCACACCGTTCACGCGGAACTCCGGTGCATCGGTTCGAGGGTAGAGCCCTCTGACGCGGAGCTGATTGACCACAATCTGCGTGCGGGCAGGGAAATACGTTTCGAGCAGGTAGCCGTTCACCTCCGCCCACCAGTCGGCCTTCGTGTAGGGCCGGTTCGTCCGGTCCGGCCGCTGGTCGCCCCACCGCGCCGACTCGGCGATGATCGCCAGGTCGATCTCCAGGGCGCGGGACCAGCACAGGGCCACCGCGTTCTCCGGCGTCATCGCTCCATCGTGGAAGAAATGCCTGTGCGCGTGATCGGCAAACCGCATGAGGTACTCTGGGTGGGCCATCAGCTTCTGATGCAGCCACTGCGGATTGAAGTGCGATCGCGATTGGCCGGCCCGCACCGTCGCCGTGCGGTCGTCGTTCAGGCCGCGTGAGACGCCCAGGGAGTGCTCGTTGTCGTAGGCGAAGAACTTCCACCCGTCCCGAGCCTCTGGCCGGCGGTTGCGGATGGCAAAGAAGTTGTTGGCCCGATCGCCGCCCAGGGTGACGGGCGCATCGTCGTTGCCCGTGAAGAAGATGCCGAGCATGTAGTCGATCAGGTTCTCTACATCGACGTGCACCGCCAGCGTCGGATCGTCCGCACCGTTGGGTCGTTTTCCCTGGACGGCGTAGTACTGCTGGTCCGTCGCGAAGCCCTCCTCACAGAGACTCCAGAGATGATTCCACATGTCGATGGAACCATCGGTGAAAGAGGTCTGGTAGCCGTCGGTCATGATGACGTCATAGTCCTCGCTGTCGCCGCCGAAGTAGGACTCGGCGTAGGAGGCTTCCGAGCGTTCCTGGCTCTGGTAGAGGCCCCAGTACTGGCCGTTGAGATAGAGATGGTAGAACCGGCTGCGGGTGTACGGCCGGCCCATGGCCCCCTGGATGTCCCGGCAGAACACTTCGCGCAGGAACGTGTTCTTGGAGCCGGGGTTGCTCGAATCGAGGCTCCAGGCGTAGTTCTGCGCGGTGCGGAGGTCGAGGTTGTCGAACTGTGCGACGCCCTCGTCGTCGAAGAGCGGATACTCCAACTTCGAGACGCCGTAATCGGATCGGAAGAACAGCCGGAACGAGTGCTTCGGATTGCCGCCGCTGCGGCTGAATCCTCCTCGAATGCGCAGCCCCGAGTCGATCTGAAACCCTTCCGCCCCATCGGGACGCAGCAACTCCACCGATACGGGACGCTCCCATGTACGTCCTTCGCGGCTCGCGTTGACGTAGATGCCGCTCTGCGCGTTGAACAGGTTCGCCAGATCGGTCACCAGAGAAACCGAGGGAATCGCCAGCAGCGCATCGTCCATCAGGTTCTTGTACTGCGGATCGTTGACCACGTCCGGGTCCATACCATAGTCGATCACTTGGCCGTTCACGTTGCCGGCAGGCCAATTCGCCGCCGGGCGCTCGTGATTGGGCGACTGCGTGACGACGTCGTCGACGAAGAGATAGGTGTGCGTCTCGACCGGCGAGGGCAGCCATCCGGACCGCATCGCCGCCGCTCGCAGACACGTGGTCCGGCTGACTCGGATGGGCTCGTGATACCGGATCGCCGTGGCGCCGACCGATCCGTGTTCGCCGCCGAACGGATCGCTCCCGTCCGTGGTGTAGTAGATCTCGGCCTCTTCGGTGGCACACGTGATGCTCACGTAGGTCGGCACGTCGTAGAACCCGCGCGTGCGGCCAAACCGCGGTTTGGCGACCGCGCCATCGTAGCTGCGACGGTTCGCCTGGCCGGGCGTCGGGTAGGCCATCGGCAGCCAGTCGCCCGTTCCATCGGGGAACCGGCCATACGAGACATCGACGGCCTGCCGTTCGAACCGGATGGAATCCAGAAGAGTTGCGCCGTCGGTGTCGTAGAGCGCAATCTCTTCGCCCGAGGCACTGAGGGAAAAGGATGCGTGAAGGCCGGCATCCGTGACATCGTTGTCGGCCCAGATCAGCAGATACCCCTTTGCCGCGATCGACGTGCCGTTGCGAATCCGCCAGCGCGTCGGATCGCTCGCATCATCCGTCAGGTACATACCGCCGACGCTCACAGGAACCGCCGCCGGATTGTGCAGCTCGATCCAATCGTCGTGCTCGCCCTGCGGGTCTGTGGCCCCCTGTCCGTTTGAGGCCAGAAACTCATTCAGAACGACCGACGATGCGGCCGGCGCCGAAACCGCCAGCGTCAACACCACCAGCACCGCCATTGCGAAGGATCTGACACTATCCACCATGTTCGCTCCAAATTCCTGAAGACTACACGTGCCTCTGTCGGTCGTCTCTTTCACCACTTGGGCAGCCATAGGTCACCGGACCCCCGGCGTCGGCGCCGCCGCCTTCCAGTTGATCGGATCGTTCCCATAGGCCACCGGATCGATCCGGTGCAGCGAAAAGCCCTGGCCATCGGCCTCCACCGGCCAAGGGTCCACGCCTGCCGGGAAGTCCTCCGGATGCGAACCGTCGCTGTAGACAACGCGGTCGACGCGAATCCAGCTTGTCGGCGTACCGTTGTCGGCGTCGCCCGGCCGGCTGATCTGGAGCCTGTCGCTTCCGTTGGACAGCCGGCCCGGACCCCAGGTGAGCACAGGTATATCGTCCGGAACGGTGTAGATCACGCCGAAGCTGAGCCGGTCTTTGACCAGCAGCAGGCATTGTCCCGGCGCCAGGGTCACAGGCGCGTCGGCGGGCAGCAGCACATCGACAGCCGGGCTGTCGGGGTCGTCTGTGAACCGCCACGGCGCCCCCAGATCTGCGTCGTACAGCGTGACCGGCTCGTTGCCGGCGTTGAGCAATTCGATGTACTCGGCCTGATCGGGTGCGGCCGGATTGTACATGATCTCATTGATGACGATCGATAGCACCTTTGGCGCCGCGTTGGGGGCGCCGGGCGTCGGGGCATCCAGTGCGACGAAGTTGCAGGCGCCGGTGCTCTTGAGGTGGCGTCCCTGAGAAACGCCCGCCTCGGAGGCATCGAGCTTTTCCTGTGCAACGTAACCGGCCAGTTCGCCGTTCTCGCCGGAATGGAGATACACTGTTTCCCCGTTGCGGCTCAGCGCGAAAGGCACGTGACAACCGGGGGCGTCGGCGTTGCCGAAATGCCGGTCTTCGTAGAACACGAGGAATCCACGAGGCGCGACTACGGTACCCGCGGGGATCTCATACTTCATCAGGCTCCGCGCGGCGTCGGCAGCCGACGGGTCGGGGGCGTCATCGCTGAGGAACCAGCCACCGATGTCGATGGCCTGGTCCGTGGTGTTGTGCAGTTCGATCCAGTCCGGCGCGCCGGCATTTGAGTTTGTCAGCGCCTCGTTGATGACCACCGAACCGAGGGGAATCGCCTGGGCCGCATCGTCGTAGCCGGGCGAACCACCGGGACGGGCGCTGGGCCGCCAGAGGCTCTTGTCGCCGAGTGACATCGGATCGGCAGAGGACGGGTCTCTCGCGGTCAGCGAGAAGCCCAAACCGTCGGTGATGTCGAACCAGCCGTCCTCGAAACGGAAATCGCAGATGATCCGGCCGGAGGCGTCCTGCAATTCGATGCGTTCGCCCGCGTTGGCGAGATTGCCCGAGTATTGACCGGCTACGTCGGCCGAGGCGCCATACTCGGCCTCAAACGCGGCGAGGTCTCGGACCACCACCACGTGGCCGCCGGGCGCCAGTTCGATGCTGGGGAATGTGAAACCGATGCCGTTGGTGAAACGCACGAGATTCAGGTTGATCGTCTCATTGCCGACGTTGGTCAGCTCGACATACTCGGCATTCGGATCGGCCGGATGGTACATGATCTCGCTGATCCGCAGATTCTCCGCGACCGGCCCGACCGCAAAGACCACGTCGGCCAGCGCACTCCAGGTGATGCCGCTGAGCAGCCGGGCCTTGATCTGCGTGCTTTGTTTGAGAGTCACCGCATCGGTATAGCGAACGGCGGTCGCGGACACGCCGGCTTCCGATCCCCCGGCCCCGCCTTTGCCGGCGACCAACTCCACCGAGATCAGGAAGTCCGAGCTGGTCGAGCCGGCGTTGAGTCCCTGGATGGCCAGGATATTGGCGCCCGGACGAAGGGCCGCAACGGCCCCCGAGATGTTGAACGTCTCGAACTCGATGGCATCGAGGTCCGAGTGGTTGTCGGTGGCGCCGGAGTTCCAGGCGGGCTGCCCTTCGAACATCACGCGAAAGACCTCCACGCCGTTGAGATAGGCGATGAAACCATCGTCGTATCGCGCTTTGAGCGTGAGCGAAGTCAGCTCCGCATGCTCTTCGGGCTCCACGTGGAAGGGAATTCGGATGTAGCATGTCGCGTTGCGGCCGTACATGGCGTTCTGCACGTCGATGTTAATGAACGGCTCATACCCGGTGGTCCGCTCGAAGCCGACGCCGCCGATGCCACTCATCCAGCCGGAATCGTCGAACTCCGCTCCCCCGCGCCATGCGTCATCGATCGGGCCCGTGGGCACCATCACGCGCTTCGGCGCATCCTCCGGCACCAACGTCTGCAAATCGCTCGGCCCGCCCCCTGTACCGGCCACGCGCGGGTCGCTGCCGTCGGTGGTGTACCAGATGTCTCCCGCGTTGGCAGTCATAGTCAGCACAGCGCTGCTGTCAACCTGCCCGCCGTGCTGGAACCGGTCGTCGATGTGAAACTGCGGCGGCGAAATCGAGGGATAGAAACCCGCCTGCCGGAGCTGGTTCATCACGATGTCCGTGCGTACGGAGAAGTACTCGTTGACCAGGCGATCCCGCTCGCCGACCCATTCGACATCGCGCGTGTACGGACGCGACCTTTTGCTGTCGCCCCACCGCGCAGACTCGCCGACGATGGCGCGGTCAATCTCGTTGGCGCGGGTCATGTAGCGATCGATCGCGGCGCCCGGCGTGAGGGCCCCGTCGTTGAAGAACCGCTTGTAGATGTGGTCGGCCATCTGGACGCGGAAGTCCTCGTTGGCCATGAGGCGGTCCACCAGATAGTGCGGATTGGACTGGCCGACGATGTTGACGCGATTGACCGTGGGCGATTCGAGGCTCCACTCGACGTCCCATGGCACGAACAGGAACGGACCGGCAGGCTCGCGGCGACGCACGGCGTAGAAGTTGCGGGGCACCCGGTCGTTGCACAGCAACACCGGCGCATCGCGGCTGCCCGCGTAATAGATCATCAGCATGTAGTCAATCATCGCGGAGATGTCCACATACTGCTGGATCTCATGGTAGGCCGCGGTCGTGCCCAGGTCGCCACCGGCCAGGCGAAACAGGGTGTTCCACGCATCGAGGTCTCCCGTCTTGACCTCCATGCTGCCGTCGGCGTAGAGCACGTCGTAGTCTTCCTTCTGGCCGCCCAGGTGTTGGGCGTAGAACCCGTCGTCAGGCCGTTCGACGAAGATGAACATCCCCCAGTAGAGCCCGTCGACGTAGGCGTGCACCCCCCGGCTGTGCGGCGCCAATCCGCCCATGTCGCGGACCGTGTCGCGGCAGAACTGGTCGCGCAGATAGTCCGCATGGTCGGTCCCCAGGCCGCTACAGGCGGTGCTGTCGCCGAACCACGAGTAATTCCAGATCGACCGAAGGATCAGCGACTCAAAGCCCTCGACGTCGGTGTCGGGGAAGAGGGGGTAATCCAGTTGCGACGGACCGTATTCGTTCTTGAACAACATACGAAGCGAGTGCTTGGCCACGCTTGTGCTCCGGCCGTACTGGCTGCCGTGAACGCGCAAGCCGACGTTGACCTGAAAATCCTCCCCTTCAACCGGATCGATCCATTCGATCGAAGCAGGTCTCTCCCAGTCGACACCATGCCCCGACAAGTGCGAGTAGATGCCGCGCTGGCCAAAGAAGTCGTCCTTGCTGATCACCACGCTCACGGAGGGAACGCTCTGGAGATCGTCCTTGATCGTCGACGCGTACGCCGGGTCCTTGACTACCTTCGGATCCATCTCGTAGTCGACGCGGGTCGAACCCCACGTCGTGGGGAAGCCCGGCGGGTACGGCGGCTGATTGACGACATCGTCGAGAAAGATGTAGCTGCACGTCACGACCTCAGACGGTCTCCATCCCTCCTTGAACGCCATGACGCGAAGACACGTGGTCCGCAGGACGAGGACAGGCTCGGTGTAGACACTGCCGCTCGGAACGTCGCGCACCTGCGAGAAAGGCTCGCTGCCGTCACGAGTGTAGTAGACCACCGCGCCGGGTGTATCGCAGGTGATCGTCACCTCGAACGGCGCGCTGTAGAACCCTCGCTCATGAGAGACCCTGGGCGTGGAGACGAAGCCTTCATAGACTACCACGTTCGGCAGTCCCGGCGTCGGATACCCCATCAGGCGGAAATCCCCCGCGCCGTCAGGGTAGCGGCCGAACGATATGTCGGCCGTCTGCGGACCGCAGGAGACATAGTCGAGCTGTGTGCGGCCGTCGGTGCCGAACAGCGCGATTTCATCGCCGGAGGCGCTGAGCCGAAAGCCGGCGTGAAGCCCTGCGTCCCCTGCGTCGCCGTCGGCCCAGATCAGAAGGTAGCCCTTCGGGGCGATGGTCGTGCCCGAGGGGATCCGCCAGCGCACAGGGTCCTCGACGTCATCCGTGAGATACATCCCACCGACATCGGCCGTCACATCGGAGGTGTTGTGCAGCTCGATCCAGTCGTCGTACTGGCCTTGCGGGTCCTTGGCGCCCCGGCTGTTGGAGGCCAGCAATTCGTTGATAACGATCGAGGATTGGGCCTGCATCGCGCCGGCCGGTGCTAGCACCAGCGCCAGCACAAGCGGCTTCAGGTAGCCGATCATATCGCCTTCCGCCTTTGAATGTGCACTCTTCACTACCCGCGAACGCCCCGCTGCCCGACCTTTGCGGGCTGGTTCGTTCGCACCGTTTCGGCCCCTCCAGGGAACGGCGGCATCGCTTGGCCAAGCCTCTGACCGTCCGTCCAAGGCCACCTTCCGGCTTGCCAGAAGATTGCCCGGGAACACTGACCCGCCCGCCGGAGCACGCCAAGCCCCCCACCCCTCCGCCGGCCTGCAATAGGCAAGTGCTCTAATAGCATTTTAACACATCCCCAGCACTCAAGTCAATGTGCCATACCTCTCTGCTGGAAAAGCCTTTACCGCCGGCCAGCTCAGGGAGACTGATGGCGGCCCACTCGAAACCAGTCGGAGCAGGCGTGACATCATTTCAGCGTCTTTCTTAAGTCTCCCCTGGGGCACGAGAGCCGGCGGGCAAGCTGCAGGATAAATAGCTTGCGAACCTATCTTCCGAGCCTGATAATACTTATCGTAATCCAAGGAGAGCACATGGTTCGATTGAAGCGGTCCATCTTGTGGGCCTGCCTGATAGCGATTGCAGTGCTGGCGGTCTTGTCGGTCTACGGCGCCTTCCTGGGAGCCGACCGGGCACAGGCCTTCTTCAACAGCGTGCCCGTCGTGATCTACTGGGGGGCGTTCGGCGTCCTGCTGGCCGCAGGCATCGCCGTCTTGCGCAGGCTCTCGTGGGTTCCGTCGCTGCTGCTGATGCATCTGGGCTGCATCCTCATTCTGGCCGGCGGGATGTGGGGCTCGCCGCTGGGACAGGACCTCCAGAAGCGGTTCTTCGGGACCGAGAGGATCCGCAAGGGCCAGATGCCGGTCCTCGAAGGCACGGCGGAGAACCGGGTGATGGTCGCCGACAGCAACGATACGCAGGAATTGCCCTTTTCGATCCGGCTGCGCGATTTTCGCATCGAGTACTACGAACCGGGCGACCTGTACATTCAGAGCCGCAACGGCAGACGCTGGAAGCTGCCCGCCGAAGCGGGCCGGACCCAGGCGCTCGGCGAGAACCTCGGCACGGTGACGATCCAGCGGGCGTTCCGGAACTTCAAGATGGACGTCTCCGGCGACGAGCGGATCGCCTACGATGCACCAGGAGGACTGAATCCGGCCCTGGAGGTGATGATACAGAAGCCGGATGGAACGACCGCAAGGCGGTACGTGTTCCTCCACCGGGCCGGACACGGCAACCCCAACGATCCGCTGGTCATGAGCTACGAGCAGAGTCCCCGCGACTATGTCAGCGAGCTCGAGGTGGTTCGGGACAACCAAGTCGTCGCGAGCAAGGACATCGAGGTCAATCACCCGCTGCACCATGGCGGGTACCATTTCTACCAGCATTCGTACGGACAGAACCAGATGGGCGAGTACACCATCCTGATGGTGGTCTCGGACGCCGGGCTCAACATCGTCTACACCGGCTACGCCATGCTCATCGTGGGCGTATTCTGGCACTTCTGGGGCCGGCGCCTCTGGCCCACACTGAGGAGCCGGCAAGCCGCCTGCGCGCCCGTCGGCGTGTCGGGCGAGGTACCGAACGGAACGGGGTGACAGGGACGCGGATGGCGATCAAATACACATTTCAGGGACTGCTGATCTACATGGCGATGGCCGCCTTCCTGTCAGCGTTCCTCGCCACGGTGGCAGGACGCAGGAAGGCCGGGCAATGGCTCTTCATGGCTGGCTTCTGCGCCAGCCTCCTGGCGTACGTCTACCGCTGGATCGACGTCCGGCACGTCCCTCTGCAAAACCTCTTTGAGGTATTCCTCTGCCTGGGGATGGTCTGCTATCCGATCTCGGTGGTCGGGCGCAGAGTCCTGCGAATCGGCGGGCAGTGGGCGGATATGCTGATTGCGGCGATCGTGTTGTTTCCCGCCGGCTTCAAATTCCACGCGGAGCCGCAACACCTGCCTCCGGCCCTGCAAAGCTGGCTGTTCGTTCCGCATGTGGGGGTCTACACGCTCAGTTACATCTTCATGGCCATGGCCGCTTTTCGGGCAGCCGTCCACCTTTGCACCGCCAAGCGAGCTGCTGTCGTGGACGCGATTCTGCCGCCCGAGCAGGCGACATACACGCTGATCGCCATCGGTTTTCCCCTGCTGACGCTGGGCTTGATCCTGGGCAGCATCTGGGGCAAACGGGCCTGGGGCGACTACTGGGGCTGGGACCCGAAGGAGCTTTGGTCGCTGGCCTCCTGGCTGGTCTACGTGGGATACTTCCACTGGCGTCACATGTTCGGCACACAATACGCGAGGATCAACAGTCTTTGGGCGATTGCGGGTATGGCCGCCATCGTCATCACGTTGCTCTGGGTCAACCTCTCGAGGTTGTTCCCAGGGGTGCACAGTTACGCGACATGAGGGCGCCTCATCGCGGAGGCGCACGTTTTGGAGGGTTCGAGAAATGGTTACGACAAAATGGATTGCGTGGATGGGTATGGTGGTCGGCCTGCTGGCGACCTGGAGCGCCGGCGCCGTGACCCTGTCGGAGAACGGCCAGGCCAAGGCGGTTATTGTCATCGCGGCCGATGCGCCGGCGCCCGAGCGGCATGCCGCGGCGGAGCTGGCCGGATTTCTGGCGCAGATTACAGGGGCCCAGTTCCCTATCGCCGGCGAGCCAAACCAGGCCAACGTCAATGTCTTCGTCGGTCCGCAGGCGGCCAAGGTCGCGCAGAAGGACTTCTCAACCGATGGGCTGGGCGACGAGGGGATCGTCATCCGCACAGTGCCGAACGGGCTGATCCTGGCCGGTGGCCGGCCGCGCGGAACGCTCTACGCCGTCTACACCTTCCTGGAGGATCACCTCGACTGCCGATGGTGGTCGTCCACCGAGAGCACCATACCCTCGAAGGCCACGATTGTACTGAACGACATCGACGTCCGTTATGTCCCGGTCCTCGAATATCGCGAGCCCTACTGGTTTGATGCGCTCGACGGCGACTGGTCCGCGCGGAACAAGTGCAACGGCAACGGCAACCGGATCGATGCCGAACGAGGGGGAAAGCACAAGTACGAAGGATTCGTTCACACCTTCTACCCGTTGATCCCGCCGGAGAAGTACTTCGCCGATCATCCCGAATGGTTCAGTGAGATCGACGGCAAGCGCACCACCGAGCGGGCGCAGCTGTGCCTGACCAACGAGGAGATGCGCGCCGAGCTGGTCAAGAATCTCAAGGAGCGGCTGCGCAACAATCCGGCCGCCACCATCGCTTCGGTCTCGCAGAACGACTGGTACGGCAACTGCCAGTGCGCCAAGTGCAAGGCTGTCGAAGAGGAAGAAGGCAGTCCCGCCGGCCCGATGCTGCGCTTCGTCAATGCCGTCTCCGCCGACACCGAGCAGGAGTTCCCGAACGTCGCGATCAGCACTCTGGCGTATCAGTACACGCGCAAGCCCCCGAAGCTCGTCAAGCCGCGCCCCAACGTCATCGTCCAGTTGTGCAGTATCGAGTGCTCGTTCAGCAAGCCGCTGGCCGACGAGCGGAACAAACCCTTCCGCGACGACATCATCGGCTGGTCGCAGATCTGCAATCGGCTCTACATCTGGGACTACACGACGAACTTCCGCCACCACATCATGCCGCACCCGAATCTGCGCGTGCTCGGACCCAACGTGAAGTTCTTCGTCGACCACAACGTCAAGGGCATCTTCGAACAGGGCGCCTACACGACCAATGGCGCCGAGATGGCCGAACTGCGGGCCTGGGTGCTGGCCAAACTGCTGTGGGACCCGAGCCGCAGCGGCGATCAGCTCGTCGAGGAGTTCCTCGAAGGCTACTACGGGCCCGCGGCTCCCTACATGAAGAAGTACCTGGCGACGGTGCATGACGCGGTCGATCAGAGCGGCGACTGGCTGGGCTGCTTCGAGAAGCACACGGCCAAGTACCTGAACTTCGAGACGCTGACCAAAGGCCGGATCTATCTGCTGGCGGCCGAGGAGCAGGTCAAGGACGATCCCGTGCTGCAATTCCGCGTCCAGGTGGCCCAGTTGCCGGTGATGTACACCTTCATGATGCGATGGACCGAGATGCGCGAGGCCGCGAAGGCCGCCAACGCCGAGTGGCCCATGCCGGAGTCGATCCGCAGCGCCTACGACCGCTTCTTGGAGATCGCCAGGAAGAAGAACGTCACCCGGCTCAGCGAATGGCAGGAAGGCTTCGGCGCCCTGGACGACGCACTGGCGCGCGCTGAGCAGTAGACCCCGAATCGATGGACGGACCCGACGCACTCGGAATTGACCGCCTGACCGTCCGGATGGACGGCCAGACGGTATTGAAGGACTTCTCGCTTTCACTTCAGGCGGGGCGGAAAGCCCTGCTGACCGGTCCATCGGGCTGCGGCAAGTCTACCGTGCTGCGGTGTCTGCTCGGCTTCGTAACGCCCGAGACAGGATCGGTCCGCATCGGCGGCGAGCCGCTCACCGCCGAGACCGTCTGGCGACTCCGGCGGCACATGGCCTACGTCGGACAGGAGCCCGACCTGGGGGTCGGCGTCGTCCGCCACATCCTCGAGCAGCCGTTCCACTATCGTGCCAACGCGGCCTTGCGAGGGAACCTGGGCCGTGTCCCCGACCTGTTCGACGCCTTCGGCCTGGCCCGAACGCTGCTCGACAAGAGCATCGGCGATCTTTCGGGAGGCGAGAAGCAGCGGGTCGCACTGATCTGTGCCCTATTGCTCGACCGCGAGATCTTCCTGCTCGATGAGGTGACCAGCGCCCTGGACCCGGCGAGCAAGCGCAGGGTCCTCGGTTACTTCCAGTCGCGCGCCGAGGCGACCGCTCTGTTCGTCGCACACGATGCGGAATGGTTCTCCTTCGTCGACCAGGTTATCGAGGTGTCCAAAAGCCACTCGGCTGGAGAGCCTCGCCATGGCTGATTCGGCGATTCGATCACGTCACTCTTCTGCTTCGCCTCATCAGGACGTAGACGAAAAACGACTTTGTCATTCCGAGCGAACAGGCTGTGTCACAATGATATTCATTGCCGTATTGACGGTTCTCCTGCCGGCCGGGCATCCGGCCCCGACGGGAAGAGGGCAACCTTCTTCATTTGGCCGCCTGCCAGGTTCGCCACCGGAGGCGA
>JAAYBV010000081.1 GCA_012744475.1 Phycisphaerae bacterium
CGCCTCCGGTGGCGAACCTGGCAGGCGGCCAAATGAAGAAGGTTGCCCTCTTCCCGTCGGGGCCGGATGCCCGGCCGGCAGGAGAACCGTCAATACGGCAATGAATATCATTGTGACACAGCCTGTCCGGTCGGAATGACAGAGTCGATTGCAGCCTCCGGTGAAGGTTTACCTACAAACATCAGGTGCACCCCATCAGGCTGGAGGCTGTAGGCTACAGGCCACAGGCGGCTTCGCGATTTGATTATTTCCCGGATACAGGCGTCTTTCTGACAGGAGGGCTGCGCTGGAGGCCCGGGACAGGCAGACCGTGTCATCGTGTCACGATGGGCAGGGGCCGTACCGACTTGTGTTCGGGGCGCCGGAAGACCATAGTGGCACAGAAGAAGGGATGGGGGACATGCGAATCTTGCAGGGAGATGTGTCATGCGGAGTGTGATGGTTGGCAATATGATCCTGTGGCTCGCGTTGGCGGGTTCTGGATGCGAGAAGAAGACGGAAGTACAGAAGACCGACGCATCGAAGATCGACGTGCGGGTAGTCGGCCCTCTGAAGGTGAACGGTCGCGGCACTCTGCTGCTTTGCGGCACGAAGGAAGGGTCGGCCATTCGTTACTACAACGTCCACCTCGACGGGGCACATGACAAGGCGAAGGTATTACCGATCCCTGGTGTGGGTACGTGCCTGGGGGCGGAGTGGAGACACAGTGCAGAATCGGATGAGCTGCTGTGGATCACGGGCGACGAGCAACAGGAACTCAGGAGATTCAAGATCACGGCCGATGGAATCTCTCAGACAGAATCTATTGCTGTCGATCCCAACTTCGTCGTCACCACGGCTTCTTACGCTTGGGGAGCCAGCGGCAAGATTGTCCCATTGCGGGCGTCGCGCTTATACGACTCTTCCGGCGCTCACCTGGGGCTGTTGAGGATCGAGGACGGTGTTCTGCACGAATCGACCATCCCTGCCCCCGGCTTGATGCTGTGGACGGATGAATCCACTTTCTACATGGTTGGCTACGATCGCGGGAGCAATCCCATGATGGTCATGTCGAAGGCCAAGCTCAATCCCGAGAGTATGACGGTTGAAGTCACAGAGATCCTGAGGGCGAAGGAGATTCGTCTGGCCGCGCAGGGGCTTGATGGAGCGGTAGTCTATGTGGTCGGAACCGAGGTGTTTGCTGGTGATCACCGACTGTGCATTCTACCTGAGAAGCTGTCGCCAAGCGGGGGACTGTATATTGATGGGGAGTATCTCGCCTACTTCTCTGCGAGCGAGACGATCTACGTGCTCAACCGTACGGGCGACGTCGTTCGATCCAGGCGGATCGACGAAGCCTCTTCGGTCTTTGGCCTGTCCGCATTGACTCACTGTGTCTATGGGGTCAGAGAAGACCTCCGGAATGTGTACGCCTATGATTTCGTGGAGGATGCTGTCAGGACACTGTTCTCGGTCGAGTGAACGACGGGGGGGCGGGGATTGGAGCGGAAGGAATGGATCGTTCGCGATGGATTTGTCTGCTTGCGGCTGGGCTGTATGTGGTCGTGGCGTTGGTGTTTCCGTTGTCGGGGGATAGGCCGGTGGCCGAGCCGAACGACGAGGGGTTGTCGAGCGTTCAGTTTGCCGGCGGCCTCTTCCTGTTCCTCGGGTTCGTATGCGTCTGGTGGTCCGAGATACTGGGGGACGCCCTCTGGATGGAGCGTGGGGCTTGGAACCCCATACCCTCGACGAGCGGCGTGGTGAGGCTCCTTGGCTGGATATTTCTGATCGGCGCCTTCGTGGTCCAGGCGGTCTTGCGGCACCGTGCCATGGCATGACAAAAGATTGACAGCCGGAGGATTGTTCTGTAGGCTGATCTTGGATGTGCGCGGAGGATGTATGCGCCGAGAAGCTGCAACAACCGGGCCGACAGGCAGAACGGGCGCACGAGCGACGTGCGAGGGCCAGGCGGACGGCACACCACGAGCCGCCGGAGGAATCTGCATGCTGTTTTTACCTCATGGAGGGCCTGTGCGCCCGTCGAGAAGGCGGTACGTTGTCGTGTGCTCTGCGGGACTCTCGTGAACGATTGCCGACAAAGGAGCTTCATCATGGGCGAGCAAAGACAGAGAAGTGGTTGTACGGCAGCGAAAGCGGGCATTCTCGATGGCCGGAGCGGTCGGCATCGTGAGGCGTTCACGCTGATCGAGCTGCTGGTGGTGATCGCCATCATCGCCGTGCTGATGGGCATCCTGATGCCCACGCTGAACCGGGTCCGCGAGCAGGGCCGCCGGGCGGTCTGCCTGAACCACATGAAGACCCTGACGCTTTGCTGGATCATGTACGCCGACGAGAACGACGACCGGATCGTCAACGGCGAAGCGTATTGGGATCCCTCCGGCGTGCCGACAGCGCCGGTCCCGACAGGGGGGCCGCACGCCGGCGAACGGTATTGGGTAGGCAACGACTGCGCCAGCGGCTATGCGACGGGCGAACAGCGGCCACAGGAGACCCAGATGGAGGCCCTCCGGGTCGGCGCGCTGTTTCCTTACGCCAAGGCCGAGAAGGTGTACCGCTGCCCGACCGGCATTCGCGGCGAGATGCGCACCTACTCAACCGCCTATGGCATGAACGGTTGTTTCGACGCTCCCGGGACGTATGAGGGCACTCGGGGCGTGCGCGTGGGCAACACGGTGCTGATGGTCAAGAAGCGGTCGGAGATCACGGTCCCGGCTCCGTCGTACCGGCTCGTCTTCCTGGACGAAGGCCGCATCACGCCGGACAGCTATGCCATCCACTACCTCGTCGCCCAGTGGTGGGACCCGCCCTTTGTCCGCCACGCCGACGGCACCAACGTCGCCTTCGCCGACGGCCACAGCGACTATTGGAAGTACAAAGGAAAAGAGACCATCGAAGTCGGCAAAATGGTCAACCCGCAGCACAACTACAAGCCGACCACCGAAGACGGAATCGAGGACGTCCAGAGAATGCAGATCGCCACCTGGGGCCGCCTCGGTTACTGATCGCTGTGGGGCGTCCTGTCCATGCTCTGGTCGCGCCGGTTCTGCTTCCTGTGTGAGAACATCCTGGTCCGCCCGCGGCGGATGCCAGCCTCGAAACTCGTCCTGAGCGAAGTCAAATGGAGTGCGGCCTTAGGCACGGCGAATACGATTTGGCTCTGCATATCCGGAGATGCCGACGCGTTCAACCATCCCCAAGTCCTACGGACTCGAGACTGCCACCCAGACGCTTCACTGGCTCAGGAACGCCTGTGACCTGAACCCGGTATGCACGTTGGACTGTCGCGACGGGGAATTTTCTGGACGAGGGGCGGGGGCGGGCGCTCATATGGTGTGGATGGCGCGGCGGCAGCGTGGCCGGCCAGGGTGTGGGAACACCGCTCGACAGGGAAGGAGCAAGAGCGTGGCAACAGCACGGACGCGGCAGGGCATCTCTGACGAGGCGGACCGATTCGCGGGCGAGGGCGGGCCGCCGGAGGACGACCGGTCGCGAGGCAGGTTCCTCGTTCTGGGTCTGACGGCCCTCGGCGTGGTGTTCGGCGACATCGGCACCAGCCCGATCTACGCGCTGCGTGTGGCCTTCATGAGCCACCATGCCATGACTCCGACGCCGGACAATGTCCTGGGCGTCCTGTCGCTGATCTTCTGGTCGCTGGTGGTGATCATCTCCGCCAAGTACATGCTCTACGTCATGCGTGCCGACAACGAGGGCGAAGGCGGGATTCTGGCCCTCATGGCCCTGGTTCATCCGATGCACGAAGGACCACATCCTGAGCGGAAGGTAGTGGCTGTCCTGGGCGTATTCGGTGCTGCGCTGCTCTACGGCGACGGCATGATCACGCCGGCCATCTCCGTGCTCAGCGCCGTCGAGGGTCTGGAGGTCGCCATACCGGCGTTCGATCGCCACGTCGTTCCCGCCACGGTGATCATCCTGGTGCTTCTGTTCGCTTTCCAGCGTCGTGGCACGGCCCGCGTCGGTTTCGTCTTCGGCCCGGTCATGGTCGTGTGGTTTGCCACACTGGCGGTGCTGGGGCTGCGCGGCATTCTCCTGCGGCCGGCGGTGCTGTCGGCTTTGATTCCGACGCATGCGATCGGGTTTCTCGCGCGGAACGGGCTCCAGGGGTTTCTCGTGCTCGGCGCGATCTTTCTCGTGGTGACCGGGGGCGAAGCGCTGTACGCGGACCTGGGCCATTTCACACGCCGGACAATCCGGTTCACGTGGTTTGCGTTGGTGCAGCCGGCTCTGCTGTTGAACTACTTCGGCCAGGGCGCCCTGCTCCTGGCCCGCCCGGAGGAGGTGACGCAGCCGTTCTACCGTCTGGCGCCGGCCTGGGCGCTGTATCCGATGGTAGTTCTGGCGACGGTCGCGACGGTGATTGCCTCTCAGGCGATCATCTCCGCCGTCTTCTCGCTCACGCGCCAGGCCACCCTGCTGGGGCTGTTCCCACGGGTGAGGATCGTCCAGACCTCGCCCGAGCGGATCGGACAGATCTACATCCCGGGCATCAATTGGCTGCTCATGCTGGCGACGATTGCCCTGGTCATGGCCTTCAAGCGATCGAACAACCTGGCGGCGGCGTACGGTATTGCCGTCTCCATCACCATGGTCATCACCACGATGCTCGCCTACGTGGTGGCGCGCGAGCTGTGGGGATGGTCCAAGCCGGTCGCGATCCTGACGACCGGCCTGTTCGTGGCGGTCGACACCGCTTTCCTCGGCGCCAACCTGTACCGAATCGTGGAAGGCGGCTGGGTCCCGCTGCTGGTCGGCACGGTGGCCTTCGTGGTGCTGTGGACGTGGAAGACCGGGCGCACGGTCATTCGCGGCAAGCTGGCGACGAACACCGAATCGCTCGAGGGCATGCTCCGAGAGATGGCCCAGAATCCGCCGGCGCGGGTCGCCGGGACCGCGGTGTTTATGGCCGGGTCCCCCGTGGGGGCGCCCCCGATGCTGGTGCGGTTGCTCAGGCACAGTCGGGCCCTGCACGAACACGTAATCGTTCTGACGGTGGTCGTGGCGAACGTGCCTCGCGTTCCGCGGTCCGGCCGGCTCGAAATCGAGCATCTCGGACAGGGGATCTGCCGGATCGTGCTGCACTTCGGCTTCATGCAGAACCCTCTCGTGCCGCGCGCGCTGCGGCAGAACGCCAAACGGATCGGGCCCGACGTGGATCTGGACGGCGCCAGCTACTACGTCGGCGGTCAGGTTCTGCTGGTGGCCGACCACCACCATGGAATGGCACGATGGCGAAAGAGGCTGTTCGCCTTCATGGCCCGCAACGCGACGCGGCCGATGGCCTTCTACGGCCTGCCCCTGGAACGCGTGGTGGAGATCGGCACCCCCATCGAGTTCTGAATCCCCCGAGTTTGGTGGAAGCCGGCCGCAGAAACGAGCGTGACAGAGGCGGCCCCGTCTGGTATGATGGAGGGGTGGAGACAAACGAGTGTGTCAACCTTATCGGTGGGAGGCTGGTTATGGATATGCAGCGGATCGGTGTTGTGCTCTTGCTCAGTTTTGGGGTCGCTTTCCCCGCCGGGGCGGTGACGCGCGCGGCGCCGGTGATCGTCGATCACACGTGTACGGGTATCGCGCGGATTCCTGCGGAGGCGATTCTGGCGGCGAAGGCTGTGTTGCATATCGCTTATGGGCACACCTCGCACGGCTCGCAGATCACCAGCGGGATGAGCGGTCTGGTGGCGTTCGCCAACGGCGGGGGCAAGGGCATGCAGCACCCGGCCGGGATGTTCGCGTGGAACCACGGCGGCTCCGGCGGCGCGCTGGACCTGCACGACTACGCCATGAGCGGCGACGTCGGGTACTATCCCGACTGGGTGAACAACACCCGGAGCTACTTGAACGGCGCCGGGCGCGAAAACGTCAATGTCATCATGTGGTCGTGGTGCGGGCAGGTGAGCGGCAAGTACGCGGGCGGGCGGCTGTTCAGCGAATACCTGACGCCGATGGGCCAGCTCGAACAGGAGTTTCCCCACGTCACGTTCGTCTATATGACCGGGCACGTCGATCACGGCGCCGACAGCAACAACAAGGCCGCCAACCAGGTCATCCGCGAGTACTGCCGCGCGAACAACAAGGTCCTGTTCGATTTCGCCGACATCGAGAGCTACGATCCGGACGGCAAGTACTACGCTTTCCCGAGCGACAACTGCGACTACTATTCCGAGGTCAACGGATCGCGGCAGGGCAACTGGGCCATCCAGTGGCAGGACAGTCACACGCGCAACGTCGACTGGTACTCCTGCGATTCGGCGCACAGCGAACCGCTGAACGCCAACCTGAAGGCCTACGCCGCCTGGTGGCTTTGGGCTCGCCTGGCGGGCTGGCCGGGACCGGCCGGCTCGGCCGACCTCGACGGCGACGGCCGGGTCGACGCTTGCGACTTGGCCCTGCTGGCCCAGCAGTGGCTCGCCGAGACCGAGGTCGCCGCCTCCGACGAGGGGGCAGAGACCCCACAACGCCGACGGTGAAACGCGCTGGTCAGGATCGGCAGCAGAAGGGAGTTGTGAAATGAGACGACAGGAGTTGGATCGGCGACAGGCGACAGGCGCGGGGTGGAGCCGGCGCGAGTTCCTCCAGAAGACGGCGCTGGCGGGCGCTGCGCTGGCGGTGGGGGCGACCGCAGGAGGCGCGAGCGGATCGGGCGGGTCGGAATTGCCGACGCGGGTGCTGGGCCGGACCGGAGCCAGAGTCACGATCCTGGGCTTGGGCACCGCGCCGATCGGCGAGGCGCGAGGCGATCTGGCCGAAGCGGTGAAGATCTTCAGCGAGGTTATCGACCGCGGTGTGAGCTACGTCGATACCGCCCGCATCTATGGCATCGCCGAAGAGGCCCTGGGCCAGGTGCTGGCGACGCGGCGCGACAAGGTGTTCCTCGTCACCAAGTGCTGGACCGATTCGGGCCAGCGGGCGCAGCAGATGTTCGATGAATCGCTGCGGACGCTCAAGACCGACCACGTGGACCTCGTTCACATCCACAACATCGGCAACAAGAATCTCGACAAGGTGCTGGCCAAGGACGGCATCCTCGAATACCTGCTCCGGCAGAAAGAGGCGGGCAAGACGCGGTTCATCGGGCTCTCAGGCCACGAGAGGCCGCCGCACTTCGTCAAGATGCTCGAAACGGATCAGATCGACGTTGTGATGAACGTGATGAACTACGCCGACCGCAACATCTACGACTTCGAGGGCACAGTGCTGCCCGAGTGCCGTAAGCGTGATATCGGCGTCGTGGCGATGAAGGTCTACGCCGGCATCAAGGGCGGCTTCCCCAACCACCGCAAGGGCTGGGTCGGGTGCAACACGCCGCCCGAGCGGATGGGCCAGGCGCTGGCCTACGCGTTGGACCTTGAAGGCGTCCACGTTGCCAACGTCGGCCCGTTCACGATGGAGCAGGCGATCCAGAACGTCGAGCTGGCCCGGCGCTACAAGCCGTTGACCGCCGACGAGCGGCAGGATTTGCTCGCGTTCGGCCGGGAGCTGGCGCCCACGCTCGGCCCGCGCTATGGCCCTGTCGCCTGATGCCCGGCGCGCCGTAGCTGCACTTCACACGAGGGTGGCAGCGGCAAGCAAGGCTTGCCGATGGTTCGACCTGTCTTGTCCCCCCTCTCTTCGACAGGGAATGCCGGAGGTCCACGATAGTCTTCGCGTGAAAGGAAAGGGCTCGATGAGCAGGCGTTACGTGCACGGATACGATCCGCGGGAGAACACGCGGTTGCAGGACCAGGCTTCCACGCTGGTGCAACTGCTGCACTCGGACACGGTGTACCCGGCGGGGAGCACCATTTTGGAGGCCGGCTGCGGCGTCGGGGCCCAGACGGTGACACTGGCGCGGAACAGCCCCGGCGCAGAGATCACGTCCATCGACATCTCCGAACGCTCTCTCGCCCAGGCGAAAGATGCGGTGGCGGCCGCCGGCCTGAACAATGTCACCTTCCGCCAGGCGGATATCTTCGATCTGCCGTTCGCAGCCGAGTCGTTCGACCATGTCTTCGTGTGTTTCGTCCTCGAGCATCTCTCCGATCCCGTCAGCGCGCTGATGGAGCTGAAGAAACGGCTCAATACGGGTGGCACGATGACGGTGATCGAAGGGGACCACGGCTCGACGTATTTCCATCCCGACAGCGCCAAGGCCCATGCCGCGATTCGCTGTCAGGTCGAGTTGCAGAAGCAGGCGGGGGGCAACGCGAATATCGGCCGCGAGCTGTTTCCCCTGCTCACCAAGGCGGGCTTCGGTTCCGTGCGGGTCTCGCCGCGAATGGTGTACGTCGATGCGAGTCGGCCCGAGCTGGTCGACGGTTTCACGCGCAAGACGTTCACGGCGATGGTCGAAGGCGTGCGGACTTCGGCGCTCGAAGCGGGCCTGATCGATGCGTGCGATTTCGACGAGGGCATCCGGGACCTCTACCGGACCACGGAGCCGGACGGCGTGTTCTGCTACACGTTCTTCAAGGCCTTCTCTCGCAAGACCGCCTGATGCGCGGCCGAGAGCGCACCTCAGGCGAACGTGTGGCGGTCCCAGCCCCAGTGCGTGCCGGCCAGCTCCTGGAACGTGACGTAGATGCGGTCGGTCGGGATGGCCAGTTCCTCCTCGAGCATCTGGCAGATCCGGCCGGTGAGGGTCTGATTGACCGACTTGCTCAGACCCCCGATCCCCTTGACGGTCACCAGCGCGCACGGGCCCGTCTCGCCCGCCATCGTCATGGTGGCTTTGTCCTGAACGGACGCCATGACGTACTGCTCGGGCTTGCCGGTCCCCTCGGCCGCCAGACGCGACAGGGCCTTGGCGACGGATTCCCTCTTGTTCCGGTCGGACAGGTCGCATGAGGTCTCAAGCTGGATCAATGGCATCGTTGTCTCCTTATCCACCACCGACATACCGTTTCTGCCTGCGGACCCCTTTGTACATACCACGATTCCGTTTGTCTGACAACCGCAATCGACGAGGCGATTGCCCGTTCTGAACTGGGGGTTAGGGGCGAGGCATGCCTCGCCCTTATGGACTCGTGCGGCTTGTGGATTCGCATGGCCGCCTCAGGCCCAACGGGATTGGGGATGGTTTGCTATGAATGTGTTTTCCTGGCGGCCCAGCGGAACTTGGCGGAGGCGCTGCGGGGGTTTGACGCGATCTCCTCGCGCGAGGGTACGAGCACCGCATCGCACGTCTCGTGATATAGGCCGGTTCGGACGCCTTCGCGAAACGACTGCTTGACGAGGCGGTCTTCGCCGCTGTGGAAGCTGATGATGCCGATCCGTCCGCCGGGACGCAGGCAGTAAGGGACCAGACTCAGCAGCTTCTTCAGGCAGCCCAGCTCGTCGTTGACCAGGATGCGAAGGGCCTGGAAGGTGCGAGCGGCCGGGTGGAGCAGGCCGGGATGCGAGGCACGCTGCTTCCGCCAGCCCTCGACGGTCAGACCCTTGGCGGCCAGGACCAGCTCGACGAGCTGCGACGTTTGTGTGGTACGCCCGGCGACACGACGCGCAACGATCGCTCGCGCGATGGCCTCCGCGTCCGGCTCGTCGGCCAGCTCGCGCAGCGCTTCGGCCAACTCGTCTTGCCCCAGGGATTCGATCAAGTCGGCCCCAGTCCGTTTGAGGCGATCGTCCATCCGCAGGTCGAGCGGGCCTTCGTGTTTGTAGCTCATGCCGCGATCGGGGTCGTCGATCTGCATGCTCGAGACGCCGAGGTCGGCAAAGAGAATGTCACAGCCGTCGAGCCCTTCCTTGGCGAGCACGTTGCCGACGCCAGCGAAGTTGCAGCGATGGAAGCTCACGGGCGCCGGAACTCCGGCCAGACGTACGCGCGTCCGCTCGAGTTCGGCGCGATCGACGTCGAGGGCGATCAGCCTTCCGCCCGGCGCGATCCGCTGTGCGAACTCGCGGGCGTGCCCGCCGTAGCCGACGGTACAGTCGATGACGACCTGGCCCGGGGCCGGATGCAGGCAGGCGAGGACCTGCTCGGTCATCACCGGCACGTGGCTGCCGGCGGGCGTATTGCCCTTGGCGCGCACGTGCGCGGCGATCTCGGGGTAGGCTTCGAGGTTGTGCTCTTTGTACTTGTCACGGTAGTTCTGAGGATACGTGCCGCGATAGCGGGCCCGCCGCGGCGGTCTGGCCGGCGACTCGGCGTCATTGTCCTTTGGTTCGGTTATGCCCATGTGTGCTCCAGGTCCCTATATTGCCCGCCACGTGAAACCGATCGGGCAGGCAGGCCGGCAAGCCCGGCAGGGGCATGATAAACGACTCGGGCGTAGATGCCAAGCGGCCGGGCGGATGCCCAGTCGGACCACAACGCGGCTTCCGGGAGCACCCGACACTACGTAAAATTACCTATTTTGCCGTTGCCGGCCGGGGATTTCCTGGAGTTGTACCGCCGGCCGGCCGATGAGCACATGCAGGTATGCTCGTCCCTGAAGTGATCTGGGGCGACCGGCACATCGGTGCAGACGACGATTGGCGAGGACAAGACAATGACGTGTGATGCTTACTGTCAGAGCGAATCGCTCGGACAGTCCACCTGCCTGAACAACCCGTTCGACGAAATGGACGATCTGCTGGCCCGCGATGTGATGCAGGTCGGGGTCGTCAGCATCGACCGGAAAGAGCCGGTCCAGAAGGCGGTCACGCTGCTGATCGAGCGCGACATCAGCGGTCTGCCGGTGACCTGCGAGGGCCGTCTGGACGGGATGCTGTCCGAGAAAGATCTGCTCAAGCTGCTGTACGAGGGGCAGTATCTGCCGGGCCTGGTCGAGGACTACATGACGCCCTACGCCACCAGCTTTGACGTCGAGGACAAGGTCTCGAAGATCTACCGGCAGTTGGTGGAGCGTTCGTTTCGGCGCGTGCCCATCCTCTATCAGCAGCGCCTGGCCGGCATGATTACACGGGCGGACCTCGTTCGCGTGTTGATGCAGAAGCTGTGCCCATCGGCGCATCGGAGCGACCTGGTCCCCGGCGGCGAGATGCGCGCAGAGGACGCCATGAACTTCGGCCTGCTCACGCTCGCTCCCCAGGCGACGTTGTACGAAGCCATGGATCTCATTGCCCGGCATCACGTCACGGGCCTGCCGGTGGTCGACGGCGGGATGAATCTCCTGGGCATCATCACGGAAAAGGACGTGCTGCGCTGCGCCACTGATCCGGAGGCCCTCGAGGCCCCCGTCGAGAGTTTCATGACCCGGAGCGTCGTGTCCTTCAATCGCAGGGCCAGTCTCTACCACATCTGCGCCTGCCTGATCGAGCAGGATTTCCATCGCGTTCCGATTCTGGATGGGACACGTCTGGTGGGCATCATCAGCCGATCCGACATCCTCAGGCACCGCACGGCGGTCTTCAAACGCTGATACTTTCGATGACGCAGCCAGGAACGACGGTTCAGGCCGCCGGCAGATAGATGTACGTCAGCAGGTCGGCTGGCGGCGTGGTGTCCGGATCGTTAAGATACTCTTCCCACATCGGCATGTAGCGTGCCCAGTCCGCCTCGCTCTCCATCAGGCCCCTGGCTTTCATGAACGCGGTGATCTGCCCGTACGTGCCCATCAGGCCCGCATAGGGACCGCGATGCGTGAAGCGAAGGGCCTTGGTCCCCGCCAGCGGGCCAATGGACGCCGGATGGTGGGCGATCGGCGTCGCCGGTGGCGCGGTGATGGGTATCGCTACGATGAACTTCATCCCCGTGGGACCATGGGCGGTATAGATCGCGCGCGGCGGCCCGATGGGCGCGAGGGCGTGTTCTTGCAGGAACTGCCCGAGCCGGTCGAACGCCTCGGAGATCGCCGGACCGATGCTGGCAGGTTCCAGGCCGCATTCGCCACTGACTTCCGCCGCCAACACGGGGGCGACCTCCGTCTCGGTAAACTCCAGAGAATCAAATTCAGACATGGATGACCTCCCTATCGCATGGTGCGCGTTCTCCGCCGGCCGCAACGACGTCTCGGCCCGCATCAGGCGAAGTCTACATCCGCACTCCGTGGCCGGCAAGAGGTTTTCCCACTGTCGCTTCCCGATTCGATTACACGCAGAAGATGCCCGGGCGGAGAACTCGGCGATGCGGCGGGCGTACCGGTGGGTGAAGGATGGACGACAAGCCCCAGGATGGGGCGCGACCGGCCCTGGGAGGATTCGTGCGATGAAGCGGTTATGCCTGATTCTATCACTGGGCGTCTTGCTGCCGGCGACGCGCGTGACGCGCGCCGTGTGCCCGCTGGGCCTCGAACGGGTGGCGTTCGGGCTGAATCGTCCGGTCGGCGTTGCCTGGCCCGACGACGGCTCGAATCGACTGTTTGTTATCGAGCAGCACACCGGGCGAATCAGGATCGTTGACCTCAGCACCGGCGCAATGCGGGAGACGCCGTTTCTCGATCTGGCCGGTCTGGCGACCGGCAATGAGCAGGGGCTGCTGGGCCTGGCTTTCGATCCACTCTATGTCGACAACGGCCTGCTCTATGTCAATGTCACCGTCGCCGACGGGACGACCGAGATTCGACGCTACCGCAGCTCGCGGACCAATCCGAATATGGCGGACTCGGGCAGCGAGGTCGTGCTCCTGTCGTATGCCCAGCCCTTCTCCAACCACAACGGCGGGTGGCTTGCCTTCGGACCGGACGGCTGCCTCTACATCAGCACCGGCGACGGCGGCAGCGCGTTCGATCCGGGCAACCGCGCCCAGAGCCTGAACACGCTCCTGGGCAAACTGCTGCGCATCGACGTGCGCGGAACCAACGGCTCGACCGGCCGGTACGGCATCCCGCCCGACAATCCATTCGTCCACCTGCCGAACGCCCGCCCGGAGATCTGGGCCTACGGCCTCCGCAATCCCTGGCGGTGCAGCTTCGACCGCGCCACGGGCGATTTGTACATCGGCGACGTCGGCCAGAACCAGATCGAGGAGGTCGACTTTCAGCCTGCCTCCAGTTCGGGAGGCGAGAACTACGGCTGGCGCGTGATGGAAGGAACGCGGTGCAGCGACGACTCTCGCGCCGGCGGCAACCCGCCCTGCGGCGACCCGAGCCTCGTGCCGCCGATCCACGAGTACACGCATGCCGTGGGTGTCTCGGTGACGGGGGGCTACGTGTATCGGGGCCGCAAGCTCGGAGGCTGGCAGGGGACGTACTTCTTCGCCGACTACGGCTCGGCCCGCATCTGGTCGTTCCGCTATCGAGACGGCGTCCTGACCGAATTCACCGAGCGGACCGCCGAGCTGAATCCGGGCCTGACCAACATCAGTTTCCTCTCCTCGTTTGGCGAAGGTCCCGACGGCGAACTGTACCTGCTCGATCTGGTCGATGGAGAGGTCTTCCGCATGGTCTCGACGGCCGGGCCGATCCCCGGCGACATCAACAACGACTGCCGCGTCGATTTCACCGACCTGAGCATTCTGGGCGAGAACTGGCTGACCGGCACGCCATAGAACTCACGCCCGTGCCATGCCGGGTGGCAGTCTCAAACGGAGCTTGGGGGGCGGCCGGCGTCGTGCGGCCCCCTACGCCGGATAGCCGACGGTCTGGGCGAAGAGCACGCGCTGTTGCGGCCGCAGCTTCAACTCCCGGGCGGTGTTCTCCTTGTCGCAGTTGTGCAGCCACGCCGCCAGATCCTGTGAGGCGCAGAACAGATAGACGTTTTGTGCGATCAGTCCCGTCGCGCAGTAATAGTACGACTTCTGGACCTCGGGATCACTGATCCTGCGGTCGGGCTGATTCGGTCCCGTGTCGTACCGGCTCAGGTCTGCCACGTAAAAGATGTTCACCGGCGCGGTCGTCGCTGCTCGCCGGCCCGATCTGCCACGCAGGTCGCCCGGCACTATGGGATTCAGACGGTGTGCGGCCGCATCGTAGAGGTACACGCCTTCAGGCAAGGCCACGTACAGGTCGATCTCTTGGGAGTTGCTGGCCGAGGGCGCCGTCCGGCCCGCCTTGCCGAACGAGCCGCTGGCGCGATTGACGCCGAACGCCGCCCACAGCAGATTCGACAACACCTGATCCGGCAGCCTCCTGTCGCTGATCTCGCGGTTCGTTCTTCTCGCCAACAGCGCCGCCAGCACCGACTTGCCCCCCTCGACCTCGGGGTGGGGCAGGGCGATGGGCGGCAATTCCTCTGCCACACTCGGCGCGGCCCCGCTCAATACCGCCAACGCCGGCACCGCCTTGATGAACGTCCTGCGATCCATGCCGCCGTCCTTTCCTCAACCTGTCATTGATTCGAACGTAGCTCAAATCCTGTGCGCCACATCGTCATGACGCCTTCATGGCGTGGCACCGCGTTCCGGTTCGTTGAGAAACCGAGCGACCTCGGCACTCACTTCCTTCAGGACGGTCAGCGTCGCCTCGGACTTGGCCCTTTGCAGCGTCTCGGACCAGCTGAAGTCCTCGGCCTGCTTCTCCGTGACGACCTTCTGCGTCCTCGTGAGGGTAAACGGGATCACACCGGTCCGCGTGTCGAACAACAGCAGTTCACAGGTGGCAAACGCCTTGACCTGGTCTTTGTCGAAGAACCGCGTCTTCTCGAAGATATCACTGCGGACCCCATAGATCAGGAGAAGATCGGCCTGGAGCCTCGCCGCAGCCTCGCGCATCTGCCCAAGCGTCATATCCGGGACGATCATCACACTGGGCATCGCGACGACCTCGCGGACGCGCTTCGCTCCCGACAGCGGGTCCACCATCGCCTGGACATATCGGTGCTGCAGGTCCATGTACTCTTCTGTTCGCCAGTACGAGCCGTACACGCGCAGCCCCACGCCACCAGGCGTCAGATTCAACAGGGCCACCTTTGCCTTCTCCGGCAGGGCGACAGGGGCACTCAGCACGCCCTTGACGGCCTCGTTGCTCAGCAGGTTCGTGTCCGACGCAAAGAGCGAGCCGGTCAGATGCGTCTGCTCGACTGTCATGTCGGCGTGCGATGCCACTCCCTCTCGCTCGCCTGTCAGCGTCTCCGCGGCCATAGGCCCGGAGCAGCCGGCCAGAAGGCTCAACCCGATCAGTACGATCCACAAATCCACGATTCCTCGCATGATGCTCCCTCCAAATGGTTCTGACATCTCACCGTAGGTGGCGCGTCCTCGCGCGACGGGCGAGCGAGGGCGTTCGCCCCACAAGTATCATCTCGCACTGGCGGGCATTCCGACCAGGGCGCGGATTGTTTCGTAGGCGGCGAAGTCTTCGGCGGCGTTGGCGCCCTCGTCGGGCTGGCCGATGCCGAAGACGAAGGGCCACTGCTGGTTGCGGGTCTGGTTCATGATGCCCCAGGAGGCGCCGTTCTCGAACGCGGCGGTCCCCTTGGCGGGCGCATCGGCCACGCCGCGACTGTCGTCGCTGAAACACCAGTCCTCGTTGAACACGATGGGCTTGCCGTGCGTCGCGACTGCTGTAATCCGCTGCGGATAGTCCTCGGGCTCCGTCCCGTTGCCGTGCAGCAGAATGAAGTCGGCCGCTTCGCACAACGCCGGGTGCAGCCGCGCATTGCCCAGGTCGCTGGTGGAGACCAGGAGCTTCGGATGCACCGACCGCACGAGGTCCATCAGCTCGGCCTCGCCCGCCTCCTCGCGGAGGATCGCGTGGTCGAACCCGTCGTGACGATACTCGTTGGCGATCTCGACGAGCACGTTGGTGTATCGCTGCCGGGCGAGCCACGTCGCGGCATTCCGCGCCGCGACACGCACCGCGTCCTCGTCGGCCAGGATCTGGTCCTGCCTCTGGTAAAAAAGCCCGAGGATGATGACGAGCCCATTGGCGTCGGCTGCCTCGATGACGCGAGCGACCCGCCGCACGTACACCGGCTTGAGGCTTCCATCCCGGGCGAACGCCGAGTTGATCGCGCCCTCGTAGCCTGGATAGCCGCCCTGGAGATTCAGCGTGAAGGCCAGGATGCCTTTCGCCTTGTACTGGTCCATCGAGTCGATGAAACGCGTCGTGTTCGCCTCGGGGTCGAAGCCCGCAGGTCGCGTCGCGGGGTTCTCGTCATCGAACGTCGAGTTGACCATCCTTGCGTTCATCAGCCTGCCCAGCGCCCCGGGCGCCAGACCCGCGTAGGTCGGCTGTCCGTTGATCCGGAACCGCTCGCCGTCGATCGACACCGCCGTCTGCCAGGCTCGCACGTTCGAGCCGGTCGCCGCCGTCACCAAGGTCAGCACGATCGCCATTCTTATCTGCTGCTTCACAGTCGAGCCCTTCCAGCTTTTCGTTTGACGCGGTCATTGCGTGGACGTCCCCACTCAGACCGCTCCATTCTAACACCGTGCCAGTGTGTGCGCGGGCAAAAAGACGAGGCAGGCTTGCGGGCCTGCCTCGTCGCTATTCCTCATCGGTTGCGGACCGGGACCATCACGGCCAGAAACGCCGCAGATAATCGATGCTCTGCCTGGCGATGGTCTCCGGATCGGGGTCGTACTTGAAGACCTCCACCGAAAGCCACGTGTCCCAACCGACCTCTTTGATCGCCTCGGCGATGGGCGCGTAATCGACGTCGCCCATGCCGGGACCGTAGAGGTTCGCGTCGTTGACGTGGAAGTGGCCGATCTCGTCAGCGGTCACCGAGCGGATGACATCGCCAACCGGCCGGCCCTCGGAGCACATCGCCTTGACGTCGAGATGGATCTTCAGACTCGGATGGTTGAGCTGCCGAACCATCTTCATGCCTTCCGCGACGGTATTGACGAAGTTCGTCTCGGCCGACGACAGCGGCTCCAGACAGATCGTCAGGCCCAGATCGCGAGCCTTGTCGAGCACGGAGCCGAGCAGGTCGGCCGCACGCTGCCAGGCGCCGGAATACGTCTGGCCTTCGATGACGCTGCGCTGCTTGGGCGAACCGAGCACGAGGACGCTGCCGCCCAGATCGCGGCACAGATCGAGCAGGGCGGACAGGTAGTCCCGCGTGTGCGTCCAGGTCTTCTCGTCGGGCGTGGTCATGTGCAGGCCCGCTGGTCCGGCGAACAGCCAGTGCAGACCCACGCACTCCAGACCCTCGTCCTCGATCGCCCGGCGCGTCTGACGGCGTTTCGCCTTCGTCACGTCTGTTGCCGAGGCGGCCAGCGTGAACGGCGCGATCTCCAGCCCGTGATAACCCAGCTTCCGCGCCGTCGCGGCCACCTCGGCCATCGGCCGGTCCTGGAACATCTCATTGCACAACGCGAATCGCATCAGACGTTCTCCGGGACGATGAACGGCTCGCGGTAGTTGCGCTTCAGGTACATGTTGGCCATGTCACTGTGTTCGCCAACGTATCGCTCCTTGTCGGCGTCCATCGTCAGTACCGGGCCCAGCGTGATCCGCTCCTTCTCGAGATCCACCTCGTTGGCGACGAGATGCTCGACCATACGGCTGAACGAGTCGAACATTTCTTCGTTGTCGCCGATGGCCTGGAAGACCTCATCGACCGTCGCCTTCTTGCCGAGGCGATGCGAGGTGTTGGCCATGTGGCACAGGGCGGCCGACAGGTGTCCGATCTCGATGTCGCCGTTGAGGTCGCTGACCTTGCGGCTGCGAACCGCTTTGATGAAGTTCTCGTGATGGCCGGCGCCGCCGCGACCGGAGAACTGCTTGATTCGCTTGCCGTCGTTGTCGAGGACCCAGCCGCCGCCGTCGTCGCAGGGGAAGCAGCCGCCTTCGCACTGGATGCAATCGCCGACGCGCGTGCCGCGATAGTGGTCCATCGCGCGGTCGCCCTTCTTGCGGGGCAGTCCGCGCACCTCGAAGATCAGCGGGGCGGGCTTGTAATCGAAGTAGGCGATCTGCGTGTTGGCGGTTTCGCCGACGTCGTCGGTCTCGCCCATGCCGAAGCGGCCGCCGATGCTGAAGACGTGCTGCGGCAGGCCCGGATCGCCCAGCGCCCAGCGGGCGATGTCCATCTCATGCGGGCCCTGGTTGCCGATGTCGCCGTTGCCGGTGTTCCACATCCAGTGCCAGACGTAGTGCAGGTCGGTCCGATTGAGCGGGACCATGTCGGCCGGGCCGCACCATTGGTTGTAGTCCACGCTGGCGGGAATCGGCTTGGGTCCGTTCGTGCCGTGGACGATTCCGGTGGTCCCAGGCCCCCGGCCCTTGTAGCAGAAGCCGCGAACCCATTTGATCTTGCCGATGTGGCCTTCCTTGATCCACTCGAACGCCGCCGGATGCGCCTCGGACGAACGCTTCTGCATGCCGATCTGCACGATGCGATTGTACTTGCGCGCCGCCTCAACCATCTTGCGGCCTTCCCAGATGCAGTAGCTGGCGGGCTTTTCGATGTACACGTCCTTGCCCGCCTGGCAGGCCCAGATCGTCACCAGCGCGTGCCAGTGATTGGGCGTCGCCGAGGTGATGACGTCGATGTCCTTGTCTTCGAGCAGCTTGCGGACGTCGGTATAGGTCCGGAGCTTGTACCCTTCCTTCTCCTCGAACGCCTTGGCTTTGCCGTCCATCTGGTTGGTGTCGGCGTCGCAGATGGCCACCAGCTTGGCGCCTTCGCAGCCGTGGAAGTACCCCATGTGGCCTCCCCCCTGACCGCCGACCCCGACGACGGCCAAGCGAATCTGGTCGTTGGCGCCGAGCACGCGCGAGTGCGGTGCCGCCAGCGCCAGGCCCACTCCTGCGGCCACCGAGCTCTTGATGAAGTCGCGACGTGTCACATTGCTCATGATAGCTCCTTTCGTCTTCAGGTTCGTCTCGAACGCCGTTGTCTGCGTTCGTCTTCGGTTCGTTTTCAGGAGGCGTACTGGCGAAAATGCTCGGCTACCTTGCCCTCGATCTCGTTGCCCTTGTGGAAGTAGAACCGCCACTTGAAGGTGACGCTCTGCCCGGCGGGAATCGTCAAATTGCCCGTGCCGGCGGGCTTTTTCTCGAAGTCGTGGATGCCGAACGGATTGGCGGCATACAGGCCGTAATCCCGCACGTGCCACCACGTCGGATGGCGCGGATTGCTCGGGTGGTCGAAGACCGCCACGCCTACCACCTCGCCGTTGACCGGCCCGTAGTAGTCGCACCAGGCGGCGCGCTTGGCCCAGGTGTCGCCGTCCCGCACGCCTTCGCTGTTGACGATGTGTCCCTGGCCCACCTTGCCCTTGAGACGCATCGTCGGCGCCAGGCGGATCGCCATCGACCCTTCCTTGGTGTCGCCGAGCACGACCTCGCCGTTGGAGGCGTGAATGGTGACTTCGAAGTCGATCATCGGCCCGTCCGCCTGGTTATGGAACCGGTGCGTCCGCGTATCGGTGCAGACGACCTTGCCGTCCGGCGCGAGCCACTTGTTCTGCTGCTTGATAACGCCCGTCTGCGGACCCGAGCTGATCTCCACGAACTTGTCGTGGACGATCTTGCCCTTGCCGTCCCCATCGGCCCAGAAGTCCACGCCGTTGACGTCGCCGTGCGTGAACCACAGCGACTTGTGGTGCGGATGGTCGTGCGCCTCGCCGGGACCATCGCCCATCGGCCAGTGGCGAATCACCGGCACGCCCGTCGGCCCGATGACCGGATAGAAGTAGGGGCGCAGCGCCTGCGTGAAGCAGTATTCGGTGAACAGCTTGCCGTCGAATTCGACGGTGACTTTGTCGCTGTGCTCGGTGATCTTGACGCCGCGAGCGGCCCGCGAGCCGCCCGACTGCGCCTTGGCCACCATCTGCCCGAACACCGCCTTCTGCTCGGCCAGCGCTGCGACGCGGTCGTCGGGTTTTGTTCGCGCCTCGAGCAGCACCCAGCCGTCGTAGTCGGTCGCCACCAGCATGTCGATCAGCTCCTGGTAGGGATAGTCGCCGAGGTTCAGCTCGCGGACGTGGGCGGTGGCGCCGAAGTACGGCCGGACCAGGTTGAAGTTGTACTGGAGCCCTTCGCCCTCGAGGTCCTGTCCGTTGCAGTTCCAGCAGACCTTCACGTTGGGATGGTCGGTGGCGTCCATGATCGCCTTGATCGTCGGCAGTTGCGAACAGCCGCCGTGCACCTCTAGGCGGATCTCCTGGCCGCGCTCAGCGCCGAACGCGCCGATCTCGTGGAGCGACTTGCCGATCTGGTCGATGGTCCGCTCGTACGAGACGCCCTTGGGCAGGTCGTTTGGCTTGACTTTGACGCCGGAGCCGCCGACGTCGGCCGAGAGCACGACGTAGTCCTTGGCGCCGGCGATCTCCTTCTGCAGCCGGTCCCGCTCGGGATAGTGGAACGCGAAGTTGGTGCCGAGCCCGACGAGCGTCACGCCGCTGTCGGCGAACCGCTTCTTGACGTCGGCCCGCTCGAGTCTGGTGAGTTTCGATTCGACGCCGTGGGCGTGCTCGACGCGCAACTCGACGCCGAGGACGCCGCTGTTGCGGCAGTTGGCGATCAGCACCGGCAGCGTCCAGTCCTGGCCCCAGAGGTAGGTGACCAGGCCGAACTTCATCTTCGCGCCCGGCGCCGCGGCAAGCAGGATGCGGCCCACCGGACCGGCCGCGACCAGACCGGCCCCGACAAACATGGAATTCTTGAGGAAATCGCGGCGTGTACTCTGACGTTCGCTCATAGTGACGCCCCTTCGGAATAGACATGATGGAGGTCGCAGGACCACACCGCTCCGGCCAAGCCCATACGATCCGTCCGACCCGCGAGTCCGGCGTCCGCCGGCAGCCGCCCATCCCGGCGGCCCCACCGACCCCAGCCCGCAAACCCAAATTATCCCCGCCCCCACCCCCGCCGTCAACCCTCTTTCCCAGCCAGGGTGTTATGACCGTTCTTGTGATCCGGCTCGGTCAGGCTCACACTGGCGGGCGCCGATTCATGGCCGGCGAGGACAAACTCGAAATCCGAAGCACGAAACTCGAAACAAATGCAAAGCCCGAAGTCCAAAGGCTCCCAATTCGCCCCTACGTCATTCGTGCTTCCGCAGTGTGCCCAAGCGAGCAGCGCAGAAACGGTCATGCACCCTCCCAGCCATGCGCAGCCCGTCCGTCCCATTCGGCGTTGCTCAGGACAGGCTACCGCAGGCAGTCCGCCTGCTGAGCAGCCGTGTGGCAGCCTCAAGCCCGCAGGGCTTGGGGATGGAGCTTGGCATGCCGTCCGAAGGTGGTGCCTTGATCGCACCAAAGTGAGCCCTCCGCCTCCTGTTTGTCACCTTGAGCGAAACGAAGTGCAGCCGAAAGGGCTGGCCATAGACCCAGCGCGCTCCTCATCCGCCGCCAGATGTCTCGACGGGGCTCGACATGACAATAACGTGAAAACCGGCACCTGATCAGTAGGAGAGAGCGAGTGTTACGAACCAACAGTGCCCTGATGCAAAATGGGGTCACCGCCCGCGTTTCTCCAAATCCATGCCTACGATTTGGCTGCCATGATGTACGCGACTATAATGTTGACCACGACAGCTCCCCACGCGGCCAGCATGCTCCAGAAGGCCACCAGCAGGGCTCTGGATGCGGCCCGTTGCGCGCTCTCGGCAATCTCTACGTTCCTGGCCGCCGTCCGGCAAGCGTCGATCATCGACCATGTCTGGATCGCCTGGTGGATGGCGGCTATGTTCTCGGCCTCCTGCTCGTCAGTTGATCTAACAGCACGACCACAGGGGGCCGCACCTATTTCTTTTCTGATTTGGATAAGTTCTTTATTCCTCCCGCCCGAATCCGGTATTGCCTGTACTGCCACGAGTCGCCTTCCATAGTTCTCGATTTCCTCATGCGTCATCCCACTGATCTCCCGTCTCTCGCGCCGCGTCACTGCCCCAGGTGCGTCGTGAAGAACGTATACGCCGCCGTATTGACAATCACCGGCCCCAACTCCTTCCCCAACTCGCAAATCTGCATGGCGGCTTTCTTCACCTGTCCCTTGGCGACATCTTTCAGTGCATCACCAATAATGCCCAGTGCCGTCTTCTTAGCGACCTTCGCAAAAGTCTGACTATCTTCTGGCAACGCCGCGATAGCGTCACGCAGGTTCGTGATGTACTCGACATGTTGGTCGATGTTGATGGTCGAACCCGCGATCGCAAGCGGTCCCGTGGGATTGTTGATGTGCACGGAGTTAGGACGGTCAATCAGCAATTGAATGAAGGCTCTGGCCTCGTCCAAACGACCGGCAAGCTCTTGTACCTTGGCCTCGTAAACCCTCGTTACTTCCGCCAAGGCGGATTCCTTGTGCTCCTCTCGCTGCACCGTGAACTTGATCGACGGAGCCAGCCCGCGCGCGTTGATCGAGTCGATCTTGAGATCATATTCCGGATTCTGATCGCGTATCGCCTGGACTACCCTGTTCATGATAAGCGGATCGAGCGGCGTCATGCCGTTCTGAAATACATACTCGATGGTCGGTAGGGCTTTGTAGATCTGCTCGAATTCGCCGGGCGCAAAGTCACGGTCTGCGGGTGAACGGACTGCGCCATTGCCATCCAAGAAAACGTACTTGCACTCGACGCCGTTGATGATCCAGTCGTCTCTCGCCGTCCCGTAGAGGCGCGTTCCAGTCAGATTTGCACGGGCGAGATTCGTGTTCACGAGTGTGCAGTAGCGCATATCCGCGCAATACAGATTGGCGCGCTCAAGCCTTGCATTGGTAAGGTTCGCCTCCGTCAAATCGGCTTTAGCGATATCCGCACAGCTGACGTCCGCGGCAAAGAGGTCAGCACCTCGGAGCCGTGCTTGGCTCAGGCTAGCGCCGCTGAGGTTTGCGACGCAGAGATCGGCACGCGCCAGCTGCGCGCCGACAAGATTTGCTTTGCTAAGATCCGCATGACCGAGGTCGGAGTCAAATAGCTCTGCTCGCTCGAAGTTCACGTCACGCAGGTTAGCTCCCCTGAGACTAATCCCTTCGAGGTTGGCTCCGGAGAGATCGGCGCCCGCAAGGTCCACGTTGATCCAATCCTTTCTCTCTTTGCGCCATTGGTGCCATGCATCTGCCCCCTTGGTGAGGATTGCCAAGTGTTCTGGATTCGCCATGTTGTCCCCTTCCGTTTGATCGCACCGACGCCTATCCCACAGTATCGTGCGAGACACACGATGTCAACGGACAGGATTGTTGAGGAGCCGTCGTGTAGCTTCCTCATCCGGCGCGGAGGTTTTGTTTGAGGATTTCGCTGGCGAGCTGCTTGACGGGCTTTCGTTCCTTCGTGGCCGTCTCGCGCATGCCTCTGCAACAGAACCGTTGCCAACAGGCTCGTTGGCAAGGGGCGGCGGGGGTCGGGAGGGCGGCGGGCGTTTCCGCACGATTCCCCCGGGCCATCGCACACGACGCGAGACGCGCGACGCTTCACGCTTCACGAGCCACGCTCTGCGTGGGCTGGAGGCTGGAGGTGCCCGAACAACGCTTCTACGCTCCGACGCATCTACCCATCTACGCGAGACGCAAGACGCATCACGAAATACGGGCGACGAGCGACGAGTCACGAGCGACGCATATATGTTGAGCGTTTTTTGCAGATTGAAAAGGGGGTTTGCCGAAAGATAAGATGGGAAATGTATGTCCGGGCGGAGTGCGTCCGGCGGCAGGGCAACGATAAATGCTTAGCTCGACAGCAGTTATGAATGAACCGCGAAGCCGGCTGGCCGACTACATCGCAATGGTGATCGTGTTCCTGATGGGCCTGGGGGCGGTGATGGTGTTCTCGGCGGGGGCGAATCTCGGCTACGAGTTCGACCTGAGGCGATTCTACGCGTTCCCGGCGTTGCGTCAGATCATGTTCTTCCCGATCGCGGTCATCGTGCTGCTGGTCGCCTCGGCCATCGACTACCGCTGGCTGCGGCTGCGCGACCGCTGGTGGAAGTCCGCGCCGGTGTGGCTGGTGTTCGTCTCGATCGTGCTGCTGGTCGTCGTGCTGATCCCGCAACTGGGCACCGAGATCAACCAGGCGCGGCGCTGGCTGCGGCTGACCATCGGGCCGGTGAGCATCAGCTTCCAGCCGTCGGAGCTGGCGAAGTGGTCAATGGCGTTCGGCCTGGCGGCGGTGTGCGCGCGGTCCGAGCCGCACGCGCGCCGCTACTGGACGTGGTTCGTGCCGCTGTGCGGGCTGATCGGGCTGGTCTGCGGGCTGATCGTGGTCGAGGATTTCGGCACCGCGGCGTTCGTGGCACTGATCAGCTTCGTGATCCTGATGATCGCGGGCGTCCGCTGGTGGCACATGCTGACGCTGGTCCCGTTCGCGGGCGCCGGCGTCGTCGCGGGCCTGCTGCGTTCGCCGCACCGCATCAAGCGGCTGCTGGCGTTCCTCCAGCCGGAGAAGTGGCCCGACGTCGTGTACCAGGCGAATCAGTCGCTGATCGCCATCGGTTCCGGCGGCGTCTGGGGCAAGGGCCTCGGCGAGGGCATCTCCAAGTACGGCCATCTGCCCGAGGACACCACCGACTTCGTCTTTGCGGTCGTCGGCGAAGAACTGGGCATGGTCGGCACGATCGGCGTGATCGGGCTGTTTGTGCTGTTCATCTGCCTGAGCTGGGTGGTCGTGATGCGTTGTCGCGACCGCTTCGGGCGGCTGTTGGCGGCCGGCATCGTCCTGACGATCGGCATCCAGGCGGCGCTGAATATCGGCGTGGTGACGGTGGTCCTGCCGACCAAGGGGATTCCGCTGCCGTTCATCAGCTCGGGCGGCACGAGCATGCTGCTGTCGGCGGCGGCGGTCGGCGTGCTGCTGAACATCGCTTCGCAAACCGACCAGGGCGATCCGGAATCGCCCGCCGACACCGGCGACGACATGCACGCGTGACCTCAACACAAGACCGCACCACGAGCAGGGAGGCTGTCATTGAGCAACATCTCGTTCTTCTTCGCCGGCGGGGGGACCGGGGGACACATCTATCCGGCCCTGGCGGTGGCCGAGCAGATCGTCGAGCGCCGGCCCGATGCGGGCATTCACTTCCTGTGCAGCATGCGTCCTGTCGACCGGCGGATTCTCGACCGGACGGACTTCCCCTATACCGAGCTTCCGGCGACGGGTCTGTACTTCGATCCGCGCCGGCTGGCGGCCTTCGGCCTGACGTTCTGCCAGAGCTACCGGCTGGCCCGCTGCCTGATCGCGGGCAGTCCCCATTCCGTGGTGGTCGGGGCCGGCGGTTTCGTTGCAGCCCCCGTGTGCATGGCCGGCCACAAGCTCGGGGTGCCGGTAGCGCTGGTCAACGTCGATCTCGCGCCCGGCCGGGCCAACCGGCTCGCCGCCCGCTGGGCCGATGAGATCTTCGTGCAGTTCGAGGAAAGCGCCCGCAGATTCAACACGCGCCGCACCAAGGTCGCCACGGTCGGCTGTCCCCTGCGACGTGACTTCGCCCGGCCCGACCGGACGCGGGCCATCGAATCGCTGGGCCTGTACGCCGGCAGGAAGGTCCTGCTGATCACCGGCGCTTCGAGCGGCTCGATGCGCATCAACGAGGCGGTATGCATGCTCCTGCCCAAACTGGAGGCCTTTGCGGACGCCTGGCAGATCGTCCACTTGACGGGCCTGGACAACTACGAGCAGGTGGTCCAGGGCTATGAGGGCGCCCGCATCCGGCACAAGGTTGTCAGCTACTACGATCGCATGCCCGACCTTCTGGCGGCGGCCGACCTGCTCGTCGGTCGCAGCGGCGCCGTCAGCGTCGCCGAGTACGCGGTCGCGGGCGTGCCGAGCATCTGCATGCCGTATCCGCACCACAAGGACCGCCACCAGTACCTCAACGCGGGCAAGCTCGTCGAGGTGGGCGCCGCGGTGATCGTCGACGACGTCAGTGACGCCGACGACCGCGCCGCCTGGCTGTGGGAGGAGCTGGAGTCGCTGCTGCGCGACGACGTCACGCGAAGCGAGATGGCCGCCGCCTGCAAGCTGGTCGCCAAGCCGAACGCGGCTTCCGACATCGCCGAGCGGCTGATCGCGCTGGCCGAACGCTCCGGCGGCTGACCAGCCCGAAGCCATCGGCAAGCTTCCGCTTGCCGCTGCCACCCGCCAGAAATCATCGTCTGCCAGAGCACCATTCTGGTTCGTGTGGCAGCCAAGTCCACCATCCCCAATCCCGATGTGCATCGGGATTGAGGCTGCCACCCAACCCTGCATAGAAGAGAATAACGCCTCACGGCGTCACTACAAACGGGCTTGACGCGGGGCGAAGGCGTGGTAGCATGGTGGCGTTGTCAACCCTTTGGAACAGTAAGGAGCTCAAGCAATGACCACGCACGCCGCCATTCGACTCGTTGTACTCAGTCTCGTCGCTCTGACCGCCTCAGCGGGCTGGGCCGATCCGTTCATGGGCCAGTACGCCGGAACGTTCTACCCCGACAGTGTCACGCAGATGCCCGCCACCGCCGTTGTGGTGGCCGAAGGCGAGGACCACTACCGCGTCCGCATCGAAGCGACCAGCAACGATCCGCAGCGAGCGGCGACGACCGTCGAAGTCTACGCCAGCAAGAGCGGCTTCGAGGCGCTGATCGGCTCGCGCTCCGGCGGATACCACTGGCACGGGCAGATCAACAATGGCCACCTCTCCATCGCCAGCGAGTACGGTCTGCACTTCGAGCTGGACAAGGTCACGCGCAAAAGCCCGAAGGAAGGGCTCGAAGCGCCCGCCGGCGCCGTCGTGCTGCTGCCATACAAGCAGGGGACCAAGCCCGATCTGAGCGCCTGGACGAACCAGGAATGGAAGGCCCTGGACAGCGGCGCGATGCAGGTGGGCAAAGGCTCGACCACGACGAAGGAGCGATTCGGCGACATCCAGCACCTGCACCTGGAGTTCTGGCTGCCGCTGGAGCCGCTCAATCGCGGGCAGGGCCGCTGCAACAGCGGGCTGTTCCTCAACGACCTGTACGAGGTGCAGATCCTCGATTCGTTCGGCCTGGTCGAGACCTCGGGCGATTGCGGCAGCCTCTACAGCGTCAAGCGTCCCGACGTAAACGCGTCGCTGCCGCCGGAAACGTGGCAGACGTACGACATCGAGTTCCGCGCGGCGCGCCTGGGCGGCGACGGCAAGGTCAGCGAAGAGGCCCGCATCACGGTCTACCTCAACGGCGTGAAGATCCACGACAACGTCGCGATCCCGCGCCCGACCGCCAACCCGAACGCCGACCAGAGACCGACCGGCCCCATCCAGCTCCAGGACCACGGCCACCCCATCCAGTTCCGCAACATCTGGCTGGTCAAAGGCTGAGTAACGCCATGCTTCGAATGCGCGTGGCAGCCTCAAGCCCAACGGGCTTGGGGATGGTTCCTTGCATGGACGGCCTTCTGCACTCGGTGCGACAGCCAAGGCCACCATCCCCAAGGCTGCGCCTTGAGGCTGCCACCCACCGACATGAGTCCCTGCGCAAATCGGGACTCGCCCCACGGGCCAATGGGTGGGGGCGAGGGGAGCCTGGCCCACGAGATACGAGCAACGAGATACGAGATACGCGTTAGTAGTCCTTGAACCTCCGCATCCACTGCGGCCAATCTTCGGGCTCCACGCCGCCGGCCTTGGTCCACGGCCCGGCGGTGTCGAAATCGCGGTGCCATTTGAGCGTCCAGAGTTCCTTGAGGCCCACCTTCCGCACGGACCAGTCCATGAACAGCATGTTGATCCCGCCATCGTGGCGGTCGATACACATCAGCCACTTCGGATCGTTCATCGGCAGGGCTTCGGTCGGCCTCGGGCCGGCCAGTGCGATTGCGTATACCGACTCATCGGCGCAGTCGAACAACACCGGCACACGCGCCGCTCCCTTCACGTCACAAGTCCCCCAGTACGGATTCCTCGGATCAGGTGCTGCATCTGGTCCCGGACAGGAAACATGGTTGTTGAAGGCGTAGCTGACCGGACCACGAACCGGCTCGCCTCGGACCATCGCGGCGGCAGACTGATTCGGCCCGACCCAGGCGGTGAATGCATCGTAGTCGGAGTGGCCATCCCAGCCCACGATCGCCATCGGGCAGGCCATGCAGCCCGGCGTATTGGCCCAGAACGAGGCGACCAGACCCAGCCAGTTCTGCGGGCCGGTTCGCCCATCGTCGTCCCTGTCAGCCGTGAACCATCGACCTTCGTTAGTGTCGGTGTACATCTTAAACGCCAGTGACGACTGGTGGAGCCTGGACAGGCAGACGGCGGCCCTGGCATTCCGCCTGGCACGGCCCAGGACGGGAAGCAGCAGCGCGATCAGCAGCATGACGATGGAGATGACCACCAGCAGTTCGATCAGCGTGAAGGCGTGGGAATTGATTATTGATGATTGAATAGGGATTATTGCTGACCGACCGTGGTCCGTTGGTTGTATGCCGTCGTCTTGCCTGTCAGACGCCATGGCTTGGCTCTCCTTCTCGCGACCAGGAGCTTTCGCCGCATCGCTTTGCCGCAGGTGCCGCATCGCCGGTGTCTTCGCTATTCGCCATCCATTATCGCACTGGCTCCGGCCCCGTCAAGCCCAAACCCCGACGAAGTCGCCCATCTCGAGGTGGGGAGGAACCGCCCGTCATGTGCCCGTGAGGGCACGGGGTTTCGACAGTAGCGTCTTACGACGCCAGACGAGTTTTCTCTTGGCCCGCCGGCGGAATTGGGCGATACTGCTCGGACAGAACACGGTGCATGGTACCTGCTGTAGTGAGGTAGATTTGCGGTGATTGGCAACATAGATATCCCGTCAGAGACGATCGCGTCGTTTTGCGCTCGTCATCATATCCGCCGGCTGGCGCTGTTCGGCTCGGTGCTGCGCGAGGACTTCCGCGCCGACAGCGACGTGGACGTTTTGGTCGAGTTCGAGGCGGGGCACACGCCCGGTCTAGCCTTCTTTGGCATGCAGGAGGAACTGTCCGATCTGCTTGGACGCAAGGTCGATCTGAATACGCCGGGCTTTCTCAGTCGCTATTTTCGCGACGAAGTCCTGGCAGAGGCGGTGGTGGCCTATGAACGCTGAGGCGGATCGCCTTCGCCTGCGGCACATGCTCGACGCGGCCGAGAAGATTGTCGCCTTCACCGAAGGCCTCTCCCTGTCCGCGTTTCTGGCGAACGAGGAAAAGCAACTGGCGATCGTACGACTGCTCGAAATTGCCGGTGAGGCCGCCAACGGTCTCTCCGACGAACTCAAAGAGGAGCACGCAGAGATTCCCTGGAGCCAGATCACGGCCACGCGCAACCGACTCATCCATGGCTATTTCGACGTCGATCTGAACGTGGTCTGGCAGATCGTCCGCGAGGATGTGCCCATCCTGGTGACACAGCTTCGCGCGATCCTCTGAGACATCCGCACAGACTGTTCGTAGTGTGCCCGTGAGGGCCTGCCCCTTCAACGGTGTTCAGGGCGGGCTCTGAGCGAAGCCGAAGGGGCATATCTCCGCTTCGTGAGGGATCACGCGGTCACAGAAGATAGCGTCTTGCGACGCCACTACGAACGCGTTCCTTGTCGTGTGCCTGTCTGGGTCTGCCAAGGGGGCGTGCAAACCGCAGACGTTTGCGGTGGGCATTCCGCTTGACCCAGGCGCGCTCGTCGCATACAAAGAGAGCCCGGGCCTGGCCGAGTGATAGTGTGTGTGAATCCTGGCAGGTGTGTGGCAGCCTCAAGGCGTGTCCTGAGCGAAGTCGAATGGAGCGCAGCCTTGGGGATGGCGGATACGATGTGCGCTTGTACATCTGGAGACGCCGACACTTTCGGCCATCCCCAAGTCCTGCGGACTTGAGGCTGCCACCCAGAGGTTTCCATGGCTCAGGAATGCCGGTGCCCTGAAATCTGCACATACACGTGATGGGCCGAAAGGCGTCGTGGTGTGGGCAGTCTGCGGAGCAGTGCATGGACGAAGGCAAGACGGGCGGACGAGTGGACCTGAGGCGGCTGGCGAGTGACTATCTCGGGATGGGCGCGGCGCTGGCGCTGCTGATCCTCGTATTCGGCGTCACCGCCAGGAACTTCTTCACGCTCACCACGTTTCGCACCATGGCCAACCAGATCCCCGACACGACGGTGGTCGCGGTGGGCATGACGTTCGTGCTGATCATCGCGGGCATCGACCTGTCGGTCGGCTCGGTCCTGGCGCTGGCGGGCGCGGTGCTGGGCATCGCGCTGGTCAACTGGGGCTGGCCTTTGCTGCCGGCGGTTGGGCTGTGTCTGCTTGTGGGTCTGGGGTGCGGCGCGGTTAACGGCCTGATCGTCATCCGCTGGCGTCTGCCCTCGTTCATCGTGACACTGGGAATGCTCGAGGCGGCGCGCGGGGCGGCGTATCTGATGACCGGGTCGCGCACCATCTACATCGGCGCCCCGGTCGAGGTGGTCACCGACACCGCGGTCCTCGGCCTGTCGCTTCCGTTCGTGCTGGCGATCCTCATCGTCGCCGGCGGGCAACTGGTCCTGTCGCGGACCGTGTTCGGGCGGTACCTGATCGCCATCGGGACCAACGAGGAGGCGGTGCGGCTATCGGGGATCGACCCGCGTCCGTACAAGCTGGCGGTGTTCGTGCTGTGCGGGCTGCTGGCGGCCGTCGGCGCGGTGATCCAGTCGGCCCGCATGTCGTCGGCCAATCCGAACACCGCGATCGGGTTCGAGCTCCAGGCGATTGCGGCGGTCGTCATCGGGGGCACCAGCCTGATGGGCGGCCGCGGCTCGGTGGTCCGGTCCTTCTTCGGCGTGCTGATCATCGCGGTGCTCGGCACCGGTCTGGCCCAGGTCGGCGCCCAGGAATCCACCAAACGCCTCATCACCGGCTGCGTGATCGTCGCGGCGGTCATCCTCGATCAGTATCGTTATCGGGCCCGCCGGACACATAACTGGCCTGTGAAGAAGTAGTCAGCCGTCCTCTCGGCAGGAAGGCCCGGCCCTTCGCGGGCTTGGGAATGTGTGTGCGAAGGTCGTCCAGCGCGCGTGGCATCCCCAAACGCCTTGGCGTTTGGGGATGGTAGACCGGCCTATTCTACCGATTTCAGAGGGTTGCCACTGCCCAGAACCATCCCCAAGTCCTACGGACTTGAGGCTGCCACACACTGCCCTCTGCGCCTGAAAACGGCATGGGCCCAAGACCGGCATAGACACCCGGGAATTGTCGGGCAAATGTTTCCTTGACAGGCCCCCCGGAACGGACGATAATACCATCAGCCCAATATGAACCCGGATGCGGAGATCAAACGATGCGTCTGGTACTCAGACAAAAAGACGGCGAAAGCAAGGAATATCAATTCGCCCAGGGTCCCATCGAGATCGGTCGAGGCGCCGACAACCACGTCTTCCTTCCCGATCGCACCGTCTCCAAGAAGCACGCAGTGATCGTCTGCGACGGCGACGGCCGGTGGGAAGTCCAGGACCTCGGCTCGGCGAACAAGACCTACCTCAACGGGGAGGTGGTCGCCAAGGCGCCGATCAAGACCGGCGATGCGATTCGCATCACCGACTTCACCCTGGAGGTCAGCCTGGACGAGCGTCCGCCGGACAGTTCGGCGCAGTTCGAGGACACGCTGAACCTCGAGGCGGGTCTGGCGACGCCCCTGCACGAAACGGTGGTGCGCAAGCCCGACGCCGGACACGCCCCCGCGATGCGCCTGGCCGCCAAAAGGCTCTCGGACTTCTCGTACGCCTGCGACGCGATCTGCAAGGCGACCAACCTTGAAGAGCTGCTGGTGGCGCTGCTGAACGTCACGGTCCAGCAGTTCAGTGCGTTCCATACCTGGTGCGCCCTGCGGGAGCAGCCCAGCGGACCGATGACGTACCACGCGGGCAAACGCCGCGACGGCAAGCCGGTGGAGCTCGGCGATCTGATGCTGGCCGACAAGATCAACCAGGCCGTCGAGCGGGCGCAGTCCCTGGTTCTGCCCCGCGTGGCCGCCGACCTCGAATCGAAGGAGCGGATCCGCTCGGCGCTGATCGCCGCGATCTGCGGGCCCGGCGGCTGCTACGGCGTCATCTACGTCGACAACGCCATGATCCACGATCACTACACGCTCGGCGACCTCGACTACCTGATGCTCATCGCGATGCACACCGCCGCGGTCCTCAAGCGGTTCGTGGTCTGACCCTGCGCCGTTCGCCGCCGTTCGTAGTGTGCCCGCAAGGGCATCAGCAGCCTCTCCGCCCGATGTGCATCGGGAGCACTACAAGCGCCCGCCGCTGCCGGTAGGGGCGAATGATCATTCGCCCTTGCGGTTGATCATGTTCAATCGCCACGTGGTGGCCCGTGTCCCGCCTCCTGTCGCAACAGGCTATCGGTGTGTGAAGAACACCCTGGCAGGCGTGTGGCAGCCTCAAGGCGAAGCCTTGGGGATGGCGGATACGATTTCGGGTTGTGTATCGAAAGGTAGTGGTCCCCAAGTCCTGCGGACTTGAGGCTGCCACCCCCAACCCTTCAACGGCGAAGCAATCGCGATGCCTGAAAACCTGCGCAGAGATGGCTACCCATGGCTATGGCTACGTGTCTGTGCGAATTTCGCGGCAAGGCCCGTTTTCCACCACGCAGCGCCCTGTGTGGCAGCGGCAAACGGAGCAAGGCGGAGTTTGCCGATGGCTTCGACGGCATGCGTATCACCATCGGCAAGCCTGCGCTTGCCGCTGCCACACGGCTGCCAGGATATTTTCACAGACACTCGCTCGGCGTGTCTATCAGGATTTCAGGGCAGCATTCCCTTGCGGGCGCAGACCGCC
>JAAYBV010000082.1 GCA_012744475.1 Phycisphaerae bacterium
CCGTCCCGTTCTCGGAGTAGTCAACGGTCACCCCTTTGATGCCGAAACCGAGAATCAGCTCGAACTGGCTGTTGGAATTCCAGACGAGCATCTCGTGGAGCTTGTAGACGCGGTCGAACTCAAACTGTATCCATAGCGGCTCGGCACCCGGGAGGGCCAGCCACATGTCGCTGCTGACGGTCGAGTGCTGATCGGCGGCATCGAGCCCGGAGCCGTTGACCGTGTTCTGTGGTCCGGCGGTGGCGTCGGAAGTCCCGTTGCTGGTGGCGACGACGTTCGCAATCGGATAGGCGAACGGCTCAGTGGTGAAGCTCCAGACCTCGCCCTTGAAGATCGTGTTGTCGGGGGCCGCGTTGACCTCGTCGACGCGCCAATAGTACGTCGTCCCGAAATCGAGCCTGCCCGGTGGATCGTAGCTGGTCGCAGCCTGAGCCTGGCTGGCGAGCAGCCCCATTGGATTGCTGCGGCTGGCGGCGTTGACGTCGTCGAACGAGGCGCCGAAATACACGTCGTGGGTCGCCGCGTACTCGCCTGCACCCCAGCTCAAAACCACGTCGCGCGGAATGTCGGTCGCTTCATTCTCGGGAACCGGATCGGATGCCAGCTCCAGGCCCGGACCGCGCCCCGTCATGGCCAGTTGAATCTCCTCGAGCGTCAGCGCATGGTCGTATAGGCGGAAATCGTCGATCATGCCCTGATACCACCCTTCCGCCAGACTGGGCTTGGTGCCGATGGTGAACTTGGTGACGCCCTCCATGGTGTTCGTCATGCCGGTTCCGCTGTGCCAGAGTTCGCCGTTGATGTAGACCTGTTGGTCGCCTGTGTCGGCGTTCTTGAGGAAGGTCCAGAAGGTCCAGGTGCCCTCGTAGTCCGTCGCGCTGCCCGCCTTGTTGATGCGGTTGTAGCTGGGTCCGCCGGTGTCGAAGTAGATCGTTCCGTCGCTCCAGGGCACGTGGGCGCTCATCCGCCGCGCCTCGTTGTTGGCCGGGTCGGAAAAGGCCCCGAAGATGAAGTTGGCCTGAGGTTGCAGGTCCGGATTGCCGTAAGCCCAGAACGACACGGTGGCCTGCCGCTCAATCGTGGACCACGATTCGGGGGGCACATCCACATACGAGGTTCCCTCGAAATTCAGGGCGCCGCCGTAGTGCCCGGCGACCCAGAGGGGATTGGTGATGGTGCCGTGGTACCCCTTGCCGGAGCTGTCCTTGGCGACCTCGCCGGACCCATCGTCGAACTTCCACCAGCCCACCAGAGCGGCATCGGACACGCTCGCCAGGGCCAGCCCCACCAGGAGAACCAGGGGCATCAGTGCACGGAGTTTTCTGTACATGGCAATCCTCCTTCAAGTAGAACGAATAAACCACATCACATCTGCGCGTCGGCTACATGCCGCAACGGCGTTTCCCCCCAGATTGTCCCTGCGTGCGAATCGATGGAAACTTGCGCCTTCACCTCCTTCCCGTAGAGAACCCGCGCCCTGAAGAAAATGGGTGTACCAAATCTGCGATGCGACGAGCTTCCGCACCCAACGCCCCGGCTCTGCTGTGCGTGCGGCAGAACACCATGCGTCAGGACCTCCAACCGAGAGGCAACGCGCCCATGGCCTCAGGCTTGGCCGGGCACGTTCCGATAATATGTCCATCCGATCCCATATTCATAGCACACCCGGGCTGCGCGAACAAGCGGATTCTGCGCTCTGCCCGCCCTTTCTATCGGCTGCGGGCCCGTCGATCTTCAGGTGGGCCACCCCACAATTCGGGGACTGGTCCCGCTCCCACCCGGAGAATGTCCGGTCAGACTGGCTCGAGGGAAGGCGCGCAGCCATCATGGCTGAGGATTGCCCGGAATGGACTACGATCACTGAATCCCGCGCAAGAGGACCGTCCCATGGTATGCCCGGGCAGCAGGCTTCGACAGCGCTCTTCCTCCCCGCAAGGGTCTGATGTGGCCAGGTTCCCCCTACGGGCGGGACGGATCTCCGATCTTCTCGGCCAGGTCGGCGATACGATACTCGATCTCCAGCAGCTTCTCCTGGCTCTTGAACTGCCCCCGATAGAGCACGCCGAGGATCGCGCACAGACCGATCGTGTTGAAAAGGAAGAACCCGATGAGGGCCATCTGCGTGGCAAGCATAGCCCGGCTTTCCAGGCGCGAGATCGGCACTACGAACACGAACACGAGCGTAATGAGGTAGAAGAAGCCCATTGCCAGGCTCGTGACAGCGATCCAGGGCCGCTGCGCTCGCCGAACCACGCCGGATGCGGCCACCCACCCGGTCAGGAGGGTCCACGCCACGCACACCAGGAACGCGAAGATCATGATCATGCGGTAGATGAAGGTCTGCTCCCAGTTACTCCCCCCGTCTCGGCCTGCAGGCCCTGCGAATGCGATAGCCGTGCATGCGCCGACGAAGGCCAGGAAACCGAACCCGATCCTCTTGGCGACGGTCAACCTCGCGTCCAACATCCGCCGCACCTGCTCCCGCGGCAGCTCCCCTGGCGTCGAACTCAGCGTTTCCATATTCAGCAGCCTTTCTCGTAGTGTCTTGTCGGATCTATTCATGGCGCGATGCCTCCCGTTCGAGGACGGCCTTCAGGGCGCGTTTGCCGTTGTGCAGCCTCGATTTGACGGTCCCGACGGGGACTTCCAGCACGCCGGCGATCTCGTCGATGGACAAGTCCTGTAGGAAGAACAGCGTCAGCACCTCCCGATGGAGGAGCGAAAGCCGGGCCAGACCGTAGTGAATCTGCTCGGCGTCGTCGAACTCCAGTTGTGCATCCGGGGCATCGGCGGGTGCGGCCGCCTCACTTTCTCGCGAAGCCGCCTGCTCTCCATACCGGTCACGCAGATGCGTCAGCGCCGTCTTTCGGGCGATGCTGTAGAGCCAGGCGGGCAGCTTACGCGGCTGGCGCAGCGATCCAAGTCCCTGCAACACGCTGACCCAGCTCTGCTGGAGGACCTGTCGGGCCTCGTCTTCATCGTCGATCAGCCGGCGGATGTAGTATAACAGCGGCCGCTCCCACGTCCGAACCAGTTCCTCCAGCGCCGTCCGCTGCCCCTGGCCGCACCGCAGGACCAGCAACTCGCAGTAGATCCCCTCTTTCTCGGTCACACCATTTCCGACCTTTCCTGCGGATCGGCACAGCAAGACATCTGCCGCACAAGAACTCCGCCGAATCCGTGTCCGTCGGCATTATAGTCGCGCCGGGGGCCGCAAAGGTTCACTTTTTGCGAGCGAACCGTCCTTAGAATCGTTGATGAACAGCGCGAAGGAAGTGCTTCAGGCAAACGCGAGAGTTGAGCGGTCTCAGGCGACCTGCTGGCCCTGCGTGACGCGTTTGGTCAGCTCGCGCAGCAGCGCCTGCATGTTCGGATCGGACTGCTGCGCCTCGGCGATCTTGCCGCACGCGTGCATCACCGTGGTGTGGTCGCGTCCGCCGAGATGCCCGCCGATCTCTTCGAGACTGTGCCTCGTCAGGTTGCGGGCCAGGTACATGCAAATCTGTCGCGGCACGGTGATGCTCTGGCTGCGCCGCTTGCTCTGGAGGTCGGCCAGGCGGACGTCGAAGTGCCGCGTCACCACGTCGATGATGTCGGTAATGCTGATGTGTTTCGTGGCCAGCTTGATCTGCCCCTCCAGCGCCGTCTGGGCCAGTTGCAGGTCGACCGGCTCGCCGAGCGTCGTCGCCAGGGCGTAGATCGTCGTCAGCGCGCCCTCCAGCTCGCGGATGTTGGCCTGGACCTGGCGCGCGATGTACTCGGCGATCTCGTCGCCGATCTCCAGGCCGCGCAGGTGCGCTTTCTTCTGCACGATGGCGATCCGCGTCTCATAGCTGGGCGGATCGATCCGCGCGACCAGACCCCAGTTGAACCGGCTGATCAGCCGCGCCTCGATCGACGGAATCTCGTTGGGCGGGCTGTCGGCGCTGAGGATGATCTGCTTGCCGCCGTTGTACAGCGCGTTGAACGTGTGGAAGAACTCCTCCTGGCTCTGCTCGCGCTCGCGCAGGAACTGGATGTCGTCGATCACCAGGGCGTCGACGGTCCGGAACTGACTGTGAAATCCCGTGATGTTGCCCTGCTCGATGGCGCGGATGAACCGGTTGACGAAATCTTCGCAACTGAGCAACTGGATCACTGAGCCGGGAACGCGCCGGTGCACTTCGTGGCAGACCGCGTGCAGCAGATGGGTCTTGCCCAGTCCAGCGCTGCCGTAAAGGAACAGCGGGTTGTACGTCTGGCCCAGCGACTGGCCGACCGCGACGCAACTGGCGTGGGCCAGGCGGTTGCTCGGCCCGACGACGAAGTTTTCGAAGGTGTAATCGGGGTGCAAAGCCGGACCGCCCCACTCGGGCTGCTCGGTCTCATCGGATCGCTCCGCGGCGCCGACGACGAAGTCCACCGTCACCAGATGCCCGGTGATCTGCTGCGCTGCCCGCGTGAAGCTCGACCGGCAGCGCTCGTCGAGATAGCGAACGTTCGATTCGTCAGGGCAGCCGATCTCGATGGAGCCGCCGTCGAAGTGCACCACGGTCAGGTCGTCAAACCACTTCCGTGCGTTGGCCGGGTCCAGCGCCCGGGCCCGCCCGACGATATCGGTGAAGATGTCCGCCACTTCATGCGCCGACAACGCCAGCCTCCTGTGCCATCATGCCTGTCGAAGATACCGCGCGGCCGACATCCGTCGGACACGGCCGCGCGCGGAACGCCCTGAACGTCACGGACAACCTCAAAACCATAGGCCACAGCATCCGGATTCGAGAAAAGGCTTCGCCCCCCTTGAACAAGCCCGGCCCTGCGATATGTGGGACGCAAAACGAGAGTGCGACTTTAGCCTGCGGCCCAGGGATTGTCAAAGAAAAAGCGGCCGGCGCGATACGGCGAAATGCCCGGCCCATCTTCCCGAATCGTCCCGCCAATTCCAGCGATTTGCCCGCCACAGGCTTGCATTTCCCCCAAATGACGATACCATCGGCGGAAAAAATACCCAGACTCTCATACGATAGGAAGATACAATGGGCCTATTCTCCAAGACCGCCGACTTCCTGAAGGAACGGCTGGGCAAAACCCGCACCATGATCGCCAGCTCGCTCTCGTCGGTGCTGAGCCTCGGGCGCAAGATCGACGACGAACTGCTCGACGAACTCGAAGAGACGCTCATCCGCGACGACATCGGCGTCGGCACCACCGAAAAGCTCATCTCCGAGCTGCGCGAAGCGTATCGGGCCCGCAAGATCTCCAACTCGGAGGAGGTGATTCCGTTCCTCAAGGAGCACATCAAGAGCTACTGGCCGCAGCAGGACCGCCAACTGCACCTGGCCACCAGCGGGCCGACCGTGATCCTGGTGGCCGGCGTCAACGGCACCGGCAAGACCACCAGCATCGCCAAGCTGGGGTACATCCTCCACCAGAGCGGCAAGAAGGTGATCGTCGCGGCCTGCGACACGTTCCGGGCGGCGGCGGTCGAGCAGTTGACCATCTGGGCCGAGCGGATCGGCGTACAGATCGTCAAGCATCAGGCGGGCAGCGATCCGGCGGCCGTCGCCTTCGACGCCTGCGATGCGGCCATCGCCCGCGGCGCCGACATCCTGATCCTCGACACCGCCGGACGGCTGCACACCAAGAAAGACCTCATGGGGCAGCTCACCAAGATTCGCGACATCGTGACGCGCAAGATTCCGGGCGCGCCGCACGAGGTCCTGCTCGTCCTCGACGGCACCACCGGACAGAACGCCATCTCCCAGGCGCAACTGTTCACCGAGGCGATCCACGTGACCGGCATCTTCCTGGCCAAGCTCGACGGCACCGCCCGCGGCGGCATCGTCATCGCCATCAAGGATCAGCTCGACATTCCCGTCAAGTTCGTCGGCCTGGGCGAAAAGCCCACCGACATCGCCGAATTCGACCCGGCCACCTTCGTCGAAGCCCTTTTCGCCTGACGAGTGTGGCAGCCTCAAACGCGTAGCGTTTGGGGATGGGGGAATTGGTCGTTGCATAGATAGATCGCAGAAGCCGGGGGATGCGAGAAGCCATCCCCAAGTCCTGCGGACTTGAGGCTGCCACACACGCGCTCCAGCAACCGAAAGGAGAAGAAGCGATGAGCTGTCTTCGGGCACGGTGCTCTTTGGGTCTCTTGCTTTCCTGCGCGCTGCTGCTACTGGTGGCAAGTGGAATCGCCAAAGCGAAGGAAGAGGACGGCAAGCACTTCCAGCCGTTCGTGTGGCCATCGCAACCGCCGGCGGATTGTCCGTTCGGGGCGTCGAAGGACATCGTCGGCGTCGCGTTTCTGGGCGTGCACAGCGACTATCACGTCGCCGACACGTGGTATCCGAGCTGGGCCTCCGACGGCAATCTGTATTCGCCCTGGACGGACGGCTCCGTGCCGCGACTCGACGGCTCGCGTGAAGGCTCCAACAGCGGCTATGGCGGTCATCCCGCCAGTCTGACCACGACGGGCCAGGCGGTGCTGGAGGGAGATGACCCGCTGAACCTGAAGATCTACAGCCTGGGCCTTTGCACAGCGACCGCCGCTCCGTATCAGGGCCGCTACCCCTGCGGCAGCCTCGTCTACAACGGCGTCTGGTATTACGGCACGTATTGTCTCGCCCCCGATGGCATCGTGCGATATGGCGATCAGGCGTTCAACTGGCCCTGGCTGGGGCCGTTCGTCGGCTTTCGCATCTCGAAGGACTTGGGCCGAACCTGGACGGAGACGCCGCACACGCCGGACAAGCCCCTCTTCGGCGAGACCGGCATGTGGGGTTATCCCGTCAAGATCGGCTCGCCCCACTTCGTCGATTTCGGCAAAAACATGGAGCATTCGCCCGACGGCAAGGCCTACCTCGTCGCACATGGCGCCCCCGAGCCCGACCCCAAACCGCGGTTCGGCAACCTCAGTTGGATCAGCGGCGACCAGATCTATCTGCTGCGCGTCACGCCCAGCGTTGAGAATATCAACGATGTGTCGAAGTACGAGTTCTTCGCCGGTCACGATGCGAGCGGCGCGCCGATCTGGACCCGCGACTTCGGCAGGATCGAGCCGCTGATCGACTGGAACAACAACTGCGGCTGCGTCACCGTGACCTACAACGCTCCGCTCAAGCGCTATCTCATGTGCGTCACCGACGGCTGGCCCACCTGCGCGAAGATGAATTCGTACATCCTGGAGGCCGATGCGATCACAGGCCCGTGGCGGCTGGTGACCTACATGAAGGACTTCGGCGAGCAGGGCTACTTCCTGAACCTCCCGACGAAGTTCATCAGTGCCGACGGCCGCACCGCGTGGCTGTGCTACTCCGGCAACTTCGCCAAAGACTGGCGAGGCGAGGTCATGCAGGAAATCCCCCCCGGCAGCCACTACGGCCTCGTCCTCCAAAAAATCCGCCTCCTCGACCCTACGATGCGTTCGGAGCACGCCAGGTAGGTACACCCTGGTACTCGCTCGGCGTGATTCGGTCGTTGTTCCGTTCGGATTCGGGTGGTATAATGCAGCATAGATCAATCGGAGATCAGCCCATTCGTTGCTGAGGCGTGTATGGTCTTTCAACGTATCACCATCGATCCGGACAGGATGGCCGGCGTCCCCTGCATCCGAGGTCTTCGGATGCCCGTGGCTTCGGTGGTCGCCATGGTCGCCGAGGGCATGACCGAGGACGAGATCCTGACCGCGCATCCCAACCTGGAGCGAGAAGACATCCGCGAGGCCCTTCGCTACGCTGCCGAAGCCGTCAAGGAACGTGCTCTGCCATTGAAAAGCGCATGAGATTTCTTGTCGACGACCCGGTCTCGCCTCTGGTGGCCGATGGCCTCAGAAACGAAGGCCACGACGCCGTACACGTCCGCGATTATCGACTTCAGGCCGCCGATGATACGACCGTCTTCGAGCGAGCTTCCAACGAGAATCGTATTGTCATTACGTCTGACACGGATTTCGGCTTCTTATTGGCTCGACGCCGGGTTCGCCAGCCCTCCGTTATCCTCTTTCATCATAGCTTCCCTCATCGGCCGAGCGAACAGACGAAGATCCTCCTGCGGAATCTGCCCGAGTTGATCCCGGCGCTGGAACAGGGAAGCCTCGTCGTCCTCGAAGGCCGCCGCATCCGAATCCGCACCCTGCCCATCGTCGGCTGACATCCCCGCCCGCACCGCTGCCTCCTTTCCGGCGACGGGGGTTTTCCACGATATCGCAGAGCGGGCTATCTGCGCAACACAGCCGTTGTCGGTTGGACCGGAGATGCTACAATACCAGTAAGTGGGACGGACGGGTCCGGCTCATTTTGCCGATCTTGAACGAGGACGCCACGAGCATCGTTGACAAGGAGGCCGAACAGATGCGCGGACTGTGCCGGGAGCAGAGCATCTGGGGAGACCTTCGTGAAGTGAGAAGGGAATGACGATGAGCAGGAAGTTGAAGAACCTGAAGAAGGCGGCTCGGCAGATGGCTGACGGTCAGCCGAGGTGTGGGTTGTGCGGCAAGACGGGGAAGCTGACCAGGACCGAATGCTGCGGTCAATGGATCTGCGACGACGAGGGCGAGTACGTGCTGTTCAGCTACGACACGAACAGTTGTTCTCGGAATCACCGCCGCTACACACTGTGTGGCTACCACCACAACGAAGGCCATTCGGGCGACTGGCAAACCTGCGCCAAATGCCGTGCGGATTTCGAGCACGAACTGGAGATGTACGTCTACTACGGCACAAACGAGTACAACTTCGAGAAGCTCAAGAACCCGCCCAAGTTCAAGCCCACCTGTTGCTCCAAGTGTGGCAGGAGAATCAACCTCGGCGAAGGCGGCTATTCATCGGGAAGCGAGGGTTACCTTTGCGCGGCCTGCACCTGCGCCAAGTACCCCGAACTGGCATAGGGCAGTCTGCTGACGAGAACGACAGAATTCACAGGGAGGTGTGCGATGACCATCCTGCGATGGGTGCCGGAGAAGCTCGTCGTAGCGGGGCTGTACCTGAGCCTCCTTGGTGGCGCGATGCTGGCGCAGGAGCCGCCGGAGCCGAAGGCGGTGGCTCGGGTGCAGGTGGTGCCGCTGCCGTATGGGCAGGCGGCGTTCGAGCGGGAGGGGGTGGAGATGGCGCGGTATCATTTCAGGGCGGGGCTGGAGCGGCCGTTCCTGTATCCCATCGTCGGGCCTTCGGGGCGGAGTCTGACGCGGATGGGGCATCCGCACGACCCCCAATCGCACAGCCATCATAACTCCGTCTGGGTCTCGCACGTCGATGTGGGGGGTGTGGATTTCTGGAGCGACAGGCGGCTGGGCGTCGTGCGGCACAAGCGCATCGTCGAGTACGTCGACGAGGGCGAGACCTCCGCCATCGTCGCGGAGAACGAGTGGGTGGACAAGGATGCCAAAGTCCTGCTGAACGAGACCCGCCGGATCAGCGTAACGCTGCTGGAGGACAAGGAGTGGCTGCTCGTTCTCGATCTGACGCTGAACGCCGCCGGCCAGGCCGTGACGCTCGGCAAGACGCCTTTCGGCATGATCGGCGTGCGCATGGCCAAGACCATCGGCGTCAACGACGGAGGCGGACGCATCCGCAACTCTGAAGGCGGCGTCAACGAGAAGGAGATTCTCTGGAAGCAGGCCCGCTGGGTCGACTATTCCGGGGCCATCGCCGACGGCGGGCTCGAAGGTATCACGTTGTTCGACCATCCGGATAACCCGAACCACCCTTCCCACTTCCATGTCCGCGACGACGGTTGGATGGGCGCGTCGCTGACGTTCGATAGCCCGCGCGACATCGCTCCCGGCACCCCTCTGCACCTTCGCTACGGCCTGTACGTCCACCGCGAGATGAAGCCCCCCGCCGCCATCGAAACCCAATGGAAGCGTTTCGCGGCCCCACTCCGGGCCAAATAGCTTTCTCTTTGCGCGCTACGCCTCTCGACTCTGTCATTCCGAGCGCAGTCGATCCCGATGTCCACCGGGATGGCTGCGAACCGGAAGCGCGTACCGCCTGTGGCCAGACCCCTCGGCTGCACTTCGTTCCGCTCGGGGTGACAATGCCGGGTGAGATGTCGCGGACGGAGGCAGGACAACATCTGCCGTGTCGGGACACGCAACAACGCGTATAATGGCACGAGAAGTTTCTCGGGTGAACTGGATATCGACAGAAGGAGATTGCGATGCGATCGTGTGTGTTCTTCGTTCTGGCTTTGGCGTGCGTTGCTCGCGCGCAGCGGCCGGCGGACCTGGTGATCCACAACGGCAAGATCGTCACCATCGACGATCAGCAGCCTCGCGCCGAGGCGGTGGCGATCGCGGGCGAGACGATCCTGTTCGCGGGCTCGAATGCCGATGTGCTGGCCTACATCGACGCGGCCCGGACGAAGGTGATCGACGCCCGCGGCCGGCTCGTCACGCCGGGCTTCAACGACGCCCACATCCACTTCCTGCAGGGCGGCCGGGCCATGCTCGAAGTCGATCTGAACAACGCGAATACACTGGCCGAGGTGCAGGAGAAGGTCAAGGCCCGCGCGGCCGAACTGCCGGCCGGCACGCTGATCCGAGGACGGGGCTGGGACCACGAGCGATTTGCCGACAAGGCCTGGCCGACGAAGGAGGTTCTGGATGCGGTCGCGCCGAATCATCCGGTGGCCCTGTCCCGCGTCGACGGCCACTCGATCTGGGTCAACAGCCTGCTGCTGCGCAAGGCGGGCATCACGCGCCGGACGCGCGATCCCTCCGGCGGGACGATCGTCCGTGATCCCGAGACGGGCGAACCGACGGGCATCCTCAAAGAAGCCGCCCAGGGCCTGCTCGACCTGGACGAGTACGAGCCGACCGACGCCGAGCAGCGTGAGATGGACGAGCAAGGACTGGACAAGGCGCTGGCCGAGGCCCGCCGGACGGGCGTCACAAGCATCCAGCATCTCAACGGCGATTTCGAACTCTTCGAGCGGTTCCGCGACGAGGGCCGGCTGACGCTGCGTGTCACGGTCAACATGGAGCTGCCGTCCGGTAAACGACGGCTCGCCGAGTTGGACAAGCTGCGCGGCCGCTATCCGTCCGAGGGCAACTGGATTCGCTTCGGCTATCTCAAAGGTTTCATCGACGGCACGCTCGGCTCGGGCACCGCACTGATGTTCGAACCGTTCGCCGACAATCCGGAAACGTCCGGCCTGTCCCAGATGGCCTACAACGAATTAGAGCGTCGCGTCCTGGCCGCCGACCGCATGGGCTTCCAGATCGGCGTCCACGCCATCGGCGCCAAGGGCAACCACTGGGTTCTGAACGCCTATGAGAAGGCCCGGCAGGTCAACGGGCGGCGGGACAGCCGCCACCGGATCGAGCACGCGCAGATCCTGGCCGATGCGGACATCGGCCGCTTCGGACAGCTCGGCGTAATCGCTTCGATGCAGCCGACGCACTGCATCACGGACAAGCGATTCGCCGAGAAGCGCATCGGCCGCGACCGCTGCCGCGGCGCTTATGCCTGGCGACGGCTGCTCGACGCGGACGCCCACATCGCCTTCGGCACGGACTGGCCCGTCGAGCCGGTCGATCCGCTGGAGGGCCTTTATGCGGCGGTCACCCGCAAGGACCGTGCGGGCGAGCCGGGCGAGGGCTGGTTCCCCGATCAGCGACTGACGATGGAAGAGGCGATCCGGCTCTACACGCTGGGCGCCGCCTATGCCGAGTTCACCGAGAACCGCAAGGGCATGATCCGCCCGGGCTATCTGGCCGACCTGGTGATCTTCGACCGCGACCTGCTCACCGTCCCGCCCGAGCAGATCATGCAGGCCCAGGTCGACACCACCATCGTCGCCGGCCGGATCGTCTACCAGCGCCGATCACGGTAGAGTTGTGGTCGAGCAGTTGTCCATCAGGCAACGGCTTGGCAACTGCACCTTGGTCCAGTAGAATACGGGCATGACAGCCAAACAGTTCTTCGACTGGCAGACATCAGGCGGCACCAACGACGTGATGCGACTCGTCGACTGCCTCGAACGCGCTGACATCGCATGGTGCGCCATCGGCGGCGTAGCCGTGAACCATTGGGCGGCCGAGCCCGTGGTGACACAGGACGTCGACTTCGTCGTCACCACCGATGCCATTGAGCGGACGGTGTCGCTCCTCGAAGACGCGGGGTTCCGCTCGGAACGATTCGAGTGGTCCGTCAATTTCAAGGGGCAATCCCGCGTCAGCATCCAGCTTAGCACGGAGGAGTTCTATCGGGACTTTCCGAGCCGGGCCGTGCCGGCCGACGTGCACGGCATCCTGCTCCGCGTCGCCAGTCTCGACGATACGCTCCAAGGCAAGATCAGGGCCTGGAGCGACACCGAACGGCGGCAGAGCAAGCGGATCAAGGACCTCGGCGACATCGCCCGCCTCGTCGAAGCGCACCCGCATCTATGGGACACCTTGCCCGACGAGCTCAAACAGCAACTCAAACGGCCCGAGAGAGAGTAACCCCACACGACCGGCACATAGTTTCTGCCTTGCACGAAAAAGGCCCCGGCATGCGAGACGTGGGCATGCGCGGGGCCCTGGACTACGTGTTGGTTGGTTTGCTTAGACCTTCGGATAGGTGCCGAGGTACTCGGTCTGGGGCAGTCCGCCGACCAGAGGCATGGCGTACCGGACGTAGGCGTCGGTGACGCCGTTGCCGTCGACGTTGATGAACGCGTCCGGCATCGATTTGGTCTTCTCGGCGACGTTCTTCAGCTCGGTGCGGAACAGCTCAACCGCATAGGCGTCCCCATCGGTGCGTTTGATCGCGACGGAGCCGCTGTCGTACTTCATCGCGTACTTGACCGCCTGTCGGCCGCACTTGCGGGCCTCGTCGACGTCGACTTTCGACTGCAATCCGGCGTAGCTCCGCTGGAGATACCCGAACGTGTCGGCGCGGACGCGTTTGATCTTGAGCTTGCCCTTGATCTGCCCGGCCAGGAAGTCGGCCAGCGCGCCGGTGCCCGAAAGCTGGATGTTGCCATGAGCGTCGCGCTCTTCGTTCTCGGCGAGCTTCTCGGTCCAGGTCTTGTGGTCGTGGTCGCACATGCCTTCGCTGACCGCGATCACGCAGCGATTGTACTTCCTATAGACGGCGTCCACATCGGCCAGGAACTTGTCCATCGAGACGGGGCGCTCGGGCACGTAGATCAGATGCGGCCCGTCGTCGTCGCGCTGCTTGCCCAGCGCCGCGGCGGCGGTCAGGAAGCCGGCGTGACGGCCCATGATGACGTCGATCTTGACGCCGGGCAGCGCCCGGTTGTCCAAGTCGTCGCCCATGAGCGCGTGCGCAACAAACTTGCCGGCGGTGCCGTAGCCGGGGCAGTGATCGGTCACGAGCAGGTCGTTGTCCACCGTCTTAGGCACGTGGAAGGCGCGGATGTTGTAGTTGGTCTCGTCGGCAACGGTGTTGAGGATGTGCGCGGTGTTGGCGGAGTCGTTGCCGCCGATATAGAAGAAATACCGCACGTTGCGCCTTTTGAAGACTTCGATGATCTTGCGGCAATACTCGGCGTCGGGCTTGTCCCGACTCGAGCCCAGCGCCGACGAGGGCGAGGCCGCCACCGTCTTGAGCGTCGCGTCGTCGAGCCGGCCGAGGTCGATGAACTGGTCCTTGACCATGCCGGCCACCGCGTGCACGGCCCCCAAGAGGGTCCCGATCTCGGGGTGCTTGCGAACCTCTTCGATAACGCCGACCAGCGAGGCGTTGATCACACCCGTCGGCCCGCCCGACTGTCCTACGACGGCATTGCCCTTCAGCTTATCTGCCATTCCAATGGGTCTCCCATAGCGAATTCCAGCGTTCTGCCTGACACATGATACACGGACGGGCCATTATACCGGCAGATTCGGTGCTCTCAAGAGCCGCCTGTAAAAATGGGGCCTTCGCCGTCTTCCCCCCCCAGCCGCATGACCACACCGTCGCAAAATGGCGAACCGTGGCCCGGAAATTGCCTGCGCGCTCCCCTTTCCCGGCTGAATCCGCCAAGTCGGCGCGATCCCCTCCTTATCGGATCGGGTCGAGATTTCTTTCCAGCGGCAGACCCATCGCCTATACTTCCAGAAATGCCGTAGCGGCACAAAGAGTGGAGGGTGAGCGGCTCGATGCACCCACAGATTGTGGGCGTCGTGCTGGTCATGATCTACCGGCATGCAGGGAGATTGCTTTGGGATATCTGGACTATTCCATCATCGCCTTCTACCTCTTGTTTGCCCTCGGCATCGGCATCTACTTCTCCAGACGCGCCTCCAGGAGTTCGGAGGACTACTTCCTGGGGGGCCGGTCCTTTCCGTGGTGGATGATCGCCTTCTCGATGGCCGCGACGAGCTTCGCCTCGGACACCCCGCTGGTGGTCACGGAGATCACCCGCCGGGACGGGCTGCAACGCATCTGGTGGGTCTTCGTGGCGGTGCTCACCCTCATCGTGGGCATCTTCCTGTTCTCGCGTCTGTGGCGCCGCGCGGCCATCATCACCGACGCGGAGTTCTATGAGCTGCGGTATGAAGGCAAATCAGCGGCGTTCCTGCGTGGCTTCCGCGCGTTCTTCGCCGGCGTCGTGCAGAACCTCCTGACCATCAGTTGGGTCGTCTTTGCCATGAGCAGCATCATCATGGCGATGACGGATATCAATGAATGGCTGGCGATCGGCATCTGCACGTCGGTCGCCCTGGCCTACGCGACCTTCTCCGGCTTCTACGGCGTGGTCGCGACCGATTGCGTCCAGTTCTTCATCGCCACGTTCAGCATGATCGCACTGGCCGTGATCGCGGTCATGAAGGTCGGCGGGATGGGCCACGTGCTTGAGACGATTCGCGCAACCGAAGGCTACGGCTCGCGAACGCTGGCGATCTTCCCCGAGTTCAGGAGTTTCGACGAGGATCTGGCCAAGCTGCTGGTGTACGTTCTCGTTTTGTGGTGGATGGACGCCAGCGGCTACAACATGCAGCGGATGAGCGCGTGCCGGAACGAGCGGCATGCGGTCCTCGCGACGCTCTTCTATGCGATCTTCCAGTGCTGTCGACCGTGGATCTGGGTGCCGGTCGCGCTGGTGTCCATCGTGCTGTTCCCGACGCTGACGGCGCCCCACAACGACACGCACGCGTATCCGCTGGTCATGAACGAGTATCTCGGTCACGGACTCAAAGGACTGCTGGTGACGGCGTTTCTGGCCGCGTTCATGTCCACGATCGACACGCATCTGAACTGGGGCGCATCCTACATGATGACGGATGTCTACCAGCGGTTCATTCGCAAGGATGCGACGCAGCGGCATTACATGATCGTCAGCAAGCTCGTCGTCGTGGCGATGATGGCGGCCGGCGTCGGCATTGCCCTGTATCTGGCGTGGCGGAATCTGACCGTGTCGGCGGTATGGGAATTCTGCGCCCTGATCACCGTCGGCAGCGGCATCGTCTGTGTGCTGCGCTGGTTCTGGTGGCGCATCAACGCGTATACGGAGATCACCGCGCTGGCGCTCGGACTGGTCCTCGGGCTTGTCAATCCGTTCATCCCGGGCTCGGTCACGTTGTGGGGACGTACGTTTGACGTCGGCCTGTTCGGGTACGCCTGGCCGACGATGCCGTTCGAGTTCAAGATCGCTTTGCTGACCGCCATCGTCGTGCCGATCAGCCTGGTCGTGACGTTCCTGACCCCGGCGGTGTCGAGGACGAAGCTCGACGCATTCTACCGGAAGGTCCGGCCGGGCGGCGCCTGGGGCATCTTGAGTCAGGAGACCCGCAACCTTCCCGGCAAGGCCCTGTCGGTGGCGACGATTCTCGATGTCGCCGGCGGCATTCTGCTCTGCTACGGCCTGTCCCTGGCCATCGGCTACGCGATCCTGCTGGAGTTCGGCAAGGCCGGCGTCTGTCTGGGATTGGCGGCGCTCGGCGGATTTGTCGTGCGCCGATGGTACAGGAAGGAAGTCCAGGTGCTCGCCCGAAGTGGCACGTGGGCATCGGAGTGAGCGTTCGCGACCGGCGCCGCCACGAAACCTGCACAGAGCGGTTTGTCGCCTGCACAGTGTGTCCTTGACAATCGGCCGGTTGCGCCGTGTAGTGGGCAGATCAGGTGCAGGAAGTCTCAGATCAGGACAGGCTTTGGAGATGTGCGATGAACGGCAAGGGAACAGAACGGCAGTCGGCGAGCGAAGCATGTTGGGCTTTTGTCGTGTGCGCAACCATTTTCTGGGTGTGGGCATCGACCGCGGGAGGTCACGAACTGGGGATTGAAACGCAGCCGCCACTGGACCAGTCGAACAACATCCGCGCGCACCTGATGCGCGTGGCCGAGGAGCTGACGCAGCGATCGCTCGGGGGCATCCGGACGCTGGACGACTGGGAGCGGGTCCGGCCGACTCGATACCAGCAGTTCATGGAGATGATGAGCCTGGTCGATGTGCCCGTGGAGGGGCCGAGACCGCCTTTGAACGTCAAGATCGTTGGGACGATTCGCCAGGCGGGCTATCGAATCGAGAAGCTTTACTACGAGTCTCTGCCGGGGCTCTACGTGCCCGCCAATTTGTACATCCCCGACAACATCAAAGAACCCGTGCCGGCGGTGCTGTACGTGTGTGGCCATTCGCGCACGCAGAAGGTCAGCTATCAGCCGCACCCGCGCAAGTGGGCCCAGTTGGGCTTCGTCTGCCTGATTATCGAAACGATCCAGTGGGGCGAGGTGCTCGGCGATCACTGGGGCTGCTACTCCCGAGGCTGGTTTCACTGGTACAGCCTCGGCTACTGCCCCGGCGGCGTGGAACTGTGGAACGCGATTCGCGGCCTGGACCTCCTCTGCGAGCGGCCCGAGGTCGACGCCGAGAAGCTCGGCGTCACCGGCATCTCCGGCGGCGGCACGCAAAGCTGGTACATCGCGGCCGCCGACCCGCGCGTCAAGGTGGTCGCGCCGGTCTGCGGGACCAGCACGGTCAACTCGCACATCCATCAGCGCACCATCGACGGCCACTGTGACTGCATGATGCCGATCAACACATATCGTCAGGACTTCCACGATATCGGCGCGCTGATCGCGCCGCGGCCTCTGCTGATCGCTTCGGCCGATCGCGATGGGCTCAACTCCATCGAGGCCGTGCGCGACGTCCACGGCCGCCTGCACGAAATCTACAAGCTCTACGGCCGGCCGGACAACCTCGTGCTGGTCGAAACGCCCGGCGGCCATTCCTACCACAATAGGTCCCGCACGCGGATCTTCTCTTTCTTCCTCAAGCACCTGATGGGCAAGGACGTGCCGCCCGAAGAGGTCGGTGACGTCGACGCGTCCCAGTCCGCCATGCTCTCGGCCGAGGAACTGAAGGTCTACGTCGACGGCCCGCCGGCCGACGATCGCACGACGACGATCCAGGAGACTTTCGTCAAGGCGGCCGGCCCGCCGCAGATAACGACGCGACAGCAGTTGGAGACGCATCGCGAAAAGGTGCTGAGTTTCCTGCGTGAGAAGACGTTCGGCGCCTTCCCCGAAGACCCTGTCCCGCTGGACATGCGATACGAATTCCGTGCGGCCGACGGCGCTGCGCACGGCCGGGACACGTTCAGCTTCGTCTCGGAGCCAGACTACCGATTGAAGATCGACGTTCGCTGGCGGCACACGCCGCAGACTTCCAGCCCGATGGTGCTCGTGTTGCACAGTCCCGACGAGGACCGCTGGGCCTCGGAAGGTCTCATCGGCGGCCTGAACGAAGGCTGGAACATAGCCTACTTCGAGGCCCGTGGCATCGGGGAGACGGGCTGGCCGGCCGACCTGCAGTGGCACGTGCGCCGCTCCGCCGCCTGGACCGGCCGCACGGTGGCGTCCATGCGCGTGTACGATGTGCTCCGCTGTCTGGAGGCCCTTCGAAAGATCGAGGCGGCAGGTCCCAAAGGGAGATTCGCCATCGCCGCCCGGGGCGAGATGTGCGCGGTGGCGCTGTACGCCGCCCTTCTCGACGGCGAGGTCACGGCGGTCCTCCTGAAAGACCCGCCGGCGACGCAGAACGCGCCGAGCCGCACCGACGGCCGCGGCGAGGCCGTCGAGATGCTTAACTGCCTCCGCATCACCGACCTGCCCCAGGTGGCCGGCCTGCTGTTCCCGACAAACGTGGTCATGATCGGCTCGGCGCCCGATTCCTACGACTGGGCCCGGCAGGTCTACACCACCCTGAACGAACCGGCCCGCTTCCAGACCGTGCCCCAGCTCTCGCGGTGGCAGCCGACCGGACCCTGACGTCACCGTCTTCGAGACGTGGATTCCCAGCGAGGGTCTCGCAGCCGGCGTCCGTCGGCCCGCACTCACTGCTCGCAGGCAGTCCCTTCCCACCGCAGGCGAGGGTAATCGACCCCTTCGCAGATCGTCCAGACGTCGTCGAAGTCCCAGCCGACAAAGCTGGTCTGCTGGCGCATCGCGGCGTCGGTCAGCGCGACGCCAAGCCCATTGTCAGGCCCGCCGCCATCGGATTCGCCCAGGAAATAGGAACTCGATATGATTCCCTCCTTGTCCTCCGCGACAAGACCGCCGGCGGGCAGGACGCCGAGTACAGTCGCGGTTGCGTAGCAGTTCGCGATGGAACCACCGTTGGACTGAACCAATCCTCCGACGCGATTGCCTCTGATGTAGCCATCGGCATAGCAGTCCATGATGCTTCCGTGATTGCGACCGACAAGACCACCGAACCGGGAGACCTCGCTGTTTGTGTAGGACGAGGCATGGCACTGGCTGACTATCCCGGTATTGTGACCGACGAGACCGGCGTAGTCGTACAGGGAACCGCGTGAGGCAACGAGTTGATAGACCAACGCGAGGCGAGCGAAACACCGGTGTACTTGCCCCCCTTCATTGACACCAATCAAACCTGCGACATAGTAGGTCGAACGCCCTCCAAGGACTCTTGTTGTCACACTCGCCGTGCAGTCCGTCACCGTGCCACGGTTACATGCGGCCAAGGTACCGATTCGTTGCTGCTCGTCCCCTGTGGTCTCGATGTGGATACCCTGTAGGTGAAGATCGACGACTTCGGCTTCAGGGTAGGTCATGCCGAGCAACCCTACATCCTGTCCTCCGGTGAGCGTTAGATTCGACACACTGTAGCCGGCACCGTCCAGATACCCCAAGAACACCGGAATGATCGAAGGTGAGAAGGATTCGCCTGCCAGATCGATATCGGCCTCTAGACGATAGCGTGCCTGCGGCTCGCAAGCGATTGCCATGAACTGCTGCGCAGTTTCCACAAGATACGGATCGTCAGCGGTGCCACCTCCTGCGCACGCAGACGCATCGATCGCCGTCACCAGCGGATAGCCGCCCTCTTCTGGCATCGTCCAGTGATCGAGCGTCCCATCGAGCGACGTTCCGCCAAAATCCCATCCCACAAAACTCTCCTGTCGCCTCATCTGAGCGTCGGTCAGCAAGATCGTGAAACCGTCATCAGGCGCCGGGCCAGCTTGTGAAGCGAGTGCATAGCAGTTTGAGATGGTACCGTGCCACTCGTTCTCGCCCACCAGCGCACCACCGCCATGTCCGGTGGCATAGCACTGGCTAATTGTCCCCGCGTTGCTTCCTACGAGTCCACCGGCGCCTGCTGCCCACACGTCTCCGGTCGCGCAGCAATAGGAAATCGTCCCGGAATTGGTGGCCACAAGCCCCCCAGCCCAGCCTTCGGACGATGTCACATCTCCGATGGAACGGCACCAGCGAATCGTACCGCTGTTGCTACCCACTAAGCCACCGCCGCCGTTGTTGCCGGTGACGCTACATGCCGTGCCCGAGTACGCGATCGTCCCGGCGTTGCTTATCACCAAGCCGGCTGCGCGAGTACCAACGACAGTCCCGCCAACAGCACAACCGAGTATCGTCCCCGCGTTCTCCAATGTCAAACCGCCCGCACTGGCTCCCGGTGAACGATCCTGGTCCAGGCCCACGATATCTGCTGTGACGCGGCAACCGATGATGATTCCTGTGTTCTTCTTCACAAGACCACCGACACTCCTACCTATGCTGGACTTAGGAGAGTCGTCAGATACGCTGCCCTCAGCGGAGCAGCCCATGATCAGACCTCTGTTCTCACCGGCGAGCATCGCAGGGCCTCTGAGCATGGTCCCCTTGAGATACAGGTTGCAGACGACGGCATCGGCACCGATGAGTTCGAACAGACTCGAACCGTAGCGATCCCGATAGTAGACAGTGCCATCACGTCTCGTCTCTTCAACGGCCATACGCCCACCGAGGTTCAGGATGCGATGCCCGCACCCGTCGAGACTCCCTGATGAAAGGGTTAGCCCGTTCTCCAGCAATTTACTATCGGGAAGGTTCGGGTCCAGGTCGATGTCGGCGACCAGGATGAAGTGCTTGCCTTGCAGGTTCGGGTCGGTGCCCAGGCTGAGCAATTGACCGGCGGTCGCGATCTGGTAAGGGTCGTCAGGTTCGCCTGTCCCGCCTGCGAATTCGGCCGCCCGGGCTGGAACGCAAAGGCTCGCCGCCAGGATGGTGACGCAAACGAAGCCCGCTCTGGACGGATGAACTGATGATGCCATGTCGCTTCCCTCGCACATTGTAGATGATCGTATGATGACCGATTACGCCGCGACGTCACGTCGTCTCAGAGATTGAGATGCACTTCGCAGCCGCCCTGTTCCGTGTCTCGACGAGATTTTCCTCCTGAAGCAGGACGGCCCCGAGATCGGCCATGACGTGGGTACCGTCTCTGCGATCCGCTGCCGTTCCTCGACAGTTGTCATTATATCACGGGAAGGCCTTCGACAGCAAGAGCCTTCGCTTTGCGAACCGGGGCCTTGTCTGTCGGGCAGCGGGTCGATATGATCAGGGCCAGTGACGTGCGGCGGGGTTTTGCGTATCGGGATGTGACATTCGATGGGCTGTCTGAAAGGACGGAGAAGACGATGAAACACGCGCGGATTGGAATGGCAATCGCGATGGTCCTGTTGTGGGTCGGTGCGGCGGGAGCACAGCAGCCGGACCCGCCGGGACAGGCGGTGGGGACCGAGCCGGTCCACCAGGCGTATCTGTTCGCCCACATGATGCACCAGGACTACGGGCGGCTGTATTACTCGGTCAGCCTGGACGGCCTGCACTGGACCGCCCTGAACGACGGGCGGCGCGTCTGCGACGACTATCGCGGCCATCCGGACATCTGCAAGGGCCACGATGGGCGGTACTATCTCGTGGGCAATCGCAACGACTCGGCGCCCGACATCAACTTCTGGGTCTCCGACGACCTGATTCGCTGGGAACACTACAGCAATGTGACGCCCGACCTGCCGCGCACGCCCGGCTACGCGCAGGCGCTGGCGCGCATCGGTGCGCCCAAGCTGTTCTACGACGCCGATTCGTCGCAGTATGTGCTGACCTGGCACACGCCGCACGAGCACGGCACGCCCGAGGACCCCGAACGCTACTGGGCCAGCCAGCGCACCTTGTACCTCACGTCGAAGGACCTGCGGACCTTCTCCGATCCGCCGCGACGGCTCTTCGACTGGGACATGGCGACGATCGACGTGATCATCCGCAAGCAGACGGATCGCTACTACGCCATCGTCAAAGACGAGCGCTATCCCACGCTCGACTGGCCGACGGGCAAGACCATTCGCATCAGCTCGGCGCCGGCGCTGCTGGGCCCGTACAGCGAGCCATCGGCGCCGATCAGCCCGAACTTCCGCGAGGCCCCGATGCTGATCCCCTCGCCCGACGGCAAGGTGTGGTACCTCTACTACGAGCAGTATCCGGGCGTCTCGTACGGCCTGTCGGTGGCCGCCGACCTGAACGGGCCGTGGCACCAGATCTCCGGATACACGTTCTTCAGCGATTGGGACAAGTACAGCCTGCCGCCCAAGGTCCGTCATGGCTGCATGATTGCCATCAGCCGGGCCGAGCATGACGCCCTGGTCGCCTGCCGGAGTTGGCCGGGCGCCGCCGAGGAACAGGCGCTGACGTTCTTCGGCTGGTCGGATCAGCACGTGCAGGTCGACGGCAACGCCGATCACCTGGTCCCGGCCATCGACGCGATGAACGCCCTGCCGGGCCGGGCCTGGCCCGAATCGGTCGGCGGCCACGTCGCCAGGCCGGCGTTCGTGTTCGGACTGGGCGATCTCACCGAATGGCCCAGCCAGGCCGCCAGGGAAGCCTACGAGCAACGCGTCACCAGGCGGCTGAAGTTCCCCAGCTACGACGTCGCCGGCAACCACGACATCGGAGGCAATTCGCCCACGCGAACCGTGCTCGACTGGCTCGTCGCGCGTCACGGCGCGCTGCGGTACACGTTTGAGCAAGGCGGCGTGCTGTTCGTCGCGCTGTTCAGCGAGTACGACGAGAGTCTCAACAACCCGGCCCAGCCGATCTCCAAAGAGGCACTGACCTACCTTCGCGAGACGCTGGCGAACGTGCCCGAGGGCAAACCCGTCATCGTCGCGACGCATCTGTGCTTCGACGCGATCACCAATCGCGATGAATTCGTCGACGCGTTCGGCGACGCCAACATCTTCTGCGTCCTCGGCGGCCACTACCACAAGGCCAACGTGCGCGAGTATCGGGACATACATTTCGTGCAGTTGCCCAGCCCCGCCCCGAATGGCACGACCGAGGTTACGGTTCTCCGCATCACGCCGGACCGCCTCGTCGCGATCCCATACGACTACGCAAAGAATGAATGGGTCGCCGACAAGGACAAGACACTCGACAAGCCCATCCGCGGCCCGATCAAAGCGAAGACGCAACCATAAGAGGACACCTCTCCGCCGCGCAACGAAGAGCCGGCGCGGCGCAGACGCCAAGGCGTTCCGCCCGACGATGTGCTGAGGTATCAGGGCATCAGTGTGTGTCCTGGAAGAGGCTTACAATCTGCCTTCGACCATGCCACCTGCCGGGTGACCGTGGCGTAGACAATCCGATCGTTCCTGGCATATACGTGCAAGACCCTGTTGCGAATAATGTTGGCGTAGACGGCCAGCGCATCGAAATCCAGCACCGGCGACCCACCGACATCCCATGGGCCAAATTCCCTTGCCGCTTCGCCATTCAACTGCCATGCGGGCATCCCAAACCGTTCTTTGAACTCTGTCAGCGTCGCGGGACATGTCTTCTGTAGAAATCGCTGGATCGCAGGCGTCTTTGGTCGTTGGCGAACGTGAGGCAATTCCGGCCGCCACCCCGGCTCCAGCGACATGACAATCCCGGCCGCTTTGGCGCGCCGATACACATCCTTGAGCTCGGCCCTGATACCTGGCCCCAGGATGACGTTGCAGATAGACATAAGACCATCACAGATGATCCGCCCTTTCCAGGGCAGCAGGACCGCGTTGACAAAGACGGGCATGGGGCACGGCAACATATCGTCAAACTCCTGCGTCAGGCCCAGGACACCATAGGCCCGAGGCGGCTTATCCTCTGTCAGGAATACCGTGCACTTGGCGAGAGCCCGCTCGATGACGAAGTCGGTGTGCACGAAATGACGCCAAAGAAGAACGTTGGACAGATCGGTTTCACGAAAACCACCGGGGTTCTCTTCGACAAAGGCGTCGAGCAAGGCCATGTTGTCCAAGAGCCGATTGCGGGCCTCCGCTTTGGCCTCCCACTTGGCGGCTCGAAAGCTGGCGAAGTCAGCAATCCCGCTGATGCCGCCGAGACGGCCGGCCGCGAAACCGATGAGATGCTGGTAGAGCGACAGGAACAACGAAGACTCTTCAACGGGCAACAGCATGACTATTCCTCGGACGCAGACAAGTCAACTCCTCGTTTCGTAGACGCGGCGGATTTCTTCGGCGATGAGGTCGAGGCCACGGGCGACGGCGCTCTCGTTCTGGGCGTAGCTGATGCGCAGGCACTCGTTCGCGTGGGACCAGGGTTCCGCCAGGCCGGGGAAGAAGTAGTGGCCCGACACGACGATCACATTGCGGGCCTTGAGCCGCTCGTAAAGCTCGTGGCAGGAGATCGGCAGGCCCGGCAGCCAGAGCCAGAGGAAGAACGCCCCTTCGGGGCGGTGCAGGCGGTAGTCGATCCCGTCGAGACCTCGGTGAAGCCGCTCGATGGCCCGGCGGGCCTTGCGCTCGTAGAACGGCGCGATCACCTCGCGGCCGAGCCGAAGGATCTCGCCCGAGCGGACCAGGTCGGTGACGATCGCCGTGCCCAGGCCGCCCGGCGCCAGGCTCATCACGGAGTTGACCCGCGCGACGGTCTCGACGATCTCCTCGGACGCGAGGATGATCCCCGTCCGCACGCCGGGAAGGCCCAGCTTCGAAAGGCTCATCAGCACGATCGTGTTGTCGTTCCACACCGGCTCGGCGTCGGTGAAGACGATATGCGGAAACGGCAATCCGTAGGCGTTGTCAACGATCAGCGGAATGCCCCTGGCGCGGGCCAGCTCGTCGAGCCGGGCCAGTTCATCGCCGGTCAGCACATTGCCGCTCGGATTCGTCGGGCGCGAAACGCAGATGGCGCCGACGTCATCGCCGACGTCGAGCCGGTCGAAGTCGACGTGATACTTGAAGAAGTGCTCATCAAGCATCTCGATCCGTGGCCGGATCGCGACGAACGCGTCCGGCGTCAGCACCACGTCGCAATAGCCGATGTATTCGGGCGTCAGAGGGAACAGAATCTTCTTCGTCGTCCCATCGTCGTGCTCGCCCGCGAAGAGATTGAACACGATGAACGACGCCAACTGGCTGCCGTTGGTCAGCGCGATGTTGCGCGGGCCGATTCGCCAGCCGAACTCCGAGCACAGCAGGCCCGCCAACGCCGCGATGAACTCGCGATCGCCTTCCGGCGGGCCATACTCGCCCACCGCCCGCTCGAACCGGGCGCCGTCCTGGAGCATCGCCATCGTGCTGCGGCGAAAGCAGCACTCGACCTCGGGGATATGTGCGGGATTGCCCCCGCCCAGCATGAGGACCTCGCCCTGCGGCGACAGCGCAGCGCCGAGATCGTCCATAAGCTGCCCGATGCCCGACCGGACCGCCATCCGCTGACCGAGCTTCGACAATCGCATCATGCCTCCACCGCCACGGGCACTCTCGGCGCCAGGAAGTACAGCCATTTCTGCCGGACGGGAGCCCCAAGGATGTCACGAGCCGCCCGGCCGTAGAGGTCCAATTGGCCGCGATACGCCTCGGCACGTGCGGCGATCTGCTCGCCCGCCACGCGGTCGCTCTTGAAGTCGATCACAATGAGGCCATCTCGGGTCTGTACCAGCATGTCGATGATCCCCTGCACCACGACAATCTCGTCGGCGCCGGCCGATCGGATCGCGCCGTCCGGCTCGCCGACGCGCAGGCCCCACGTGAAGGGCCATTCGCGATGGACGGTATTGTCCCGGCTCAGCACCAGCGTGCCAAGATCGCTTTCGAAGAAGGCCAGGATCGCATCGACGTCAACGCCGGCGGCAACCTCCGGCAAGATCGCCTCTTCTTCGACGAGCCGCCCGCACGTCCGCTCGACGGCCTGCCGCGTCACCGGCCCCGTCAGGTCGACGCTGGAGATCACCAGGTGCGTCGCCGCGCCGACCTGCCGGGCGGAGTCGGGCGGCGTTGAAGCCGTGTCGGATGCGATCAGGGCCAGCGGCCGCCGGTCCAGCGCCCGCGAATAGTCCAGCCGGGTAAATTCGTCATCGCGGTGCGTCAACTCGGAGACCGACCGCTTGGCTGGCTCGCGCACCGCGGCGGCAAACGCGTACCGCCAATCCAGGCGCTCTTTCAGCTCCGCCAGCAACTGCCGGCTCGCCGCATCGGGACGGGCCTTCGCCTTCGGTGTCGCTCCGATCCCCCTCTTGCGGTCGCGAAGCTGCCGCACACGCTGCGTAAGCTGCCGCATCTCGTCGCCGCGATAGACGTACAGATCGAACAGGGCCTCGTTGTCCGTCGGCGGCGTCAGGTGCGTCCCGAAGGCCTCGTGCAAGGCCCGCCGATCGGCCAGGCCGTACAGCAGCCACTCCAGAGGACTCCTGGCGCGCTTGAGCAGCCACGCCGGAACCGCCGGATCGCTCAGCAGCAGGCCCTGCGTCAGGACCTTGCCGCAGTCCGTCCGCTTCTGCGAGGCCGTGACGATCAGTCGGTCCTTCGCTCTCGTCATCGCGACATAGAGAATGCGCATCTCTTCCGCCAGAGTCACGGCACGCCTCTTGGCGGCGATCACCTGATGCGCCAGCGACGACAGCTTCGTGTTCGACCGCGCATCGATGATCCGCAGGCCCAGCGTGTGGTCGGTGTCCGCGACGAGGTCGGCCTGCGCATCCCGCTGGTTGAACTGGCTGTCCAGCTCCGCCAGGAAGACGACCGGAAACTCCAGCCCCTTGCTCTTATGAACGCTGAGGATGCGAACCGCGTTGCCGGCGCCGGCCGGCTCGGCGGGCGTCCAGTCCTGCCCGGCCTCCTGGAGCTTCTCGATGAACGCGACGAACCGCGTCAGCGACGGCACGCCCGCGCTGCTGGCGAACCCCTCGAACTGGATCGCCCGATCGTGCAGCTCGAGCAGATTGGCCTTGCGAGCCTGGCCGTTGGGCAGAGCGCAGACGAACGCGACGTACTGCGTCTCGCGATAGATGCGCCAGAGCAAATCGGCGAGCTGACCCCGCCGGGCGAGACGGCGCCATCGTTCGAGCGTCGCGAACGCTTCGCGCAGTTTCGCCGCCAGCTTCGCCTCGGTCCCGCTGTCACGGTATCGGATCGCTGCGGCATGGAAATCGACAGACGGCGACGAGTCGCGCGCGGCGATGCGGATCGTCGCCAGCTCGCTGTCGGTGAAGCCGAAGAGCGGACTGCGCAGCACGGCGGCCAGCTCGATGTCCCGCTGCGGATTGTCGAGCACCTTGAGCAGGCAGAGCACGTCGGCGATCTCGGTCGTCTCGAAGTAGCCGGCGGTGGCGTCGCAACTGACGGGGATGCCCGCCAGACGCAGAACCTCGACGTAGTCGTTGGCCTTCATCGCCAGCGAGCGCATCAGCACGACGATGTCACGGTATTCGACGTCGCGGAAGCCGGCGGCGTCCTTGTCGAAGATTTGCATCGCGGGCCGGCCCGGCTCGGCGCCGACGATCTGCTGAATCCGCTGTGCGATCAGAGCGGCCTGCCGCTGTCGGGGACGCACGACTTCCGTGCTTTCCGCGTCAGCCTCCTGGTGGGTGTCTGCATCGTCGGCCTTCTCGTCGAGCAGGTGCAGCTCCACCAGCGGCGTTGGCGGTCCGGACGAGGAGGCCTGGGCCGCTGACTCGGGTCCGGGGCGCAGCCGTGCGGCCTCGTCGTAATCCATGTCCGCCAGCGCTTCGGTCATGATACGCCCGAAGACGTGGTTGACGAAATCCAGGATCCCCTTGGCCGAGCGGAAGTTGTAGTTGAGGTCGACGCGCAGCCCGCCCGCCGCATCCATCGTCTGCGACGAAGCCTGCAACCGTCGCAGGAAGATCGTCGGCTCGGCGCCGCGCCAGGCGTAGATGCTCTGCTTGACGTCACCGACGACGAACACATTGTCGCCCGAGCTCAGCGCGTCGAGAATCCCCTGTTGCACCGGGTTGATGTCCTGATACTCGTCGACAAAGATGTACTTGTATCGCTCGCGCAGTCCCAGCGCCGTTTCGGAAGGTGCTGCGCCCTCGCCCGAATCGGCCGGACGCGTCAGCAGCCGCAGCGCGTAATGCTCCAGATCGGCGAAATCCAATCCGTTCAGCGCCTTCTTCCGCCGGGCGTACAGCGAATCGAACGTCCGCACCAGATCGATCAGGACGCGGCTCTGCGCGTTGGCGGACCGCCCCACCGCGTCCATGTAGTCGGGGTTGACGATCGCCAGATCGCTCAGCGACGCGAAATCACTTAGCGCCTTTGTGCGCAGCTCGTCCTTGATCAGCTTGCCGAGCGGCTCGGGAAACCCCTTCAGCGCGGGCGCTTTCGGCTTGACGAAGTTGCGAATCGCCTCGGCGCAGGCGTCCCAGTCGCCGGCTGCCAGCCGCTCGCGACAGGCCGCGACAGGCGCGATCACATCGGCCTCGAGCGCGGAGCCCCACTTGCCGCCCGGCTCTTCGCGTTCATACAAGCTCTTGGCCGCCCGCAGTCGCGACAGAATCGCGTCGAGCTCATCGGCGATGATCCGCTTCTGCGCCTGGCCCAGCTCGCTCGATTCCGGATCGGTCGCCTCTGCCAGCAGGCAGGCGCGTTCGCACCAGGCGTCGCGCGACGCGACGGAGTCGAGAAACTCGTGCAGCCGGATCACGCTCGCCAGGAAGCCGCCGCTGTCGCGAACATCGCGCCGGCGCAGCAGATTCTCCAGCGAAGCCACCAGATGCTCCTGTCGCCACGCCCACTCGATGGTCTCGTCGAGCACCTCGGCCTTGAGCAGCATCGCCTCGTCGGCGTCGATCACGCGGAACGCCGGATCGAGCCCGACCTCGTGGAAATTCTCGGCGATCAGGCGTTTGCAGAACGCGTGGATCGTGCTGATGTCGGCGCCCTGGAGCAGCACAAGCTGGCGGCCGAGCCGCCGGTCGTGCGTCTGCTCGTACGCTTCCTTGAGCCGCTTGCCGATCCGCGCGCGCATCTGCTCGGCGGCCGCATCGGTGAAGGTCAGCACGAGCATGTTCAGCACGTTCGGGCACCGCGCCGCATCAGAGACGAGATTGACGCAGCGACCCGACAGCACCGCCGTCTTGCCCGTGCCCGCCGACGCGGTGACCAGCACGTTGACGCTGAGGGCCGCGATGGCCCGCTCCTGCTGCTCGGTCCACTGGATCTTCTTCTCGCCCGTCATGATGTCACCGCTCCTCCCACCACATCGAGCTTGCCCTTGACATCCAGGAAGCGATAGTCGTTGATCTGCCAATCGAAGCGGCACAAGGCCCGATAGTCACAGTGCGTACAGGGTGACTCGGTGCCGAGGCGATACGGATGGGCGTCGATGTACCCGGCGACGATGCCGGCCGCCAGCGCGATGATCTTGTCCCGCGTGAACGCCAACACGCGCTCGAAGTCGTCGGGCCGCAGCGACCCGCTCGTGGGGTAGTAGCCATATTGGCCATCCTTGCTCGTGACGGCGAAGTTGTAAAGCCGGCTCCAGTGGGAACTTGCGTCCGGATCAAGCGATGCGGCGTACTCGCCGTCGAACAGGCCCCGGGCCTGGCGGGCGGAGCGCTCGTCCCTCTGAGCCAGCTCTTCAATCGAGGCGGTATCGGGCGGCTGCTCGATCGGCATGCAGAAGGCTCCGGCGACGCGATCGACCTTCGCACCGGCAGCCAGCGACAGCGCCAGCAGGTACATCGGAAGCTGGATGTTCAGGCCGTGGTAGAACTGCGGCCAACTGAACGTCGCGCCGGTCTTCGTGCGTTTGTAGTCGAACACCAGGGCGATGCGCTGCCCATCGATCTGCGCGACGTCGAGCCGGTCGATCCTCCCGCTCAACGTCACCACCCCGCCGTCGGGCAGGGCCAGCTCGAACGCCCCGAGGTTCTGCTCGGCCGGGCCTTTGCAGCGCGTCTCGGGACCGAAGGCGACCTCGGACAGCAGGGGCCGGAACGCGCCGGCCCGCGCCATGCGGGCGATGTCGAGCACACATTCGCCCAGTACCTCGGCGGCGTTGGCGACGATGAATGCGTTGTGGTCGGAGCGGGCTTTGAACTTCGAAAGAAACGGATCGTGCGAGGCAAGCACCTCCACCTGCTCGCGCAGCAGCTCGCTCAGCCGGTCGTCGGCGACGGTCGCGAAGTTCTGCCCTTCGTCGGCCAGACGCTTGTGCAGGGCATCGAGCGCCGCGTGATAGAAGTTGCCCAGGTCGAGCGGTTCGAGCTTGAACTGACGCCGGGTCCGCAGTTCGAGGCCGTACCGCGCGAAGTGCTGGTAGGGACAGGCGGCGAAGGTCGCCAGCCGCGTCGCCGATACCTTCAGCTCCTTCCCGAAGAGATGCTCGGCCACCTTACGGTCCAGCGTGGCCTTGTTCTCGTAGCCAAGAGCCGCAAGGACGCAAGCCGCCGTGTGGCGGTGGTCCAGATCGGTACTCATCGCCGCCAACAGGCTTTCGAGCCGTTCGTCCGTTCGCTCCTGCCGTGCGAAGACGTCGCGGCCCAGTCGGGTGCATAGCCACTCGGCCAGCTCGGTCTCGGTGTGGATGTCCGACGCGTTCATGCCATCGCCAACCGACAGGGGCGAATCATCATTCGCCCCTACCGGGGCCAGGTCGTCGAACAGATCCGCCAGATCGTCCACGAACTGCGACCGCGTCACCGGACTGCCCTTTTCGTCGACGCTCGGGTAACTGATGCACAACAATTCAGACGGACGCGTGAAGGCGATGTAGGCCAGGTACTGCCGTTCCGCCAGCGTCTGCGTCGTGGTGGGCGCCAGATGAAAGCCGGCGGCCTCGGCCATGTCACGATCCGCGTCGGTCAGCACTCCCGTCGAGGGCAACGGGATCGGAAACTGCTTCTGCGTGGCGCCCAGCAGGAACACCGCCCGCAGGTTGGGATGGCGGCTCCGCTCGATCGAGCCGACGAGTACCTGGTCCAGGCTCGGCGGGATGAAGGCCAGCGTCATCTGCGAGAACGCCAGGCTCAGAATCGCCAGGTAGTCTTCGGCGCTCATCGCGTCGCGGCCGAACACCTCGACCAGCTCGTCGAAGACGTCCACGAACCGCTCGAAAAACTGCCGGTGCTCGTCGGCGGTCGCCAGATCGCCGGCCTCGTGGGCCTCGTCGACCCAGGCCGCCACCGCCTGGCGGGCTTTCAGCCCATCGAGAAAGGCAAAGACCGCCCGCGTGAAGTCCGCTGCGCGTAGGGGCGAATCATCATTCGCCCCCGCCATCAGCGCACCACGCAGCTCGAGCAGCGGCCCGACCGCCGTCGTGCGAATCTTGTGGATCGCCGCCTCGTCGAAGCTCGCATCGTCGGGCCCCTGGAACTGCCAGGGATCCGCCTTGACCCAGTCCCGTCCGTCGACGCCGAACGCCAGGCAGTAGTTCTCGAGCACATCGACCTGCGCCGCCGGCACCGGCACAAGGTCGCTCTTGAGATACGCAAAGACGTCGGCGTGCCCGAAGCCGCCGATAACGGCCTGAAGGGCCGCGGTGACCAGCTCGACGACCGGATGGCGGTCGAGCGGCTTGCGCTGATCGATGAAATAGGGAATCTCGTGGTCGTCGAAGGCGGCCCGGATGTAGTGCTCGTAGCGGCCGAGGTCCGACGCCACCACCGCGATGTCACGATATCGAAGCCCGCGTTCCCGGACCAGCGAGCGGATCTGTCCGGCGACGAATTGCGTCTCGGTCCGCAGGTCCGGGGCCGACAGGAGCCGGATGTGCCCGTCCGCGCTGCTCCGGCCTGCGCCCAGGCGAAACAGGTTCTTCTCGACGTGCGCCAGCGGCGGACAGACGCGGAACCGCCTGGCCTGGTCGAGAACGATCGGCTTGCCAAGCTCGATCTGGAAGGCCTTGAGCTGCTCGACAAGCTCACGGTACGTCCGCTCCGTCGCCTCGAACAGCCCGTCCGACTCGCCCGCCGGCGACCCGAGGCCGGCCGGGTCCAGGCAGAGGGCGATCTCCGCCTGCTCGACCACGCGGAGCAATTCGATCAGAAGGGCCGTCTCCGCGCCGGTGAAACTGGCGAAACCGTCGACCCAGAGCCGAGCGCCCTTGAGGAAGTCGGCGTCGGCGATCCGCGCGCAGGCCTGGCGGACCTCGGCGTCGGGATCGACGAACCGCCCGCGAATCGCTTCGGTGTACTTGCCGAACACCAGCGCCAGATCGGCGAACTTCATCGCCGATAAGGGCGACGCATGCCCCGCCCCTGCCGTCCGAAGAGTCTCGAAGTCCTCGGGCGTCTTGTTGTAGCGGTGCAGTTCGCGAATCGTCTCGGCGATCCGGCGGGCGAAGCCCGGCAGAAGCGCCGAGGATCGGAAGACCTGCAACTGCTCGCGGCTGTCACGCAGGATCTTGTGGACGATCATCTGCCGGCCGATCGGCGAGACACTGGCGGTCGTGTTTCGCCCGGCCAGGAAGAATTGCAGGCGGTTGAACGACAGGACCCGCAGCCGATGGTAGCCAGCCGGGCCACTCGACAGGATCGCCCGCTCGGCCTCGTACGTCGCCTGCTCGGGCACCAGGAAGACCAGGGATTGAGTCGATCCCGAAGGAGACCGGGACAGCGCCTCGACAATCGCCTCGACGCAATGCGTCGTCTTGCCCGTACCGCTCCTGCCCAGAACAAATCGAACCGCCATAGAATCCGTCCGTGAATAACGCCCACCTGAAGCGCCCCTTGTATCAGATTCCGGCCGGCTTTTCAACGCGTCGCCTGACGCGATTACCCGTTTTGACCCGCGGTGACGGTCTGGTTCGTAGTGACGCCGTGAGGCGTTACCATCACCGGACCAAGTATGCCCCTTCGGCAAGCTCAGGGCAGGCTCTTACGGGCACACTACAAACGGCTTCTCCCCCCGCCAGGAACCAAACAGTCGCGTCACCTTCTCCGGATGGCAAGCGAAAAGGACGCGGAGGCTCAACGCAATCTCATCGCACGCAAGGTCTCGCCAGAAACGCACCGCGCCCCGCGCGTCGGCCTGTGGCCCTGAACACATTGCCGGGATCAACGCCGATGCGATGGATTGCTTCTTCCGGATGGTGGCGGTCGGAGATGGCCGCAAGGGGCACGGCAGGCATTCCATATTTCCGGTTCACGAAGTTCCGTCCAGGCGCCGTGCCCCCGGCCATCATCCCGACCGACGCGCTACAAATAACCGCACGCGGCCTTCGCTGTCTATTGTGGGGACTACGTATTCTGTCGGCGGCAGGTCAAATGGCCGAATCGAAGGGGGAGGCTCCGGGGGCCGCGTCCCGGCTCAGGCGACGCGGATAAGGTCCAGGTCGGCGGCGGCCGGCAGCAGGGTCAGGCGCTGGACGTCCGCCAGCCGGCGGGCGTAGGAGCGGTCCCCGTCGCCGACGGTTTCGCGGACGGCCTCATCGGCCGCTTCATCCCGCAGCCGGCGGATGACCGCGCCGGCCACCCACAGGAACGGATTGTAGAAGTACACCACCTGCACGACATTCTGGATGAGGTTTACCCATAGATCGTGGCGTTTGACGTGGGCCAGCTCATGGAACAGCACGTCGCGGAGGTGTCGCGAGCCCAGCGACGGCGCGAGGTTGCGCGGCACCACGATGACCGGATGAAGCAGTCCGCAGACCGCCGGCCGGGTGCCTTCGGCGGAAATCCGCAGATCCACTTTGCCGCGGACGCCCATGCGCTTGCGGCAGTAGAGAAGGATGTCGGTCATCAGGAAATTGGCATCGGGCGAACGATCGACGCTGCGGCACGCCGCACACGCGCGACGAACCACCACCACGCTCATCACGACGACGCCACCGAGCCACAGCAGCAGGAGCCCCCCTTGCCAGGTGATGAAGAGTGGCGGCTTCCCTATCCCAACCGTGGTGGTCTGGGACTGTCCGGTGAGAGGCCGGGATAGGGAAGCACGCGCGTGTTCCGCTGCCTGGTGTGTGGTCGGGTCTGCGAAGGCAGCGTTGCCAGATGGCAAGAAGTGGGAAGGAGGACTAAGCGGAAGAAAAGGACTCAGTGCCAGGAACACCAGCACCGCCGTGACCAGCCCGCATCGCAGGGAGGCACGGGCTTTCTTTCGAAGCAGAAATTCGGCCAGCAGCGCTGCGCCGATCAGCAGCGCCGAAATCAGCAACATCGGCAAAGCGAACGCCACGAAGGCCTCGCCCATCGTATTCAGTTGTCCAAGCGTCCATTCCATACGTTTTCCTCACCACTTAAGACGCCCGAATCGAGAATCTATTACAGCCAAAAACAGATTCTCTTGGAGCGTCCTGACGCAAAGACGGTGGAAACGGCTCTGCGCGGGGTTACAGCGAGGGTTGGGGGAACAAAGATTTTTTCGCCGTTCCGCGAGCCTGTTGCCGCCACGTTACCGCTGTGTTACGGGTATGTTACGATCCCCGGCGCAGCCTGTCTCGCAGCGAGTCCCGAGGTCGGAATCACTCTCTGGACATGGTGATCACCATCGGTTCGAGGATCTCCTGCGTCGTGCGAGCCTCTCTCGTCTTCAGTTCGACGTTGCGACGCACGGAACGGAAGCCCGGATAGTGCACGCAAAGCGTGTACGTCCCCGGCGCTGCGGTAAACGCGGTGGCGTCGTCGTTACTATAGACCGGCTCGACCACGCGCTCGGCACGTTCGAGCCAGACGTCGGGCGTCGCCAGCGGCACTCCCTCATCTGTGACGATCAGCACATTGAGATAGCCATGCTCGTCGACCGGATTCACCTCAATGCGAACGGTCTCGTGCCCCCCGGCCGCGAGCCGCACGCGCGCCAGCGCCGAATCCAGTCGCGAGTGCGACAAGCGATAGTCGCCCGCCGGCAGATGCCCGATCTCAAAGGCGCCGTCGGCGCCGGGCGTAACCGACATCTCGATCCGTCCATCGGCGCTCTCCAGCGTCAAGGGCCAGGGCTCCGAATCAGACCGGGACACCACCTGGCCCGAGATCCGCCCATCCCCCGACGGAATCGTCACCGCAATCCCGGCGTGCGATTGTCCCGGCGCAATCTCAAGCCGGTCGCGAATCGCAGGATACCCCTCCCGGCTGACCACGACGTCATACTGCCCCGCACTCAGCGCGTCGAAGACGAAAGGCTCCGAAGGCTCGCGACGGAATCGCAGTTGCCCCACCTGCCGACTCAGAGAACTCTCATATCGTTCACAAAGCGACACGTCCCAGCGGTCAACCGGAAGGGTCTCATCGGCGAAGAGCAACTCCACCGTCGCCTCCGCCGCCACGGCTTCCAGGTCGCCCAGGTCCACATCCACGCCTCGTTGGAAATCGACGTTCGTCAGCGCGAACCACCGCTTCGCACCGCGACCGCCCGGAACAGCCCAATAGAGTGCCCGCCGCCCCGTGGGCAGGCCGTAGAAGCTGAACTGCCCGAGCAAATCGCTGAGTGCATACGCCTCGAACCCCTGCGCCAGACCAGCCTGAACCATCACCAGCAGCTTTGTGTTCGCCACCGGCTCGCCCTTGCACATCAAGCGCCCCGTCGTCTTCCAGGGTCCTCCGATATCCAGACGCACCGTCTGCCCCGCGCGCGGCAATATGGACGTAAGCACAACGCCCAACTCCGTATCGGGATCGCCCCGAAAGACGTAACACAGCTCGGCGGGCAGGTGCTCGATGCGGTAGTATCCAAAGGCATCCGTCGTGACTTTGCCCAGCCGGGCCCGGTTCTGCGCCCAATAGGAGAAGCTCTTCTCATCCATGAAGTACACATCCGCCTCAGGCAGAGGGCTCCCCTGCCAGTCGTACACAATCCCCTCGACCGCCCCGCCCTTCCTCAGGACGATCTGCGCCTCCGTCACCCCCTCCGCCGCCATCTCGATGCACCGCAATGTGCGCGCATGATCCGGATGCCGAAACACAAACCAGTGGTATGTGCTATCGGGCGGGACGTCCGCAACCACGAAACGGCCACCGGCATGCGTCGTGGTGATCTCCTTATCCTCGGAGAGCTGGTCGGGGCTATGCCCATAGCGATAGCTGACTGTTGCCCCTTCGACCGGATGACCGGCTTCATCGGCAACGATGCCGGAAAGGGCCAACGGCGCCGATAATCCGACAATCGTCACCGTGTTGGGATCGCCAGGCAGCTCAGCTATTCTGTCGCCATATCCATCGGCCCTGATCGTGAGCTTCACAGCGTCCGAACTCCGCGTGATAATCTGGAAGGCTCCCTCCGGATCATCGACATTGCACCAGTCGAGTTCTCCCGCACGCCGGTGGCGGAAGCGTGTGATCGGCAGATGTGTCTGGGCGTCCACGACCTTTGCCTGGAAGCGCAACGCTCGAGGAATAGTGATTTCCAGCACAATCCCCTCACTCGGAGCCTGGATGTTTGTGAATTCGTTCCGTTCTCCGGCGATGACAATTTCAATGGTGTACACACCCGAAACCAGATCGGTCAGCACAAACTCGGTCTGACCAGCATCAAGATACGTGCTACCGGACCACCCGACCTCATTTCGTGCGTCAATCCGGAAGCCTTCCTCATACTCCCCTTCCGTGAAGGTAACGGTTCCCGATATGCTCACGTGGCTGTGCGGGGACTTCTTCGGTATTCGCAGATCGAGCAGCCCCGTCTCCGGGGGAAGACTGACATCTGTAGACCATATTCGACGCGAGCCCCCTTCGACAGGAACATACACACTCAGTCGGTGGATACCGGGTACGATATGCGTGAGGATGAACGTCCCGTCTTCGGCTACTAAGTCATCACCCGCCCGGGAATGGGGACTGCGCCACCATTCAGGCTCGGCTTTGATCCGCCAACCGGCGGCAGGAAGGCCATCTGAGCAGGTTGCCGCACCGATGATATCAATGCCCTTCTCCAGCACGAAGACAATCGGCTCAGCTTGCCCGGGCCGGGCCAGCGTGACAGTCCGGCCTGCGAGAGCATAGTCCGGGTGAGCAACAGTGACCATATACTCATCCGCCGGCAGACCACCAAGAGAAGCCATGCCAATGGCATCCGAGCGAATCGGGCGCTTCGGCCCTCGGCCGGTATCATCGGCGACATACGACGCGTAGACATTGGCGCCGCTGATGGGCTGACCAGCTTCGTTCAGCACCGTCGCAAGGATCTCCGCTCCCAGAGCCAAAGTGTAGTCCTTGATCACATGCTTTCCCTTGCGTAGATGAAGTGCTTCTCGGGGCCGCTCCCACACGGCCCTGCGGAAGTGGAACGTTTCCTGGGGTTGCTCCCACTCCGCTTGGGTGATGTGTTTCGGTGCAGTCAGAGTCAAGTTGTAGACACCGTCGTTGTCCACCGCCTCAAGGGCATATAGCCCCTTGCTGTCGGTGGCCACCTCGTAGACTCTGCCACCACCGCTTGGGGATAGGGAGACCAGGACACCGTCGAGTGGTTCGCCCGAGTCGATATCGGTGATGGTTCCGCTGAGGACCGGGGCCGTTGCGGCCTGCGGGATGATCTGTGAGACGGGAGCCTCGTTCGCATCAGGGACGTTGGGCTCGGTGTCCTGGATTCTGTCGGTGATCCGTTCTATGGCCTGAGCGAAGGGATTGTCGGCCGGATCGCCTTCCCACTGCTCCGCCAGCCGGGATAGAGCGGGAAGCGCCCGCGCATCGCCGATCTGTCCCAGCGACTCGGCCGCCAATCGTCGGCTGGCGGGCAGGCCCGTTTCGAGCATCGTCACCAGTCCGCCGATGTTCCGCGCCGCCGACATCGTCTCGATTTCGCTCCGCTCTCTCGCCAGCCGCTGCTCGGCCGTGACAACACCGCCTGTCGCGTTCGGCTCGGGCGTCGGCCTGGGTTGCCTTCTGCCTGTCTTCGTCGGCTCATCCGCAGAGGGGCTCAGCAGTACGAAGGCCACCAGGACCACGGCGGCAGCCACCGCCACTCCAGCGGCCACGCGCACGAGGCGGCCGGGCCCGCTTTGGTACCAACAGCCCGCCGCCACGTGCGTCCGGCCCGGCGTGGCCTGCTCCAGGGCCACAAAAGCCTCATCCAGAATCCGCCGGTCCAGCGTGATCGTGGTGGTCACGCGAAACCGTTTCAACTCCACCTCGATGTGGTGTGTATGCGTCATTCCAGCGACCCTCCGGGCAGCAGCGCCCGCAATTTCTCGATTCCGTAGCGATACCGCGCCTGGACCGTGGGCACCGATGTCTCCTGCAGGCGCGCGATCTCTTTGAACCGCAGCCCGGCGTTCAGACGAAGCGTGACGACCTCACGCTGCTCGACCGGCAGTTGCGCCAGTGCGGCGGTCAGGCGCTGCGTCTGTTCCGCGAGGACCGCCGCATCTTCCGGCGTCGTGCAAATCGGTTCAGACGGCACGTTCGCCTCTTCCCGTTCCGCCCGCGTCTTCCGCCGGCGGAACCGGTCGCGGACACGGTTGAGCACGCACGTCGTCAGGTACTGCCGAAGGCTCGTATGCAGCTTCAACTCGCCCGCGGCGCCGGCAAAAGAGACGAACACATCGTGCAGGATGTCTTCAGCGGTATTCATGTCGTGCACCAGAGAATAGGCGAGTGTCAACAGGCCGTCCTTGTGGGCCAGGTAGATCTCGCGCAGGGCCTCCGTATCCCCTTGCTTGAGTCGCCGAATGAGACGCCGTTCGCTCAATCTCCACCTCAATCCAACTGGTCCGCAAAACGATCGGTTCATGAGATAGGACGCGGGACCTGACATTTTAATGTGCCAAACCCGCCGGAAGGTGGATTTTCCGACCCACGGCCAGAAACAGACGCGTGGGGGCTGGATATTCGTCCGCATCCGTGGTCAAATGGAGACTGTCAGAAAGAGCAACAGACCGGTTGACGCCGGCAGCTATGGACGGCAGGACACGATGTTGGACGGACAAGTGGTAGACATGCTGAGCATGTTTCTGGTGGGGATGCATGAGGTGCTGGTCATCGTCATCGTCACGGCGGTGGTGGTGTGGTTGCGCGTCCGCCGGCGGCCGTAGGTTTCACTCCTTCTCCCAATCCCTTCTGCTTCGCTGCTGCTTGAGCCGGCCGCGGTGCTTCTTGTCTTCGAGGCGGCGCTGCCGGGCGCCGGCGGGGACTCTCGTTTCTTTGCGGACCGGTTGCGGCGTCAGCGCCTCGGCCAGCAACCGGACGAATCGCTCGATCGCGGCCTGGCGGTTGGCCTGCTGTGTGCGGAACCGTTGCGAGACGACCCGGAGGATGCCTTGCTTGTCGATCCGCGTCGCCAGCGCGCTGCGGACCCGTCGCTTCTGCTCGTCGGACAAGCCGGACGAACCGCCCACGTCGAACAGCAGCGTCATGCGCGTGTTGAGCTTGTTGACGTTCTGCCCGCCGGGGCCGCTGCTGCGCGAGGCCTTGAACAGAAGCTCGCTTTCGCTGATCTGCACGCCGCCGACGATGTCGAGCATGATGGGATTCCCTTCGCCAGAAGGCCACGGTTTCGATCGACGCAACGACCCGCATGGTAGAGAGTCTCGCGAGAATTGTGAAGTTTTTTTTGCGTCCGATATGCGTTGCCAGTTCCAGCAGGCGCCATGTTATCGGGTTTAAGCGGGGAAGACGAATCAGCATGGGACGAATGACGGCGCCGATCGGGGCGCAGTTCGGGACCTGTGGGAGCCGGCGGAAGATCGCGACGCTCCGACGGCGGTTTTCTCCCTTGAGTACGCCGCAGAGCCGCGCCCGGACCGCTGTCCAGAAAGCCTCAAGCCCGCACGATTCGCATGCCGATGGACACATGCAGACGATACGAATCGAACCGTGTCGAAGGCGCACGACCTTCTTTGACAACAGCAAGAGGTCTCCCAGACAACTATCCTTCAGGAGTGGAGTCCGCGCCCCTGCGCGAAGCGACAGGCAGGTATTTCAAACACACCCATGACGATGTACGGGAATACTCTAGCGCTCGCCCGGCAGGGGCCCCTTTTTTTGTCTGACCTGTCAACGCTCTGGGAGACCTCTTCGTTTTGTCCACCATCCTCCCCTGCCCTCCTGTGCGTCGCCCTCGTCGTGTGGGTCGAGCCATTGGCGCGTCGACGTTCGCCCGCCACCGCCGGTAGAATGAACCCCGAGGTCCCGCGCGCAGTATAGAACCAATGTCCCCGAGTTGCACCGACGCCGGCCGCCGGGTGGCTGAAACCGACCGTTGCGGTGACCCATGGGGAGAGAACGGAATCTGTTGTGAAGGAGACGACCATGAAGACTTTTGTGCCAACCTGTGTTCTACTGGCGATCGCGGGCCTGCTCTTGAGCGGCTGCTCGACCACGCCGAAATCCGCGGAGGATAGGGTGGCGCTGGACAGCAAGGTTCAGGCCGCCGTGACCGGCGCCAAGCAGGCGGACCCCGACCTGGCGAAGTTCTTCGACACCGCCGTGGGTTACGCGGTCTTTCCGACCGTGGGCAAGGGCGCCATCGGCGTCGGGGGCGCGTACGGCAAGGGCCAGTTGTACGAGAAGGGTCAGATGGTCGGCTATTGCACGCTGACGCAGGCCAGCATCGGCCTGGCTCTGGGCGGGCAGGCCTATACCGAGATCATCTTCTTCGAGACCCAGACGGCGCTGGACCGTTTCAAGACGGGCAACTTCGCCTTTGCCGCCCAAGCCTCGGCGGTGGCGCTGAAGTCGGGTGCGGCCGCCAACGCCAAGTACGAGGACGGCGTGGCGGTCTTCACGATGGCAGAAGCCGGCCTGATGTACGAGGCTTCCGTCGGCGGACAGAAGTTCAGCTACGAGCCGAAGTAGCAGCCTCCACGCCAACGACGCTTCCTGGATCGCAATCGGGTCCAGGAAGCTCTTCTTGTTCTCCCATGGCGCCTATTCGCAGGCATGAAGGAGACCCATCATGGCACAGCAGAATCCACGAGCGAAGGAAACGGTCATGCTGATCCTCATGATGATTGTGGTCGTGTCGGTGTGGGCCGCGATGGCGCTCGACTCCGAGAGGGCCATCGCCCAGCCGAACCGACCGACCGACATCGACGAGCTGCGCCGCGGCAGGAACTTCATCGAGACGAAGGTCTACAGCGAGCAGGAGGACCGCGAGCTTCTGAAGCGGTTCGAAGGGCTGCGCGTCGCAGACGTCTCCGACGGCATGGACAAGGTCGGCCTGGCGAACGTGGGTCTGATGTCTCCCGAAATCCACGCCGCCTGGAAGGACACGAAGCAGTATAAGCATCGCTTCATCGGAATCGCCGTGACCGCCCGCTACGTGCCCACCAACGATCCGCCCGCGCCGGCGATGGAGACCGAGGCGTTCGACCAGTGGGTGGGCAAGACCTACAGCGAGGTGACGCCCGAGCCGTTCGTCCCGCTGATCCGCGAGGGGACGGCGTTGGTGATCGACGACGCCGAGACCCGCGACGTCGGAAGCATCGGCTCGAACAACATCATGGGCTGGAAACTGCGGGGCTGCGTGGGCGTGGTCACCGATGCGACCGCCCGCGACACGGACGAGGTCGCCAGCGAGGAGATGCCGCTATACTTCCGCCATCCCGGCCGGGGCATCCGCCCGGGACGCAACGAGATCGAATCGGTCAACCGGCCCATCGAGTGCGGCGGCGTGCTGGTCCGGCCCGGCGACGTCATCGTCGCCGACGGTGACGGCGTCATCTGCGTGCCCCGCGAAAAGGCGAAAGAGGTCGCTGACTACGCCCGCGCCACAATGGACGGCGACAAGGCCGGCCGCCGCAACCTCTACAAACAGCTCGGACTGCCCGAAGACGCCTCCATCCGCTGACGGAGGCGCATCGCAATGACCGACCGGCTGTGCGGGCGCGTCAGGCCATCACTGCCGGTGCAGGTTGAGCACCTTCGGATGCACGAGCTTGCGGTAGTCAGCCATGTCCAGACGGACCGCCTTGGTGTGGCTGCCGGCGCGGAAGACGATGTGATCATCCTTCTCCAGGGCCTTGTCCATGACGGTGTCGAGGTGGAAGAGATTGCCAAAAGGCGGCTCGGCCCCCACCTCACAGTCGGGGAACAGGCGTGCGATGTCCTCCTCATCAGCCAGTTCCGCCGACTCGGCCCGGAGCTGCCCCTTGAGGGTCTCCAGGTCGATCTTGGCGTCGGCGGGCAGGACGCACATCAGGAACCGACCGTCGGCCTTGACGATCACCGGCTTGGCGACGAAGCGACCCGGCTCGTGCTCGATCTGGGCCAGCCGCTGCGCGCTGAAGACCGGCCGGTGCTCCAACACCTTGTACGGCACCCTCGACTCGTCGAGAAACTCGAAAATCCCCATCGGACACCTCCCTGCATCGTTCCTGCTGCTGATCCGCCGGAGGCTTCGGGTGCCTGCACCGAGCCCCCAGGCACACAAGGACTACAGGGTCTACGGACGCTCCGCCGCCCCGGTTTGCACAAAAGGATCCTGGTCCTGCCAAGGGCGTCGAGGTTGCTCCGTCGACCGCGCCGCAGCTAGCCCACACGCAGGTAGCTCCAAGCCCAACATACTGGCACGCGCAAGGCCCGTCGCCAGCCGCGACCCTTCGCCGAGAACGCCCTGCCGGCAATCACCGGGGGCGGGAGCGAGAGCAGGCCGCCCTGGTCAGTTCCAGCCAGTTGAGGTTCCAGGGTCCTTGTGTGACCTCGACGCGAAGCCTGTGCCGGCCCTGCGCGAGACGCACGTCTCCCGCGATCGTCTTCCAGTTCTGCCAGCCCCCGGTGGACGGAACCGCAAAGGCCCAAAGCGGCTGACCATCGAGACACAGCCGGCCCAGCCCGCTGGAAAACCCGTCAGCAAGGGCCACGCGCAAGGCCACGTCATAATCGCCTGCCTTCTCGACATCGACCAGGTAGTCAAGCCAGTCGCCGGCATCGAACCAGCCGGCGTTGAAGCCGGGTTCCTCGTCCAGCACGATCTGCGTCTTTATCCCGCGCATGTCGTCGTAATCTTCTGCCTCGATGCGCCCCGGCACGGCGCCGAACTCCAGATCGGCCTGCCGTCTGAACTCCAGCCAGTTGAGGTTCCATTGCCCAACGTCTATGTACAGACGCAACCTCTGTTCGCCCGCCTGAAGAGGAAGCGTTGCTTCAATCGTCTGCCAGTTCTGCCAGCCCCCGGTTCCGGGAACGGAGAAAGACCCCGCGACAGCGCCGTCGGCCTGTATCCGCCCCTGACCCGAAGGACCATCCGTCAGCCTGGCGATCCGCAGACGGACGGCGTACTCATCGTCCGCGGGCACAGCGACTTTGTAGTCCAGCCAATCGCCGCGATCCAGCCAGCCGACGTTGAAGCCCCCGCCATCGTCGTCCGCAATCTCCTTGTCCACACCCGACATCCGCTCATAGTCTTCCGCCTCGATCCTGCCGGGAATGGGATGGACGCTATCCACAACAAAGCTCTGGAACACGTCGGCGGCCCATCGATAGTTTGCGTCTGCGTATTCCATCGTGGGAACCGCCGCATACCCCTCCGTGTAGCCGTTCCACGCACTGAACGTCACCCCCTGACAGGCCAGCTTGACAACCAATTCGCTCTGGGCATGGCGGAAGGAGTCGGTATTGCCGAAGATGTGCGGCCCGGGAAAGACGAGGTGCGCGTCGTAGCCGGGCGAAATGTCCTGGATGAAAGGGATCCCCGTGTTGATCCATTTCGAGGCGAAGCTCTGCTTCCATTTCATGATGGCACCCTCATCGTTGACTCCAATGGAATGGCCCGAGAAATAAGGCTGGATCGCGAGGATCGACGCCTGGCGAGCGAGCCAGGGCCCCGTCGTCTCGGCCGATGGCAGGAAGGATGCCCAGAGGTAGGTGTCGGGCGGCATCACATCGATGGCGAAGCCGACGCGAACGCCCATGTCGTGGTGGATTCTGTCGGCGACGAGGTCGAACCCCTCGGCGAAACGCTGATCCGTCATGCCGTCCTGGTCGGACGCCACGCCGATGACACATACCAGATATCGCCTCCCGGCGGACCGATCGTATACCTGGGCCCACTTGTCCGTCCATCGTGGGTCTTCCGGATGGGCAATATACCGATGAATCAGATCCTCGACGCGTGCGATGAACGCGGGCGCCGGATCACCCTCCCGGCCGGGAAAACACTCCTGGAATGAAAACCCCGGTGCATTCGCGGTAGCGGCACAGGCCTCCACGTAGGGCGCGATGAGAATGTCCTTGTCCAGCACTGCCTGAAAGAGCTCATCGTGAGAGTAGGTCGAGGTCTGCATGGGAGCCCAGTGGGCCCAGTTGTCCGTGCCGCGCGGTCCCCAGTAGGACATGTGGATCACATTGACGCCAGCTTCGACCATCGCATCGACAGCAAACGTCCGGTTCGCGTCGCTCTGCGACCAGCGCAGGTGGCGCGCATCGGATGGGTGGATGGTGTACAGTCCCGTGTTGGGGGAGGGGTTGTGTTCGTAGAATGGGACACCGTCGCGGCAGCTTCCCGTGAAGAAGAAGGCACTGCGGATCGGTTCGTTTTCGAATCCCGGATTCGCCAGGCGCCCCCAGATGGGTGGATCGCCCCTTGCAATGACAGAGGCCACGAGAATGGCCAGCACGGCCACCCATACGACTACCCGACTCATAGACCCTCCCTCAGCGGACCCCGGGCGGCGGTCCGGACGCTCGTTGGCCCACGGATCGAGGTGTATGCCCGCACCCGTGTGCCCGCGACAAAATGCCGCCAAAGGCAGTCTATCAGAAGACGCCCAGACCGTCAACAGAAGCCCGGCTCGTACGAGACAGGAGAGCCTGCCGGTACAAATGGTCCGTCCACGAGGCGGGGGAAAGCAAGACCCTATACGCCGTCCGTGGCGGCAATATCGCGGCGTCAGCCCCCGCGGCGACAAGTGGATCGCGCTGGTCGGCTACAAGGGCGAGACGATCTACGTGGGCCTGTTCGACGACGAGGTCGAAGCCGCCAAAGCCCGCGACCGCAAGGCCTACGAACTCGCCGGCGAGTTCGCCTACCTCAACTTCCCCGATGAGATCCAACGATAGGCCGGACGCCGGAGACCGCAGGCTGTAGACCCAGCCCCCTACCTCCGGGGCATTCCACAAACGCCTTACGAGTTGGGGCCCCCCTCAGGGTCTGCATGTCCCGGTCACCCGCTTGCGAAGGAGCTTGCCGTCGCGGTGGCAGAGTCAGTGATCCCCGGCCGGAAGGCGACGATCGCGGGCGCTGGAACCCAGGATCAACAAGGCCAGGGTCAGGGCGATTCCTCCTTCAACCAGGGCCGCCAGCACCAGGTCGCCGACTCGGGCCCACACCAGAATCGAAAGAGCGGTAGCCGGAAGGAACCAGAGCAGCCAGAAGATCAACTTGGACCATGGAAACGAGCGGAAGCGTTTTCGACCGGTCTTCTCGGAAGGCCGCCCTCCCACAAAATGCTGCTTCTCCCCGTGAAATTGCACACCACAATGGGGGCACCGCGCCACTCGTCCCGGCAGAACGCCCCCACACTTGCCGCACTCATATCGCCTGGTGACCCAATTGGGTTCGCTCCGTTTGCGGACCTTCTCTGCGAACAGTGACTTCCTCAGCCAGGCCAGGACGGCCGGCCCGAATCTCATTGAGGTCAGAGCTATCACCAGTGTCCCCAAGGCCAGCCACACTCCCAGTGCAACGACGACCTCGATGGCGAGTGTGTCGGGAGGCCGTGAGGGCCGGGCCAGATGGCCAGACACCAGAGCGAGGGCCGGGATCATACCGACCAGGAGGTTTCGGGCAAGGATCGCCAGAACCAATCCCAAACCAAGACCGAGCACCAGGAGGTCGCGCCCCGGAAGCCCGTGAAATCCAAGAAGTCCCAGCCATTTCTCATGGGGACCGACCGCCGCCGCCGCTACGACCACGGCGCCACCGACACCCAGCAGCGATCCAAGTCGAGCGAAGGGGGCGGCCCCCTTTCCGCGTGCCCCGGACAGACCGCACACACGCAAGGTGCCCCAGGCGAAGGGTACGGTCAGGGCAAACGCTGCACACGCGGCTAACCACGGCAACACCGCGGACAGCGGAGGCCGGGAGGCCACGAAGGAGCGCAAGACGAGAGACAAAGACGCCAAGAAAGCCGGCATCTTGCACAGGCTGTCGAGCTGCTGGTCCATCAGGGGCATCACGTAGCTTGGCAGGTACTCGTTCGAGACAAACGTCAGGAAAGATCCCTCCCCCGGATAGCAGGACACGATGTGGGCGCTCACAATGGCCGGCAGACCGAGCAAGATGAGTGACACGGTGCGCAGGAACCATCGCAGCGAGCTACGACTGAAGTCATAGCCGAACAACTTCCTGTCCACCTTGTCCAGCCAATCGGTGAGGGCGAGGCTGAGGGCGCCTATGAGCAACGAGGGCAGGTACGACCAGGCGCCGAGTCCCAGCAGTCGCGCCAACGACGCCAACACCGGAACGGTGACCATCGTCAGCAGGATACTCAGATCCCATCTATCGTTGTCCCGACAGGAGATCCAGAACATCGTACCCAGTCCCAGAACGTAAGGCCACGTAGTGAATCCAAGGAGCCGATGGGGGACAATGCACATGACCTGCGTCAGGAATAAGGTCGTGAAGAGCCGCCACGTGCTACTGCGGTCAGAACCCTGCTTCGCAGCGCGTACGGCCGCGACAATGTGCAGGGGAATCCAGAGCAGAAGACTGTAGCGATATCCCAAGAGCCAGGCCAGAGCGACGCCGACGATACCGTATGCCGTGCCGGCCAACCATTCGACTATGCTCAATCTTCTCATCTTCGACCGCCATGAGTTCCGACGGATACGAAACGCAATGCCCACGGACTACGCCGCTGCCGTTGGCAGGGTTGGTCCCATATCAAGTCCGGGCGATGTCACTTCCCGGGATTGCCGACATATCCTCAGGCATCGTCAAAGGACGGCCGGCAATTTCGGGATACCCCAATATTGCCCCGCGCACGTCTGATCGGCTTGATGGCTGGGCAGGATTAGTCTATTTGGAACGCTGGTATCGAAAATCACCCTCCGGCGGCCGAAACGGGGGTCATTTTCGCCGAAGCGGCGGATACCAGTGGTCTCAAAGCGACGCCTGACCGCAGACGCGAAATACGGTGCCCGCGGTCCGCCGAAGCACAGAAAGTCCTCCGCGCCGCAAGCTGAGGAAGATCTCACCGCACCGACAAGGCCGAGAGCTGCGGGTTATGGCCCCGAAAACACCCACGGCACCGCCCCCTTCGCACCCTTCACATCCTTCTCACGTGGGCTGGCTTCCGCCGAGCCAGGAAGCAGGGACCCGTACGCGACGACGAAGTCCAAGCCGCCGGGCCCTCCGAAATGAGCAAGCTGGCGCCCGAATACCCCCGTCTGTGTTCTCTTAATGATTATCGAAAGGGCTGACCCTGAATCCGTGTCTGAATCCGCAAAAAAAGAAACACTGAGACCATTTTTGTGTTGACTCTCGCGACTGTGCAATCTATGGTGACAACAGTTGAGACCATCATGCGGTACCTCATGGTATAGTGCAGTGACATAACTTTTGGCTTTGGTGTGTTTGTCTGACGGGTGCGGTTCTGCGGGGGTGGACCGCGCATTCTAAGTACGACAGAAGGCATCGGAGGAGGGCAAAGCAGGCGTCTTTTCAGCAGCGCAATTTGTGTGCGCCTTGCGCCACGGTTGGTTCAGAGGTTCTTTGTTGACGAGGAGATCGCGATGAGAAGCTATTGTGTACTCACGGCATTCGCATTTGCATTCATGTTCTCCATGGGAGCAGGTGCCGCTCCTACGGAGGTACACGGTGTGGACGGAGATTGGGACAATCCCGACGGATGGCCCGACGGTCTTGCAAGCCTCAACTACTACTCGGGTGTCACTGTCGCGTACGGCAATGGTTCACAAGATCAAATCCGTTGGGGAGCCCGCACCGGAACACAGAGCGGACTCGGTTTCACGGGCGCGGCATCCCCCATGACCGTTGTGACAGGGGATCCATTCGCAATTGGACAGCTGGCACACTTCAACAACCCCATTGGCGCGTACACATCAATCACTTCGGTCGACCTGACCATAACATTGTCCCTTGCCGGCATTGGAGACGAGGGTTTCACGTTTGAATTGGGCATTGAAGAAACGCCAAATTCACCGGGGCCTCCCCGCAGCAATGATATCATCAGTTTCCCCAACTCGTACTCCCTGCATTCCTTCGACATGGATGGAACGCCCTACACCCTGCAGCTTCTGGGCTTCGGTAGCAGCGCGAGCAACATCCTTAGGACGTTCTCATCCCCGGAAGGCGGCACCCAAACCACATTGCTCTGGGGACAAATCACTGAACCTCAGGTCGTACCCGTTCCCGGCGCCCTACTGCTCGCCACCCTCGGCGTCGGCCTCGTCCGCTATCTCCAACGCCCCTTGGGAGATCGCCGCGACAGAAGCCATGAATGATGCAGACAGTCGTCGATATTGGTCTGTCTTTCACGAGTTCTCTCTTGATCGGAGGTTGCCATGAGAAGATGCTGCATCTGTGCATTGTTGATGTTTGTCTTTGCCCCATATGATGCAGACGCGGGATTGACGATAAACCTGCACGGCGTGAATAACGCGCAAAACAACCCTGTGATCGTGGCGTTCGAACCAGGAACATATCAGGTCGACCCCATCGGGATCGCCGATGGTGGAATGTACGACGCGCTGAGCAGTCATAACGGCTATGCGGGAACGTGGCGACATCTGTATGCTATAGAGTCCGATCAGTTCCCACGGATCTATCAAGACACACACTATGAATTTGGCTATCTCGCCACTCCTGCGGATGCCCTGGAACACGCCATACCGTCGTCCTTTGCACTCAGTTCGCCTGGAAACGTGTTGTTCTACATAATGGACGGTCCCGAAGGATATCAATGGGCTTACGACAATAGAGGAGGCATCTCTCTACTCGTGACATCGGACGCAATACCGCCTGTGAGCGCTATTCCCGCTCCTGGCGCTCTACTGCTCGGGGCCATCGGGGTGGGGCTCGTGGCACGACTGCGAGGCCGCCGAGCACTATGACTTCGAGATCTTCTCAGACTGAAGCCGGCTATCCGAGGGAGACAATAGAGACAGGCACGAATGGCGGTCCGTTAAGGAAATCAAAGAAAAAAGGTCTCCCGTGGCCGATAGTTGTATTGGCGACTACTACTATCGGTAAGGAGACCCAATGATGCGTAAAGATACTATCGGCCAGGCACCTCGAACGACTGCAAAGATTTCCGATTGAGCTATTGTCAAATGTTGTGGATGGACAAAGTTCGAGGTCCGTTGGGCCAAGGGGGTTTGGCGTTTCGTCCAGACGGCAATGCTCAGGGCAAGCTCTGAGCGCAGTCGAAGGAACGCCCTCGCCACGTTAGAGCTGGTCGAGGAAGCGGAGGTCGTTTTCGAAGAGCCAGCGGATGTCGGTGATCTCGTACTTACGCATGGCGAGCCGTTCGATGCCGAAGCCGAAGGCCCAGCCGGTGTGCTTCTCGCTGTCGATGCCGACGGCGTCGAAGACGTTGGGGTCGACGGAGCCAGCCCCGCCCATCTCGACCCAGTTCTACGAAGAACAACGTACCGCACTACTTTAATCCCCCTCGCTGACCAGACATATGCTCAGAAGTAACGATTGACTAACTCCCACAGCTTTGGCTCGCCCGATGATGACGTAGGATATCTTTCGCACATTGTACTGGGACGTGAATAGAGTCCTTTCTCTGGTCGATGGTGGATAGGTCAAAAAGAAACCACTCGCTCAGAGAAAGGACGTAACGATGCAGAACAGTAC
>JAAYBV010000083.1 GCA_012744475.1 Phycisphaerae bacterium
CAGGCATCGTTGCCCACGCTCACCCTGTCGATAGGCCATCCAGGACTCCTTTCCTTACCCCGCCACCAGCATACACACCCACCCCTAACATGCAACCATCCGCCAACTCCATTGTGACACAGCCTGGAAGTCGAGGAATCTGGCTGCGAGCCGGAAGCGCACCCGCTCCCTGGCCAGATGCTTCGACTGCACTGCGCTCCGCTCAGCATGACAAGAGGAAGCGAGGGGCGGCATGAATGACGTGGTCGAGATTGGCGTCTGGCACCTGGCGGCCTCGTACCTGCTGCTGGCCTTCCCGTTGGCGATCATGCTGTGGTACCGCGTCCCCATGATCGGCGAGACGCTTGTGTCGCTGGTGCGCATGACGGTGCAACTGATCTTCGTCGGCCTGTACCTCCAGGTGGTCTTCCGGTTGAACAACCTGTGGCTCAGCGCCGCGTGGCTGCTGATCATGGTGTCGGTCGCCGACGTGTCGATCGTGCGGTCGTGCTCGCTGAAGCTCCGCCGCATCGCGCTGCCCTTGTTCGGCGCGCTGGTGGCGGGCACCACCGTCCCCCTGCTGCTGTTCGTCGGCCTGATCCTGCGACGGAGCAACCTGCTCGACGCACAGTATGCCATCCCCATCGCCGGTATGATCCTCGGCAACTGCCTGCGGGCCGACATCGTCGGCATCCGAACGTTCTATGATGAGCTGCGGACGAGTGAGAAGGCCTTCCTTCAGAGTCTGGCCCAGGGGGCGCTGTTGCACGAGGCGACGCGTCCCTTCGTGCGAAATGCCTGCCGGGCGGCGTTGGCGCCGACGGTGGCCTCCATGGCGACCATCGGCCTGGTGTCCCTGCCCGGTATGATGACCGGCGTCATTCTCGGCGGCGCCAGCCCTGCCACCGCCATCAAGTACCAGATCGCCATCATGATCTCCATCTTCTCCGGCACCGCCATCACCCTGGCCGTAGGCCTGTGGCTGACCGCCAAAACCAGCTTCACCCCCTACGGCGTCCTGGACCGCACCATCTTCCGCAGCAACGCCAAGGCCTGACATTGGACTCCCAGCCGCAGAGCGGCGTGTGTGAGACCATCCTGGCATGCGTGTGGCAGCCTCAAGGCGCAGCCTTGGGGATGGCGGATACGATTTGGCCTCGTAGATCCAGAGACGGCGGCGCTTTAACCATCCCCAAACGCCAAGGCGTTTGAGGCTGCCACGCAGACGCTTCAATGGCTCAGGAATGCCGGTGCCCTAAAATCGACACACACAGCGGCGCCGCTGTCGCGGAACGAGCATTGGCGCGGGATGAGGAGTCGGGTATAACACAGGCCCGGCAGATGAAGACGGAGCCGGCGAAGTGAGAGTTGGGTTGTGTCGCAGACAGGTAGAAAGGAGTGGCTATGAACAGGATGTTGTGGTTGGGGGTCGTCGTTGCGGCGGCAGGTCTGGCAACCGGATGCGCCACGCAGGATGCGGCCAAGAAGGAGGCCAAGGCCGAGGTCGCCGAGACAAAGGAGAAGCCGCCGCTGACGCAGTATGTGGACACGCCGACCGGCCGGTGGATGGTGCACGACGAGGCCCGTCCGGCCCCGCCGATCGTCGCGCCGGGCGAAGGCTGCGGCAACGCTCCGACCGACGCCGTCGTGCTCTTCGACGGGACCGATGCGTCGATGGCCAACTGGACCGACACCAAGGGCGCTCCTTCGAAGTGGGTTGCTGGCGACGGCTATATGGAGTCGGTCAAGGGCGCCGGCTACATCCAGACCAAGGAGCAGTTCGGGTCGTGTCAGTTGCACGTCGAGTTCGCCACGCCACAGCGTGTCGCCGGCTCAGGCCAGGGCCGCGGCAACAGCGGCGTCTTCCTCCAGGGCCAGTACGAGGTCCAGGTCCTCGACTCCTACGACAACAAGACCTATCCCGACGGCCAGTGCGGCGCGCTCTACGGCAGGTCCGTCCCGCTGGTCAACGCCTGCCGCAAGCCGGGCGAGTGGCAGAGCTACGACATCATCTACCACCGTCCTTTCTTCGGTAAGGACGGCAAGGTCACGCGAAAAGCCACGTTTACCGTCTTTCACAATGGCGTCCTCATTCACGATCACGTCGAGCTGACCGGCGGCACCAACTGGATTAACGCCCACGCCGTCACCGACTACGTCGTGCACGGCGACAAAGGCCCGATCCAGCTTCAGGACCACGGCAATCCCGTGCGCTACCGCAACATCTGGGTTCGCGAACTGAAGGACTGAGTCCGCAACGCTTCGTGGTGCGTATCCAGGCCGGGGTGGCCCACCCAGGGTCGCTCCGGCTTTCTTCTTGCGCGGACCCCCGCCACAGATCAGGCGGACAGATGCGAGACCAGAATCCTCACCCCGATGGCGATCAGGACGAGGCCGCCGAGGATCTCGATCTTGCTCTCGAAGAAATGGCCGCAGCGCTTGCCGATAGCCACGCCCGCGTACGACAGCACGAACGTGACCAGGCCGATGACGCAGACGGCGAACACGACCGAATTGGTCAGCAGCGACAGCGTGACACCAACCGCCAGGGCGTCGATGCTCGTCGCGATCGACAGCATTAGCAGAATCGTCAGATTGGACGGGTCGAGGTTCTTCTCGGCCGATTGGATCTCGAAGGCCTCGTAGATCATCTTGCCTCCGACGAAGGCGAGCAGACCGAACGCAATCCAATGGTCGAACGGGTTGATGTACGCCTTGAGCCCGAGGCCCGCCAGCGAGCCGATCAGCGGCATCACCGCCTGAAAAGCCCCGAAGAACAGGGCCATGCGCAACACGTGGCGGATGTGGAGTTCGCGATAGACGCTGCCGGTGACGATGGAGACCGCCAGAGCATCCATGGCCAGGCCGATGGCGACGAACAGGATGGTGACAACATGCATATGCGATCTCGATCGGGCGCCCTCCACAATCCGCCTGCGGCGGATCGAGGCGGCCACGTTAACGGTCTGGAACGATATCAAAGACGGCGATCTCGGGCCGGGCGAAAAATCTCACCTGAGGCGCCGGTCGAGGTTCGAGGCCCAGGCCGCGGTTGACGTAAAGCATCGTTTCGCCCACTTGATGGACGCCGGATTCGTACTTCTTACCATATTTGGAGAACGTGATCAAAGCGCCGTACAGAGGCAGAGCAACCTGCCCGCCATGAGTATGGCCGCAGAGGTACAGATCGACCTGCGGACCGGCCACGCGCTCGATCAGGTCCGGCGTATGATACAAAAGGACGTTGAACCGATCGGAAGGCAGGTCCGGGAGACCATCTCCTCCGTCGTCGGGCAGGACCATTCCCCGTCCATGGATGCCGATGCTCGCCTCACCCTTGGTGACCAGCCGGGTCCGGCGGTCCAGAAGCTCAAAACCCGTCCCGTCGATGAGATCGAGGTCGCGCCAGTGATAGACCTCGAAGTTGCCGGTGACCGCGAACTTGCCGAGCGGCGCCTCCAGGCGACGCAGGGCGTCCTTCAGTCGAGGCACGCCGGCGCGGTCGTTCAGGTAGTCGCCGGTAGCCACGATGACGTCGGGCTTCAGCGCATTGACCGTCCGGACCATCTCCTCCTCGTTTCGCGGCGTCCGGTCGCAGTGCAGGTCCGAGATCTGCACAATGCGGAACGACGCCTCCGTGAGCTTGGGCGTGCGTACGGTCATCACGTTGACCTCGACCCGGAAAGGCTCGATGAAACGAGCGTAGAGAAAGCAGACGATGCCAAGGGCGGCAAGGACGTGAACCACCAGGACCGGCTTGCGCGTCAGCAGCGGCCGAACCGGCCTTCGGCGAAATCGAGCAACGCCGGCCCGCAACAGGACGCCGATCTCGAATCCATAGAGAGCCAGCAGCACCAACAGAAAGATGGCGATGGATATCACTTCGTTGGGCCGCATGGGAATCATGTCGATGTCACTCCTGCCGACCGCGGGGCCGCCTTCACCGAACTCGATGCTCCTTGCCACCGGCCTTGACGATCATTGGTTCTGCAGAACCTCGATCATGGCCGCGATGTTCTCCGGCTTCGCGTCGCCCGGGATGTCGTGCGAGGGCGAGGCAATATAGCCCCCCTGCTCGCCGACCACGTCGATCAGCCGGCGAACCTCGTCCCGGACCTGGCCGACCGTTCCAAACGGCAGCGTCCGCTGGATGCTGATGCCGCCGTAGAAACTCAACATGGTACCGTATGTTCTCTTGATGTCAAAGACATCCATCACCTCGGGCTGGAAGGGATTGAAGACTTCGAGTCCGCACTCGATCAGATCGCCGAAGAGCTCATCGACCTTCCCGCAACAATGGAGCATGGTCAGCTTGCCCTTTTGCTTGACCGCCCGGCACATCGCGGCAAATCGAGGCTTGATGTACTTGCGCCACAGGTCCGGCCCCATCAGAACGCCCCGCTGGTGGCCCCAGTCATCGCCGAATCGAAAGATGTCCACCTTCTCGGTGCAGGCGTTTTTGATGACCGCCAGGTTGAATTCGAGAATGCGATCGAGCAGCACGTCGATCCAGCGGTCGCCGACCGCCATCGCCATCAGGACGTTCTCCATGCCCGCCAGCGTCCAGGCCCGTTCAAAAAGCGAGAAGCCCAGACTGACCAGAGCCGCAGTCTCTCCATCGGCGCGCACCGCCTCATCGAACCGCGCGTAGCGCCGTCGGTCGTTCGGGTCGGGGAATGGAACGTCGGTGACGTTGTCGGCGGTCACGAGCCGATTGCAGACGACGCCGATATCCTTGTCGATGTGGCGGTCCCATCGCACGCCGAACTCGTCGTGCCAGATGTTCGGGGCCACCTCCACGAACCGAGCATCGGGCAGGTGCGGACGTAGCCACGTGAAGCAGTTGCCCAGTTTCGACTCAAAATCTGGGTCGCCGTAGTACGCCGCCATTCTCTCGCGGGCCGGAACAGTGAATCGGATGTCGTACGGCACCCTGTCGGGCCGGATGTGCGACAAGGCCTTCAAAACGCGTTCCCTGTTATTCACGCTCTGGTCTCCCATTGGCGAAGGAAGACGTCACGGCTGACACGACTTGCAGGGCCGCTTGCCCGCCGCGATGGCCTCGTCCCGCGTCGCGTAAGTCACGAGATTCCGCTGGACGATCTTCAGAGCCAACGGGCAATCGGCCCGATGAAATACCGCACTGTTCCTCGACCCGACGAAAGAAGGCACAGTCGCGGCCGGACTGGAAACGGCCGTCACATTCTCTCGAAGGGAGACCGGCGAAGCCGGCGGTTCCTGGCCGCCTTCGCCCGAGGATTCCTGAGGGCGACGGACAGCGCGACATGCCCCGGCGAAGAACTCGGCCTGAGCGAGCACCACGCCGGTCAGCTCGTCGCGGAGATTCGAATCGGACACCGCCTTCATGACGGGCCTGACGCGCCACACATCCGCCTGCACCGTCCGTTCCCGGCGATCGGTGAAGGCGACGATCCGACTCAGGGCCGTCTGCACGCGATAGACACTCAGGCCGCAATCCTTCAGCGGCACCACCTCGATGTGCACGTGCAGCCGCGGAGTCAACCCCGTCCGGCAGTCCACATGCTCGATGCTCTCGCTCGTGAGCTTCTCGACAACCTGCGCCTGCAACCGCTGGTAGTCCACCAAAGATTCGCTCGGCGTGGGCTTGTGCGTCACCAGCACGACGCAGACCTGGCGAATGTCCGCGAGGACCTCGTTCCTCGAAAGCAGGACGTCGGACTCCGGGAAACCCAGCCCTGCGGTGTCGCCGGCCTTGGCGGTCGCTCCAGGGTCGGCGAGAAGCATCGCCAACAGACAACAGATGTGAATGGTCATGGTCTCTCCCTTTCGTATTCGGTCCGCCCACCATGCCCCGTCGCCTCGCCGCGTGAGGCGAGGTCACACGCCATCGGTCTGCACCGCAGTCGAGACGGCGCTCTGCACGGCGGTCTTCATCTTGGCCAAGCCCTCTCGAACAACATCGAGCGGGTCCCTCTCCCAGTATACCTGGCTGAACAGCTCCAGCGAAAGGACCGCTTCGCTACCGTTGTCGCAAAGATCGCGCAGGATCTGCGTCAAAGGCGCGATGCCGTCGCCCGGCATGACGCGGTCAGCGTCGCGGATCGTCTCGCGCGGCGGATTGGCCGGATAGTCGTTGAGGTGAAACACCTGGATCGCTCTGCTGCTGATCGTCTTGAGCCCGTGGAAATCCGAGCCACCTTTGTAGATGTGATACACATCGGGCAGCAGGCAGGCCTTGGGATGACCGCTCTCAATGACCACGAACATGGACTGGCCCAGCCGATGCAGGTTCTTCGAGCCGCCCCAGACTTCCACCTGGGGCACCACTCCTGTCTGGTCGCCAAGATCCAGCAAGGCTCGATATCGTTCGGCCGCCTTCGACAGATCCAGCAGCGGCTCGCCCGTCGCGCCGGCCGGAGGGGCCGCGATGCGCTTGCCCCCGATCTGGGCCAGCAGGTCCATTTCTCGCTTGACCTGCTCGACCGCTTCGGCTCGCACGGCATCGTCATCGACGATCCATCGCGGGAAGGAAATGGCGCTCTCCACGGTCAGGCCGTGGTCTTCGATGCGCTTGCGGATGTCACTGAGTCGGCCGCCTGCCCTGACATATTCCTGGAGGCTGGAGACCCAGGGCTCGATAGCGTCGTAGCCGGCTTCTGCGGCCACGTCGATCTCTCTGGCCAACCCCAGTTTCTGCCCTCGGATCGTGCTGGTGTTCAGGCAGTATCGAAAGCGATGGGCTCGTCCGGCCGGGATCGGCTGCGCCGATGCAACGCTCAGACCCTTACCTGCGAGTGCCGCGCCGGCGGCCGCCACGAAATCCCGACGCGAGAGACGGTGGTCACACATGCGTGTCTCCACTGGATGATGACAGTCCGTATTGAAAAAGCTCCGACGCCGCAACTACGCGACCACGGCAAACGTCAATCCCGCTTGCCGAGCAGCCCTTCGATCTCCGCGAGTTTTTCGTCCAGCATTTCCTGGGTCCGCGCCTCGATGTTCAGACGCAGCAGCGGCTCGGTATTGCTCGGCCGGCAGTTGAACCACCATTCCTTGAAGCCGACCGTCACACCGTCGAGGCGGTCGATCTGACCGTCTCCATAGCGTCGGGCCAGATCCTCCATCTTGGCCTCTTTGTCCTCGACCTCGAAGTTGATTTCCCCACTGTTGGCGTAGCGCCGCAGTGGAGCGATCAGCTCGCTGATCGGCTTGCCGCCGTCGTTGACCACGTTCAGCAGGTGGACCATCGTGATCGCCGCGGAATCGGCGCAGAAGTTGTCGGCGTAATAGAAGTGTCCCGACAGCTCCCCTCCGAAAACAGCGTGCGAATCCCGCATCGCCTTCTTCATGTAGGCATGGCCGACCCGCTCGCGCCGAGGGGTCCCGCCGTACTTGATGATCTCTTCCATCACGACGCGGCTGCTGCGAAGGTCATACACCACCGCCGATTTGGGCTTCCTCAGAAGGAAGTACGGCACCATCAGCGCGGTGAGCAGGTCGCAACTGACCGTGTCGCCCTTCTCATCGACGAGGATCATCCGGTCGGCGTCTCCGTCGAAGCAGAGGCCGAAATCGCATTTCTGTCGCCTGACCATCGCGCGGACCTGCGAGAGGTTCTTCTCCTTCAGCGGGTCGGGATCGTGCTTGAATTTGCCGGTGTACTCGAAGTTGATGTCCAGGATCTCGACCGGACCGTCGCCGAACAACAGGGGCAGGGTCTTGCCCGCCATCCCGTTGGAGGCGTCGACCGCGATCTTCTTGTCCTTCAGGCCCGGCCGCAGGAACTGGAGCACGTGCTGCTTGTACTCCTCGCTCAGGTCCTGCCGGCGGAAGGAGCCGGTGGGATTGCCCTTGGTGTGCGGCATGGCCAAGGCCAGATGCTGGATATCCTTCAGGCCGGTATCGCCGCCGATCGGGACTGCGCCGCGTCCGGAAACCTTGAATCCGTTATACTTGGCGGGATTGTGTGAAGCGGTCACCTGCACGCCGCCGCACGTCTTGAGGTGGTTGATGGCGAAGTACATCTGGGGCGTGTCGATCATCCCGATATCAACCACCCCGACGCCGGCCGAGCGAATCCCCTCGATCAGCGCCTTGGCAAGAGGCTCGCTGTGGGTCCGCATATCCCGCCCGACGCAGAGGGTGTTGGCCCCGGCCTGCCCTCGCTCATAGCCGGTCATCAGAGACGGCAGGAACCGGGCCGTCGCGCAGCCGATCTTCCACGCATCCTCTTCGTTGAGCTGATCGGGGTAGATACCCCGAATGTCGTACGCCTTGAAAATCTGCGGATCCATAGAGCCAACTCCTTTGGTCTTGCGAAGCTACCGAATCTCCCCGTCCCGAGCCACATCGGGATTGGAACGGCCATCCATCGGACCGCCCCGCCCCGGGGCGTTCATAGTATCCGGGGCAGACACCTCATGTCAATCGCCCAGTTCAGGCTATTGGCCGATGCCAAGGAGTCGGCCCGTACGAGCCCAAGGAAGCCGTTTTCCGGCCCCTCCGCCAGCACAGACACGAGGCAGGCCCGGGTTGTGGCCAAGACCCGCGCGGTTTGTGGCCATGCCACAAAGCCGACCACAGAGATTGCACCCAAACACCCCACACCACCCAAATTCACACAGAATGCGCTTGAATAAGTCGACTGAATCGCATATAATGATGGGGTCGTATCTTGTCTGTGTGCGGAGATCTCGCCGGCAGGCCGGATCTTCGGCACCAGACACTGTTTGTGGGAGGAGAGAAGTCGCAGCGCAGGATAGTCCCCCTTCCGGCAGGCCGTCGGGGAAGACGCCAGAAGCCGGCGGGAGGCTCGCAACGCGAACAGGATTCGAACCTGTCTGCGACCGAAACCCATGGCGGAGAAGTGCGAGAGTCTCAGCACGATGGAGTACCTGCTGAGTGGCAGGCATCCCGTCTGAAATCGATACGGGCCGGGGGTGTTGCGCGCCCGTCAGGAAAGGTTCTTTTCGAGTATTCTGGAGTATGCGAGGAGTCCGAAGATGAGATCCATGATTGTATGTGCCGCGTGTATCGCCATGTGTATGACCATGTCGGCCCAGGCTGTGGGCGAGCCGAATGTCCCGCCGGTGGACTTCTGGGTCCAACCCTCCAGCCCGACGACAGCCGACAACGTATCCATCATCCTCTCGGGACTGTGGCCGGACACATGTGTCCCGGAACAGATTCCACTGGCGACGTTTGCCAGCGACAGCATGTGGATCGATATCCTGCTGCCCGGCTGGGACGACCCCAACGAATGCCTGAGCCTGTCGTGCACGGTCGAACCAACTCCGTTCGAGGTCAAGGGAATCGCCGGCAATCTGGCCGCAGGTCGCTACCATGTGTACGCCCGCGTGATCTCCTGCGAAGGCCGGGGCAAGTATGAGTACCTCACCAGCTTCGACGTGGTCGAGAGCAAGCCGGACGATACACCCTGTGAAGGATGCCAGGCGCTCCGGTTCACGCCCGGCGGGCGTGTGGTCCTGTTGAGCGACGATCCGCCCGGGGGCGTCGGATTGAAGGCCGGACACGCCGGAACGGTGATCTGCCGAGACTGCACCAGCGGCTGCGGCAGGATTCTCGTCAGTTGGGACCTCTGGACCGAAGGCTACAAGGACGTCGACGGCTGCATCGCCGATACCCCTCTGGGGTTCCCCTCCACCAGCGGATTGTGGGTGGACCTCAAGCACGTGCTTATCGGGCGACCTTTCAATCGAACCGGAACCGTTCGCAGGGGCCTGGAAGGATGCTTGACCTTCGTCACCGACAGAGGCGTGGAGTTCAACATCGTCGCCACCGGAAACATGTACCGGATCCTGGAGGAGGTTGCCGGGATGAGCGCCGGTGGCCGCATCCGGCTCCAGGGACTGCTCTGCGACACACAGCCTAAATCGGATACGGTCCGCATTTGTCCCCAACGGAATGGCGATATCTATCATCCCATCGTCTCGGCGTGCAGAGACCTGCCGGACACGGGTTCCGGAGTCTGCGATCTCGACCTGATGCCCGGCGATCGCGTGGAATTGCTCGTCAACAACCCGTTGGGAGCAGGCGGCGGACCAGCCGTCGATCTGCTCGCCGGCGCGATGGGCACGGTGATATGCACCGACTCCACGGACGACGAATTGCCATTCTACGTGAGCTGGGACGGTTGGACCCACGGCACGAACACAGACTACTACTGCGATTCGATCGTCGTGCCGTACGCGCCTGATTCGGGCTGGTGGATGCGCTGCAACGAAGTCCGGCTGGTTCATCGGGCCGATCCATAGACCGATTCGGTTCTGAAAAGTGCTCTCAAGAAGGCTCGCGATGGCAATCATCGCTTGACGCCGGTGGTCCCATGCCTGTATCCATACACGCATGGGACCACTGACATACAGGTCGATGCAATACCCGCCTGTGGCGGGCCTCAAGCGACGAATTCGAAGACGAAGGAACTGAGATCGTGTTCGTCGATGCCCTCTTGATCCTGGGCCTGGCCCTGGCCGGCTCGCAAGGCCCCGACACCGATGCCACCAGGGAGACTCGTCTCCGCTACACGGTCCAGATCCAGTCGGTGCCCGCCACGCAGAGAGAGCGGCTGCGTGAGACCTACAAGACCCTGAAGGCCAAGGGACACCTCGCCTACTGTCGCGACGCCTGGGTCCACAAGCAAGCGTACGTCCGACTGCGGGTGGGACTCTTCACGAGTTCGGAAGAAGCCGGCAGATACGGCGAGACGATCCGCGAACGAGAAGGATTCGATTACTTCGTCGCGCGAGCCAACCTCCCTGTCGAATCGTTCGGCGAGGCGTTCGATATCATCACAACGCCGAACGATATCTGGTTCAGACCCGACACGTGCCTGCGCCCTCTGTATCATTTCGATACGGCAGAGGCATCCATGACGTGCTCGGCGATAGCAATCTCGCCCACGGGCCGATGTATCGCATTCTCCTGTGACAATAAGATCGTCAAGATCGAGTTGCAGGACGATTCGATAACGGTGCTCAAAACAGGGCACAGTGACGACTCGCTGTTCAACAGCGTGCTGGCCTGGTCGCCTGATGGCCGACACATCGCCTATCTCGACGCCATGGGGTGGGAATTGCCCACAAAGCTCTGGATCATGCAGTCCGACGGCAACAATGACCGCCGCCTGGTGGGTGACGACACCGGGCAGACGCGGGTCAAGTCTCTCCAGTGGCGTCCCTCCGGGCAGGAGGTGTTCTACGTGTGCGGCCCGGCCCACGGGACCGTTTCGGCCGGCGGGAGTTTGTGCGGAGTGGACCTTTGCGGAAGAGGCCGGGTCGTGGCACCCGCGTGTGCGGCCGAACGAACGGAGGTCTGTAGCGAGTTTCGGATCGTCGGCAACGAGATCCACTACCAACTGGCCCATTTTGATGCACAGTGCCAGGTGCGGCAGTACACCGCACACAGAACCGCCATACCCCGATAGGCAGGTCCGCCGTTCGCCTGACGCAATTCCCCGTCTTCGCCTTGATTGCTTGTCCGACACGGAATCGGTATGATGGGGATGAAGGAACTATGTCTCGCCCAAGGACGCCGGTCGGGCTTTCGCTGAACCGGGGATGTCGCTTTGCGTAGGGATCACATCGGTACGGAACGACATCGGCCGGGGTGGAATCGTCCTCCGGTGCCTGAGGTCATTCGGCAGGAGGCCCCGTATGCCATGTTGTGTCAGGCGCGCAACACCGTTGTTCCGCCAACAGGGATACGCGCTGCAACCCAGACTTGAACGAGGAGGCCAGAAATGAAACGACAGAGCATACTTGCGGCAGGAATCATCGCGATGTGGGCCCTGTCGGTCCAGGGGGCCGTCCCGGCCACTCTGCCGACGATCGAGGTCCAGTTCAATCCGACTTCACCGACGTCGGCCGACACTGTAGCCCTGACGCTTTCGGGAACATGGCCGAACGCGTGTGTCCCGCAGACGTTTCTGGCGCAGGTTGTCCCGGGCGACAGCATCCGGATCGATCTGCTCCTGCCCGGATGGGACTCGAAGGACGGCTGTGAGCCGCCGTTGTGCTTGCAGGTGCTGACGCCCTGGCAACTGAGCGGCGCCATACCGGCTCTCCCGGCCGGCTCGTACGATGTGTTCATCCGCGCCATGGACTGCGAAGAAGCGGGCTCGTACAGACAGGTCACCGCCCTGACGGTGACTCCCGGGGTGGGAGGTCCACTGTCGGACGTCTTCGCGCCGGGCGAACGCATCGTGTTGCTGGAATCCGATCCTCCGGGAGGGTTCGGACTGGCCGCAGGACAGAGCGGAACGGTGATCTGCTGCGACGCCGAAGACTGTTCCGGCAGCATCCTGGTGAGTTGGGACCTCTGGGCCGACGGCAAGCTCGACCTCGTCGAATGTGCCAATGGCACCGAGACCCTCTACCCGCCCAACTCGGCGATCTGGATCAATCCCAATCAGGTTCTCCTCGGACGCCATTTCAACCAGTGCGGCACGATCCGAAAGGTTCTGGAAGGGTGCATCTCCTTCGAGGCCGATGACGGCAAGACGTACAACGTGATTGCCTGGCCGGGACTGTATTCCACACTGGACGCAGGCGGCGCCATTCAATTCGACGACCGCGTCCGTCTGCAAGGTCTGCTCAACACCACCCCGCCCGGACCGGATGAGCTGCGGCTCTGTCTCCAGCAGGATGGAGACATCTTCCATCCGATGCTCACACTCTGTTCGCTGGCGGATGCCGAGCCGGAGCCCAAACCGGAACCGGAACCCGAACCCAAGCCGGAACCGAAGCCCGGACCCGATAGCATTGTGATCAACATTGCCGGCAATCCGCTGGTGCTTCAGCAGGCGCCATCGTCTCCGGGGACGTACGCCGGATGCGCGAACCTCACGATCGAGTTGAACTTCCATGCACAGCTCTCGGTGAAGATCACCCCGGCACCCGGTGTGGGCGGAACCTGGACGGGTACGCTCGATCCCGATGTCCTCGGTCCAGGCACAGTCACCACGGAACTCTGTATCGAGGTCGTCGACCTGGACATCAGCTCGCTGCCGCCCGGCAAAGACGTGCAGGTGGCAACGGTCACACTGCTGGCGGCGCCCGCGATCTGACCGGTCGCATCGGCAGAAGACAGCGAAGAACTGGCCACAGCAGCGTAAGGTCTGGATCGCAAACCAGATGACAGGACCGGCGCGCGGTGGTATCGTGGAGTCATGTACCCGTTCATCGGACCACTTCCGGCGTATGCGATCTTCTATGTCGGCGGGATCATCCTTCATTTCGTGATCGCCCGGCGAATCGCACGACGTACCGGTCTGAAGCGTCGTGTCTGGCTGGCAGCCAGCGTGTGCTATCTGCTCGCCATGACGCTTGGCGCCAAGGTCCTTTTCGACCTGCGTCACTCGGATTTCAACCTGGCCGCCCTCGTGACTGTCGAGCGCTGGACCCGAGGCGGCCTGTGGGGCGGTCTGCTGGCCTACTTCCCCGTGGCCTTGCCTTGTGTGCTCCTGCTGAGCGAGCGAAAAGCAGCAGCCCTGGACCTTGTCGCCGCGTCAGTGCCCATCCCGTTGATCACGGCCAAGCTGGGCTGCCTGCTGAACGGCTGCTGCTACGGCAGACCCTGTTCTCTGCCCTGGGCGATCACCTTCCCGGAAGGTGCGCGGGGCGCTCCGGCCGGCGTTCCACTTCATCCGACGCAGCTCTACGAAATCGGCGTCATGGCGATCTTGCTGGCCGTCTTCCGGCTGTTTGCCTCGGACCGATGGCCCGGAACGAAGCCGTTGTGGTTTGTGTTGATCTATGGCTTGGGACGGGCGGCGACGGATTTTCTTCGAGGCGACATGGAGTATGACGCGCGGGTCGGATCGTTGACGACGACGCAGCGCATCTGCCTGGGGGCGGCCGCCGGCGCCGCGGTTGTCCTGGCAATCGTGTGGCGCAGTCGGTCTTCCGGAGGCCCCGCTCTCTCGTTGAGGCAGAATGCCGGACAACGCTGAAACCACGAGTTGCCGAACCGGGTGCAAGACGAATCGATGGCGACGCACGTGTGTCCAATCTGGGTTGGTTACTTTCTGGCCAGTCGGCTCAGGAAGCTGCTGCAGAACCCGACCAGGATCATCGGACCGTTTGTCCGACCGAACATGACAGTCCTGGACTTCGGTTGTGCGATGGGCTTCTTCAGTCTGCCGATGGCCGAAGCGGTCGGCCCCGGCGGCAAGGTTGTCTGCGTCGACCGTCAGCCAGAGATGCTGGACGTGTTGAAGCGACGCGCGGCGCGAGCCGGGTTGCTCGACCGCATCCAGTGTCACGTGTGTCCCGAGGATTCCATCGATCTGAAGGAATATGATGGAGCCTTCGATTTCGCCCTGGCGTTCGCGGTCCTGCACGAGGTCTCCCATCCGGATCGCATCTTGAGCGATCTGGGACGGCTGGTCAGGAGCGACGCCCCTCTGCTGCTGGCGGAGCCGGCCGGACACGTAACGCCGCAGGAGGTCGAGCACACGGTCGCGCTGGCCCGCGAGCACGGCTTCGTCATGACCAGGGCCCTGCTGATCCGCTCGGCCCATGCCGCCCTGCTGACGAGAGCCGCCACGCAAGAGGCGACGATCAGCGAGGAAGACGCCGGCGTACGCTCGGGAACCGCCGCGAAAGCGAGCGACGAACACAACAGAGAGAGTCGAGGCCGAAGATGAATCGCGTTCGGGTCTCACATACATCAGCGGTCTCAGCCGTCATCCTCGTATCACTGCTGGTCGGCGCCTGTCCGGCGCCGGCACAGACCGACGGCCTCATTGCGTCGCCCGAGCCGGACTGGCCCCAATGGCGAGGGCCGCGACGCGACGGCGTCAGCGACGAGAAGGGGCTGCTCTCAGAGTGGCCACAGGACGGTCCGGAACGCCTCTGGACCATCGACGGCCTCGGCAAGGGCTGGTCCTCGCCAATCATCGTGCACAACCGACTCTACATCACAGGCGACGTCGGTGAAGACCTGGTGATCTCCGCGTTTGCCCTGGATGGAACGCCGGTATGGCGCACCACGAACGGTGCCTACTGGAAGAACCCGTACCCCGGCGGCCGCGCGTGTTGCGCGTTCTCCGAGGGCCGACTCTACAATATGAACGCACATGGACGCGTCGCATGTCTGGACGCGGCCTCGGGCCAGGAACTATGGGCCGTGGACGTCCTGGAGCGATTTGAGGGAAAGAACATCACGTGGGCGATGAGCGAGTGCCTGCTCGTCGACGGTGGGAACGTGATCGTCACGCCCGGCGGCAAGCAGGCGCTGATGGCGGCCCTGGACAAGCGAACGGGCGAAACGGTGTGGACCACACCGCCGCTGGAGGACGACGTCGTATCGCACAGTTCGCCGATCCTGCTGCGCTACGCCGGTCACAGGCAGATCGTCAATTGCTCCGCCGTTCATGGTTTCGGTGTCGATGCCGACACAGGTGAACTGCTCTGGACGGTGCCGGTGAGAAACCGCTATGGCACGAACGTTTCAACACCGGTCTATAATTCGGGTCGGGTCTTCTTCATGACGCCTTACGACTCGCTCGGTCGCCAGTATCGGCTTGCCGCCAACGGAGCCGGCGTGGACGCCACGTTGACCTGGGACACCTTCATCGACGCCGTCACCGGCTGCGCCGTTCTCGTCGACGGTATCCTCTACGCCGCCGGCTACGCGAAACCCAAATGGTGGTTCGGATTCGACTGGGATACGGGACAAACGAAGTACGAGATGAAGGATTTCACCACGGGCGCAGCAATCTACGCCGATGGACGACTCTACATTCTCGACGAGCAGGGCAACGTCGGCCTGATCCGGCCGGCGGCCCACCGTCTGGAGATCGTCGGGAGATTCAGCCTGACTTCCGAACGGGTCCGCGACGCATGGGCCCATCCGGTCCTGCTCGACGGCCGGCTCTATCTGCGCTATCACGACATGCTGTCGTGCTACGACGTCCGACAGCCGTGACAAACGCTATTCGATGCCAAGCTCCTTCTGGATCTTCTCCAGCGGAACGCCCTTGGTTTCCGGCATCATCAAAATCACCCAGACCAACTGGAGCACCATCATGCCCGCATAGAAGGCGAAGACGCGGGCGCCGGCTTGGCTGGCGCCGGGGGCATCCGCCTTGCCCACCAGCATGGGGAAGGTCCACGAGATCGCCGCACACATGAACCAGTGGGTGAACGAACCCAACGCCTGTCCTTTGGCACGGACCTGGGTCGGGAAGATTTCGCTGATGAACACCCAGATGACGGCGCCCTGGCCGAAGGCGTGGGACGCGATGAACAGCAGGAAACACCCCAGGACGATGGCGCCGCCCCGCTCAGTGTGAAACGCCCACGCCACAGTGCCCAGGCTGATGATGTAACCGAGCGAGCCGACGAGCATGAGCTTCTTGCGGCCGAAGTGATCGATGATCGCGATCGCCACCATCGTGAAAACCAGGTTCGTCGCGCCGACGATCACGCTCTGAAGGCGGGCGAAGTCCGCACTGGCGCCCGCCAGTTCGAAGATCCGCGTCGAGTAGTAGAGCAGCGCGTTGATCCCCGAGAGCTGATTGAAGGCCGCGATGAGAAAGGCCAGCAGAATCGGCTTGAGATACATCCGGCGGAAGAAGGGCTCGCCGATGCTGTGGTGAGTCAGCTTGATCGATTCCTGGATCTCCTGCATCTCCTGCGCCACGTTCTCGGCGCCGAGCCGCTCCAGGATGTCACGGGCCTCCTCCGCGCGTCCCCGTGTCATCAGCCAGCGGGGGCTGAGCGGATTGCCGATCAGCAGGAAGTAGAAAGCCGCCGCCGGGAAGGCTTCGACGCCAAATATCCATCGCCATTCAACGTCGCCGAGGTTCAGCTTGCCGATAATGTAGTTGGACAGATAGGCCAGCAGGATGCCGAAGACGATGTTGAACTGGAACAGGGCCACCAGACGGCCTCGGCTCCGGGCCGGCGAAATCTCCGCGATGTAGATCGGCCCGACCACCGACGAACCGCCGACCGCCAGCCCGCCGATGAAACGCGAGATCACAAACGACCACCAGTCCCAGGCGAAGGCGCTGCCGACGGCCGAGACGAAATACAGCACGGCCAATAGGGACAGCGTCTTGCGCCGGCCGAAGGCGTCGGACGGCTTGCTGCTCAGCCAGGCCCCGAGGATCGTCCCGATCAGGGCGCTGGCGGTGGTGCACCCGTGCCAGAAGCCCGGCCTGCCCATGAAAGCAAAGCTGCTCATGGTCGCCGCCAGCGATTCGTATGTGCCCGCGAACAACTCCTGGAGCGTCTGCTCGGCGCCCGAGATCACCGCGGTGTCAAAACCGAACAGCAGCCCGCCCAGGGCCGCAACGATCGCGCTTCGCAGCAGCAATGCCTTTTTCATGCGTCCGTCCCCTGACTTTCACACGTGAGATCCGATCGAAAACGCCCGAGAGATTAGCAGATCGTCGTTCGCGCGACCAGCGTCAATCTCCCGGAATGTCCGTGCGGTCCAGGACCGGGCGTTACTGCGCGTCTCATCATTGCCTTTACCAGGTAGAGCAGGAACACAACGAACCGTCGTTTTTGGGAGATCGAACCATGAAACGCACGCTTCTGATCACGCTGGTATGCACGGCCGTCTTCGCACTGAGCGGCTGCATGTCTTTCGCCTATGAAGAGCACCACAGCCACCGACGACCTCGGATCGTGCACGCGCCCGTTCGAGTCGTCGAAGTCGTCCCGGCTCCACCGCCGAGACCGCATCGACCCGGACGACACCATCACCGGTACTGATCGCAGGCCGGCCAACTCCTGAACGGAAGATCGCCTCTGTGGGACGGCCGGCTGCGCAAGACGAGGCGGGGAAAATCGTTGGATCGGACAGGGCCGTCCCCAAGAAGCGGCGGCCCCCATCCCGGCGTGGTCAGCTCGCCAGATAGAACAGCAGAGCAGCAAGCACGGAAATGACGCCGATGCAGACGCTCAAGGCCATTGCCAGCGTCCACGCGTAGCGCCGGTTCATCTTCGAAATGACGTATTTCAGATAGCGGTCGCTGGCGGCAAACGTCCGGCTCATCTGGAGGATGCCTTCGGTGTTGCTCACGGTGTTCTCGTTGAGTCGGTCGAGCGTTCCTTTGAACTTGACGAAGCTCTCGGCCAGTTGGACGTCGGTATCGGCCGCGGCCGCCAGTTGATGATTGATCGAGGCCAGCGTGTCGGTCTGCCGAGCGGTCTCCTGCGGAATCCGATCCACTGCCTCGATGAACTGCTGGTCTTTCAGAGACGTGCTGCGCAACTGCTCGAGCAGCCGGATGGTCAGTTGCTTCTGGTTTTCCACCGCCGACGGCAAGCTCTCCAATGCCTTCGGCAGCTCGCGGACGCGATCCATCAGCTCTTCATGCTGCGCGAGCTGGCAGTGGAGGTGATCGTTGATCTGTTGCAGTTGGTTCACCAGCCGGTTGATGCCTTCGTAGAGCTTCTCCGCCGGGTCGTGGTGATCCAGCGAGGTAACGGCGCTGACCACGACCGGATCGTTCGACGTGTTGGCCGACCGCGGGGCGGAATAATCGTCGCCGGCATCGAAGCCGCAGGCGAGCAGCCCATCGTCGTTCAACACCGGCTCGCACCGGCCGGCTTCCTCATAACGATGAGACCGCAGCCAACTGCTGGTACCCGTCAGAATCTCTCTCAGCGTCATTCGCAGCGCTCCTTACCCTGGCACCCTTGTTTCTGTCACTGCCCGGATGGCGATCCGCCCAGCGGCGTGGTCTGTCATCGGATAGCTGTTGGATTTCTCTTGAGGGAATATCCGCACCTTGAGCGACCATTATAGCGGACCACGATTCCCAGGCCGTCATCGCCGCTTCTCTCGGACGTTCTCTCGCTCGCCGTCACGCCGATGGCGTCGAACAGGCGTGTCGAAGGCCTTCCTCCGGCTGGAAGAAGTATCACATTTGCGAACCATCATTTTTTAGGACGTGACGGGGGGCGGGGATGGCCCTTGTGCATGTCGCCGCAGACGCTACAATACGCCGCAAGTGCACAACTATCGGCCATTGGGAGACATACAACGATGAAGTTGGTGACCTATCGATACAATGACAAGACTTCATGTGGGCTTGTGACAGGTCGCGACCTGGTGGACATTCCATCCGCCTGGCCGGGTCCGGACGCCCCGCACAGCGTCATGGAAATCCTCCGGCGAGGCCCATCCTGCCTCAAGACCCTGGCGGAATTGCCCAAGCCGGTGCAGTGCCTTCCGCTGGAGTCGGCGACTCTTCTGGCCCCCCTGCCCCAGCCGGGAAAGCTCCTGGCCCTGGCGGGCAACTACGCCGAACACGTCAAGGAGGCCTCCCTGAGCCGGGGGTTCCAGCTCGGGCTGTCCGAGTCGCCGCGTCGGACCACTGTGCCGCGACCGTTCCTGATGCCGGCCAGTGCCATCAGCGGACCGGGCGACACGATTCCATGGCCCGCCTACAGCAAGCAGATCGACTACGAACTCGAACTGGCCGTGGTCATTGGAAGCCGGGTCAAGTGCGCCAGCGCGGACGAGGCCCTCGATGCCGTCGCCGGTTATATGATCGCCAACGACGTGTCGGCCCGGAGCGTGACATTCAGAGAGGGCCGCAGCCAGCGACCCTGGGACGAGTTCTACGACTGGCTCAACGGCAAGTGGGCTGATGGCTTCCTCCCGACCGGCCCATACCTCGTGACGAAGGACGAGATCACAGATGTCCAGAACCTGCGTATGGTGCTGAAGGTCAACGGACAGGTCCGCCAGAACGCCAATACCTCACAGATGATCTACCCGGTGGCTGACGTGGTCTCGTTCCTCAGCCACCTGATGACGCTCGAGCCGGGCGACATCATCTCGACCGGTACCCCGTCCGGCGTGGCCATCGCAACCGGCAACTTCCTCCGGGGCGGCGACGTGATCGAATGCTCTATCGAGGGACTTGGAACCCTCACCAACACGCTCGGTCCTCGCCCCCAGGCATTCTACGAGCCACTGAAGCGGAGCGCCTCGATGTAGGTGTCCAGCATGGCCGAAACCATGGCGCCAACCGAATACCGCTGTCTCACGTACCCCTGCGCGGAAGCCGCCAATCGGCGGGCGCCGTCGTGGTCCTCCAACAAGCGGACGAGTGCCTGTCGCAGACTCGCTTCGTTGTTTCGCTCGTAGAGCAGGGCCGTGTCCTCGTGGACGATCAGGTCGTCTACGCCGCCCTTGCAGGCGACCACCGCGACGCCCAGGCCCATGGCCTCCAGGAGGAACCCGCTGAAGGTCGGCATCGGCTGGAGGTGCACGAAGATATCGCCTGCCGCGAGGACCGATCGCCAAGGATCGAGCACGGGAACGATGGTCACGACGCGGGTCAGACCATACTCGGCCAGCTTCGTTCGCAGTCGGCGTTCCGCCCGGCCGGCGCCCATGATGGCGATCATGAACTCGTGACCTTCCGCAAGGAGCACTTTGGCCGCCTTCAGGAGAACTACGAAATCCGACACGCGATCGAGCCGGTGCGCCACGACGATCGTGCTCAGACGCGAGGGGTCCGCGAAGCAGACGGGATCGGTCCCGGCAAACGTCCCCGGCTGGATCTGCCGGACCCGGTCGGCAAAGCGGCCATGGGACCGAAGGACACTGGAACCGACCGTCTCAGTCGGGACGATGATCCTCGCACAGCGGGTCGGCGAGATGGAGAGTCGGTGCGATTTGCCGGTCAGGGAATTGACGCCAAGCACATACGGGAGGCTCAGTCTCCGGGCCAGCCGCCGGGCCAGAGCCGCCCGGCTCTCACACAGACCGTGCAGAACCGTCGGCTTGAATCTCTCCAACTGAAGGGCGAGCGATTCCAGGCCCACGCGCTCCATGAACGGCAGGTTGAGCGCCGGATAGGTGAAGACGTCGACCGGCGCCGGCACGACAGATTCCGCATTGCATCCCAGCGGACAGATCAAAGCGGCAGGAATGGACTCATCCGCCAGTCCGACCTGCAGACGCCATAGAAAAGGCGCATGCTCGGCGACGTCCCGTGGGGATGCCAGGAGGACTGGACGCAATGCCTTCCTCATCGCCGCCGTGTCCGAATGCCCGGTTTCCATCATAAACACCTGTCAAACGATGTCCGGCTCTTCTCACCGCGACCGGCATGGAGGCTACGTCGGTCGAGGCTGGAAGCGACGAGCATTCTATCTCAAATTCGGACGAGGTGTTACGGAAAAAGGGGTCCTCCACCCGGCCCCCGGCGGCCAACAAAGAAGGTCGGAGCCTGCATCACGAGGACGCAGGCTCCGACCGTTGCCTTGCACACATCGGCGTCTCCCTGTGGCACAGAAGCCACCGGGGGACGCCACCAGAACTCAGAACAGACGACGCTACTGGGCCGCGGGTCTGCCGAAGCCGATATCGTCGATGTAGACGATGCCGGAGCCGCCAGCGGACGGGCTGGTCCGGTTGCCGACCCCGATGGTCATCGCCTCGATCCGGGCCAGGTTCACGCCGGCCAGATCGCTGTACGGGATCGCCCATTCGTTCCAGCCGGCCAGGAACACGGCCCCGGCGCCGGACGGATGGCTCACGGTGGCGGTCTTGCCCGCCGCATCTTCCAACGTCACGTAGAGCTGGGCGGCTCCGTTGCCTTCGGGGTGATCGCCGCCGATGGTCTCCACGGCCCAGGCGCCGTTGACGTTGCCCGTGGTCGCCACGCTAGAGAACTCCGCGCTGGCCAGGACGCCGGCGCTGTGGCTGGTCACGGCCAGGCCGACGTAGACGTTCGCGCCCATCGCGATCGTCTGCGGGTTCCACGCCATCGCCGTCCAGTTCTCTCCGTCGGTCGAGTAGTAGCCGTTGAAGCTGTTGCCCACGCGCTCGATCTTGACCCAGTACGGGGCACGCAGAGCGGTCTGCTCCGTGGTGACCACGCCGCTGTCGCTGACCGCCGCAACGTCGGCCGTCAGACGGGCCTGATAGCGGCACCCGTAGTCCGGCGTCGCATACACTGCTGCGAACGGCGAAGCGGCCTCCAGCGTCTCGCGGATCATCACGCCAGCCTTCGTCCAGTCGACCGCACGCGATACGCTCTCGACGAGCGCCACAATCGAGCCGTCGCCGCTCAATGGCTTACAGGCAAAACGGAACTCGTCGGTGGTGTTCCAGATGTCTGTGCCGGCCGCACCCATCACGATCGTGCCGTCGGCCAACTCCAGGAACGGCCCGGGGACACCCTGGAAGTAGACCGACAGCGTGTTGGCGCCGTTGCCGCTCCAGTCCTGGGCGGCGTCGAAGACGCGCGTGGTCTCGGAGTAGAACGGCGACCCGCTGTTGTCATACTGGAGAGGCATCGACTGGCCGCCACCGTGGACGATCGTCTGCTCGGCGAACGGCGCGTTGATGTAGCCTACCGTTGCGCCGGTCTGATTGACCCAGCCGTCCACCCAGGTGTCGAAGATGGCCTCGCCGGCTTCGATGTCGTCGGTGTAGTCCTCGAAGCCGTCGAC
>JAAYBV010000084.1 GCA_012744475.1 Phycisphaerae bacterium
GACGAGCCCCGTTCGGCTTCGCTCAGGGCAGGCTCATTCTGCATGATCGAGGCGGCGGGCGGCTACGCCGGCACGTACTACTACCATTTCGATGCCCTCGGCTCGGTGGTGGCGCTCAGCGACGCCGGCGGCGACACCGTCCAGGTCTACGAGTACGACGTCTACGGCCAGGCGGCCGCCTCCGACCCGAACCATCCCAACCGGTTCATGTTCACCGGCCGGGAGTTCGACGCCGAAACCGGCCTGTACTACTACCGAGCTCGGTACTACAACGCAGCCATCGGCCGCTTCCTCCAAACCGACCCCATCGGCTACGGCGATGGCATGAATTGGTAACGATACGTCCGAAATAGTCCCGTGAACATGATCGATCCCAGTGGACTTGATGACGAAAGTGCTGTGCCGAAAGTGTGCATCACCATAGGAGAATTGACCGATGACGGGCAGTACACCATTGATGCCCGTCTCCTCGAGTCGGTGGATGATTGGCTAATTCGTTTTGATGTGTGGGATTTAGAAGGTATACTAGAGGCAATAAGCCAGATAAACGAGACATTTCAATCCTATGAGTTGTCCATTCAGGGCCTTATACCGTCAGAATGGAGTTTTGGAGAAGATGAAAGCGGGTCGATATTTTCACTATCTGACGATAATTCGGTCGTTCAGGTATTGCAGGCAACGAATGGTGTGAGAGTCGATTGGAGAAACATCATCCTTGGTGAATCCGACCTTGACCAGATGGCCAGTGTCCTGGCGTATTCAGGCACGGTTGCGGAGAACACGTTCGTTGTCGACACCGGTGTACAACCGAGAAGGACTAGTGAGAGCGATGGCACGATAATAATCATTGATGACTTAGGTGAACCGCGAGGCCAGGAAATCGGGTACGTGTTGCCCAGCAGACCTGATGCTGACTACAATATCTACGGAGCAGTTTACAGTTTCACGACAAGTGACAACGGCACGGTTGGGTACACGAAGACCTGGGAGTGGATCGAAGGAGACGAGAACAACAATGCACTACAACCATACTGATACTCATGGCGATGAAGGCGCAGTCTCTCGGCCCTGTGAGCTTCTGTCACCGACAGAATATGTGGTTGACCGTGCCTTGTGAAGATGCAAGTGATGTTTGGATTGCGGAGTAGAAAGAACAGAAGGGGAGAGTTTGCTCTGGGTCCATTTTACAGGCGAGAATGACGAAGGTTCTTATCGGGAGGAAGCGGTATGAAAGTGGAGTGGATAACCAAACAACTGGCATACGTGTTGGCTCTGTTCTTCTTTGTCCAAGGGTATGCGTCCGCCTATTCCGGAGGGGAGGGGACGAGTGCCTCGCCGTATCTGCTCAGTTGCAGAGAGGACGTCATGGAACTGGCCTCGCGGCCAGACGACTATGACAAATCGTTCATGGTGACCGAAGACATTGATCTGGAGGCTGCTCTGTTCGAAGGGCCGATTATTGCCCCCGATGTCGTGTTTGTTCCAGCCTTCGGAGAGTACGACGGTCTGTTTGCGGGTGGGTTTAACGGCAATGGTCATGTGATCGAGAACTTCACGATCATTGGTGGCGGTGCGCTTGGCTTTTTTGGCGGGATTGGCCGGGGCGGCCGGGTGATGCACCTGGCGCTCAGGAATGTCTGCATTGATGGTGCGGACGCTTCGAACGCGGGCATGCTGGCCGGTATCAACATGGGCCACGTCGTCGGTTGCTATACGGAAGGGCGTATCACCAGCCATGGCAACGTTGGCGGATTAGTGGGCTATCAACTGCGGGGACATATTCTCGACTGCTTCAGCCGGGGATACGTCGAGGGTGTCGCCGGAGCGGTTGGCGGGTTGCTCGGGGCTCTTGCAGAAGGCGATATCTGGCGTTGCTACGCGGCTTGCACAGTAGTCGGTGGCAATGCTGGTGGTCTGGTGGGCATGTCCCCTTCGGGCGGGAGGGGCACTCCGCCTCGCGTGGTGTCGAGCAGCTTCTGGGATACCGACCTCAGCGGCGTATTCGCGAGTCGTGGCGGGCTGGGACTGAGCACGGAGCAGATGTACGAGGTATCGACCTACATCGACGCCGGATGGGATTTTGCCGCCGAACAGCGCGATGGGATTGTCGATATGTGGATTGCACCGGAAGATGCCGGTTATCCGGTGTTGGCCGCGTTCTCCAGCGCTGAGCCGGTGTGGCTGGTAGGAGAAGGCACCGCCGACAGCCCCTATCTCGTATCTGCCGCCAGAGAGCTGGCGGCGATGATCTATTATGCTGGTGGTCGCTGCTGTGCCCTCGACGCAGATATCGATCTGTCCGGGATCGAATGGCTGGCTCCAGTTGTGAGCGAATTCGATGGTCACTTGGATGGATGCGGGCATCGGATTCACGGATTCCACCAATACGCGTCTAGTGGCTTCTTCGGGAAGATCAAGAACAGCGCGACGGTGACTGGTTTGCACCTGGAGATGACGGCGGTGGAGGCCGGGGACGAGACGGCGGGCTGCCTAGCTGGCGAGAATTACGGCAAGGTTGCAGGCTGTTCCGTCAGCGGCTTCATCAGGGCAGGGGCCGTGACCGGCGGGCTCGTAGGATATAACCAGGGAGAAGTCTCCGCGTGTTCTTTTGCAGGCGCGAGCATGGGAAATGGGCAGGCCGGAGGGCTCGCAGGCGAAAACGCGGGGATCGTCATCAACAGCTATAGCCAGGGGGCGGTCTCCGGTGCCGCTCACGTAGGCGGTCTTGCGGGACTCAATGGCGGTTCGATCCGGTCCTGCTACAGCACAGCGGCGATTGTCGGGTGTGCGAATCTCGGGGGACTCGTCGGGAGCAACGCCAGCATCGTAGGCGATTGCTATGCGAGAGGTTCGGTGGCTGGTGCGTACTACATCGGGGGGCTCATCGGGCAGAACTGGCGGGATGTGTCACGGTGCTATAGCACCGGTGCCGTCAGCGGCTTGCGCGATGTGGGCGGACTCATTGGGTATGACGATTTTGGCGCAGACGCAGCCGTCTACAGCTTTTGGGATACCGATACCTCACAGATGCTGGCCAGCGCGGGCGGCACTGGCGTGAGCATGTCTGAGATGCGCGACATCGAGACATTCCTGAAAGCTGGATGGGATTTTGTCGAAGAGACAGACAATGGGACAGAAGACCTCTGGGCGATCGGAGATGATGGTTACCCCGACTTGACCTTGTCACTGGAGGTGCCGCGCAGGACTCGATAGCTGGGCGGGGTTGAGGGTTAAGCCTTTCGTCAATCATTAGGAGAATAATGGGTGGGGCGTTCTCCTGGATCGAGGTATGATGGGCTTGTCCGACAGGCGGGTGATGGAAGGTGGGCCTGTGCCGGGCGGTTGGTTGTTGGACGGGGTGCTTCAGGACCGGATCGGCGGGGAGGTGGGCTGGCTGCAGAAGTCGTACCCGCTGGGCGGGGACGGAGAGCACGCCCTGGTCTGGGTGTACAGCAAGGACAGCAGCAGCGACAGGTAGGGGCGAATAATCATTCGCCCCTACGTCTCCAGTGGACGCCCAGTGGTGGTGGTGGCTCGTCGACAACCGACTGGGAGCAGATCACCTACACCTACGACCCCTCCGGCCGGCGGATCGCCAAGGCTTCAGTCGAGATGACAACACCGGCATCGGCTTCGTCCGCAGGGGCGAATGATGATTCGCCCCTACCACAAACAGGTGGCCTCCGGGGATTCATCCGTCGCCTCCCAGCGTCCTGACCGACCTTCAGCCAGTCGAGGCCAAAACGGGTAATCGCGTCCTCCAGATGCCTTGAAGTCCGGGGCGGACCGTGGTATGGTGGGGTCGGTGCGTCCGGGAGCACCGACCTGGCGGGGAAGGGCGAATCCCGGCGATGGCGACGATAGCAGGGAGGGCGCGAGAATGAAGAGAGCCTTTACACTCATCGAGCTGCTCGTGGTCGTGGCGATCATCGCCGTGCTGATTGCCTTGAGTCTGCCCGTCACGAGGTTGGTGCGCGAGCAGGGCCACGAGACGGTGTGCCGGTCGAACCTGCATCAGATGACCGTGATGCTCAAGACCTACTGCAGCGACCATGACGGCCTGTTTCCCCATCCCACCTACATCTACCATTCCAGAGAATCCTTCAGGTCCCACGATCCCGCGGCGCCGTCCCGGTTGGCTCACGGAGCCCGGTACCCTTGGACCTGCCGCTGGCACGACGCCGGGATCGGACCGTCCAGCCGGCTGCTGCGCGATCACAAGGAGCTCCAGGGCTCTCTGATACCCTATCTGGGGAATCCCAAGGTCCTTCTCTGCAAGACGGGCGTTCGCGCCTACCTCGAACGAGGCTGCAACAACCAGGACCCCAACAAACCCAGGCGGCCTCAGCCCAGTTTGGGTGGGGCAATTGCTCCGGGGGGCGGGATTCCGCTACGGCATGACAGACCCGACCCGAACGAATTCCCGCACATCGCCCCCCAGTACTGCTACACGATGAACGGGAACCTGCACAGGACCTTTCTGACCGGGACTCTTGGCGGGGGGGCGGGAAACGCCGTGGATGCCAGGACCGTCCGAAAGACAACCGTCCGCCGGGAAACGCAGGTTACGCGAAGTCCTGCCGAGGTGTTTGCCTTCGGCGAGGAGAATTCCTGGACGATCAACACGGAATCGCGATGGCCGGCGCTGCACAATCTCAGCGGCCCCTGGGGAGGAACCCAGGACGGGACCATGAATGATCCCGGCGATCCCATCGACTCGCGGACGCCGAGGTTCAGGGTCACCGGCGCCATCACGATCGGGTCTCTGGACATCGGGCCTTCGTACACCACCTTCGACACATCCCCGCAGCGTCCCTATGCGTCGACGATGCCGGAGACCGACGTCGGCGACGCCTTTGCGACCTACCACCGTCCGCGCGGGGGCGACCTGAACACGGGGCACTCCTATGTCTCCATGCTGGACGGCCACGTCCGAAAGGTTACGGTGTCGGACCAGCTCCGGAGGAGCCGACGGGTCGGAAATCTGCCGGAGAGCTCTCTCGGCCCCGGCGGCAACCTGCATCTCGCCTGGCCCCTCGAGGTCCCGCCACTCGCCGGCTGGGAGAACCAGTGAGAGACGCAATTCCGCTGATTTCGCCGAGAATAGCGCTTGACTTGCGCGCCCGGCGAGCATAAATTGAAAGATTCTTTTTTTATTGGAGTCCAAGGAGTCTTTACGTGCAAGAGGCGATTGCCAAAGCGGCCGCCCTGGTCGAGGCGATGGAGTACATCCGGGCCTTTCGCGAGCGGATTGTGGTCGTCAAGCTGGGCGGCAGCGTGCTGGACGATCCGGCGGCGCAGCGGAATCTGCTGACCGACGTGGCGTTCATGGCGACGGTGGGGATGCGGCCGATCATCGTCCACGGCGGCGGCAAGGCCATCACCCGCGCGATGAACGAGGCGGGCCTGGAGCCGGTCTGGGTGCAGGGCCGCCGCTATACCGACCAGCGGACGCTGAACATCGCCGAGCACACGCTGGTCCACAAGACGAACGTGCCGATCTGCCAGACGCTGGAGGAGCTGGGCTGCGGGGCGATGGGCCTGCATTCGCTGAGCAGTTGCGTGCTGATGGCCGAGACGCTGCGGCTGCCCGGCCCGGAGGGACGCAAGCTCGACCTCGGCCTGGTCGGCAAGGTCACCGATGTCAACGGCAAGCTGCTCAAGACGCTCTGCGCCGAGGGCACGATTCCCGTGATCGCCTCGGTGGCGATCGACAAGGCCGGCGGCAAACTGAACGTCAACGCCGACAGCGCCGCGGGCAAGGTGGCGGCGGCGGTGGTGGCCGAGAAGTTGGTGATGGTCAGCGACACGCACGGCATCCGCCGCGACATCAACGACCCCGAGAGCTGGATCAGCAGCCTCGACGAGGAGCAGATCAAGCAGATGATCGACGCCGGCGTGATTACCGACGCGATGTTCCCCAAGGTCGAGGCGTGCCTGATGGCGCTGGAGGCCGGCGTGCGCAAGGCCCACATCATCGACGGCCGCATCGACCACTCCCTGCTGTTGGAAATCTACACCGAGAAGGGCATCGGCACCGAGATCGTGCGAAGGCCATAGGTCCTGTACGCCCTACAGGACCGATTCCATTCGAAGCCACAAGAGATATTCATCCCCAGACTCCAGAGGGATCTATGACAACGCAAGAAACGATAGCACTGTTTGACAAATACGTGATCGCCAACTACGGCCGGCTGCCCCGCGTCATGGTCAAGGGCGAAGGCTCCTACCTCTACGACGCCGACGGCAACAAGATTCTCGACATGTTTCCCGGCTGGGCGGTCAGCGGCATCGGCCACTGTCACCCCAAGGTGGTCGAGGCGGTGCGCCGCCAGGTCGGCGAGCTGATCCACATCGACAACACCTTCTACTCCGAGCCGCAGGGCAAGCTGGCCCAACTGCTCAGCGAGCGGGCCTTCGGAGGCAAGTGCTTCTTCTGCAACAGCGGCGCCGAGGCCAACGAGGCGGCCCTGAAGCTGTCGCGTCTGCACACCGCCAAGGGCAAGTACAAGTTCATCACCGCCGAGGGCAGCTTCCACGGCCGCACTTTCGCCACCGTCACCGCCACCGCGCAGCCCAAGTACCACGACGGCTTCCTGCCGCTGCTGCCGGGCTTTGCGTACATTCCGTTCAACGACGTTGCGGCGCTGGAGGCGGCGTTCACCGACGAGGTCGCCGCCGTGATGGTCGAGCCGATCCAGGGCGAAGGCGGCATCAACGTCGCGACGGCCGAGTTCCTCGGCGCCATTCGCGAGTTGTGCGACGCCAGAGGAGCGATCATGATCCTCGACGAGGTGCAGACGGGCATCGGGCGGACCGGCAAGTGGTTCGCCTATCAGCATTACGACGTCGAGCCGGACATCATCACGATGGCCAAGGCCCTCGGCGGCGGCGTCGCCATCGGCGCGATGATGGCCCGACCCGAGATCGCCGCCTCGCTGGTGCCGGGCAAGCACGCCTCCACGTTCGGCGGCAACTGCCTGGCCTGTGCCGCCGGCGTCGCGACCATCGAGGCCATCGAGGAGGACGGCCTGCTCCGGCAGGCCGCCGAGATCGGCCAGTACGCACAGGACAAGCTCCGCTCGCTCAAGGACAAACACGCGATCATCGACCACGTCCGGGGCATCGGGTTGATGATCGGCATCCAACTGATGCGCCCCGGCGCTGCCATCGTCGCCGCGTGCCTGGAGAAGGGTCTGAGGATCAACTGCACGCACGACACCGTGATCCGCTTCATGCCGCCCATGACCGTGACACGCGAGCAGATCGACGAGGCCATCGGCATCTTTGACAACGTCTTGTCCGGGAGTTGACCATGGAAGACTTCCTTGCCATCAGCGAGTGTTCCACCGACGAACTGAACGCGCTGCTCGAAGAGAGCCGGTCCCTGAAGGCGATGTACAAGTCCGGCCGGCGCGATCTGTGCCTGGCGGGCAAGACCCTCGCCATGCTGTTCGAAAAGCCCAGCCTGCGGACCCGCATCAGCTTCCAGGTCGCGATGACCGACCTGGGCGGCAGCCCGATCTACGTCAAGCCCGAAGACATCGGCGGCATCGGCACGCGCGAGCCGGTCAAGGACATCGCGCGAGTGCTCAGTCGCTACGTCCACGGGATCATGGCGCGGACGTTCGAGCACCGCACCGTGGTCGACCTGGCCCGGTATGCCGACATCCCGGTCATCAACGCGCTGACCGACTGGTCGCACCCGTGCCAGGCGATGGCCGACGCGCTGACGATCGGCGAGCATTTCGGACGGATCGAGGGCATCACCATCGCCTTCATCGGGGACGGCAACAACGTTGCGCGCTCGCTGGCCTTTGCCGCCGGCAAGCTGAAGATGAAGCTGATCATCGCCTCGCCCGCCGGCTATGAGCTGGACGATGCCTCCATCCGCGTGGCCAACGGCTTTGCGCCGGGCTGTGTCACGCAGATGAGCGACCCGCGCGCCGCCGTGACGCAGGCCGACGTCATCTACACCGACACCTGGGTCAGCATGGGTCAGGAGGATGAGAAAGACAAACGCCGCAGGGAGTTCGCCGGCTTCGAGGTCGACGCCGCTCTCGTGGCCGCCGCGCCAAAGCACGTCCGTGTCATGCACTGCTTGCCCGCCTATCGCGGGTTCGAGATCAGCGACGAAGTCACTGAGTCGCCCCACTCGATCCTCTTCGACCAGGCGGAGAACCGCCTCCACTTCCAGCGCGCCCTGCTGCGGAAGTTGATGAGCTGACCGGATCGTTCGGCCGGCTCAATCGGCGGCGTCGCGCCGACGTAGGTAGCGCAGGACCTCGGTGCGCGCCGCAAGGTCGCCTTGGGCGGTGTACTTGTCGATGCGCTGCTGCTCCGATTCGATCAGGTCGGCGCGCGTGCCCGTGAGGATCCCCTGGGAATGGGTCACGACCTCGTCCCAGTTCCGGGCCTTGCCCGGCAGGCTGTAGAGCTTCAGCGGCGGACACTCCCGAAGGGCGGCGGTGACGACCGCCATGAACGCCCGCTCCTGGTGGAACGGCGCCGAGGTCACGATCAGACTCCGCAGCCTTCGCGCCTTGGCGAATCGGACCACGGCATGCGCCTCGATCTGCGTGTGCAGGATTTCGGTCGGTTCCATCGGGACCTCTTCGATGGTCCCCTGGGGGATGCCCGATCGGACCATCGCCTCTCGACAAGCGGGCGCGCCGACGTAGCCGCTCTTGGCGGCGCAGTCGGAGATCCATATCCGCTCGACGCTCTTGCGGTGCAGCAGTCCGCGTGCGGTCGCAAAGACGCTCTCCTGGTTCGGTTCGGTCTGCGCGAAGAGGTACACCGCATCCACCTGGGAGGGGATGGTGTCACACAAGATGCGCAGCAGCAGTTCAATGCGTTCGTTCACGTTGCCTCCGGCCCTTTTCGTCATGGACAAAGACGCCGGAGAATGTAGCGCAGTCGCGCGAAGGGGTCAAGGGAATTGAAGAACAGGTCCTATGGGTCGAATTGGACCGATAGGACCTGTTCTGTGTGCGGAGGTTATCTGCGGGGCGTGGGACCGTAAGGGCCGCCGCCGCCCATCATGTCGTAGGGCGAACCATATCCGCCGGGGCCGCCCATGCCACCGCGAGAGCGGAAGCCGCCTTTCTGGAACGATTTGAACGACTGAGGCTCCTTCCGCTTCTCCGTCGAGATGAGCTGGTACGTCGCCAGCAGGTCCTTGGACCAGTTTCGCGTCCCCACCGGCATACGCTCGATACTCGTGCCATCGTGGGTATAGAGCATGTCATAGTAGACCCGCGGCTGGAGGCTGGGCTGCGTGCTCCAGTCGCTGACCTCCAGCAGATCGACCAGAACCGTATTGGTGCTGTAGTCGATCAGCTCGGGGTTGATCGCGGCGTCGGCCGGGTCCGCCGGGGTCTGATACATGGCCATTCCGCCAGCGCCGCCGTAGGGACCTGCGGCATACGGCCCCATGCCGAGCATTTCCCGACCCATCGGGGCGCCGGTGATTCGCCCGCCGGGGGTCATCAGGCGGTCCGTCCTCTTGGGTTTCTCTTCCTTGGGCTCCATCTCCTTGCCGATCGCGTCGCCCGGCCGGACCTGGAAGTCCTCCGTACGCCAGTAACCCAGCAGGTAGCGGGCCACCTCCACCGTCGCGGTCTTCTGCCGGTCCTGCACGTCTTTGGCGAAGAAGTACAGCCGCTTGGGAACGCTCACCGCGTCGGTGACCTTCGAGAATTCACTCCAGAGAATCACCTGGTTCTTCTTGTCCGCGTCGCGCGGCGCCAGCTTGTCCGTCCCGGCCACGGGATTGAACACGCCCAGGCGGATGCGGTAGCGGTGGGTCTTGCCCGGTTCCATCGTGTCGTCGAAAGCCCAGAACAGCAGGGGGTCTTTGCTTTTCGAGAGGTCCGTGGTGTAGTTCATCGCGGCCTGTGCAAACTCGTAGTAGACCTCGTCGGTGGTCGGCGTCATTCTCATGGTGCCGTCCATGGGATATCCGCCGTACGCGCCAAGGCCGGGGTCATAGGCCATGTCGCCCGGAGTCCGACGACCCGTGCGGGCGCCCCGCTGGCGTGCGTCAGGGGCCATCGGGTCCATTCCCATCCCCGGCGCGCCTCCCCTGGTCCGGCTGGTCCGGGCGCCTCGATCGCGGGTGCCGCCGGCGCCGCCGTAGGGATCGCCCATCCCGCCGCCGGTGGTGCTCTCGCGGCGTCGAGGGCTGGTGCCGGTCGCGGTCGCGCCTCCGGCCGCAGTGCGAAGGTTGTCGCGACGACCCCCCGTATCGGCCTCCTGGCGATCGCGCTGTTCCTCGCGCTCCTTGCGCTTCTCATCGGCCTCGATCTTCCTCTGAACCTCTTTGAACTTGGTGTAATAGCTGGGCGGGAACCACTCTTCCTCGGCCGAGGCGATCTGATAGGCCTCAGGCTGGAGGAGCGACATGGTCACGAACCTGTCGGCGTATTGCATCATCCGAACGCCCAGACCTCCCGGGGGCAGCTCTTTGACATTCTCCACGATCTGGAACAGGCTTCGATTGGCTTCGATCCGACTGCGCGGCACGTCCACCCAGTCGCTCCAGGTTCCGTCGTCCAGCAGGGTCTGCCGCTGGAGATGCACGGCGGCGAATTTCGGATTGGCCAGACACGGGTCCCGCCACGCCTGCTTCGCCACTTCCGTTCCCGCAAAATAGGCGTTGAACTGCCGATACAGCTCGGCCACGTTGAACTTGGCTTCCACCGTCACCAGATCGATGTCATTGGGCTCGGTTTCCACGGCGTCATAGGTGCGCTGGGGAGTCACGTCTTCGAGAGGCACGTAAGCCGCCGCACGAATATGGCCGACCGCGACGTCGGTCACCGGCCCGATGCGGGGCAGCGCATACCGAGGGCGGTCGTCCGGGGACTGCGCGACGACTTCGCCGGCGCCCAACTCCGAGCTCATGAAGCTCAGGGGAGAGCGCAGCAACTCCAGGAAGCTCTCCGGCGCGGGCCGGCCCACGAACACCTTGGAGACCACCGGATCGTTCGGATCGATCGGACCGGTGAGCTTGGGAACGTACGTGACCTTCTTCTGGCTCGTTCCGCCTCCACTCTGGAGCTGCAGCGCCAGGTCTTCGGCCTTCCTCTGAATGGCGGTGTCGATCTGTCCGGGGCTGTAGGTCTTGCCGTCATACGGAACGCCGTTGGGACTGAAGATCACTCGCGTGAAGAACAGCCAGATGCAGAACGCCCCGGCGATCACGAGCACGATCTTCTCCACATGGTTCTCGCAGAACCGTCCGATTTTGCCTAACAATTCTCGCATAGCTTATCCCGCTGTCAGATTCCGTCGTATTTGACTGATTCGATTACCCTTCGGAGTTTTCTTCGCCTTTTAGCTCGTCCTTGACCTGTTTGGGTATGATCTCCAGGAAGGCCGGCGTCCGTGGGAAGACGTACTCGCAGATCAGGTCGAGTTCGACGACAGGCTGGTCGCCGTAGCGATAGAAGTAGTGGTTGTAGCCTTCCTTCTCGACCTGGCTGACGCTCGTTTCGAGAATCGCGATCTGATTGTGTTCGTAGGTCTGTTCCGGCTGATCGCCGTAGAACCCTCGGAACGTGTGCGGCTTGGCGGTGCAGAGCTGCTCCATGAAGGAATTGACCCGTGTCGCGTCAATGACCAGCTTGACGTTGAACTGCACCACGTCGATTCCCGTCAGGTCATCCATCGGCAAGGTCGTGAACCGACCGGTACAGGGTGTGGTCAGAGCGTCCTTGGTGCCGGTGGCGTACGTCGGGTTCTCGCTCTCCTTGGTCCGTCGCGTGAAGCCGCCGCGTCGGCCCCGCATGGCCCGATTTTTCTTGAGCGTGAAGTCCACGCCCATCAACCGTTTGACCGGGGCGGTGAGGATGCTCTCGGCCCCTTGATTCATCTGCCCGATCGACGTGAACACGTCCTCGACGATCCAGTATCCGACCTGCCAGTACCAGCAGTCCTGGTACGCCTTGTCCTTGTTCTCGAACGTCCAGTCGTTCCAGTACGCGTAGCCGGCGACGTCGACCGGACTGCCATAGACGCTGAACGATCGGGCCCGGTCCAGGCAGATCTGATCGACGATCTTCTTGTCCGTTTCCGTGACGATGCCCAAGCCCTGGCCGCGTCCCATCATGCCGCCCCCCCCGTACGGGTCCATGCCTCCCCCATAGGGAGCGCCGCCGTAGGCTCCTTCGCCGTAGGCGCCTCCCATGCCCGTCCGGAGCGTGCTGCGCGGCGCCGTCTTCAGGGCCGCCTGGATCTCCGCTCGCGCCGGACACAGTCCCGCGCCGACGCTCTCGATGAGCCGGTCGATTCCTGCGTGATAGGCCTGTCCGAATCGTTCGAAGAGCACACGCGAGGTCTCGTTCGTATCTGGCCCGAAGATGTCGTACCGCAGCAGCTCCCGTTCGACCGTGCGCGCGATCAGGGCCTCGATTGCATTGACGTCTTCGGCGCGGGCCTCGATCTCCGCCCGCATGACTTCGGCCTCGGCCGCGGAGTTGACGTCGCGGATCAGAGTGTCGACCGTCTTGCCCGTGCGGAGGCTCTGCTCTTCGACCGTCTTGCGCAGCCGGGCGCCCAGGATGCGCGTGGGGATCAGCAGCAACAGCGCCACGATGACGATGATGATCGGCACGAGCAGCGCCAGGTTGTTCTTGAGGAAGCTGAGCTTCTTCAGGATGTCCTTGATGTTGACGTTTGGTGCCTTCATTCGGGTCTCACCTGTTTTCTCTAATAGGGTTCCATCTCGCTGCTGCCGCCGCTGCTGCGTTTGCGGGAGCCGCCGCCCGTCGTCGTCGCGGTGCTGTCCGCAGCGCCTTTGATCTCCGGCGCATGGTCCCACTTGAGCTTGAAGTCGAGCTGGAACCAGGAATCGTGGATGATCTGTTGCTTCTTGCCCAGCAGATCGACCCTGGGCTTGCCGTCGGCGTCGAGGACCGGCTCAGCGTCGATCCGTTCTCCTGTGACGGGGTCCACGAGGATCTCGACGCCCTGGGTCCCGCTCATGTCCAGCAGGATGGCGGACCGGCCGGTCGTGCGGCCGGCGGTGTTGGTCGTATCGGGAATGACCTCGACCTGTCCGATGCCCAGCGGTGCGGTCTCCCATTCGACCACGGCGTACTCGAAGCGGAAGTGATCCGCGTCTTTCTTGTACAGCTCGAACGGGCAGTTCGAGTCGGTGATCGTGTCGAGGTTGGCGATTCGTGTCACGAAGCCCCAACGAGAAGGATTGTCGGTTACGTTGGGCGGATCCACCAGGGCGCCGACGTTCTTGTAGGGGCTGAACCCGACGACGCTGACGACGAAACCGGGCGTCTTCTCGGCCTCCGATGATTTGGCAATCCCGCCCATGCCCGCGTACCGGTCGCCATAGATCGCCATTAGTTCGGCCATCACGCTGTCGGGGGTCGAGCCGTCTTCGCCGTCCATCGCCAGTTGGCTGTCGCGCATCATCGCGTCCCTGCGCATCGTGGCCGTCTGGCCGAACTGGGCGGTCTCCAGGTCGTCGCTGAAGAACACCGAAACGCTCGCGACGATCAACTGCTTTCGCTCGGGTCGCGGGATGCTCTTGACCTTTTCGGCGTCGCCGCGATCATACGCCAGGAACAGGTCACGCTGATCGGGCGTGTTCTCGGCGTTGGGCAGCGCCGCCAGGATGAGATTGTACAGGTCGGGAACGACCTCGCGGTATTTGAACGGCGACAGTTGCGCCTCCAGCTTGGCGTCATACTCGGCCTTCTGGCTCTCGAACTGGCTCTTGACTTCCTGGGCGCTCTGGGCCTTCGCAACCACTCGCTTGGTCGCCGCACGGGCCTGCTCGCTCCGCGCGTAGCTGACGCGGTCAAGGCCGACGCGCCCCAGGCACATCAGCGAGACGATCAGAAGCATGACCGCCGCTCCGATGAAATACTTGGTCTTGTTCGCCCAGGCCATCGACCTCGCCACGCTCGACGGCAGAAGGTTGCTCTCGATGCGCGCCATGCCCAGGCCCTGGAGGCCGAGGCCGTAGACGACCCCGAAGTCCGCCACGCTTTCGTGGAATTTGGCGCTGGAAAGCCCCGGCGCGATTACCGCCTTCTTGAAGGCTTCCGGCTTCTCGACCGGGATTTGGACGGTCTGCTGGAGATATTTGGTCAGCCCGCGAAGCCGGGTGCCGCCGCCCATGGCGATGACGCGGGCGAGCTTCACGTCGGGGTTGGAGCTGGTGTAGAATCCCAGCGACCGCTGCACTTCGGCCGCCCAGTCGGTGAAGACCGGACGCATCGCCTGGAAGATCTGGCGGGCGTACCGGCTGACCGGGGCGGTCCGCTTGAGCTTCTCGGCCTTCTCCGGGCTCAGCCGGAACGTCTCGGCGATCGCCTGCGTGAACGCGTTGCCGCCCATCAGAATGCAGCGCTGCCAGACGTTCGACTTCGTGCACACCACCAGATCCGTGCTGTCGGCCCCGACGTTGACGATCACCGTCGCCCGGTTGTCCGATCGAACCAGATCGGGCCGGTCGAACAGGAGGTAGTTGTACAGCGCCATCGGCGCCATCTGAACGTAGCTGACCTGAAGGTCCTCCCGCTCGAAGTGCTCCATCTCCGCTTCCACCACTTCGTTCTTGACCGCGAAGATGCCCACCTTCTGCTCGGGACTGTCCGGCTCCGTCATCATGACATAATCCCATTGCACCTCGCTCATGTCGAATGGGATCTGCTGGGCGGCCTCGAACTTGACGATCTCCGGCAGGCGTTTCTGCTCGACGGGGGGGAGCGTCACGAAGCGGGCGAAGCTGTTCTGGCTCGGCACCGAGACGATCAGCGGGTCGTAGCTGACGTCGTTGCGCTGGACGAACTGCCGCAGCGTAATCGCGATCAGCTCGTCGCGCTCGGCGGCACTGATGCCGCTGCTCGACAGGATCTTGCCGTGAGGAATATGATCGAAGCCGATGACCTGGACCATGTCCCCGACCGCCGCAAGGTGCAGGGCCTTCAGAGACGTATTGCCCAGGTCAACCGCCCAAATCGCATCCGATGCTGCTGCCATAACGAACCTCCCGCCTGCCGGCCTGCGTACCGCCAGTTAGTCTTGTAAACAGCTCTCAACAGTCTTACCATTGTACCACATCATGGACAGATTTTCCATCTTGACACTCGGCTGCAAGGTAAACCAGTACGAAAGCCAGCAAATTCGCGAGCTTCTCGAACGGCTCGGCCTTGCTCCGGCCGATGTCACACACTTACCGGACCTTGTCGTCATCAACACCTGCTGCGTGACGCACACCGCTTCGGCCAAGAGCCGACACCTGCTGCATCACGCGCTGCGTCATGGGCCGAAAGCCGTGGTCCTCTGCGGCTGCCTGCCCGTTGCCCCTTGCGATGAACTACAACCTGCCGAGGAGAACGTCCATGTTGTGAAGGATCGATCCGATCTTGCTTCCACGCTGCAAAGCCTGATCGAGACCTTTCGAACCACCCCAGATGCAGAGAACCTCGGGCCATCCTCCAGGAACACGCCCATTAGACCAGAAAACGGCCCCAAAGTCAAGCGCAAAAACGACTTATGTCCGCCTCCGGAATTGCTGCCCCTTTCCCGCTTTTGCGGCCAGACCCGGGCCTTCCTCAAGATCCAGGACGGCTGCGACGGGTTCTGCACCTACTGCATTATACCCTCTACGCGCCCGAAGGTTCGCAGCAATCCGCCCGATAACGTGCTGGCCGAGGCCCAAGCCCTCGCGGCCGCCGGCCACAAGGAGATCGTCGTAACCGGCGTACACATAGGCGCTTACGGCCAGGCCACGGTCCGCCGGAGGCACTGGCCGACGCCGGAGAACGACCATCTGCCGGCGCTTCTCGACCGGCTTGCTCGGATCGACGGCCTGGCGCGGATCCGCGTCAGTTCGCTCGACCCGGCCGACGTAACCGCCCGCCTGCTGGAGGTCTTCGCCCGGCACCGTAACATCATGCCGCACCTGCACTTATCGCTCCAGTCGGGCTCCGATCGCGTTCTGCATCGGATGTGCCGGCCGTACACCGCCGATGATTTCGCCGCGAAGGTCGAGCTGGCTAACAGCATCCTCGACCGTCCGGCCATCACGACCGATATTATCGTCGGTTTCCCATGTGAAACGGACGATGACTTCCGCCGGACGCTCGATCTGGCCGAGCGTGTGGGCTTCGCCAAGATGCACGTCTTCCCCTTCTCGCCTCGAAAGGGTACCGCCGCCGCAAGGATACCCGAAAAGGTCCCGTCTGAAGTTAAGAAAGAGCGATCGCAAGTCCTTCGCGATCTCGACCACAGGCTCCAGAGCCGGTTCCGCCGCCGGTTCCTCGGCCAGACCGCCCAAGTCCTCATCGAGAGCACCAGCGGCCGCCCCAGCGGCCGGGCCGAACGCTACTTCACCGTCCGCCTGTCGTCCGACGGTTCCGCCGGAACCGAACAGGTCCACACGAACGACCTCATCACCGTCCGGCTCGTCGAAGACACCGACGACGCCGTCCTCGGCACCCCGCCGTAGCCGCCCGGCCCATCGCCGCCGCCACCAACAGTCCAGATGCGCCCCACACCCGCCCGTTTCACAGCCAGCGCCAACATTCCCCGCGCGAAACCAAAAAACCCGCCGTGGTTCGTACGCTCCGGACGCCTTTGATTCTTACCAATCGCCCCGTCCACCGTCTAAGACGGGGTCTGTCCCCCGGTCCTCCTCCCTGACTACTGAAAGGGTCGGGTCGCAGGCCCGCTATGTGCCTGTAGAGGCCAAGAGATGGGAGGGGGCGTCTTGTGGCCGGATGGCCGACCCGCGAAAAGGAAGAACCCCCAACCTTCGTTCGACAGGCCGGTGCAAACCGCCCTCTCAAGGCCAAGAACGCGGAAAACCACGAACGCTTGCGCGAGTATCAAACAGGGACAGCCACCAACTAAGTCAAGTGACACTGTTGCCAAATGGGTGGCTGTCCGTAATTTCACGGATTTTGCAGAGGGATCTGTCGGCCCAGACGGGGTCTATCCCTTGGTCCCTCCCGAAGACTGACGAAAGGCCTGACCCTGGAACGGTCGGGGTGCCCCTTTGGATAACAGATCGGCCTTTGGCCCACGCACGCGCGAAATATCAGGGACGCCTGACCGGGTGCACTTGATGTCTGTAGGTAGACCTTTACGGGGGGTTGCAGTCGACTTTGTCATTCCGACCGGGGCGCAGCGGAGTGGAGGAATCTGGCTGCGAAGGGGCTATTGCCTTATCCTCGGCCAGATTTCTCCGTGCGGGCTTCGCCCTTAGTCGAAATGACATCCGCCACGCTCTCCGAGATGACAGCCCCCTTCCTGGCCTCGGCAGGAACCTACCTACAAACA
>JAAYBV010000085.1 GCA_012744475.1 Phycisphaerae bacterium
CGCCATGTGTGGCAGCGGCAAACGGAGCAAGGCGGAGTTTGCCGATGGCTTCGACGGCATGCGTATCACCATCGGCAAGCCTGCGCTTGCCGCTGCCACACGGCTGCCAGGATATTTTCACAGACACACGAGGTCTGCGGAGTCCCGGTGCAGATCGGGATGCCGTCGCGGCGCCGCCCTGCGCCGCAGGCACGTTGATTGAAGGTTTCCGGCATTATGTCGGTTGTGACTCTGGCATCCGAGGCGCGGTCCCGGTAGAATTGGCAGCCTGTCCACCGTGGCAGGGCAGACCGCGTCGACTCGGCGCGAACAGGGTGTGCCAGGCACGCCCGGCCACTGTGCAACCGTTGCGTTATTGGGAGGTCTTGAGATGAGCGATCTGAACCGCAGAGATTTCATCAAAACGAGCGCCGCCGCGGGAATAGGTATTTCCCTTCCAACTCTGGTGCCGTCGCTGGCGAGTGCGGGCCTTTTCCGGAGCAAACGGACCAGTCTGATCGAATTCAAAGTGCCGGCCATCCAAAACGTGAGAATAGGGTTCGTCGGCGTCGGGGGGATGGGATCGGCCCACGTGCGGAACCTGCTGAAGATCGAAGGCTGCCAGATCACGGCGGTCTGCGATATCGTTCCGGAGAGGGTCGAACGCGTCCAGAAATGGGTCGAGGAGGCGGGTTTCCCAAAGCCGACCGGATACACGCGCGGGGACTGGGACTTCAAACGGCTCTGCGAGACGGAGGACCTCGATCTGGTCTACACGGCCACGCCCTGGGAGTGGCATGCGCCGGTTCTGCTGGAGGCGATGAAGAATGGCAAGCATGGCGCTACGGAAGTCAATGCGGCGTTCAACGTCGAGGATTGCTGGAAGCTGGTCGAGACCGCCGAGAAGACCCAAAGGCATTGCGTCCTGATGGAGAACTGCTGCTACGACCGCACCGAGATGCAGATCCTCAATATGGTCAAGCAGGGCCTGTTCGGCGAGTTGCTCCACGGCGAATGCGGCTATCTACACGATCTGCGCGGCGTCAAGTTCTCCGAAGGAGGCGAAGGCCTCTGGCGCCGCAACTGGGCCATGACCCACGACTGCAACCTGTATCCGACGCACGGCTTAGGCCCGATCGCCCAGTGCATGGACATCAACCGGGGCGACGCCTTCGACTATCTCGTCTCGGTCAGCAGCAACTCGCGGGGCCTGTACGAATACGCGGCCGATCACTATCCGGCTGACGACCCCAGACGCAAAGAGACGTACAAGCTCGGCGACGTCAACACCAGCCTCATTCGCACCAAGCTGGGCAAGACCATCATCGTCAAGCACGACACCAACGTGCCCCGGCCCTACAGCCGCGACATCCTCGTCCAGGGCACGAAGGGACTCGTCCGCAAGTATCCGGAGGAGAAGGTGCACATCGAGGGCAAGACTCAGGGCCATGACTGGGAAGACCTCAGCAAATACCGCAGCGCCGAGATGGACTACGACCATCCGCTGTGGAAGGCCATGCAGGAGCGAGCCAAAGGCGCCGGTCACGGCGGCATGGACTTCATCGAGGACTTCCGTCTGATCGAAGCCCTTCGGATGGGCCGTCCGACGGACATCGACGTCTACGATGCGGTGGCCTGGTCTGCGGTCGTGGGGCTCTCCCAGAAGTCGGTCGCCAAGAAAGGCAGGCCGGTGGACTTCCCCGATTTCACGCGCGGACAGTGGAAGAATCCCAGGGAACTGCACGTCATGCAGTTCAAAGCATAGGAACCGATTCTGCATCGCGGCCGACCGGCCGGAGGTGTGCCGATGAAGATCAGTGCAAGCTATTGGATGTTCGAAGGGGGCCTGGAAGCGACGCTGCCCGTGGACGAGGCGATGGCCCAAGCCAAGGAACTGGGCTTCGACGCGATTGAGCTGGGCATCGCCAGCCAGGGCGTGCTGACGCACCAGGCCACCCAGGCCCAGTGCGAGCAGATCGTGGCCAAGGCGAAGACACTGGGGATCGAGATCGCCGGCGTCGCCAGCGGCGAGAGCTGGGGCAGTTCTCCTTCGGACGACGATCCGGCGGTCCGCGCCAGGATCGTCGACTTCACGAAGAAAGCGCTCCAGGTGGCCAGGTGGCTCGGGACCGACGCCTATCTGTTCGTGCCGGGAGCGGTCGACGTCTTCTTCCTCGAAAACAGCCCGGTCGTGCCGTACGACGTGTGCTACGAACGGGCCAAAGACGCGGTTTCGCAACTGGCTCCGACCGCCCAGAAGCTTGGCGTCACGCTCGCCATCGAGAACGTCTGGAACAAGTTCCTGCTGAGCCCGCTGGAGATGCGCGATTTCATCGACAGCTTCCGGTCGAAATCCGTAGGATCCTATTTCGATGTGGGCAACGTCCTGCTGACCGGCTATCCCGACCAGTGGATCCGGATTCTGGGCAAGCGGATCGCCCGCGTGCACGTCAAGGACTTCAAGAAGTCCGTCGGCACCGCCGAGGGCTTCGTCGACCTGTTGGAAGGCGATGTGGATTTCGAGGCGGTCAAGGCGGCGCTGGGCGAGATCGGCTACGACGGCTACGTTACCGCCGAGATGCTCCCGCACCAGCCGGGCCGGCCCCAGAAGACGGCCGCTGCGATGAAGAAGATCTTCAAGTAGACCATTCCTGTCCAAAGGGAGAGTACCATGACCAGAGTGGGCATCATCGGTTTGGGTTTCATGGGCAAGATGCACTTTCGCTGCTACCGGGCGCTGGCGGGCGTGAAGGTCGTGGCGATCTGCGACACCGACAAGGCCAAGTTCCGGGACACCGGCGGCACCGCCGGGAATATCCAGGGCGCCGAAGCGCCGCTGGATTTCACAGGGGTCGGCCTTTATGACAACTTCAACAGGATGCTGGCCGAGGCGAATCTCGACATCCTCTCGGTGACCCTGCCGACCTATCTGCACAAGAGGTACGCCGTCAAGGCGCTGAAGGCCGGCGTCAACGTCTTGTGCGAAAAGCCTTTAGCGATGACGGTGGCCGACGGCGAGAAGATCGTCGCAGCCGCCAAAGAGAGCGGCAAACTCTTGCAGGTGGGCCACTGCATCCGGTTCTGGCCGGAATACGCAAAGACCAAGGAGATCATCGATTCCGGCAGATATGGCAAGGTGCTGGCCGCGACGTTCCAGCGGCTGAGCCTGACGCCGACGTGGTCGTGGGACAACTGGCTGATGGACCCGGCCAAGAGCGGCTCAGCGGCGCTGGACCTGCACATCCACGATTCCGACTACGTGCAGTACGTGTTCGGGATGCCCAAGGCGGTCTTCAGCCGCGCGGCGGGCGGTCCGGCGGGCCAGTTCGATCACATCGTCACGCAGTACATCTACGACAACGATTGCGTCGTGACCGCCGAAGGCGGATGGGCCATGACGCCGGGCTTCGGGTTCGAGATGAGCTTCAACGTTGTGCTCGAAAAAGCCACGATCAGCTACGACTGCACGCGTCAGCCGGCGTTCAAGGTCGCCCCCACCCGTGGCGAGGCCTTCACGCCCAAGATCGCCTCGGGCGACGGCTACTCCAACGAGATCGCGCACTTCGTAAAAGCCGTTCGAGGCAAGAGCGTCCCGAAGATCATCACGCCGGCCCAATCGGTCGATTCGCTCCGCCTCGTGCTGGCGGAGAAGCGGTCCGCCGCAGCCGGTCGCAAGGTCACGATTTGAAGGGAATCTTCCACAGGTAGGGGATAGCGCATGCTGCTGGAGCCAATCGATTGGGCGTGCATCTTCGCGTTCTTTGCGGTGTCTTTGATCGTCGGTCTGGCGGTGGCCCGGCGGGCCGGCAAGAGTAGTTCGGAGTTCTTTCTTTCCGGTCGCGATATGCCATGGTGGCTGCTCGGCATGAGCATGGTCGCCACCACGTTCTCCACGGACACGCCCAATCTCGTGACGGACTTTGTCCGTCAGAACGGCGTCGCCGGCAATTGGGCCTGGTGGGCCTTCCTGCTGACGGGCATGCTGACAGTCTTCGTCTATGCCAAGCTCTGGCGGCGTTCAAAGGTCCTGACCGACATCGAGTTCTACGAGATTCGTTACAGCGGACCCAGCGCCGCCTTTCTGCGCGGCTTCCGCTCGCTCTACCTGGGGGTCTTTTTCAACATCATGGTGATGGCCATGGTCTCGCTGGCCGCCATCAAGATCGGCGGGGTCATGCTGAACCTCAAGCCAATCGAGACCATCGCCATCGCAGCGGTGATTACGATGGTGTTCAGCGCCCTGGGCGGCCTGCGCAGCGTGCTGCTGACGGATTTTCTGCTGTTCATCATCGCGATGGCTGGCGCTGTTGTAGCGGCGGTGATTGCCGTGCGCCACGAGGCGATCGGCAGCCTGGCGAACCTGCTCGATCATCCGGCGGTTCAGGGCAAATTGTCGATCCTTCCGCCCTTTGACTTCAGCAGCAAGGAAAGCGCGAATCTGCTCGTATCGGTCTTCTTGATTCCGCTGGCGGTCCAGTGGTGGAGCGTCTGGTATCCTGGCGCCGAGCCGGGGGGCGGGGGCTATATCGCCCAGCGCATGCTGGCGGCCAAGAACGAGAAACACGCCGTCGGCGCGACGTTCTTCTTCAACGTTGCCCACTATGCGCTGCGGCCGTGGCCCTGGATCATTGTGGCGTTGGCTTCGCTGATTGTCTTCCCAACGCTCGATTCGCTGCGTCAGGCGTTCCCCAACGTCGATCCCAACATTGTCAAGCACGATCTGGCTTATCCTGCCATGCTGACGTTCCTGCCGCACGGCCTGCTCGGCGTGGTCCTGGCCTCGCTCATCGCGGCCTATATGTCCACCATTTCGACGCACCTGAACTGGGGTTCGTCCTACGTGGTCAACGACTTCTACAAGCGGTTCGTCAATCCGCAGGCGTCCGAGAAGGCACAGGTTCGCGTGGGCCGCATCTCGACCGTCCTGCTGATGGTGGGCGCCGCGGTGCTGGCGCTGGGCCTCCAGAGTGCTGTGGAGGCGTTTCAGATCCTGCTCCAGATCGGCGCCGGGACCGGGCTGATCTTCGTCCTCCGCTGGTTCTGGTGGCGGATCAACGCCTGGAGCGAGATCACGGCGATGGTTGTTTCCTTCCTGGTGGCCTGTTGGTTCCAGTTCGTGCACGTTCAGGTCGGCCTGCCGGCACTGGAGAGCTGGCAGACGCTGGTGCTCGGAGTGGCGATCACGACCGCTGCATGGCTTGCGGTGACCTTCCTGACCCGGCCCACCGAACGTCAGACGCTGGTGCGTTTCTACGAGCTGGTGCATCCCGGCGGCCCCGGATGGGCCGCCGTTGTGCGCGACCCTGTGTTCCAGGAGCACAAGCCTGCGTCTGATCCTCTGGCTTGGGACGTGCCGCGAGGGATTCTCTGCATGGTCCTCGGCTGCGTCGTCGTGTATGCCTCGCTGTTTGCGATCGGCTCGTGGATCTACGCCAACTACATGCCGGCGATCATCCTCACGGTTGCCGCCCTTGTCGCCGCCGGCCTGCTGATCAAGGTCTGGAGCCGACTCCAGATGGATTAGACCGGCATGGCAGGCAAATTCCCTGTGCAGGGATGGGACATCTCGTTGGGTTGTATCTGTGGACGGGAGCTGCGATGGAAACGGACTTTGCCAGGCTCGGTTTCAGCACGAGTTTCACGGTCCTCGACTGGTGCATTCTCATTGGGTATCTGGTTGCCGTCGTCAGTATCGGCGTCTACATCCGCAAGTACGTGGCCAGCGCCACGGACTTCATGGTCGCCGGTCGAGGGCTCAAGACGTTCCTGGCCATCGCGACGATGATCGGGACGGAACTGGGCCTGGTGACGGTGATGTACTCGGCTCAGAAGGGCTTTACGGGAGGGTTTGCTGCCTTCCACATCGCCTTCGCGGCGGCCATCGTCACGCTCTTCGTAGGTCTGTCCGGCTTTATCGTGGTTCCGCTGCGCCGCCTGAACGTGATGACGATCCCGGAATTCTACGAGAAGCGTTTCGGCAGAGACGTTCGCATCCTCGGTGGGGCGATCCTGGCGTTCTCGGGCATCCTGAATATGGGGCTGTTCCTCAAGGCCGGCTCGCTGTTTGTAATGGGCGTGACCGGGATGGCCTCGGAGGTCCATTTGAAGATCGTCATGACCGTGCTGCTGTGCCTGGTTCTGCTGTATACGACCCTCGGCGGCATGGTCTCGGTGGTTGTTCTCGACTACATCCAGTTTGTGGTGCTGGCGTTTGGGCTGGTGATCGCCAGCGTCTTGTCGATCCGGCATCTGGGCTGGACCAATATCGTCGAGACGGTGACGCGCGAGATGGGGGATAGCGGCTTCGATCCCTTCGACGAGGCGGGTTTCGGCTGGTCCTACGTGCTGTGGATGTTCTTCATGGGCCTGGTCAGTTGCGCCGTCTGGCAGACCGCCGTGATCCGTGCCTGTTCGGCCAAGGACACCGCGACCGTTCGGAAGATGTACTGCCTCTCGTCGATCGGCTTTCTGATTCGTTTCCTGATTCCGTATTTCTTCGGGATCTGCGCTCTGGTGTTCATCGCCAACAGTTCTTCGCTTCGAACCGTGTTCCTTTCGGCCGAGGGCAAGGCGAATCCCGACCTGTCTTTGCGGGCGATGCCGTTCTATCTGAGCCAGATCCTGCCCACCGGCATTATTGGCATTGTTACGGCGGGAATGCTGGCCGCCTTCATGTCCACGCACGACAGCTATCTTCTGTGCTGGAGCTCCGTGCTGACCCAGGACGTGGTCGCTCCCTGGTTCCAAAGAGACCTTTCCTCGAAGACGCGGCTCCTGCTGACCCGAATCTTCATCCTCGCGATCGGCGTCTTCATCCTGGTCTGGGGGCTGTGGTTTCCACTTCGGCAGGACTTGTGGGATTATATGGCCATCTCCGGCGCGATCTATTCCATCGGCGGTTTCACCCTCCTGGCGTTCGGCCTGTATTGGAAACGAGCCAGCCGCACGGGCGCCTATCTGGCCCTTTTCACTGGCATCCTGGCCATCCTGGGACTGTCGAAGGTGCAGGAACTATGTGCGCCGATGCTGGCGCCGATCAAGGCGCGGTTCGGCATCGAGGGCGACATCTCCAGCGCGGCGATCGGACTGCTGGTGCTCGTCCTGGCGATTGTGCTGATGATTGCCGGCTCGCTGTTGTGGCCGGATCGGGAACGGAACCGTTATCATGCCGAGCGTGTGGAGTCGTAGCATGGACTGGGTGAAGATCTGGACGTTCTTCTTCTTTCTGAGTCTTGGCCTTTTTGCCGCGCTGACGGTGGCCGTGGCGATCGGAGGCTTCTTCAACATCCGCTCGTTGTTCAAGGACCTGTCCGAAGCCAGACGCGGGCACGGCCCCCGGAGCGATTCGCGCACAGAAGTCTGAATCGCCGCGATGTCACCATGTCCGCCGGGTCATGTGGGAGGCTGGTCCTCCTGGCTCTCGGTGCCGGCATGGCGGAGGCGAAGCCGGCAATTTTCCGGGAGACTCAGTATTTCCCTTATGAGCAAATTCCTGATGCAAGTTTTTGCTGGGTTCTGCCGATACAGGCAAGATAGTTCACAATGTTGCGGAGAACCTCCTTTGCACGGGGCTGCAGATTGGCCCCACTGTTCTCAGCCTGATGACGACAATGGGATGCGTACCCAGGGACAGAGGACGACAAGATGCGGATTCTGATTGTGGACGATCACTTCGGCATGCGGCAGACCCTGGTTCGTGTTTTTCACGAAGCGGTGGAGATGCAGGTGGTGGGCGAGGCGGCCGATGGCTGCGAGGCGGTGGAACGGGCCAGGGAATTGAAGCCCGATGTCGTGGTCATGGACGTCGAAATGCCCCGACTCGATGGAATCGGCGCGACCCGCCAGATCCTTGCCGAACAACCGGACGTGCGAATTATCGGCCTGTCGACCCATCATTCGCACGTGTACGTCAGGGCCATGTTTGCCGCCGGAGCGTGTGCCTACGTGCTCAAGGACGAAATGCTCCCCGATCTGATCGAGGCGGTCGAGGCTGCTGCCGACGGACAAACCTATCTCAGCCCTTCGCTGACGAGCTGCCTTCCCCCGGAGACTGTGTTTGCCTGGCCGCGCGAGGCCCGCTGTAATGAGGCGGAGGCCGTGCGAGCCGAGCGGCCGGCCGGCTTGTGAGCATTGGCGTACCGTTATCGCGCAGGAGGAGAAAAACACCATGCGGCATTCCCGTGTGTCGGTGAGCGTTTGGGTCGTCAGTATCGCTGTCCTGCGGCTGTGGAGCGCGCCCTGTCCGGGCCAGCGCCTCATCACCAATCCTGTTGCCCCCGAGGGTCACGATCCATGGGTCACGCAGTTCGAGGGCGTGTATCACTACTGCTACTCGCACAAAGGCGCGATCTGGGTCCACAGCGGGCGGCGGATCGAGAACGCAGTTCAGTTCGAGGGCAGGCAGGTCTGGCGACCGACGCGCGGCCTGCCGTATTCGCGAGAGCTCTGGGCGCCGGAGCTGCATCGGCTCCAGGGCCGGTGGTACATCTACGTTGCGGCCGACGACGGGAACAACGAGAACCATCGCATGTACGTTCTCGGCGCGGACAGCGACGATCCGGCGGGAAGCTACACGATCCGCGGGAAGATCGCCGATCCCTCGGACAAATGGGCCATCGACGGGACGGTGATGTTGCACGAGGACCGGCTCTATTTCATCTGGTCGGGCTGGGAGGGCGACACGAACATCGCACAGAATCTCTACATCGCGCTCATGAAAGACCCGCTTTCAATCGATGGGCCCCGATCGCTGCTATCGAAGCCCGAATACGATTGGGAGCAGATCGGCAAGCCGCTGGTCAACGAGGGTCCGCAGGTACTCATGCATGAGGGTGATGTCTTCGTCATCTACTCCGCCAGCGGGAGCTGGACGGACAACTACTGCCTGGGGCAACTGAGACTGGTAGGTGACGATCCGCTGGACCCGGCGTCGTGGCAGAAAAAGAACACCCCCGTGTTCGGTTCGACCGCCACGGTCTTCAGTCCGGGCCACGCGTCTTTCGCCCGCAGCCCCGACGGCAGCGAGGATTGGATTATCTACCACGCCGCCAAGCGCCAGGGCTCCGGCTGGGACCGCAATACCCGGATGCAGCGTTTCACCTGGGACGTCGAGGGCAATCCGTGCTTCGGCTATCCGATCTCCGAAGGCGTGCCGATCGCGGCGCCGTCGGAATAATCCGTTGCCCGGCTCGCGCGTCAGTAGCCGCGTCGGCCTCCCGCCACCTGCACGGCCATGAGGTTGTCGCGGACCCGCGTGTTGGCCGGGTTGATCTGGGCGGCTCTCCCCAGCCACTCGATGGCCTGATCGAATCGACCGGCCTGGGCGTGCTCGACCCCGATCGACATGAGGCAGACCTCGTCCCAAGGCGCCAACTGCGAGATCTCCCGATACAGCGCGATGGCCTCCGGACCGCTGGTGGCGTCGGCCTTGTCGTACAGCGTGCGAATCTGTTCGAGCTGAGCCAATTCCGTGCCCGAGAGACGTTTGAGCAGTTGACTTTGAGAATCTGCCTTGGAGAATGTGATCGAGTTGCCCTGGGTTCGAGCCATCTGCTCCATCCGGAGGGCCGCCGCATTGAACTCGAGCAACCGGCGTTTCTCCTGGTCCGAGAAACTCTCGAAAGCTGTCGGCCTGCCGAGAATGCGCTTGAGAAGACTCATGAGTTGCCACTCCTGCTTTTCCGAAACTACCGCCTGCAGTGTGCCTGGAAGCGCATGGATGGGCAACACCTCACGGCGTCACTGCAAACGGGCATGGACCACTTATCCAAAACATACGAAAAGGCGGGCCTGCACCAAAAACGCCCCGCGGTGAGCTGGCTTGGCTGGTCATGGTTGAAGCACGTCCGTCGTCGGCGTATGATGCCTGTGCCGTTAACAGTACTGAGAACCGCTTCGAGCGAGGTGCCCATGGAATGCCGCAAGTGCGGGGCCTGCTGTATCGCCCCGTCGATCACCAGCGCCACGCCGGGTATGCCGCAGGGCAAGCCCGCCGGAGTGCGATGCCGTCATCTGGACGGCCGCAATTTGTGCAGGCTGTTCGGCCGGCCCGAACGACCGTCGTTCTGCCTCGGCTGGCAGCCGTCGCCGGATGTCTGCGGCACCGACTTCGACGAGGCGATGGCCAATATCGCGGCACTGGAAGCCCGAACGGCGCAGTAGCAGGGAGGCCCGAGACGAAGCCGGAGACTTGCCATGACCAGGAAGGATTACCCCAAGACCAACGCGATCCGCTGCCTGTTGCAGCACGATATCCCGTTCGAGGTCTTCACATATGCCTACGAGGAACGGGGCGGCACGCGGGTTTCGTCCCGCGAGCTGGGCGTTGACGAGCACGCGGTGATCAAGACCCTGGTCATGGAGACGGACGCCAAGGATCCGCTGATCGTGCTGATGCACGGCGACCGCGAGGTCTCCACGAAGCAACTGGCCCGCGTCTTGGGCGTCAAGTCGGTGGCTCCGTGCGAGCCCAAGATCGCCGACCGACACAGCGGCTACATGGTCGGCGGGACCAGCCCGTTCGGCACGCGAAGGGCCATGCCGGTCTACGTCGAACAGACCATTTTCGATCTGCCCCAGATCTACATCAACGCGGGCCGGCGCGGCATGCTCGTTCGCATCGATCCGAAGGACATGACCCGGGCGCTGACGATTACCTCGGTTCAGGTGGCCATCGAATAGTCAGGTTGGAGTGTTCGAGCGTTTGCGGAAGGAGTCGCTGTGGGCTATCACTGGCATGACCTCGTCGGCAATACCGGCGTCGCGATGATTATCGGAACGTACCTGCTGCTGCAGATGGGCAAGGTCCACGCCCAGACGGTGAGCTATTCGCTGGCCAACGCCCTCGGCGCAGGCATGGTCATGCTGTCGCTGGTATTCGACTTCAACCTGTCGGCCTTCGTTGTCGAATGTTTTTGGACGGGCATCAGCATCTTCGGTATGATTCGGGCGGTGTGTATCGGCAAACGGTAGGAGCAACCGCCCTTCATGGCAACGACGGAAATCACGAGAGCGACCCTTGAGGACGCTGAGGCGATTCTGGCCTTGCAGAAGCTGGCGTATCAGTGCGAGGCTCAATTGTACAACGACTACAGCCTTCCGCCTCTGACTGAGACACTGGCGGCGCTGCGGCAGGAGTTCGGCCGGTCGGTCTTCCTCAAGGCGGTCGGTGACGGCGCAATCTGCGGTGCCGTGCGAGCTCGCAGCAGCGACGGGACGTGTTTTATCGGGCGATTGATCGTCCATCCCGCCTGGCGCAGGCAGGGGATTGCTACGCGTCTGATGCACGAGATCGAGAGTTGCTTTGCCGACATGAATCGCTATGAGCTGTTCACAGGCAACAAGAGCCGGGGCAATCTGCGGCTCTACGAAGGGCTTGGCTATCGCGTGTTCAAAGAAGAGCAGCCCATGCAGGGTCCGGGGCTCGTGTTCCTGGAGAAACGGCGACGGGCATCGCAGCCATTGGGGGCGGCAGGTTCTCCGTTGCAGTGAGGAAGCCCGATCGCATGGGCAGGCCGGACGCCTGCACCGGCACATTGGGCAGTATGGGAAAGGATGGCCCGTATGGAATACGACTATGACAAAATCGACGAGTGCACGCTGGCGCTGTTGTACCTCGTGACGTATGACCGGGAAGAGAACCTCGGCGCGCGGGCATGGAAGAGCTTCGACTGGGAGACGATGAACCGGCTCCACGAGAAGGGCTTCATCTCCGATCCCAAGGGCAGGGCGAAGTCCGTGGTGTTGAGCGAGGAAGGCTTCAAGAAGGCCGAGGAGCTGTTCCATCGCTTCTTCGGCCGGGAAGCGAGTGGGGGCGAATCATGATTCGCCCTTGCCGCTGGGACAAGCCATCGTAAGGCAGATGCTGTCTGACAAATCGGAAGGGACCATGCAACAGAGGCAGTTGGGCAAGACGGGATGGCCCGTCGGCGAAGTCGGACTGGGATGCTGGCAGTTCGGCGGGGATTTCGGGCCGATGGCCGAACAGACCGCGATGCAGATCATGGTCGCGGCGGTCGAGAAGGGCACCACGTTTTTCGATACCGCCGACGTCTACGGCAACGGGCGCAGTGAAACGCTGATCGGGCGGTTTGTGCGCGACACCGGCCGCGATGTCCGCGTGGCGACGAAGTTCGGTCGCGAGGCGGACGTGTATCCCGACGGCTACACCGAACGGGCGCTTCGCCGCAAGACGGAGGATTCGCTCAAGCGCCTCGGCGTCGAGTGCCTCGACCTGACGCAACTGCACTGCGTACCCATGAAAGTGCTCCGCGATGGCGCGATCTTCGATTGGCTCCGGAAGCTCAAGCGGGAGGGCAAGATCCAGCACTTCGGCGCCAGCGTCGAGAGCGTCGAAGAGGCGATGGTCTGCCTGGAGCACGAAGACCTCGCCTCGCTTCAGATCATTTTCAACATCTTCCGTCAGAAGCCCATCGCCGAGCTGCTGCCCAAGGCCAAGGCCGGAAACGTCGCGATCATCGTGCGCCTGCCCCTGGCCAGCGGACTGCTGGCGGGCAAGTTCACCAAGGACACGAAGTTCGTCGAGACCGACCATCGCAACTACAACCGGGATGGACAGTGTTTCAACGTGGGCGAGACCTTCGCGGGTCTGCCGTTCGCCAGGGGCGTCGAGCTGGCCGACGCGATCAAGCTGCTCGTGCCCGAGGGCATGACGATGGCGCAGATGGCGATGCGCTGGATTCTCGATCATGATGCGGTGTCCGTCGTCATCCCCGGCGCCAGCTCGCCCAGGCAGGCAATCGACAACGCGCAGGCATCCGACCTGCCCCGCCTCTCGCCCGAGCTGCATCGGAAACTCTCGGACTTCTACACCGCCGAAGTCCGCGATCACATCCGCGGGCCGTACTGAGCCTTGCCGGACCGATTGGAGACAGGACCCAAGTGAGAATCGCACACGTGGCCGTTTGGACGCGGAATCTCGAAAGGCTCAGGGAGTTCTACGAGACGCATTTTGGAGCCAAGGCGGGCTCGAAATACGTCAGCCAGTCCCGGCCGTTCGAATCGTGTTTCCTGTCCTTCGAGTCAGGCGCTCGCCTGGAGATTATGCAGATGCCGTCGGTGGCAGACGGGGCAGACATCAGCGGGCCGCTGCGTGGATACGCCCATCTGGCCATTTCTGCTGGCTCCGAAGACGACGTCGATCGTCTGACCAGCCGCCTGGCAGACGCCGGCTGTGAAGTCCTCTCGAACCCCCGCCGCACGGGCGACGGCTGCTACGAGAGCGTCGTGGCCGATCCGGACGGCAACCCCATCGAAATCACCGTGTGACGGACGAGGTCCTCATGTGAACCGGACTGTTGCTGCGGCGAGTTCTCACCGGCACTGCTGAGCAGTTCGACGATCTCCCGGTGGCCCCGGCGTGCGGCTTCGTTTGCGGGGGTCGCCCCGCCGGCGTCGCGGACTCTTGGGTCGGCGCCGTGGGTCAGCAATAGCTCAACGATGTCGCGATGGCCTCGCAGTGCGGCCTCGTGCAGGGGTGTGTTGCCATCGTCGTCTGCGGTAGCAACGTTCGCGCCGCGTTCGACCAGCAGCGATACGATCTTCAGGCTGCCTCCTATGATCGCCTCATGCAGTGCGGTATCCCCATTTTGATCTCGCGCGTCGATATCGGCGTCGTGCGCCAGAACCAGCCTGACCAGGTCCTCCTGGCCGGTTCCGCAGGCCCGCTGGAGCAGCGTGTCCCCCGTCGCATCGCGCACGTTCACATTTGCGCCGTTTTCGATCAGAAATACGATCGTCTCCCTGACCGGCGCTGAAGGCAAGACCAAGGGCTCCCATGTCTGTCCCTCATAGATTTCGTCTGTCGGGAGGTGCGAACATCCCGAAGAATAGGCGTCAAAGGCCTGCGCCAGTGGCGTGGCGCCGTCTCTGCTCATGGTGTCGATATTTGCTCCGCGATCCACGAGCAGTCGGACCAGTGCGATGTAGCCCCTCTCGGCCGCATCGTGCAGAGCGGTGACGCCACTGCTGCCACACGCGTTGACGTTGGCGCCGTGGGCGACCAGAAGCCTCACGAGATCCTCATCGCCACAACGACAGGCCGTCCGCAGAGGCGCACCGCGATCGCCCGATCCCACGTTCACATCAGCCCCTTGGTCCAGCAGGTACTGCACGAGGGCTTCATGTTCCTGGTCGATGGCCAGGTGTAATGGCGTGTCACCATATTCGCTTTCTGCGTTGATGTCGGCGCCAGAGTCTATCAGAATCTTCACGATCGCGTCATGGTCCCCTTGAGCCGCTGTATGCAGAGGGGTGTAACCCCAGTCTGGTTCGTTGGCATCCACATCTGCGCCGGCGGCCACGAGAATCCGGGCTACCTCCTCGCTGCCAGAGAAGGCGGCACTGTGTAGAGCGGTATCTCCATGGGCATCGTACGCGTTGAGGTCCGCGCCGTGCGATACGAGCAAAGAGGCCATTTCGGCATCGCCGAATTCGGCCGCCAGGTGCAGTCCGGTCCGGTCCTGGGAAACACGTGCGTTGACGTCATCGCCACGCTCAATGGCGGCCTTCAGTCGCACGCGATCATGCAGGTATGCCGCGACGGGAGCAGAGATCTGTGCGCCTGCTTCGACGAGAATCTGCACGGTCTTGCGTCGATTCTCCTGCATTGCCAGGATCACCGGACGGACCGTGATTGGGTCGCCTCCGTCGGGGTGGGCGCCTTTGGCGAGAAGCGTACGGACCAGTCTTACGCTGTCACGTCTGGCGGCAAAATGCAGCGCCGTATACAGCGGTTCGTACCGGACCGGTGCTGCCACGTTGACGTCGGCGCCCCATTCGATCAGTACGGTAGCCATCAGTTCGTGATCTGCGGCGGCCGCTTCCAGCAGGGCGGTGGCGCCGTTGTCATTCCTGATATCCACCTGGGCGCCGTAAGCCAGCAACAGTTGTGCCGCGAGCACGTGTCCTTGGCTGGCCGCCTTGTGCAAAGGGGTGTTTCCCGAGGCGTCTCTGGCGTTGACGTCGAGGCCGCCAGAGAGCAACTGGTGAAGATGTTCAAGGTGGCCCGCCGAGGCAGCGTAGTGCAGTGGATACTCCGTCCGTCTGGGCCTTCTGCGACAGCCTCCGGGAAGGACCATCAGAGCCAGGATCAGGAAGCCCAACTGCCGCCGTCTCATTGTCTGCTCCCAACCGCATCGCGATTTCCAGCCGCACTGGCGGCCAAGTTGAACCTAACCGGTGACAGCCTCTCGCACAAGAGGCACCCCGCCGCCCCAAAGTCACGTCTTTTCGCTTCCCAACGTTCCGAAAAGCCACCGGTTCAGGTTACTGCCAGACCTCGTCGGACGTTGCTGTGCCGCTATGGCTAAGACGTTTCGTACGTAAAGTCAGGTCTGATAACGTTTTGCCTGTTATCGCCCGAGGCCTGTTTTGGGGCATGCCGGCCAGAGCGACAGCACTGCCAGCGGCGTTGCATGCCCTTTTCACACCTGTCGTGTGCTTTCTGCTTGAGGAAAAACCGTTACGAGTCGATGCAGAAGTGGAACTATACCGTTAAGGATACGCCGCAAATGGGCAGTCAAACCATTCTTCAACGACGAGGCATTGCGCTGGCCTCGCGTGGAGTCGTCTCTGGGAGGAAGATCTTATGAGCGGGCTGAAAGCAAGGTTCCTGTGGGTGGCGATCGCCGCGTCGATCTGGATGCTGGGTGTCGCGGTCGGTCCGGCCGGAGCCGTTGAGGATTACTTCACGGTCGATCTCGATGTGGCCGGGCAGGTGGCCGCCGGGCAGGGTACCGGATACGAGCACGGGTCCTGGTATTACTACCCCAACACGGACTGGTGGACTCAGTGGTTCTTCAACGGCCCGTACAATCCCAAAGGCAAGAAGGTCGTCTCGGTCGGTTTGGACATCGCGATTCTCGACCCGATGTCCTCGGTCGGAAGCTATGTGGAAGTGTCATTGAACTGGACGAAGCCCGAGTGGCCGGCCGACGCGGAGGCGCCCCCTTTGCCGCGCGACATCCGCAGCCTTGCTCATGAGAACCAACTGATTCAACGCCGCACGCTTGTGGCGCGGACGGATGTGCGGGACTCGACGTTCATCAATGCGAATTCGGAGATCTCCGACTGCCCAGGATGGATTTCGATCGACATTCGCGGCCGGAACGTGAGCGTCGAAGGGTTCGTCATTCATGAGTGCGTGCTGGGCGAGGACCCGGCGCCTCCGACGGGGGACCGCGATTTCGGCGATGCGCCGGAAGGTGCGCTGGCCTATCCGGACACCGGCGTATTGGGAATGTTCCCGACGTGTGTGGGCGTCGGTCCGGCCTCGTGGATCGAGCACGACAGCCGCTCGCTCTACTTCGGGCCGAAAGTGGATATCGAGGCGGACGGCAACGGCGGACAGTGCCCCAAGTTCACGCCCAACACCTACAACAAGGATGAGGGTTTCCAGGACGGGGACGCCGGTCTGCGCAAGCCTCGCGCCTATACCATCGCGAAGGTGGGCGGCGAGGAGGTCGTCACTCCGCTGGTCTTCACCGGCATCGAATCTATCACCAATGCCTGTCAACTGGCGATCTGGGGCGCCGAGCTCGATATCGAGGTGCACAACGAGCGGCCCGACGGTCGCAGTGCCTACGTCAACGTCCTGTTCGACTGGAACCACGACGGCCTCTGGCAGGGCGTCTCGCAATGCGCCGAAGGGGCTGTTCCGGAGCACGTGCTGGTGAACTTCCCGGTGCCGGCTGGGTTCCACGGATATCTCTCCGAGCTGGGACCCGCGAATTTCCGCGTCGGGCCGCTGGCCGGATACGTCTGGTCGCGGTTCACGATCAGTGAGACGCCGGTAGCGGAGGGCTGGAACGGCGACGGGGTCTTCGCCGACGGGGAGACCGAAGACTACCTGCTTCACGTCGAAGAGCCTCTGGTGTTCTGCGACTGGGAGGACGGCGACGCCTACAAGATGCACTGGCCGCAGACGCCCGATCTGCAATCGACCGGGCTCGACGTGGCTGCGTCCGCTGCTGCGCTGGCCGACGATTTCCAGTGTACCCAGGACGGCCCGATCACCGACATTCACTTCTGGGGCTCGTTCCTCGATGACGTCAGGCCCTCGCTGGGCGTCGACAGCCTGCGCTTCACGGTAAGCATCTACTCCAATCTGCCGGCCGACAACCTGATCGCATGGAGCCGGCCGGGCGAGCTACTCTGGCGCAAGGAGGTCGCGCCGTACACCTACGATGTGCGGCAGACCGGCAGCAACATCGGCCAGGGCTGGTTCGATCCGGCCAGCAAGCTCTACCAGGACGACAATCACAACTACGTCTACCAGTACAACATCTGCCTCGACGACGCAGAGGACCTGTTCATCCAGCGACGGGGCGTGATCTACTGGCTGGTCATCGAGGAGGTCCCGCCGCAAGCCAGCAAGTACACGTTCGGATGGAGCGCGGCCCGGCAGGAACTCCAGTTCCAGGACCGCGCGGTCTGGCAGCACCCGAGCCTCGGATGGCTTCCGATCTCCTATCCTGACACCCACCGGTACGAGGGCCGAGCGCTCGATCTGGCCTTCGTCATCACAGGCGGTACGGACGAGTGTGCCGGCGACACGGATTTCGGCGACGCCCCCGATCCGACATACCCGACGCTGCTGCTCAGCGACGGCGCCCGCCACACAGTCGTTGCCGAAATCCACCTCGGCCGGCTCGTCGACGGTGAGTTCGAGGGGTTGCCTGACGCCGGCGCCACAGGAGACGACTTCCGCTGCTCCGATGACGAGGATGGCGTGATCTTCTCCGATCTGGTCGTCGGCAAGTCCACGACGGTCGAGGTGACCGCCTCGACGAGCGGCTCGCTCAACGCCTGGATTGACTGGAACGCCGACGGCGACTGGGACGACGCCGACGAGCACGTGTTCGCCGACGAGCCTCTGGCCCCGGGAAGCAACACGTTGCTGCTCGACGTCCCCGCCAGGGCGATGGCCGGCGAGACGTTTGCCCGCTTCCGCTTCAGTACGATGCGCGGTCTGCGCGTCACAGGCCTGGCTCCGAACGGCGAGGTGGAGGACTACCTGGTCCGTGTCGAGGACGCGGCCGTTATCAGCAAGCCTCCGGTCGAGCATCTGAAATGGTCGCAGCCTCCGCTGGAGTGGGACCCCGCGTCGGATGCACCGGTCTACTGCGGATGGGACGAGCTTTCGTATGCGAGCAGGCCTGTGGATTCGGCCCAAGGCTTGTGGAAGATCGTGGCCGACGACTTCCGTTGCTTCGGCCAGATGCCGGTGACATCGATTCACTGGTGGGGTTCGTACCAGAACTGGGACGGCGTCGAGACGCCTCGCATCCAGCCGCAATCCTGGCGGATCGGATTCTGGAGCAATGCTCCGGCCGATAGTCGCTATGCGTTCAGCCGGCCGGGCGCGCTGCTGTGGCTGGTCAACGTCGACGCCGATCGCGTCACGCAAGAGCCGGTCGGCACCGATGCGTTCCCGAACAAGCCCTCCGACACCTGCTTTGAGTACCACGTGGACCTCGAAGCGCGCGAGTACTTCTGGCAGGGCAACTACGTCGAGGACCAGACGCAGGACAGCATCTTCTGGGTGAGCATCACGGCGGTCTACACCGGTTCGCCTGAGCCGGATTACGTCTGGGGCTGGAAGAGCCGCGCGATGCCCTGGATGGATGCGGCGGTCACCTTCAGCTTCCGTACGAACGATCTGCGGCAAGGGATGACCGTCGACTCGGCCATCCAGCCCATCGCCAATTCGCTCGTCTGCGAGCGGCTCGACACCTACGACATGGCGTTCGAGCTGGACACGGATCCCGATTTCATCAAGTGGGAGCAGCCCTTTACGGGGCTTCGCCATTGGAAGCACTATGAGGATGAAGAGTCCCTCGCCGTCCGCGGACCGGTCGCGTCGGACAAGTGGGTGCAGGACCCCGACACGACGGGCACCGGGATGGACGTCGACATCACCCGGGACCTTCCCGTGACCTGGGCCGCACAGATCGGCGCCGACGACTTCGAGTGCACGACGACCGGCCCGATCACCGGCATCACCCTCTGGGGCGCGTGGTACCATGGCGTGCTGCCCGCCGGCGGCGCCAGTGACGTCACGTTCACGCTGACCATTCGCGAGGATGTTCCCGCCGGCGCCAGCTCGACCGGCTATAGCATGCCGGGCAAGGTCCTCTGGACGAAGCAGTTTTCAGCCGGCCAGTTCACGGTCGAATCGCTCGACGCCAGGGCGCAGAGCTTCTACAGCCCGTGCAACCAGGCGTATGAGCCTGCCAGCCACGTGACGGTTTACCGGTACGACTTCCCGATCGACGCGAGGGATGCGCTCGTACAGACCGGAACGTCGAGCCGGCCTGTGGTGTACTGGCTCAGCGCGCAGGCGTATGTGCTGCAACGAGCCGGCAGTGTCGCGACGCGTTTCGGATGGAAAGCTTCCGCCGACCATTGGAACGACTCGGCGGTCTGGGTGCAGGCCCAGGAGACTTATAGCGGCACCTGGCAGCAACTGCTCTATCCGAAGGGACACGCGCTCTCGACGCGGCCGGTCGATCTGGCCTTCGCGATCGAAACGCAGCAGGCCGGCGCCGGCCCGACCTATCGCCGTCTGGTGGCCGATGACTGGCAGTGCAACAGCGCCACCTCCGTGACGGGCATCGTCTGGTGGGGCTCCTATATCGGCTATGGCTATCAGCCATGCGAATGCAGTCAGATGACGCCGCCGCGACAGCCCGACTATTTCCAGCTGGCGATCTGGTCCGATGCACCCGACCCGACGCCGAGCGATCCAGTCACGTTCAGCTATCCGGCCGAGAAGATCTGGGAGTACACCGCCAAAGACTTCGACGAGGTGATGGTCGGCTTCGACAAGCACTCCGAGGCGGGCCAAGCGGGCCGATTCGGCTTCGAGCCGGTCTACCGCTACACACTGCAACTGCCGCGCGACGCCTGGTTCGAGCAGAAGAATCCGCGCGAGATCTACTGGCTGAGCATCGCGGCGGTCTACGATGATGCCCGGACCATGGAGTACCCGTGGGGCTGGACGAACCATCCGTATACCGCCTGGACCCCGTCGGGGGCGCAACTGCTGGCCCACTGGAAGCTCGACGAATCCAAGGGCGCGGTTGCCGCCGACAGCTCAGGCAACGGCAACGATGGAACGCTCGTGGGCAATCCTCTCTGGCGACCGGCGGATGGCCAGATCGGCGGCGCGATCGACCTCGACGGCCGCGGCGCCTACGTTCGCGTCACCAAGGCCAAAGGGCTGGACTTCGCGCCGGATTCGTTCTCCGTTTCTGCGTGGGTCAATGCCCGCGAGGTTCGCGGGGGATGGCAGGCCATCCTCGAATACGACCGCGACAGCACCAGGGGCAATCGTTTCGGGCTGTGGATCGACGCCAACGGCCGCTTCCACTTCCGGGTCGGCATGAACACCTGGCAAACGATACAGAGCCTCAGCGCCAGCCAGTGGCACCTGCTGACGGCGACGTATGATGCGTCGACGCGTCAGATGAAGCTCTACATTGATGGCGTTCTCGGCGGGACCGCCACCAATCTCAGCGGCTACGTCGTGCCGACGCAGGCGACGCTCACGATCGGCGTGCGCGGCGACGAGGCGTCGGAGTTCTTCGACGGTCTGCTCGACGATGTCCGCATCTACGGGACCGTCCTGAGCGCCGACGACGTCCTCGCGATGATCGGCGCCGGACGCAACGGCAGCGCCGTAGCCGGGCAGGTGAGCCCGACGGCCGCCACCGAGGTCTGGGAATGGACGCCGTTGCACGACCAGACCGGGGCCAGGGAAGACCTGTCCTTCATGCTTTTCACCGATTCGGGACAGCCCGCTGCAGCGGTCGACGACGACAAGGATGGTGAGATCGTCATTCCCGGCGACTGGCCGACGGACGACGACAAGAAGTAAGCCCGCTCGATCCGCCGCAGGCGGATCGATTCTCAACAGCGCAAGGGGCGCCGGTTTGAACCACCGGCGTCCCTTTTTCATTCGCCCTCACAGATCTCACTCCTCGAGAACCGGTCGGCTTCGGACGGCGTACAACAGCCGAACCGACAAGTTCATGAGGTGCATCATGGAAGAGTTCAAGACAGACAATCTGCTGCCGATGCTGTTTTCGGCATTGGTGTGCATCGTTGGGATGTACCTGGCAAGTTGAGGTGATGGAAGGACCCCTGTTGAGTCAGATCCGCAGGAAGATCTTCCTGCGGTACATCCACAGCAGGACGAGCCACAGGACCAGCAATACCGCCGCGCGTTCGAGGATGGGTGCGTAGGCGCTGCCGAGGCTCTCGAAGACGTGCTGGCCGAGATGCCGGCGGAGGTTGTCGCGGATGAAGCCGCCCGAGAGCTGCCAGAGGCAGTACAGGGTGATGGGGTTCAGTCCGGCCACGACAAAGGGAAACGCCCAGCGCCTCCACCCTCGCCACTCGATGACGGCGACGAAGGCCGCCAGCAGGAGCGTGACCCAGCCGGCGCTGTAGATTGCCCAGGAGGGCGTCCAGATGCGTTTGACGATCGGGCACAGGCCCGCCATCGCGATAGCCTTGCCGACCACCACGCCCAATACCCCGAACAGGACCAGGTGTTTGAGCTTGCGCGGGATCGACAGGGTGCTTCGCAGCAGTTGGCCGGCCAGCAGGCCGAAGACCATTGTCGCAATCGAGGGAACGAAGTTCAGCGTCTGATAGCCACCGCCGCTGAAGACGAACGGTTTCTCGCGCGGGAAGAGGTTGAGGAACCACCGGTCGAACGCGGCCGCGACGTTGGCGTTCTTCTCCCAATGGGCAGCGAATCCCGTCAGGTAATGCCAATCGGCGGGGATGCCGACGCTCTGCCAGTCGAAATCCGCCGCCGGCAGCGGATACAGCGCAAACGCCAGCCAGCAGGCCAGCAGAATCGCAAAGGCGGCCAGCCACTGGATCCGCGGCCGGGTGAACGCCAGGAGGAAGACGACCGGGTACCCCAGACCGATCTGCGCGAGCACGTTCGTGAAGAACCATTCGGTCTGCCTGCTCCACGCCGAGGTGAGAAACACCGCCAGCAGCACGAGCACCAGGGCCCGCCGCAGCGCGTGGAAAAACAGCCTGCCGAACGTCTCCCCCCGATCGATCCGCCTGGCCACCGACCAGGGCAGAGCTACGCCCACCATGAACATGAACGCCGGCTGGATGATATCCCACAGCGTGAATCCCGCCCATGCCGCGTGCTCCGTCTGGTGCGCGATGAACTGCCAAAGCCCGCTGTCGGGATGCTGGCGCGCGACCTGAGCGAGGCCCAAGCCGCTGGAGGCCATCAGCAGCATGATCGCCCCGCGATAGGCGTCGAGCGACACCAGTCGCTTCGGTGCAGTTGAATCGGCGCTTGCCACGTTACCCGAACGGTCAGAACTGGTTCTGAGCATGTCTTTTCCCTGATCCACCCATCGGTCGACGGATATTGAGCGTCGCTAAAATAAACTTCACAATCCGCAATTCGGCAAGTGATTTCTGTGCACAGCGGTGTATCGCCGCCGTACAATTGGCCAATGAAAAAATACAAACACGCATTGGCTTTGAACCCGTATTTCGGGGATTCGACCGCCACGATGGGAATCTTCCCGCCGACCGGTCTGGAATACATCGTCGCCAGCATGAAGGACCTGGTGGACAAGGTTACTTTGCTTGACCTGCGCTACCACAAGGCATTCCAGGACCCGAGGGCCTTGGGCGACTTCATCCGGTCTGAGATCGACCTGCTGTGCATCAGCGTTCGTTGGGAGACCCGCTTCGAGCAGATCTGCGACTTCATCTCGCAACTGCCCGACGAGGTCACCACCGTCGTCGGCGGCTACAAAGCGACGCTGGATGTGGAGTACCTCTTCGAACGCTGCCCGAACATCGACCTGATCGTGCGAGGCGAAGGCGAAGAGATCATCCGGGATATCCTCAAGGGGTTGCCCAACAAGGACATCCGTGGGCTCTCGTATCGCGAGAACGGCAAGATCGTTCACAACGAGAACCGGCCTCTGCCCGCTCTTGATTCGATCCCCTTCCCGGACCGTTCGCTGCGGACGCATGATTACTGCCTGACGCTGCACGGGGTCCGCCTCGGACGGCGCACCTTCGATACGATGCTGACGACGCGCGGCTGCCCGTTCAAATGCAAGTTCTGCACGTTCAGCCTCAATCCGCTCGGGCAGAAGCGCAGCTACACCGAGCGGCCCGTCGCCTCCGTCATGGAGGAACTCCAGACCATCTCCGCCGACACCGTCCTTTTCAGCGACGACAACTTCTTCACGAACGTCAAGCGAAGCGAGGAGATCTGCGATCGGATCATCGCCAGCGGGATCAAGAAGACCTTCATCGTCCAGGCGCGGATCGACGTAGCGCGGCATCCGCGGGTCCTGGCCAAGGCCGAGCAGGCGGGCTTTCGCGTGTTTCTGCTCGGGATCGAGTCACCGCACGACCGAATTCTCCAGCAGCTCCAGAAGGGTATCACGCAGCAGCAGATCCGCGAGTCTCTCGCGGTCCTGACACGCTACAAGTTCTTCCTGCACGGCTACTTCATCTACGGCAACATCGGCGAGAGCGAAGAGGAGATGCTCTACATTCCGAGATTCGCCAAGGAGATCGGGCTGGACACCATCAGCTTTCAGAAGCTGCGCATCGAGAAGTTCTCGCCGTTGAAAGGAATCGTCGAGTCGACGCCCGGCTACCATTTCGACCGCATCGGCGGCCCGGTCTATTCCGACCGATACGGGCGCAAGGAACTCAAGCAGATCCGCAACCGGATTCGGGCGGCGTTCTACGACTCGTCGCAACTGCTTCACATCGCCCGGAAAGCCGGCCGGATCGGCCTGGTCGACGGCCGCGACCTTGCGGGCGTCCTGCCTCGCTTGCCCGTGCTGCTCTATCGCTTCGCCGCCCGAAAGGAGCGAAAGAGGCACCGCCACGCGCAATCCGCCCAGCGAGCCGCCGCCGTCCTCTGAGCGGCCGGATCTCTCTTACCTTGTCGAAGAGGTGACGAGGTCGCTTCGTCGCGAGGCCTCCGGCTGGTCCAGGTCACTGCCTGTACGGACTCTTCAACGTCACGAATCCAGCAACCGAACATCAAAGGGCGTCCCCTTTTCTTCATCACGCACCAGACCCATCGCCTGGGCGGGACACTGGCCCGCGCAGACCCCACAGCCCATGCAGGTCTGCCTGCTCACGGTGGCCGTTCCGTTCATTCGGATGGCGCCGAAAGGACACTTGTCCTCGCACGCGCCGCAGGCGGTGCACGCGGTCTGGTCCACATGGGCTACATATCCGGACGATGCCACCATCGGGACGCCGTACTTTCGCATGGCCTCGATCCCGCCGCAACAGCATTTGCAGCAGTTGCAGATCGCGTAGAATCGGCCCAGCAGAACGTCCTTGAACCAGGCAGAATGGAGATGGCCGCGCTGGTGTTCGGCCTCCAGAAGTTCGACTGCCTCCACCTGGCTGAGTCGACGGCTGGTCTTGGGATGGTGCTCCAGGACGAAATCCACGAAGGGTTGCCCGATGACCATACACACCTGGATCGGTTGGCAGGGATTCGTTCTCCTTTGACGACACCCGCAGGGGAAGACGGCCACTTCGGGAGGTCCCTTGAGCACCAGATCGCGTGCCGTCGCATAGGGAATGATCTGCTCCAGGTCCCGCCGGGGGATCTCTCGGTTGAGAGTGACGATGGCTCGCGCCTGATCGTGCGTCAGCACCTTGCCGTGATAACGGTCCGCCCAGCGATTCCTTCCTGCGGCGCTCAGACGCGGAAAGACCCGATTGGTCAGCAGGTTGAGGTACTGCTTGGTCCAGCGGCCGTAAACATAGGCGTGCACGGCGCTGAGATTCAACGCACCGCGCCAGCCAGCCTTCCGCAGGAAAGCCCAGGTCGACGGACGCAAGGGACGCCAGCGCTCCGCATACAACCAGAACAACACCATCGAAACGAGCAGCATGCCGAGGGCCACCAGTGCAATCGATCGCCACATTCCACGGCCTCCTTTCGTGGCGGTATGGCCTCACATGTCAAGTCCGTGAATCATTCCACCGTCATGCGCGGCTCCATAATAGGCATCTGCCTCGGGCGAGGCAAGTCGCGCTGTTTGGGCTGGGCGGATGATGTATTTTCGGGTCGCACGCAGAGGATGTGGGGTCTATGATGGTGCCGGTGGCGGGTGGGAGCCTGCCGCATCGTGTCTGTTGTGCGAATCGAACGTGGTCGGGAGGTCATTCGAATGAAGCGGTACATGGTTGTGTTGGGTCTGGCGGTTGCGCTCACGACTGCCTCTGTGTCGGCGGTCGAAGAAGCGGAGTCCTCGAACGGCTGGCGGGTGGGGCGCTTTGCGGAGAGGGAGTTTTTCCCGATCGCGGTCTGGCTCCAGAGTCCGGCGAATGCTCCCCGCTATCAGGCGGCGGGAATCAACCTCTACGTGGGGTTGTGGAAGGGGCCTACGGATGCGCAGTTGGACGCGCTGCGAACAACGAACATGGCGGTCATCTGTCATCAGAACGCGTTGGGTTTGGCGCACCGGGACGATCCGATCATCGCGGGCTGGATGCACGGAGACGAGCCCGACAACGCCCAGTCGCTGGGGGAGGGCAAAGGATACGGCCCGCCGATCCCGCCGGCGAAGATTGTGGAAGGCTACCAGCGGATGCGGGCGGCCGATCCGAGCCGGCCGGTCCTGCTGAACCTGGGGCAGGGGGTCGCCTGGGACAATTGGCACGGTCGCGGCGTGCGGACGAACCATCCGGAGGACTACCCGTCGTACGTTCAGGGCTGCGACATCGCGTCGTTCGACATCTATCCCGTCACGCACAACCATCCACAGGTGGCCGGACAGCTCGACTACGTCGCGCGAGGCGTCGCGCGCCTGGTGGAATGGACGGGCGGACGCAAGGGCGTCTGGAACTGCATCGAGTGCACGCGGATCAGCAATCCGACACAGAAACCCACGCCGCATCAGGTGCGCTGCGAAGTGTGGATGGCGCTGGTCCATGGCTCGCAGGGGCTGATCTACTTCGTGCACGAGTGGAAGCCGAGGTTCAGCGAGGCGGCGCTGCTGGCCGACGCGGAGATGCTCGACGCCGTGACTCGGATCAACCACCGGATCCGGCAGTTGGCGCCCGTCCTGAACGGCCCGACGATACCGGACGCTGTAACCGTTGTCTCGACCCCGCCGGAGGTTCCGATCGCCACGATGACCAAACGTCACGAGGACAGGACATATGTCTTCGCAGTCGCCATGCGAAACGAAGCCACGTCCGCCCGGTTCCAGGTGAAGGGGCTGACAGATGCGCGGACGGTGACGGTTCTGGACGAAGACCGCACGCTCGAATCGAGCGACGGCGCCTTCACGGACCGCTTTGCGCCGTGGGAGGTTCACCTGTACGAGATCCCGTGATCCGCCCGAGGCGGACCGCCTTGCCTTCCTTCCCATCCCCACATGGCGCCGAGGCGTTGATCAGGGAACGGCGGTACCTACCCAGAGACCCTGGGTCGCTGCGTACATGGACGCGATGTGAAGCTCCACGCGTCGGCCGTCCACGAACGTTTCGACGAGCAGTTCCTTCTGATCGGGCCGGCGCCACTGGAAGGTCCGCGGCATGCGGGCATGGATGGCGCCGGGCAGCAGGTCCAGTGATTCGAACGTCCCCTGGGCGCTCAGTTCGAAGTCGATCGCACTGGCCACATGGCTGAACGTCAGCGTCCGCTCGCCGAACTGAATCATGCCGTCGAAGGTGAAGTTGTCGCCTCGCGCGTCGAGAATCTGAGGGCTTTCGAAGAAATCCGCGAACGTGTTGGTCAGCACGTCAATGGCGAACGGTCCCCGCGACGTGGCGGACGTGAACGTTCCCTGGGCCGCCACCGAAAACGGGATTTGCAGGCTGCCCACCTTGATGGCCGCGTTGTGGGATACCCGGTCGCTGCGGATGTCGAATTCCAGCAGGGTGGTTGTCAACTGCGCGAAATCGGCGTTCATGCGCATGTGGGCGGTGCTCGCCCGCAAATCCAGTTCGGGCAGGTCGATGGTGGCCTCTTTGCCGTCCACATAGGCTCGCAACGTCACGGTGTAGCGGGCCTGGTCGGCCGCGCCCGCGAAGTCGAAGGTAGCCGTCTTGATCTGCTGCACCGTCGGGTAGACGTACCAGGCGACGCGTTCGTAGATCCACACGTCGGGGTATTCCCGGATCAACCGGTCCCTTTCGCTCTCTTGGAGCGTGTAGTAGTGATAGGCCAACTGCGGGGACCAGAATCGATACAGCGGCACGGTTCCCACCGGCTGCTTGCCGGACGGGTACACGTAGAACGAGATGCCTTCATACGTCCAGACGCTCGAGAACGCCGGGTTCGTCAGGAGTTTGTTCTTCTCCTTCTCGCTGGTGGTCCACAGGTGCGATCCGAGCTTGTCCGCCCAGAACCGGTACGCCGGCACCACCTGCGGGTCGGTCGGACTGTAGAACGCATAGAAGACGATGCCCTCAAAGCGCCAGAGACTCGAGAGCTGGATGAGACGGTCTCGCTCGGCAACGCTCATGGTGTAGAACTGCTTGCTTGAGGTCAACGATCGGAAACCATAAACCGGTCCGAGTCCCTGGAACTCGTAGGCCCCCAGATCCGGGGCCAAACCACTAAGTCTCGGCAGACTGTCGAGGTCTTTGGCATTGGACCCCAGCGGAAGAGCGGGGTTGCCCGCGTCCACGCACGGCGAGTTGGTGGACAGATGATAATCCCCGTAAGACGGGTCCAGAAACAGAGGATCGACAGCGATGTTGCCCACACCCCAGTTCAGAAGGCAGCCCTGCTCGACGAAGACGCCCGACCGTCCGAATTCGATGTCACTGTACTCCACGGTGGCCTGAGAGTACCCCGGACCGCTCACGAGATCCTCCACGACGTACAGGCCGCTGCCCTTGTCGGCCTCGTTGTCCCACAGGATGCAGTGGCTGATCGAGGGGTGGCTCTGTCGCTTGCTGGTTACAGCGCCGCCCTGGGCGGCCTTGTTGCCGACAAAGGTGCAGTGGACGATCGCACTGTTGCACTGATAGAAGTCAGTTACGGCGCCGCCGGTGCCGGCGGCCTCGTTGTCCAGGAACAGAGAGCTATCGATCGAAGAGCTGCATCGATGATTGTAGACGGCGCCGCCGTCCTGGAGCGACTTGTTGCCCACGAACAGACACGCCGAGATCGCGGAGCTTGCGGCATAGCTGTGAATGGCGCCGCCGGGGCTATTGGCGGAGTTGCCCGCGAACGTGCAGCGCGTCACGGTCAGAGGGACCGCCGTTTCGGTCCCGAGGGCGACGTAGTTGTAGATGGCGCCGCCTTCGCTGCCCGTATTGTCCTCGAACGTACAGTCGGAAAACGACACGAGGCTGTCGAAGCCCGTCATGGCGTTGCCGGTGTTCTGCTGGAAGAGACACTGGGAGAAGACCATCTGGCTGTTCGTGCTGGCCGCGGCGCCGCCGCGCAGCACGGCCGAGCCGTTGCGCAGGAACGTACAGCCTTCGAACGTGGCCTGGCTGTTCTCGCAGTAGACGGCGCCCCCCCAACACTCGACGGCGTTATCGGCGAAGGTGCAGTTCACCACGCGGAGGATCCCGCCGTGGCAGAGCACGGCTCCGCCGGACTGGCTCTTCGTGCTGTGGGTGATCGTCAGGCCCGCCAAAGTCAGGTTCGTGTCCTTGCTCGGGCCCATTTCGATGAAGTGGAGGCCGAACTCCCCGCTGACCCGGCAGTCGATGAGCGTCTTGGCCGCCACCGCCGGATCGTTCGGATCGCTGCCGCGGATGGTCAGAGTCCTACCGCTGACGCCGATGTCCACCGCATCTCTGCCCGTATAGGTGCCCACGCCGACGATGATGACGTCACCGCTGGTCGCGGCCTCGACGGCGGCCCTGATGTTTGTGAAGTCGCCCGTGCCGTCGCTGGCGACGTAGATCGTTTTCGCCTGTGCGTTGCTGACGGACAGCAGAAACACCACAGCGAGCAGGCATGCGCTCTTTGCCCGGGTTAGCGCGTTCATCGGTAACCCTCCTCCCAGAGGTACTTCAATAGTATGATTGTTCATCATCATTCTACTATAATCGACACAGCCGTGTCCAGGATTTTCGCCGGCGGGACATTCTGCTGGACCGGTCAGGAGGCAGGAGGCTCTCGCGGCGCGTGCGCCGGCTTCGCCACATCCATGCCCGCCCGGTCTCGGCGCAGACGGCGGTGGGCCGGGTCTGCGGCGGAGGATGCGGCAGGTGCCCCGTCGAAGACGTTCTTGGTCGGTTTTTATCGGCCCTTGCGACGAGGGGGAGCGACGAGTCGCGGGCAGCGGGAATCGTCGGATGCGTCCCTCCGGCGGGCGTCCGCCGTACGCCGCAGGAACCGGGGGGCTTCCGGGCGGGCGCAACCCCCGCAAAATACGGAGAAATACGTACCGGCTATTCTGCCTCCACATCTGCATGCGATGCCGGCTGCGCCGAAACTCGGACCTTGCTGATGCCTGCCACACGCAGCTCTCTGCGTCTGAATGAGGCTTGCCGTGAAATCTGCACAGCCCGGCCCTCGCCGGGTGCACTTCACGTTTGTGGGTAGATCTTCACGTGGAGGGGCTGCAACCGACTTTGTCATTCCGACCGGAGCGCCGCGGAGTGGAGGAATCTGGCTGCGCAGGGGCTATTGCCTTATCCTCGGCCAGATTTCTCCGTGCGGGCTTGGCCCCATTCGACTTCGCTCAGAGCCTGCCCTGAACGCAGTTGAAGGGGCAAGCTCTTGGTCGAAATGACATCCGCCACGCTCTCCGGCATGACAATACCCCCGTCCTGGCCTTGGCAGGAACCTGCCTGCAACCACGCAGTGCACCTGCCTCGCCCCTCGCCGGACGGACCAGATAATGGTTGCGTCGATCTGTTGGAGGCTCTAAAATCCGCCCTTTGGCCTCCAGTTGAAAGGATGAACGGATGAAGTACGACGTAGCAGATATGAAGCGGGCCCCCGAAGGGAAGAGGCGGATTCTCTGGGCCGACAACGATATGCCTGTTCTGGCGGCGATCCGGGCGCGTTTCGCCAAGACCAAGCCGCTGAAGGGGCTGACCATCTCGGCGTGTCTGCACGTGACCGCAGAGACCGCCAACCTGATGCGGACGCTCAAGGCCGGCGGCGCCAACGCCGTCCTCTGCGCATCGAACCCTCTGAGCACCCAGGACGATGTGGCCGCGTCGCTGACGAAGGATTTCGGGATCCCGACGTTTGCCATTCGCGGCGAAGACCGCGTGACGTACTACAAGCATCTCAACGCGGCGCTGGACCACAAGCCGACGGTGACGTTCGACGACGGCGCCGACCTGGTCAACGAGCTGCACACCAAGCGCAAGAAGGACGCCGGACGCATCATCGCCAGCATGGAGGAGACCACGACCGGCGTGATCCGTCTGCGGGCGATGGCCAACAAGGGCAAGCTGAAGTTCCCGGTCATTGCGGTCAATGACGCCAAGAGCAAACACCTGTTCGACAATCGTTATGGGACCGGCCAGTCCACCGTCGATGGGATCATCCGGGCAACGGGCTACCTGCTGGCCGGCAGCAACGTCGTGGTGGCCGGCTATGGCTGGTGCGGTCGCGGTTTTGCGATGCGAGCCCGCGGCATGGGCGCGATCGTGATTGTCACCGAGGTGGATGCTGTCAAGGCCCTCGAAGCGGCCATGGACGGTTTCCAGGTGATGCCGATGGCCCAGGCGGCCCGGATCGGCGACGTGTTCGTGACGCTGACGGGGGACAAGCACGTGCTGCGGCCCGAGCATTTCCGCGTAATGAAGCACCGCGCGACGGTGGCCAATAGCGGGCATTTCGACGTGGAGATCGATATTCCCGGACTCAAGAAGATGAGCCGGAAGGTCCATCGCGGCGTCCACAACCACGTCGATGAATACGTCATCAACAGGAACAAGAGCATCTATCTTCTCGGAGAGGGCCGGCTGATCAATCTGGCGGCCGCCGAAGGCCATCCCGCCTGCGTGATGGACATGAGCTTCGCCACGCAGGCCCTCCAGGCCGAATACGTGCGGAGGCACGCCAACAGGCTCGATGTCCGCGTCCACACGGTTCCACTGGAGATCGAGGAGCAGGTTTGTCGATTGAAACTACGGACGATGTCGATTGCGATCGACAAGCTGACGCCGGAACAGGTCGAGTATCTGGCCAGTAGCGGCGAAGGTACGTAGCCGCACACCCGCGACAGGCCGGGGTCCGCCGCAGGCGGATCGCGCCGCGCGCGGTCGGCGGCGAGCCGGGCGTTCGTAGGACTATGGAAATCAAAGAGACGGAAAAGACCCGCAAAGGCGGGCCCAAGTCCTTCCTGGCCGTCGGTCCCACGCTGCACTACAGCCACAAGAACGTGCAGCGTTGCTGGCTGCTGGCGGTCATTTCCTTCGGGATCACCTGCCTGATCTGGTCCCGCATCGTCGCCGGGACGTTCTGGGCGTTCGACCTCCAGTCCCAGACCGCGCCCGATTTCTGGCGCCTGGACCAGCCCACGATGATCGGCGCGAGCATCTTCGAATACCCCTGGCAGATCATCGTGCTCGGACTGCTGATGGGCGTTCTGGCGGTGGTGCCCATCCTGATCGCCCAGTTGATGAGCTTCGGGCACTGCTTCCTCTTCATCCTCGAGGTCTTCTTCCTGGCGAATCTGCCGGGCTTCGCGCTGTCGCTGGTGGTGAGCTGTTTCCTGGTCGCGTCCCGTCCCCTGCGCTTCCGCTCGCGGATCATCGCCCTCGCGCTGTGCACCGCGCCGCAGCTTCTGTACTGGGGCTTCTTCGGCTCGGCGCGGGGCATGGAACCGCTGGAGTGGGGCTTCTCGTTCGCGCCGTGGATCTGGGCGTGGCTGGTGGGACTGACGGTCGCCGGGCTGGTCCTCGGGATCGGCCATTACACCCGCTATCGGCCCGGACTGAACTGGGTCTTCACCACCACGACTCTGCTGCTGGCGCTGGGCGTGTTCGAATGGAAGATCGGGTTCGACGAGCTGGACTACCAGTTCTACATCGCCGAGAACAACCCGGAGGAGGTCACAGAGTTTCGAGATCACAGCATTCGCGAGGCTCTCGATCGGACGATCATGGACCCGGCCACGCGCAAGACGCTGGCGGGGTTCTTCCTGCCCACTGACCCGATTCCCCTGCGCGAGGAGCTCAAGACGGAGATCCAGATCCAACTGAGCCTCGACCGCTGGCCCAACTGGTTCCTCGTGCCCGACCATCTGAAGTACCAGGACAAGCGGCAGTGGCTCAACGAGCAGTACGATCGCTTCATCCATCCGACACGGTCGTGGTGGATGCCCCTCTGGCTGCACAGTGAGATCGCCGAACGCCGGGCCAGAAGCGCGCGGATGCCGATTGCCCTGTACTACAAGGCGCTGCTGAGCGAGTACAGCCCGGACGTGCCGCGAATTCGGCGGGACGAGATGCTGCACTTCTACAGCGACTATCCTCACGAGCGGTCGGGCGAGATCTGGTTCGAGCTGTATCGCGAATTCGGGCGGACGCCCGAGTCCGCCGAGGCGCGCTGGCGGAGCGCGAAATACCTTGCCGGCCGCAGCCGGTTCAGCCAGGCCGGAACGTTTCTCGACCAGGCCCAGGCTCTCGTTGCCGAGCAGCTCGCCAAAGAGAACGCCCAGTCGCCGCCCGACTCGTTGTTCAGCGCGTTCCGGCCTCCCCCCGAGACCGTGATGACGAGCATCAAGCTCCGGGAGTTGCAGGGGCGCATCCATGAGTTGAAGATGCTGATCGGCGACGAGAACCTCAAGGGCAGCGAAGGAGCGCCCGACCGTCTGGCGAAGTTTGTGATGCTCAATCCGCATGGCCTGGAATACGCCCAACAGCTCGACACGCTCCTGTCGCTGTCCGGCGAGCAGGACGGCCTGCGCGACAATCTCCTGCTGGCCAGGGCCAAGCTCCTGGCCGACGACCAGGCCCGGTCCGAGCGCCTCAGCCAGTTGAACCGCGAGTACCAGAATACCGATGGAGGCATGCAGGCGCTCTATGAGTTGACCCGGCTGAAGATCCGGCTCTACCAGCAGGAGGACGATTCGGCCGCCGAGAAACGCAAGCGCCTCGCCGAGGCGCGGGACATGCTCACCAGCTTCACGAACCTCTACCCCGACAGCTTCTACGTCGAGCAGGTCCAACGCAACCTCGAAGACCTCCCCCGACTCGAATGACCCACGCCATCGACGTCCTTGGCGATCCGCCGGCCGGAGGGGTCGTAGGTGTAGGTGATCTGCTGCCAGTCGGTGGTCGACGAGCCACCGCCTCCACCACCGGGCGTCCACTGGAGGTAGTCCACCCAGCCCCGGTCGGAGCCGCTCTCGCTGCTGCCGTCCTTGCTGTACACCCAGACCAAGGCGTGCGTCCCGTCCCCGCCCAGCGGGTACGACCTCTGCTGCCAGCCCACCTCCCCGCTGATCCGGTCCTGAAGCACCCCATCCAGCAGCGAGCCGCTACGTTGCATCACCCGCCTGTCCGACAAGCTCATCATGCCTCGATCCAAGAGCACGCCCCGGCCGTTGGTCTGCTAATGATTATCGAAAGGCCTGACCCCCAATCCATCCTAGCCGCCAGGAGCTTCTGCCTTTCATGCTAGCTGGCCCCATCCTGCCTCGGGCCCCATCCTGCCTCGTCGCGTATAGACTGTCTCTTCAGTAGCTCGTCCAACAAACGGTCGCGCTCTTCCGTGTTCATGATTCTGTCCAGCTTTTCAGGGAGTTCATTAGGCCTCAACCGCATCTCAAATAAGGCAAGATATGCTCTTCTTATCTCACGGGCCTCTGGAGTGAGAAGGTCTTCAGAGATTTCAAACAATCGGCGTGCGTACCCATACGTATGCGCGTCGATGGCGAAACCGCAGAACAGCTCCCCAACCGCTTGTGCTGGCGTTGTCAAAGGGGACTGTGGTATCTGTGCCAATGCCTGCTGCCGATACAGCTCACGGAGCATTCCCATCCGTTCGTTCTTGGCAAGCGCTCTGTCCAAGCATGTTGTCAACTCATTGGGATCCAGATCGCCCTCAGCCAGACGCATGTAGATGCCAGCGACCCGACGAGCTCGGTCGTCGAATAAATTGGGATCAACCTGCAATAGAGTCTCGCCGTACCACAGGTCTTCTGCGGAGAGGACTCTCCTGTTCACGTAGAACGTATGTCTCAGAGCGCGAACGGTCGTCTCTGACGCGTGGTATCCCGTCGTATCTCGCCAGCAGCTCAACCACCGGTTGAGCGAAGCCCGTATGCCATCCAGGCTCATGCGAATGGCCCGTTCCCGTGTCCAGATGCCATCCTCCAGGTGGTCCTCGATACGAACGCTCTGGCCACTCTTGTCGAATACGACGCGCGACCTGGGGCTGCGACTCTCCTCGCAGTGCAAATCATCATCCGTGTAGTAGCCCAATTCGAATGTCAAACGCGATATAGTTCTCGCACGCTCCTCGATCGCCAAGATGAGCTTCCAATCCGAACGGGGCGGAATCACGACGAATGGCAGAATGACGCAGAACACCTCCGCCCGACTCTGTCCGGGAGATAGGCGGACATAACGGGCAGCAACACGTTCTCCCATAACGCCACTCAGGGGAGAGTTCATACGCCTGAGAACCAGGAGTGTCACGTCATCTTCGCCTGCAAATAAAGTCGCATTCGTTCCGCGAGCCCCATTTACATCTTCTCGATCCGGGGCTTGCGCATAGACCCAAATGGGATGTGAGGTATCATTACTGATCGCGCATCGAAGCTCCACGCGTCCATCGGTAACTGTCACCCCCATCTGCTGGATGGTTGGGGTCTGTGGCACAGCTTCTGCAGTGGACCTCTCGCCTGCACATATTGCGTGGCTTGATAAGGCTGTCATACACAAGCTCACCAACTTGATCTTCATCCATTTCTGCCTCATTCGTCCATCTCCTTCTTGAACCGCCACATCCGTTCTGGAACACACTCTGAGTCCGCGACAGAACTAGGGGATGACGGGAATCTCTCCTTCCCTAATCGGAGAAAGGAAAGCCCACAGGAAGTCATACCATTTTGGATTCAGTTCGCGAATTGCCCTCTGGGTTTGGTTCTGGCTCCAGATCGCGCGCCCTTCTCTCAGATCAAAGTACGGGTCCGCCACTCCTTCTGGCGTTGGCGGGGGCAACGCGCCCGTGGCAATATCCAACGCGTGGCGCAACTCATGCGCGAGAGTAGCGAGAGGACTCGCCCAGTACATCCATGTTTCCACGAGGTCAGGGTCTTGTGGCAGGCGAGGATATGAGCTCCACCATATATACCTGAAACCCTGATCTGTACGCTGGTGGTTGTAATGCATCCCCGTATAGGCCAATCCGGACCAGTTCATTATACGCACATCGTTTTCGACCAACGTGGCGACATCATTAGTTGTGAAAATGCCGAGGTCGAGTAATGCAGTGACAGTCCAGTAGGTCAATCTGGCGCCAGCGTTTATCCCTGCGTCCCAGGAACCCTGGAAATCGGATATTGTCCACACATTACTTATCGAGTCGGTCGGCACAATTCCCATTTCGATGGCTCTCTCGCTAGCCATGAATCTTACCCAGTCTTCTATCTGTTGGAAGAACATCGGTTCAAGTGTTACGGTTTCGCCCTCGTCGTTGACTATCGTAGCGGTGAATATCAGGGCGCACATCCAGTCTATGCTGCCATCAGGCAGATAGTTAGACTTCAGGGTATAGCTGACCAGCACCGATCCACTGGGATCCGTGCAGCAGGCGGGGTTATTCCGACAGTATCGATACCAGTTGATGCCATCGCCGTAGCCGATGGGGTCGGTTTGGAGGAAGCGGCCGAGGGTCGGGTTGTAGTAGCGGGCGCGGTAGTAGTAGAGGCCGGTTTCGGTGTCGAACTCCCGGCCTGTGAACAGGAAGCGGTTGGGATGGTTCGGGTCGGAGGCGGCCACCTGGCCATAGACGTCGTACTCGTAAACCTGGATCGTGTCGCCGTCGGCGTCGCTGAGCGCCACCACCGAGCCGAGGGCATCGAAATGGTAGTAGTACGTGCCGGCGTAGCCGCCCGCCGCCTCGATCATGCAGAATGAGCCTGCCCTGAGCGAAGCCGAACGGGGCTCGTC
>JAAYBV010000086.1 GCA_012744475.1 Phycisphaerae bacterium
GAGCGCCATGTGTGGCAGCGGCAAGCGCAGGCTTGCCGATGGTGGTACGCGCGCCGTCGAAGCCATCGGCAAACTCCGCCTTGCTCCGTTTGCCGCTGCCACACGCCTGCCAGGATATTTTCACAGAAACTCGTACGACGCGGACTTCGGTAACTCGAATCTACTCCTGCTGCACGCCGGTGTTCTGCGAAAATTCGCAGTCAGCGTGCTTTGTCGTTCTCGGCGTGCGAGTCGAACTCCCCGGGCCAGCAAACCGTAAAAATGGCGGACGATGTTGTCCAGCGCAGACGGAATCCCGCATTTGGCAGGGGGCATTCGTCGATGGAAACGATTGAACGGGACAGGACGAAGCGAGCCGCTGCACACAGCACCTGGGATCTATGCACCCCTGCCGTGGCGGCGATGCTTCTCCTGTCCCTTGTTCGGTTTTCGTTCGCAGCCGACACCCAGACGCCTCGTTCGATCCCGCACCCTCTGACGATGCTGCTGCGCGACTCGGCGCTTCGCGCCGAGTTGGGGCTTCGCCACGACCAGATCCAGGCGGTGGACGAAGCACTTGCGCAGGTCGAGCTGCCTCTGTGGCGTCTGCGCGACCTGCCCGCCTCCGCGCGCAACGATCCGGCCGACCGGCTCATCACGCAATTGAGACAGGCACTTGGCGCCATCCTGTCGAAGCCGCAGATCGAGCGACTCGACCAGATCACCCTGCGGGCACAGGGTATTCAGGGCATTCTGGAACCTGCGGTCGCCGGCCGTTTGAAGCTGTCCGCCGTCCAGGCGGAAAAGATGCGGGCCGCCCTTGGTGTACTGAACGCCGAACTGGCAGTGCTCCATCGCCGCAGTCTGGCCACAGGGGATGTGGCGGCTGTCTGGAGCTACAAGGACCGGGCCGAGCGCGAGATTCTGGCGGTGCTGGGTGATTCCCAGCGCAACCTGCTGGTGGCGCTGATGGGCCGGCCCTTCGACTTCTCGCGCATCGAGCCGATCGCCTGTCTGGCCCCGGAACTCCGTGACGTGGAGACCTGGATCAACTCGACTCCGCTGACGCTGGCGCAACTGCGGGGCCACGTTGTGGCGGTGCACTTCTACACATTCGGCTGCATCAATTGCATCCGCAACCTGCCTTACTACAACGGATGGCATGCGCAGTTCGCCGCCGACCACTTCAAGATCGTCGGCATCCATCGGCCGGAGACGCCGGGCGAACGCGTCGTCGAGGACGTGCGGCGAAAGGCGGTCGAGGCTGGCATCGCCTACCCCATAGCCGTCGACAACAACAGCGCCAACTGGGATGCGTGGGCCAACCGTGTCTGGCCCAGCGTTTACCTGATCGACAAGCGCGGGTTCGTTCGCTACTGGTGGTACGGCGAGATGAACTGGCAGGGCGTCGAAGGCGAGAAGTGGATGCGGAGCCGCATCCAGCAACTCCTGGCCGAGCCCGACTGATCCGTTCCTTCCCTGTCCCGCATCTCGTTTCCCGTTTCATAATGGTGGCGAATCGTGGAGTCTTCGAGTACAAGACGCGTAAGGCGAAGGTGTTCCCACCTACGCCGGAGATGGATGTAAACATGGCGGAAAGGTGGACATGATTGACCCAGGTCGAGTATGGGCGGACGTGGCGGCGATTCGGGCCCGCGCGCCGCTGGTGCACAACGTAACGAACTGGGTGGTGATGGACCTGACGGCCAACGCGCTGCTGGCGCTGGGGGCCTCGCCCGTGATGGCGCACGCCGTCGAAGAGGTCGAGGAGATGGCGGCCCTGGCGGGGGCGGTCGTGCTGAACATGGGGACGCTGGACGACTCGTGGATCGCCAGCATGACAGCGACGCTGGACGCGGCGCGCAGGCACGGCAAGCCCGTGGTGTTCGACCCGGTCGGCGCCGGCGCCACGCGCCTGCGGACGCAGACGGCGCGACGTCTGGTGGAGGCGGGGGGCGTGTCGGTCATCCGAGGCAACGCGTCGGAGATTGCCGCGCTGGCGGGGGCGGCCGGACGGACGAAGGGCGTCGATAGTCTGGACGAGTCGCTCAAGGTCGCCGACGCTGCGGCCGGCCTGACGGCGATGTGCGACGTCGTTGTCATCAGCGGCGAGAAGGACGTGGTCGTCGGCCGCGACCGGCGATGCGTGCTGGCCAACGGCTGCGCGCTGATGACCCGCGTCACGGGCATGGGCTGCACCGCGACGGCCTTGGTCGGAGCGTTTCTGGCGGTCCAGCCCGATCCTTTTCTGGCATCGGCCCACGCGATGGCGGTGATGGGTATCGCAGGAGAACTCGCACGCGACGTCAGCGGCGGGCCGGGCAGCCTGAGGATGCACTTCCTCGACGCGTTGTATGACCTCGATGAGGAGAAGATCGCCTCGCGGTTGCGGGTGGAACAATGAGCAGGGCGTTCGATCCGTTCCTGTATCTCGTGACGGACCGCGACCTGGCCGGAGCGCGAGGAGTCGCCGAGGTCGTGCGGCTCGCGCTCGACGGCGGTGTGACGCTCGTGCAACTACGCGAGAAGACGCTGGCTCATGAGCCGTTCGTCGAGGAAGCGTGCGTGCTGCGGGATATCTGCCATGCACGAGGCGTGCCGCTGATCGTCAACGACAACATTGCCGTGGCGCGGCAGGCGAACGCCGACGGCGTTCACCTGGGCCAGTCGGATGCATCGGTCGAGGAAGCCCGCGAGACGCTGGGGCCCGATGCGATCATCGGGCTGTCTGTCGAGAGCATCGAGCAGGCCCGCACCGCCGCGAGGCTGGACATCGACTACGTGGCGGTCAGTCCGGTCTTCGCGACGCCGACCAAGACCGACACGGCGGCACCGCTGGGCCTCGAAGGCGTACGAGCGATTCGGAGATTGGCTGACAAGCCCTTGGTGGCGATCGGAGGCATCAACACCGCAAATGCAGCGGACGTTCTTCAAGCCGGCGCCGACGGCCTGGCCGTGATCTCGGCGATCATGGCCGCCGCCGATCCGTGCCAGGCCGCACGTGCCTTCCGCCGCCTCCGTTCGGCTCTCACCGATCCTGAACGTGAGCGGTGAGCATCAGGAACACGACCCGCTGGCAATCCTGCGTGGCCGCCGCAATCGCGGGCTCACCCGGCCTGAGCACGATGCTTCCCTGCCAGTCCCACGATTCCGTGTCCGGCGGGCCATCTTCCGCCTCCGAGCGCGGGGCGAAGACGCTGCACGACAGGCTGTAGAGGATCTCTACCGACCGTTCTGACAAGATGGTCGCATGAACCGAAAGTGCCGTGCCGCTCTCATAGGACGCATAGCTCCTTTGTGGAGGTCCATCCCGTCTGACGTACGTGGTGTGTGTCGCCCGGACTTTGCTTTCCCTCTGGTCCCGAGCGGCTTTCCTGGCGCCGGCAACGACGCGGGCCTGCCGGTTCTCCAGGCATGCGAGGATGTTCTCGACGCTGACGTTGTGCGGCGAGCGGCCGATGGGGCTGACGCCCAATTCGGCCAGGGTCGGCAGGTTCACCTCGACGACGAAGGCCTCCAGCAGGATGGTGGCCGCCTGGGCCTGGTCGCTCTGCGGCTCGCCGGGCCGTTGCTGCGCCTGGGCCGGCCTCTGCGTCGGTCCGTGGATCAGAGCCGTCGCGAGCAAGGCGATACAGGCGGCGATCGACAAGCACTTGAGATTCCGCACCATAGTCCTACCCTTTCAGAAAGTCCTGTTGTGACTTCGTGATTCCGCTCAATCTCATAAGGCATGTCAACGCCGGCGCGTCACGCAGAAAGCCTGCCCCTATGTTTCGCCCGCGCGATTGAAGTCGGGCTGGATTGGTCTTGCTCTTGAGCGGCATCTATGGCATCATGGAGGTTGTCTGATTGAAGAGAGTGATCGATGGAACTGAAGCCGGACTCGACCCAATTTGCCCCGGCCGAGCGCGCCGTGGCCACGGAGGTCAAGCGGCAGTCTCGCCTGTTCAGCGAACGCACGTTGCTGCGTGTGCTGCCGGAAGTCGTGCCGTGCGCGCTGGTTGTGCTCAACGCCCGGCGGCAGATCGTCTTCGCCAACGACCGCTTCATGGACCTGGTGTATCCGGATAAACAGAGAGATGACGTCTACGGACTTCGGCCCGGCGAGGCGCTGGGGTGCATTCACGCCTCCAGAGATCCGGGTGGCTGCGGGGTCACGGAGTTCTGCAGCAAGTGCGGCGCCGTCGGGGCCATTCTGGCCAGCCAGCAGGGCGACGCCGACGTTCGCGAGTGCCGCATCCTTCGCGGCAAGACGCACGAAGCCCTCGATCTGCGGGTCTGGGCCAGTCCCGTGAAAGTGGAGGGCGAGCGGTTTTCGGTCTTCGCGGCTCTGGACATCAGTCACGAGAAGCGGCGGCAGGCGCTCGAACGCATCTTCCTGCACGATATCCACAATGTCGCGTGCGGCCTTTCCTGGTGCCTCAGTTTCCTCCAGAAGGCCGGCCTTGAGGAGCGGGAGCACCACCTTGAGGACATTCGGCGTCTGTCTCGCGAGTTGAACGAGGAAATCGGAGCCCAGCGCACGCTGCTGCAAGCCGAAAGCGGCGAACTGGTCCTGACGCCGGCCCAGGTGGGGACTCTGGCAGTGCTGCGGGACGCGGTCGAGCTATACCGCGGTCATCCGGTGGCCCTCGATCGCGTGCTGCAGATCGACGAACGGGCCCGGGATGCGACGGTGGTCAGTGACCGCGTTTTGTTGATGCGCGTGGTGTGCAACCTGATCAAGAACGCACTGGAGGCCTCGCGGGAGGGGCAGACTGTCACGGCGGGCTGCTCCGCCGACGGCGACGCGGCCGAGTTCTGGGTTCGCAACGAGGGCTTCATGCCTCGCGACGTCCAGTTGCAGATTTTCCAGCGATCGTTTTCGACGAAGGGCGCCGGCCGGGGCCTGGGTACCTACAGCGTCCGTCTGCTGACCGAACGCTATCTCAAAGGCAGCGTCTCGTTCACCAGTTCTCCCGACGAGGGCACGACCTTCCGCGTCCGCTGCCCCCTGACGCTGGAACCGTGAAAAATTCGCAATTGGCCTCGATCTTCTGGGTGGTCTACGGCGTCTTTTCCTATAGACGGGCTGGCCGGGTCCGGCGGTTCTGGACGCCTTTGGAGCATGTATGCCCAAGGCAAGAGACAGGGCAAATAGGGAACGATAAACATGGATAAGGCGAACGAATTTGCGGTGCAGCGCGAGGCGACGACTCGCTACTTCTATTGGGCGCAGATTCTCTTCATTATCATCGTTGGCATTTGGTTCCTCGGCATCGGCCTGGCTGTTGCCATTCTCTTCGCGCTCACACTGGGCCCCTGGCTGTCGCGCCGGCAGGCCGAGGCCCTTCGCTACTGGCTCGACGGCAGCACGCTGCGAGTCGATCAGGGCGTGTTCTTTCTGAAGCGAAAAGCGATTCCGCTGGACCGCGTCACGGATGTGGTGCTGGTCCAGGGCCCTCTACTGCGCTGGTGCGGAATCTGGGAGCTGCGCATCCAGACCGCGGGCACCGGGCAAGCGGTTCCGGAGGCCTCGCTCTACGGCGTCGTCGATCCGGAGCGCGTGCGCGACGTGCTGCTGCGGGCACGTGACGAAGCAGCGGCGCGAACCCATCACAGTGTCTGAAAGACCGTCTTCTCGCATCGATTTCGACCCAGAGCTGTCTTGGCGCCGCTGCCACCGGCTTCTCGACGAGTCGAGAAAAGCGTTGACTGGCGTGCGCGCTTGGCCGATCCTGGAGTCCGGATCATGGTCGCCGTGAGTGACCGAGAGATTTCGACGAAAGGAGAATCGATGAAAGGGTGGATTGGCAGGTTTCTGCTTGTGAATCTGGCGACGATGGCGGGGGCCGTATTCGCGCAGGAGTATCCTGCAATTGCCGAGGGCCGGCGGATCGAGATGCTCCGGCATCCGACGAAGCGACCGGTTCGCATGGTCTTCGATACCGACACCTACAACGAGATCGACGATCAGTTCGCCCTGGTCTACGCGCTGATCTCGCCCGAGCTGGACGTGCAGGCGGTGTACGCCGCTCCGTTCCACAACAACCGCTCGACCGGCCCCGGCGACGGCATGGAGAAGAGCTACGAGGAGATCCTTCGCATCCTGGGCAAGCTGGACCGCTCGGCCGACGGCTTCGCATTCAAGGGCAGCACGAAGTACCTGGCCGACGTGAAGGCGCCTGAGCGCAGTCCGGCGGCCCTGGACCTCATCGAGCGGGCGAAGAAGAGCAATCCCGACGATCCGCTCTACGTCGCCGCCGTCGGCGCCATCACCAACGTCAGCAACGCGATCCTGATCGAGCCGGGCATCGTCCGCAACATCGTAGTCGTCTGGCTGGGCGGCAACGGGCACCACTGGCCCCATCAACGCGAGTTCAACTACATGCAGGACCTGAAGGCCTCCCGCGTTGTATTCGACAGCGGCGTGCCGCTGGTGCAATTGCCCTGCACGCCCATCGTGACGCATTTCACCACGACGGTGCCGGAGATGGAGCGGTACGTCGGCGGTCGCGGCGCGATCGGCGATTACCTGCTGGAGATCTTCAAGGGTTATCACAAGGACCACTTCGCCTGGTCCAAGGTCCTCTGGGACATGACGGCTATCGCTTGGCTCGTCAACGACCGCTGGCTGCCGTCTGATCTCGTGCACAGCCCGATCGTCACGGACAATTACACGTTCAGCTTCGACCACTCCCGGCACCTGATCCGCGCGGTGAACTTCGTACATCGCGACCCGATCTTCCGTGACTTCTTCACGAAGCTGGATGCCCGTGCGAAGAACTGAGGAGGAACGTGAATTGCCCTCTGGCCGACTCGTCCTCCTGAGTGGAGCGCAGCCTTCCGCCCCTTCAACTGCGTTCAGGGCAGGCTCTCAGCGAAGTCGAATGGGGCGGTCGAAGAGCCTGCCCTGAGCTTGCCGAAGGGATCTGGCTGTGAACGAGCAGCGCTTAGGGTCCTTGGCCAGACCCCTCGGCGGCACTTCGTTCCGCTCGGGGTGACAGTGCGGCAGTCAGGAGCGGATCAAAGTATATGTGCAGGAAGAGGTCACCTGTGAGACATGTGATGGTGCTGGCGGTAGCGGGCGGCGCCAGGCACTGCAGCATGACCCCGATCACCCGCGCCGAATTGACCGCCCTGCAGACGCGATACCCGAGCCGATAGACGTGTTCGTAGTGATCCCGATGCGCATCGGGATAAGGCGATATGCTCGCGACGGGACAGTATGCCGTTACGGGCACACTACGAACGACAGGTCTGTGGTTGACGGGGCTATTCTATACTCGATAGGATGGCGGTCCGGTGGAGGTGACGAAAAGGAGCCGGGCGTTGACTGGAGATGCGATGGTGTTTCTCGGATTGCACGCGGCGGTGTGGATGGTCCTGGTGGTGTACTTCGCCGCCATGTTGCTGCTGGGCTGGTGGAGTAAGCGGGACGTGCGGGACCAGGAGGGCTATCTGCTGGGCCATCGGCGGTTCGGCGTCTGGATGATGGTGATGCACGCGTTCGGCGCCGGAACCAATCCGGGCGACGTCGCAGGCGTCGTGAGCAAGACGGTCTCCGGCGGCGCCTCGGGCATCTGGGTCTCGTGGATGTGGATGTTCGGCACGCCTTTCTACTGGCTGATCGCGCCGATCGTCCGCCGGATGCGGTGCCTGACGCTGGCCGATTTCTTCCAGGAGCGGTTCGGCAGGCCCGCCAGCGCCCTGTACATCGTCGTGGCCGCCACCGGGATGATCGTCTGCCTGGCCAGCGTCCTGCTGGCGACCGCGCGGACCGCGCAGGGACTGATGGGCAAGGCGACGGTGGAGGCGGTCTCGGTGCAGTCGCAGAAAGCGACCGCCGACTCGGGCCAAGCCGAGGCGACCGCGTCGAGCGAGCGGGAAAGCGAAGCGTGGTTCTTCGGGATTCTGCTGGTGACCACGGCGGTCTTCCTCGTGTATAGCTACTGGGGCGGCATCGTTGCCGCGATTCGCACGGACATGGTTCAGGGCCTGATGATCATCGCGCTGTCGGTGATCGCGATCCCGATGGCGCTGAACCTCAAAGAGGTCGGCGGTCTGGCAGGCATGCGCCAGACGCTGGCGGCCCGGACGGACCTGGGCAATCTGCTGAGCCTGTTCGATCCGGGCGTGTTCGATCTGTGGACGGTGATCCTGCTGTGCATCAACGCGCCGCTGAGCGCGCTGGCGTTTCCGCACCTGATCCCGATCTGCGGGGCGGGCCGCACCGAGTGGGAAGGGCGGGTCGGCTTTACCTACGGCAACATGCTCAAGCGAATCTGCACCATCGGCTGGTGCCTGCTGGGTCTGGCCTGGCTGGCCTACCTGCTCGAAACCGGCTCGGCGATCCATCCCGACGCCGCCTTCGGAGACTCGATCCGCATGCTGCTCTCGCCCGCCCTGCAGGGCGTGATGCTCGCCTGCGTCCTGGCGGCGGCCATGTCGTCGGGCGACGCGTTTCAGATCACGGTGGCCGGGCTGTTCTCCGAGAACATCTACCGCGTCCACATCCGGCCCGATGCCGACGAATGGCAAGTGGTGCGTGTCACGCGCATCGCCGGCGTGGTCGTCGTGCTGATCTCGCTGGTCGTGGCGGTCCTCATGCGACAGAGCGTGGTCAGTGCGATCCTGGACTACTTCAACATTCTCAGCCTGGTGGGCGTCTCGACCGCGATGGGGATTCTCTGGCGACGGATGAACACTGCCGGCATGTTCTGCAGCACGATCTCGGCCGTCGCCGCTTTCGTAGTCACACGCTATGTCGGTGGTTTGCCCAGGCACGTGACCATTGCCGTACCGATTCTGGCGGGCGTCGTCGCGGGGATCGTCGGCAGCCTCGTCACGCGCCCGCCGAAGCGGGAAGCCCTCGAACGTTTCCTCACGAAGATCTATGTGCCCATCGGCCAGGAGGCGAAGCTCGCTTGGCCGCTCGACGAGGCGGTCCCGCCATCGCAGCGATGGCTCACTGCCGGCGGGCTGTTCGTCGTCAAGCCCACGCGCCAGACATGGCTGGGCTTTCTTGTGACATTGGCGATCTGTGTGTTGTGCGTGGTGGTGATGCAGGCGCTCCTGAGAGGTTGATGAATATGCCGATGGAACAGATCCCTTTGTGGACCGATGGGCTGACAGCGATCGCTCGGCAACCGCTGGAATTCTGTGAGGACTTCCCGCGGATCGCACAGCGTCTGGAGGCCTGGTGGCGTCACGAGCTGCTCGATCGGCCCGTGTTCCTGGCCGAGGCCGACACGCGTCCGGAGCGGGCCATGACGCGCCGGCTGGAACTGATGCACGAGCCCGATGCCTGGTTTCACGAGAAGATGCTCGATATACAGCAGATGCACCGGGTCGGTGACATGCTGCCTCGTATTCGTGTGGACTTCGGGTCCGTGCTGCTGAGCAGTCTTCTCGGAGGTCGGCGGGAGGTGCGCTCCGACACGAGCTGGACGCACGCGTTCATCGGCGACGACTGGTCGAACGCGCCGGACTGGACGATCCGTGACGATCATCCGGACTGGCGTCTGCTGCACGATTTGACGCAGCGAGTGGCGCGCGATGCGGCGGGGCGGTACCTTCTCTGCACGCCGGACCTCGGTGCGGCGGCGGACGTGCTCTTGAACCTTCGCGGTTCGGGGCAACTGTGCCTGGACGTCGTCACCCGGCCCCAGACGATCAAATCTGCGGTCGATGCGATCTATGCAAGCTGGCAGAAGGCCTTCACACGTTTGTATGCCCTTGCACTCGAACAGGGCGCGGGACTGATTCACTGGCTGGGGCTGTGGTCGAACCGTCCGTATGCGGTGCCCGCGTGCGATTTCAACGCCCTGATCGGGCCGAGGCATTTTCGCGAATTGTTCCTGCCGGAGATCGCGCGGGAGGCGGCGGCGGCCGGCCGCGCCGTCTTTCACCTCGACGGGCCCGATGCCGCCAGACATATCGATGCGTTGCTGGAGGTCACCGAGATCGATGCGATCCAGTTCACGCCGGGCGCAGGCAGTCCATCGGCCTTGGCGTGGTTGGACATGCTCAGACGGATTCAGAGCAAGGGCAGGTCGCTGCTGATCTTCTGCCCGGCTGAAGAGGTGTTGACGCTCGCCGAGTCGCTGAGGCCCGAAGGCTTGGCAATTCTCATCGAGCAATCCCCGCCGCCGGCAGAACTCGATGCGCTCTTCAGCGAGTTCACGCGGCGATACGGACCAGCGTGATACAGTGACAGGCGGCGGTCATTCCCTGGCGGTGTTCCGGAACAGACCCAGCACGGCGCTGATCACGGGTAACGCCATCGTCGCGGGAACGGCCGCCAGGCGCGAGAGGATGCCGGAGGTTGCATGCTCGTAATCTGCATGGTCCTGTCGCGCCGCACCCTGTAGTTCAGGTGGCAAGGCGTCTCTCAAGTGACACAGCGCCAAAGCTGCCACGCGCCGGGCGGCCGGATGACTGCGCCGCTTCTTGTGGTATCTGAGGTTCTTCGTCACCACGTCGACGGAGCCAATCTGACCCAGCACCAGAGCCGCGAAATACACGATGAATTCGTCGGGCTCCGGGTGGCTCAGATGGGTCTCGATCATCTCAAGGACCGTGAGGATGCCGTCGTCGGGATGACGCCAGTCGCCGGCCTTGGCAGCGGAGACCAGGCGCCACATGGCATGGAAACACCGGTCATACGGGTCGCCGGAGATGTGGGGCGGGATGAAAATCTTGTTGCGGGCGAGAATATAGAAGGCATACGCACAGGGGGACGATTGCGGCGGGTCGGGCAAACTCAGAAAAGCCCGAATCCCGCCGTACCAGGGCAGGCGGTGCAGGCTGTCGAACAGGGCCCAGCTCTTGGCCAGGTCGCTGCCGATCGCCTGCGTGACCGCTTCGAACACGTCGTCCGATTCGGTCTGCATGGCGCTGAGGGCCTCCAACGCCACGGGAGCCGTCCGAGAGGCGTGAAGGGCCCGGATCACGGCGCTCTCCGAGGGATCCTGCAGGATCAGCTCCGTGGCCGCATCGGTGGTGCGGGATCGGTAGGGGGCGTTTTCGAGACGATACAGAGCATGTTCGCGGTCCGAACACGGCATGGGTAGCTCCTCTGGCTGGTTTCGGCAGGGGATTGCAAGGTCGATGAGGCATCAGGAAGTGCTGTCGGCTGACAGCCTGCGCGAAGGGGCAACTGGCAGGGCAGGGTGCTGCCGCTACAATTATTGGCCTTTTTCCAGCGTCCGATATATGGTACCATCAGGTTACATTTTCCCGAACGAACGGACTTGAAATCCGGAAAGAGCATACGTCAGATAGATCGGCCAGGTCAAGGAAGCTGCTTTTGCTGGGGTAGTGACACCGGCTGCGGCAACTGACCAGGTCGCCAGGAAATGGCCAATATATTAGCCATATGTTTGGCATCGAAGGCACAAGGCTTGGCAAGAATATGTGCCAAATGAAGGGGCAGGGGTCTCGTCAAGGGCCATTGTCGATAGGAGAGTCGCTCATGAAGGTGGAATTCCGTCTGAAGGAGTTATTGAGCCGCTACGGCCTTGACTATCACGGGGTGATCGGCGACCTGGCGGATTGGGCCGGTGTCAATCGGCACACGATCGCCCGGCTCTACAACGATCGGGCGGCCAGTGTGAGCTTCGTGCTGCTGAGCCGGTTGTGCGGTTGGCTGGCGGAGAGGGAGGTGCCCGCCGACGAGCTGCCTGGCGGGCTGTTCGGGATCGGACGGGCGCCGCTCTGGAACGCCATGGCCCGCCAGGGGGGCGAGGTGACGATCTTCCTGGGCGAGTATCAGCCCGTCAGCACCAGCGAGGTCACCTGGCGGTGGATTTCGCGCCGCGACTCGACGGTGGCCTCCGAGATGGTCCAGCAGCTCTCGGCCGGCACGAAAGGGGGCACGCCCGCGCCGCACCTGAACCTCCGGTACCTCCCCTTTCGGTACTCGCCTGCCGATCACATTGTGGACCAGAAGCTTCTGAGCGAGGATATGAGCCGGACCCGCGAGGTCTTCCGACAGACGCAACAGAATCCTCAACCCGGCACGGTGATTCTCATTGGCAGCCAACGCGTCAACTACCTGCTGGAGTTCTTCGTGGCGGACCTGTTCGGGTGCAAGCCGTTCACGCTTCCTTCCGGGCCGCCGTGCGTGCCGTTCTTCAGCGTGTATCGCCAGAGCGACCAGAACACGCCGAGCTGCTTCGGCGGACCTCACAACCCCTTCCAGCAAAAGGACAGCACCACCCCCGGCGTGCACTTCCTCAACGACCGGGGCAACTGGGTGGTTTGTCCGTGGGTGCGGGAGGAGCAGGACGCCGGCGTGGTGATCGCGGTCAACGACCACCGCCGCAAGTCGATCACACTGGCGCTGTTCGGCTTCTCCGGACGGGCCACCGAGGCCATCGGCAAGGAGTTGGTTCACAAAGAGGACCTCTTCTGGCCCCCGACGCTCAAGCTCAAGACCCGCGAGGTCGGCGTGTTCATCTGCCGGCTGGCCTACACACCCTCCGAGGGCGAACACGATGCGCAAGGCGAGGTTCAGGTGCAGACCTGTGACGTCACGCCCCTCGAAGCCAGGACGCTTGAGAAATTCATCCATTGACAGGCGCAGGCCTGTCGCCTATTGCACGGTGAAGGTCGCTTCCGCCGGTCTGGCGGCGCCGAGGGCGGCGCCGCGGGACCCGGGCGAGCAACCGCCGATCGTGACTTTGAACTGACCCGGCTCGAGCCGGGTGTCGCCGTTCTCGTCGACGAGGGACATCATCTCTGGCGTGATTGCGAACGTGACGCTCTGATGTCGGCCTGGTCCCAGGCGCACCCGCCCGAAACCCTTCAGCGCCGCGATGGGTGTCCGCACCGACGCTTCCAGATCGGTCAGATACAACTGCACGACCTCGTCGGCCGCGACCGGACCGATGTTCCGGACCGTGACGGTCGCGCGGACCGTGTCGCCCTGGCGAACCTCGTCGCGGTCCAGCTTCAGATCGCTGTACTCGAATTGCGTGTAGCTCAGGCCAAAGCCGAACGGATACAGCGGCTCGGCGGCCATGTATCGGTACGTTCGGCCCTCCATGGAATAGTCCGTGTACGGGGGCAACTGATCGACGGAGTTCGGGAAGGTCAGCGGCAGTCGTCCCGACGGCGCCGCGTCGCCAAAGAGCAGATCGGCCACCGCCAGCCCGCCTTGCTCGCCCGGATACCATGCGTACAGCACCGCATCGGCCAGCTCGTGGACCTCGCCGATGGCCAGTGGACTGCCTGCGGTCAGCACCACGATGATCGGCTTGCTGTTGCCCTGGCGCAGTCGGCGCAGGAAGCCGACCTGGTTGGCGGGCAATCCGATATCCACGCGGTCGCCTTTGTGAGGCGAGGCGATCGATTCGCCCTCCTCGCCTTCGAGCAGACCCGTGATGCCCATCACGACCACGATCGCATCGGCCGCCTGGGCGTCACCCGTGGTCCAGTCGATCGGGTTGATGTTCTCGCGGTCCAGCAGGAAGCCCGGCTTGTATTGGATGAAGCTGCCCGGTTTGAGCTTGCCGGTGATGCCCTCGAGGATCGTCACCATCTCGCTGCTGACGCCATAGTAGTTGCCCATCAGCGCGTCGACGCTGGTCGCGCAGGGTCCCGTGACGTAGAGATAGCGCATGTCCTTCTTCAAAGGCAGCACGTTGTTGCGGTTCTTCAGCAGGACGACGGATTTGGCCGCGGCTTCGCGCGCAAGCTGGCGGTGCTTCTCACAGCGGATCACGTCTGTCGAAGTCTTGGCGTATGGATTCATCTCGGCCGGATCGAACATGCCCAGCTTGAACCGCGTCCGCAGGAGGATCGCCAGCATCTCGTCGATCGTCTGCTCGGTCGCCAGTCCTTTCTCGACCGCTTCGACGAGGTGAGGGAAGGTACTGCCGCAGTTGAGGCTGACACCATGATTGAGCGCCATGGCGGCGGACTCGGCGGGTGTGCGGGTCACCTTGTGTCCGGCGTGCAGATCCACCAGCGCCCAGCAGTCCGAAACGATGTGGCCCTGGAAGCCCCACTGATCGCGCAGGATCTCACCGAGCAACGTCTTGCTGCCGCAGCAGGGCTCATCGTTGGTGCGATTGTACGCGCACATCACCGCCTCGACCTTCGCGTCGACCAGCGCCTTGAAGGCGGGCAGGTACGTCTCGTACAGGTCCTTCGGGCCGGCTACGGCGTTGAACTCGTGACGCAGCTCTTCGGGGCCGCTGTGTACCGCGTAGTGCTTGGCGCAGGCGGCGACTTTGAGGTATTTCGGATGGTTGCCCTGGAGGCCCTTGACGAAGGCGGCGCCCATCACGCTCGTCAGGTACGGGTCCTCTCCGTAGGTTTCCTGGCCGCGGCCCCATCGCGGGTCGCGAAAGATGTTGATGTTCGGGGTCCAGAACGTCAGGCCGCCGTAGCGCAGGCGGATGTCGCGATCGACGGCCGCATGGTACATCGCGCGAGCCTCATCGGAGATCGCGTTCGCGATGCGCAGCAGCAGCTCGTCGTCGAACGTTGCGGCCATGCCAATCGCCTGCGGGAACACGGTGGCTCGTCCGGCCCGCGCCACGCCGTGCAGGCACTCGTTCCACCAGTTGTACGCCGGGATGCCCAGTCGCTCGATGGCCGGGCTGTCGTACATCATCTGCGAGACCTTCTCGGCGAGCGTCATCCGCCCGATCAAGTCCGCCACCCGCTCTTCGATTGGCAGGCTCGGATTGCGAAACGCCATGGCGGACAGGGTTGGATTGGCTTGTCCCTGCGCCGTCTCGGTTCGGCAGGCGGTAGCGATCAATACGGCGGCGGACAGGACGACAGTCAATGTAGTTGCGGTCTTCTTCATACGCCGACTCCTTCGCTGGACTGCGACAGGTACGGGCGAATGATTATTCGCCCCTACTCGGTTCCCTTCATACCCAGAATCTACCCACCCACCCGGTCGCGATGCAATCGCAAAGTTGCGAAACCGTGTCTGTGAAAATATCCTGGCAGGCGTGTGGCAGCGGCAAGCGCAGGCTTGCCGATGGTGATACGCATGCCGTCGAAGCCATCGGCA
>JAAYBV010000087.1 GCA_012744475.1 Phycisphaerae bacterium
CCTGGGTCGCAAAACTCCAGAGGGGCCCCGCCCACGTCGTGACGGCCTGTGTCTCATTGACTTCGTCGATTCGCCAATAGTACGTCGTGCCCAGATCCAGCGAGCCGGGATCGAAACTCGGCGCATCGGACGTGCCGCCCAGCGTCAGGGTATTCGGGTCTGTGCCCAGATACACCTGGTGCTCGACGGCCTCGCGACCAGCCCGCCAGTTCAGAACCGTGTCCGGCTCGACCTCGGTGACGCCGTCGGCCGGCTGCGGCTCGCGGGCCTGCGCGGGGATGTACATGAAGCGGACTTCGCTGAGGCCATACTGGCCCATCATGCCCCAACCGCTGTTGACGGTCAGACGCACGTACCGAGCCGGGACGCCGCCGAGATCAACGGCTGTATTGGCCGTGTAAGTCGGGGTCGCCGTGGCCTTGGCGAACTCGACATCGCCCAAAACCGCCCAGTCGGCCCCATTCTCAGAGTACTCCACGGTCACACCCTTGAGCCCGAAGCCAAGAATGATCTCGAACTGCACGTTGTAGTTCCAGACCAGAAGCTCATGGAGCTTGTAGACGCGATCAAATTCGTACTGGATGTACAGGGCCTGGCCCTCCGGGGCGATGGCCAGCCACATGTCGTCGCTGACGATGGAGTGCTCGCCGGCGTCGTTGAGTCCGGAACCGTTGACGGTATTCTCCGGTCCGATGTCTTCCTCCGAGATCCCGTTGCTCGTGGCGACGACCGCGGGGATGGGATAGGCGAGCGACTCGGTGGTGAAGCTCCAGACCTCGCCTCTGAAGATCGTGTTGTCCGGTGCGGCGTTCACTTCGTCGATCCGCCAGTAGTAGGTCGTTTCAAAATCGAGCCGATCCGTTGGGGCATATGTCGCGGCCGTCTGGCTCTGACTGACGAGCAGACCTGCCGCCGTGGCCCGGACCGCTTGATTGACATCGTCAAAGGACGTGCCGAAGTAGACGTCGTGCGTCGCGGCGAATTCACCCGCCGTCCAGCTCAGAACGACGTCGCGAGGGACGTCGGTCGCCTCGTGGGCTGGATACGGATCGGAGGCCAGTTCCGCCGAGGCGATGCCGTCCATAGCCGCACGGACTTCAGCCTGAGATAGCGCATGGTTGAAAACGGCGACCTCGTCTACGGAACCTACAAAGAAGTAGTTCCCAGTGCCCTCTGTGGCGCCGGCACCGATACGCAGGACCTGCGCCGTGTTGGGACTGATCGTTGCAGCGGTCTCGCCGACCAGTTCCCCGTTGATGTAGAATCTCTTCTGCCCGTTGTCGTAGACAGCCGCAGCGTGCGTCCATTCGCCCAGGGCGACGGCGGGTCCGTTGGTGGTGATCCAGCCACCGGCGCCGGTGCCCATCCAGAACTGCCAGGTGTTGCCCGGCTCGACGTAAATGATGTAGCCCCGCTGAGGATAGTCGTCGCGTGACGTGATGGGGGACCGATGACCGCTTCCGGTCGGGTCGGCATTGGCCCATACGCAGGCCGTGAACGCTTCTTCCGGGTTCAGCAGCGAACTGTGCGGCACATCCACTTTGTCCGGCGAACCGGCGAAATGCAGGGCCCCGCCGAAGACCCCGGTGGTCCATGCCGGGCTCCCGACCAACTGGCCGTCGTTTCCATTCCCGCTGGAATCGCTGGCAGTGGTCCCGGAGCCTTCATCCAGCTTCCAGTACCCCACCAGATCGGCCGACGCACGGCCGGCCAAGGCCAACACCACGACCGTGAGAACCAGACAGAACAGTTGGCGGCGCATAGTCAGTCCTCCTTCAAAGCACGATGAATGGTATCACGCAGCGCCCACACACACGTAAGCACGCACCTTCTCCGAGACATGACGCAACCCCGACCGCACACGCTACCCTCTCTGCCTTCGATCCCAGCGGACCGCTACGACCGGCGTACCGGAACGCCGATCCGTTCCCTCGACTCAGTGGCTGGGGGTGTAGCCAAGTTTGCCCCAGCAGCCCCTTTGCATCTGATACAGATCCTCGAAGCCTTCCGTGGTATTCGGCGCCCAGCCGACCTGCGGCCCGGTGTTCTCCTCCTCGCGGGCATGCTTGATCGTATCAGTGCCTCTCCATTTCCAGTGCTCGACATGCCCGTCGGCGAAAGAAAGGGTCGTCCCGTCTCCATGCCGGACCGGCGGGCTGTCGAACCACGTCTCCAGGTGATAGTAGACGGCGTAGGCGTCCGAGGTCATGTAGCCCTCGTCGATGAAGACCAGTCGATAGGCCGGAGCCGGATCGCGAATCTCGCTTCTCTTCTTGACGTGGGCCCCGCGAACGCCCTGGACCCACGGATGGTTGACGGCGTTCATGGAGAACATGATCGCGTAGGTAAACGTCTCGCCGCGTCGGCCGGTGGGACAACGATAGATCTTCTCATTCTTGATGTAAGGCCACAGGGCCCCGCGACGCATGTCCTCTTTGGCCGCCTCCAGGTCCAGGGGGTGATACCCGTCGATCCAGGCCAGCTCGTTGCCATGGTCGCCCCAGTCCAGATTCTGGTTGCTGAAACCCGTGGCGCCGTTGACGATCCGGTCGTCGTTCTCGTCGGCATACATGTTCCAAGCCAGGGTCAACTGCTTGAGATTGCTCAGGCAGGCGGCCCGGCGGCCCTGCTCGCGGGCCCGGTGCAGGGCCGGCATCAGCACCGCCATCAGAATGGCGATAATCGCGATGACAACGAGCAATTCGATGAGGGTAAACGCTCTCCGCGTCATAGGTCCTCCACTACTTTCAGGCGTGCTGTTCATACCACCTCCCTATAAAAAACCATTCCTATGATATCACGCTCTCGACGGGTCTACAACAAAAAAAACCGGGCTTCCGGCGTGCCGGTGGGGGTTGCGCTTGCATTTTGGGGGCACCCCGGGGTAGGATGGAAAGGGGCGCCGCCCCGTGGCTGGGAGCCGCCTTCCGAACGTACTGAGACGGGGGTTTTGCCATGCGAAGAGACCGAGGTTTCACACTGATCGAGTTGCTCGTGGTGATCGCCATCATCGCCCTGCTCATGTCGATCCTGATGCCGGCGCTGGCCCGGGTGCGGGAGCAGGCCCGCATGATCGGGTGCGCCGCGAATGTGCGGCAATGGGGGCTGGTCAGCACGATGTACGCCGAGGCCAACGACGGCAAGCTCTGGAGCGGCATCAGCACCACCTCCTGGTGGTGGCTCTTCCAGCTTCCCGAATCGCAGAAGGACTGGAAACAGAACAAGACCTGGTTCTGCCCGACGGCCACCAAGCCGATCATCGACGAGTTCGGCGTCGCGGCGCCGACGCTGAACATCTTCAACGCCTGGGGGATCTTCCGCGATCCCTACGAGGGGTACAACGCCGGCCCGAACGGGGTGGCCGGCAGCTACGGTCTGAACGGTTTTCTGATGGGCCGGACCCTCGATGCCAGCAACAGCCAGAGCTTCTGGGGCACGCTCACGAACGTCCGGAACGCCAACAACGTTCCGCTGTTCATCGACGCCCTGCGGTTCGACCTGTGGCCCCAGTCCACGACGGCCCCCGCCCAGTACGAGTTCGAGGCCTGGACAAACGAGGACATGGCCCGTTGCTGCATCAATCGCCACGGGGGCTTCGTCGGCTGCGTCTTCGCCGACGCCTCGGTGCGGAAGGTGGGCCTCAAGGAGCTTTGGACGCTCCAGTGGAGCAAGAACTTCGACACCCGGGGCCCCTGGACGCAGGCCGGAGGGGTCACCGCGGACGACTGGCCCGACTGGATTCGGAGGTTCCAGGACTACTGACCCGCCGGACCGGTCGCAGCCGCTCAGTCCTCGTCGTGTACGATGAACGTCACCTTCATGTCCACCCGGAACTCCACGATCTTGCCGTCCTCGACACGAACCTGCTGCTCCTTGATCCAGGCGCCGCGTATGTCTTTGACCGTCTCCGTGGCGCGGGCGATGCCTCTGCGGATTGCATCCTCGAAGCTCTTTGGGGAGGAGGCACTGATTTCGATCACTTTGCCGATAGACATGGTCTGATCTCCTTGACTATGGCCAGAACCGGCGTACAAGTTCCCTGGAGTTCCGCCCCCGCGGGCGAACCGGAACGAGCGCATCCTGGGCGCATCCTGCTCCTGGAACGTAGTGGTCGGCGGAGGCAATTGTTCAGCCAGATTGACGTTTTCGTCTGTGGGCAGGTCGATTCTGGCGTCTGAGGGCCGCGATAGCGCCCCGAGCCGGCAAGTCTCGCCGGGCTTGACAGGCATTGCACAGGGGCAGACAATGCGGCCGTCAAGCCGGCGATCTATTCAGCCAGCGGGCGCAGCGTCCACAGGGCAAACCGGCGAATCGCGCTGTCTCGTGGTCGTGCTTTGAAAGGACCAGGCATGAAGGCGTCACTTTTCGCGGCGGTCTTGGGGATAGCCCTGGCGGCGGCCGGTTGCGGCGAGAAACTCTGTCACGTCGAGGTCGACGCCATCAGCAGAAATCCCGTGGCCTTGTCTCAAACCTATCACCTTGTTCCCGCCATGCGGGACGTCAGCGAGCAGAGTCTCCAGTTTCAGGAATACGCAGGCTACATTCATCGCGTGTTGCAGGACAAAGGCTTCTCCGTGGCCGACCCGAACGAGGCGGAGCTGCTCGTGCTCGTCAGCTACGGCCTGGGAGCCCCACAGACGAGCTACTCCACATTCACCACGCCGATCTACGGCTGGACCGGCGGGGGTACGAGAACCTACAGCGAAACCACGCGCGGCCCGGATGGAACCTCGCGCGTCACGGGAACCGTCACCGATGCCGGCCGCTACGGAGTCGTGGGCGCCGAAAGCCATTTGACCACGCACACGACGTATCCGCGATACCTGTTCCTGGGCGCCTACGATGCCCGGAGACTGCGACAGTCGAACGGACAGGACCCTGTCGAGGTGTGGAATACCGCGGTGGTGAGCACGGGAAGCAGCGACGATCTTCGCGCGGTCATGCCGATCATGATTGCCGCCGCCGCGGACTACTTCGGCGGCAATACCGGCAGCAAGATCAAGAAGACGATGTTCCCGGGAAACCGGAAGGTCAAATGGGTCAAAGGCGAGTCCCCCGCCCCATAGCGCAAACGCCTGCCCTGACGCCGATCCGATCGAGGGTGTGTGAAAATATCGTGGCATGTGGGTGGCAGCCTCAAGGCGTAGTGCAACGGAGCTTTGGGGATGGCGAATGGGAGTGGCGCATCCGTACGGAAAGGCCTCTGCGAGGCGATCCATCCCCAAGTCCCGCGGATCCGTTCGGCTTCGCTCAGGACAAGCTTTGAGGCTGCCACCCCTGGCGGTCTGCGCCCGCAAGGGAATGCTGCCCTGAAATCCTGATAGACACGCCGAGCGAGTGTCTGTGAAAATATCCTGGCAGCCGTGTGGCAGCGGCAAGCGCAGGCTTGCCGATGGTGATACGCACGCCGTCGAAGCCATCGGCAAACTCCGCCTTGCTCCGTTTGCCGCTGCCACACAGGGCGCTCCGTGGTGGAAAACGGGCCTTGCCGCGAAATTCGCACAGACACTGTCCGGGACAGAACCGGTATTTCCGTTGCCTCAGATCCGGCTGGACCCTAAGATGGCCCCGTTCAGCGCCCGCTGCGATGCGGGTGTGTCGTGCATGAGGTGGTTTTCGGCCATCACAGGGCCAACGGCGGATTGTCGTGAAGTACAGGCTTGTCATCTTCGATTTTGACGGCACGCTGGCCGACACGTTCGGCTGGTTCGCCCACGCGATCAACCGGATCGCCGACAAGTATCATTTCAAGAAGGTTGAGCCGAGCGAGCACGACACCATCCGGGGATTCGACGCCCGCGCCGTGCTGAAATATCTCGGTGTGCCTCTCTGGAAGACGCCCTTGATCGCCGCCCACATGCGGGTGTTGATGTCGCGTGATATCCACCACATCCGTCTGTTTGCGGGAGTTGATAACCTGCTGCGACGACTGTCCGAAGTCGGGGCAACTCTGGCGGTGGTCAGCTCGAACTCCTTCGAGAACATCCGTCACGTTCTCGGGGCGGAGGTAGCGGCCCTGATCGACTACTACGAGTGCGGCGTCTCCGCGTTCGGCAAGGAGGCGAAGCTGCGGAAGGTCCTTCGCCAGAGCGGCATTCCGCGCCGCGAGGCAATCTACATCGGCGATGAGATTCGCGACAGCGAAGCGGCCCGAGAGGTAGGCATCGCTTTCGGCGGCGCCACCTGGGGCTATACGACGCCCGACGCGCTGCGGGTCCATGCCCCGAGCGACGTCTTGGCCCGCGTCGACGACATCCTCGACCGAGTCATCGGCTGATCTTCCGGGAGCAAGGCGGGCCGGCGTGCGTTCCGCAGGGAAAATGTGCGGCCGATCCGGGTCGGATGGTATGATGTCGGCATGCACGACGTCTTGAAAAGCCACATTCTCCAACTCCTGCAAAAGGATGCGACGCCTCGAAACCTCGCCCATCTGGCCGAGGAGTTGGGCGTCGGCGGTTCGCTGCGCCGCGCCTTCCGCGAGGCGATCGAGTCGCTCAGCGCCGAGGGTCGTGTGGTCCTCGGTCCGCGAAATGCGATTGGCCTTCCATCGCTGTCCAGCGAGGTCACGGGCGTCTTCCGGGCCAACCCGCGCGGGTATGGCTTCGTCAGTCCACAACAACTGACCGGCGAGGGGGATGTGTTCATCCCCGCCAAGTCGACCGGCAGCGCCATGACGGGTGATCGTGTCGTCGCGCAGGTCACGCGAGGTTCGAAGAAAGACCCCGACCGCCTAACCGGCAAGATCGTAAAGGTGCTCGATCGCGCCCACACCACTGTCGTCGGGACGCTTCGCCAGGAGCAGGACTGCTGGCGGGTGCGGCCGGATGGAGGCGATTTCCTTCGGCCGGTCGAGATCGAGCACGTCGACACCCGGACCGTTCGGCATGGGGACAAGGTCGCCGTGACGATCCGCACGTATCCCACGCATTCGCAGGCGGCCACCGGCACGATCCGGGAGGTCCTTGGTCGCCCCGGCCGATTCGATGCGGAAATCTCCGCGATCATCCGCCGGCACGGCCTGTGCGAGGAGTTCGAGCCCAGTGCCCTGGTCGAGGCCAGCAACGCACGCGAGAACTTCCGTCCGCAGGACACGCACGGACGCAAGGACCTCACGAAGGCTCTTGTTGTCACGATCGATCCGCCGGATGCGAAGGACTTCGACGACGCGATCAGTCTGACCCGCACCGAGCAGGGCGGCTGGCTTCTGGGCGTCCACATCGCCGACGTGAGCTATTTCGTTCCGGCCGGCTCGGCTCTCGACCGCTGCGCGCGACAGCGTGGCAACAGCGTCTATCTTCCCGGCCGGACCCTGCCCATGCTGCCGGAGATGCTCAGCAACGAAATCTGTTCCCTTCAGCCGGGCAAGCGACGCTATACCAAGAGCGTCTTCCTGACCTACGACAAAGATGGGCGGATGCAGTCGGCTCGCTTTGGCAATACGATGATCGAGTCCAAGTTCCGCCTGAGTTATCAGCAGGCCGATGCAGCGCTCAAAGGCGACGTGGCTGGCCTTGCCGAGGACATGGTGGCGCTGTTGCACGATATGGACGCGCTGGCCCGTGCCATCGAGAAGCGACGCCGGCGGGCGGGCATGCTGCAACTGAATATGCCTGAGACAGAGCTCGTTACCGACGAGTCCGGGCGGGTCGTCGCAGTCTGCCCCGCCGACACAAGCTACCCGCACACGATCATCGAGATGTTCATGGTCGAAGCCAATGTCGCAGTCGCGGCTCTGCTCGATCGCCATTGCATCCCTTTCATGCGGCGCATCCATCCCGAGCCCGACAGCAAGGTCCTTCGCCGGCTCAGCCAGACGTTGCGGTTGTTGGGCGTCACGCTGTCACGCCAGCCCCAGCGAGCCGATTTGCAGGGCTTGCTCGATCAGGTACGCGGCAGCCGGATGCTCGTGCCCGTTCACCTGCTGGTCCTGCGCAGCCTCGCGAAGGCGACCTACGCGCCGGCGAGCGTGGGGCACTATGCTCTGGCGGCGTCGAAGTACTGCCATTTCACCAGCCCTATCCGTCGCTATGCCGACCTGATCGTCCACCGGGCGCTTCAAGCCTACCTCACCGGGCGGCTGCAGCCGGCCCGCCGGCAATACACATTCCCGGAACTGGCGTCCATCGGCGAGCACATCTCGCAGACCGAGCAGACCGCCGAAGAGGCCGAGCAGGAGCTCAAGAAGATCCTCATCCTTCACCTGCTGCGAAACAAGGTCGCGAGCGTTCTGGACGGCGTCGTGGTGAGTCTGACCGCGTTCGGGGCTGCCGTATACCTGCCCGAGTACGGTGTGGAAGGTCTGATTCCGCGCGAGGCGCTCGGCCCGGATCGGTGGCAGTTCGACGAGCAGAGTCAGTGCCTGGTGGGCCGGCATACCGGGGCGATCCTGCGTCTGGCCCAGCCGCTCCGCGTGCGGGTCGTCGCTGTTGCCCCGGCCGCCGGACAGCTCGATCTGGCGCCCGCCGTCGACCTGATTCGCAGCGTTACTCCCTCGCGAGAGCCGCAGCAGAGACCCCGACGCAAGTCCGGCCCCAACCGCAGGCGCAAGAAACGCAAACCACACGCCTGATCTGTTCGCCCGCCAAGGCGTACCTCTGTCCGGGTTGGCATTCAGTATTTAGAATAAGAATATCTGAATTGCCACGGCATGGAGTCTCAAGAATGTATGTATATAAAGCTTTTGCACTCAATAGTTTGTATGCATTCTGCGTTGAACGAAGCCACTTTTTGCGTCTCCAATGTCGTGTGTTAGAATTGGTCGTCGTGATGATTGTATTAGTTTGACTTATTGAATGTATCTGCGTAACTGGGAAACCGGATGGGGCGCGATCGCATACAATCATGGGATGTGGAATCTACGTCTGTCGCAGGGACGCACGGGCGGTGCGATGTCCTGCGAGAGCGGTTCGGTTGCCTGGAGAGTTGATGATCGCCAATCCAGAGAATCAAGGTCTTTACGACAAGCAGTTCGAGCACGACGCTTGCGGGATCGGGGCGGTGGTGGATATCAGCGGCCGGCCGGACCACGCCATTCTCGAGCATGGTCGGGAGGTGCTGAAGAACCTGCGCCATCGTGGCGCCGCCGGTGCCGACAATGTGACCGGCGACGGGGCGGGCATCCTCCTGCAAATCCCTCACGAGTTGCTCGTGACGGAATGCCAGAAGAGCGGCACAGTCCTGCCCGAACCCGGACGCTACGGCGTCGGCATGGTGTTCACCAGTAAGGACGCCGTGGTCAGAGCGAGGTGGGACGGGCTCCTGGCGCAGGCGGTCCACCACTACGGTCTGCAAGTGATCGGTTGGCGCGACGTGCCGACCCGGCCGGATTGTCTCGGTCCGATCGCTCTGGCGGCTGAGCCTGCGATCCGGCAGGTGTTCATCGATGGCAGCGGCCTGGCCGACGTGGATCTGGAACGGCGTCTCTATCTGGCCCGCAAGCGTGCCGAACGCCTCGTCCGCGAGGACGCCGGTCCCGAGGCGGAGGATTTCTACGTCGTCAGCATGTCCAGCCGGACCATCTGCTACAAAGGCATGTTCATGGACTGGCAGTTGTTCGCTTACTACCCCGATCTGGAGGACAAGCGAACCACCACGTCGCTGTGCATCGTCCACCAGCGGTACAGCACGAACACGTTTCCCAACTGGCGGCTGGCCCAGCCGTTCCGTTGCATCGCTCACAACGGCGAAATCAACACGCTCAGCGGCAACCGCAACTCGATGCGGGGACGCGAGCCCAAGATGGTCAGCAAGACCCTTGGCGACGATCTGACGGACCTGTTCCCGGTTATCGATCCGGCGGGCAGCGACTCGGCGGCCTTCGACAACGCCCTGGAGCTTCTGGTGCAGTCCGGCCGGAGCATGCCCCATGCGCTGATGATGATGATTCCGGAGGCCTTCGGGGCCAAGTATCACATCAGCACCGACAAGCGGGCGTTCTACGAGTATCACGCGGCGGTGATGGAGCCGTGGGACGGTCCGGCGGCGATGGTCTTCACCGACGGACGCATCATCGGGGGGACCCTGGACCGCAACGGTCTGCGGCCGTGCCGCTATCTCGTGACCAAGGACGGCCTGGCGATCATCAGCAGCGAGGCGGGCGTCGTGGAGTTCCCGCCGGAAAGGATCAGCGCCAAAGGCCGCCTGCGGCCGGGCCACTTGTTCCTGATCGATACCACGGAAGGACGCATCATTTCGGACAACGAGATCAAGAGCAAGATCGCCCGCCAGAGTCCGTACCGGCGCTGGCTGGAAGAGAACCGGATCGAACTGCGGGGCCTGTTCGATGCGCCCGATCTTGTGGAAACCGACCCGATCGACACGATCCGCCGGATGCGGGCCTTCGGCTACACCGCCGAAGAGAAACGTGTGATCCTCGCGCCGATGGCGGTCAACGGGCAGGAGCCGGTCGGGTCGATGGGCAACGACACCCCGCTGGCGGTGCTGAGCGACCGCCCGAAGCTGCTGTTCAGCTACTTCCGCCAACTGTTCGCCCAGGTGACCAACCCGCCGATCGACCCGCTCCGCGAGGGGCTGGTCATGAGCCTGATGCTGTTCACCGGCAAGAAGCGCAACGTGCTGGAGGAATCGCCGTTGCATTGTCGGCAACTGAAGCTGCCGCATCCAGTCCTGACCAGCGCCGACGTGGCGCGGCTGCGCTCGGTCAAGCGGGCCGACTTCAAGGTCGCGACGGTCCCGATGCTGTTCGATGTGAACCGGCGGACGCCGGGGAAGGCGTTGCGCAGAGGCCTGGACGCCCTGGTCAAGGCCGCCCAAGCGGCGGTCACCGACGGGGCGTCCCTGGTGATCCTCAGCGACAGAGACGTTTCACCGACGCAGGCGGCGATCCCCTCGCTGCTGGCGATTTCCGCGGTGCACCATCATCTGTTGCGCGAAGGGCTTCGCAACGAATGCGGCCTGATCGTCGAGAGCGCCGAGCCGCGCGAGGTCATGCACTTCTGCCTTCTGGCCGGCTACGGAGCCAACGCCGTCAATCCGTATTTGGCCTTCGACGTGCTCGGGGAGATGAACCAACGCGGCGATCTGGGCGCGGAGATGGAACCGGTGGCCGTCTCGGATCACTACATCGCCGCGATCAAGAAGGGCATCCTCAAGACGATGAGCAAGATGGGCATCTCGACTCTGCGCAGCTACCTGTACGCGCAGTTGTTCGAAGCCATCGGTCTGAAGAAGAGCCTCGTGGACGAGTACTTCGCGGGTACCGCCTCGCGCATCCAGGGGATCGGGCTTGATGAGATCGCCCGAGAGACGTTGAGCCGTCACTCATACGCGTACGACAACGACGACTACAGCTACCCGGAAATCGACATGGGCGGCGACTACGCCTACCGCTATCAGGGCGAGCGACACCTGTGGAATCCGATCACGGTCGCAAAACTCCAGGAGGCGGTTCGCAACAACGATGCGCGGGCATATGCCGCGTTTGCGGAGGCGGTGAACGCCCAGTCCGAGCGGCTCTGCACGCTGCGGGGCCTGTTCGAGTTCCAGGCGGGCAAGCCGATCCCGATCGAGAACGTCGAGCCGGCCGACGAAATCGTCAAGCGATTCTGCACCGGCGCGATGAGCCACGGGTCGATCAGCAAAGAAGCGCACGAGTGCATGGCGATGGCGATGAATCGCCTCGGAGGCATGAGCAACACGGGCGAGGGGGGGGAAGATCCTGCCCGGTATGTCGCGGAGCCCAATGGCGATTCGAAGAACAGCGCCATCAAGCAGGTCGCCAGCGCGCGGTTCGGCGTGACGATCAACTACCTCGCGCACGCCAGAGAGCTGCAGATCAAGATCGCTCAGGGTGCCAAGCCCGGCGAGGGCGGCCAGTTGCCCGGGCACAAAGTATCGCAGGAGATCGCGACGTTGCGGTACGCGACACCCGGCGTGACGCTGATCTCGCCTCCGCCGCACCACGACATCTACTCGATCGAGGACCTGGCCCAGTTGATCTACGACCTCAAGTGTGCCTGTCCGGGCGGCAAGGTGTCGGTCAAGCTGGTCTCGGAGGTCGGCGTCGGGACGATTGCGGCCGGCGTGGTCAAGGGCAACGCCGATGAAGTGCTCATCAGCGGGCACGACGGCGGCACCGGCGCCAGTCCGCTGTCGTCGATCATGCACGCCGGTTGTCCCTGGGAGCTGGGCCTGGCCGAGACGCAGCAGACGCTGGTCCTGAACAACCTGCGAGGCCGCACCCGATTGCAGACCGATGGGCAGATTCGGACTGGTCGCGACGTGATCGTCGCCGCCATGCTCGGGGCCGAGCAATTCGGGTTCGGCACCGCCGCTTTGGTGACGCTGGGCTGCACTCTGCTGCGGAAATGTCACGAGGGCGCCTGCATCTATGGAATTGCCACGCAGGACCCGGAACTGCGGAAACGCTTTGCCGGCAGGCCGGAGTACCTGATGCGCTATCTGACCTTCGTGGCCGAAGAGGTCCGCCGGATCATGGCCGAGCTTGGGTTCGAGAAACTCGAAGACCTGGTGGGACGCGTAGACCTGCTCAAAACCTCCAAGGCGATTCACCACTGGAAGGCCAAGGGGCTGGACCTGTCGGCGATCTTCCATCGGGTGGACACCTCGGACGGCCGGCCGGTGCGGTTCTGCAAACGGCAGCTCGACAAACAACAGGACCACATGGACTGGAAGATCATCGAGCTGGCTCGCGACGCCATTGAGGACAAGAAGCCCGTGACGCTGGAACTGCCGATCCGGAACACAGACCGCACCGTCGGCGCAACCCTGAGCAACCGGATCGTGCTCAAACACGGTCCTGGAGTTCTGCCCGACGACACGCTGAACGTGGTCCTGCGAGGCTCGGCTGGCCAGAGCTTCGGCGCCTTCCTGATCGGCGGTGTGACGCTGACGCTGGTCGGCGAATCGAATGACTATCTGGGCAAGAGCCTGTCCGGCGGGCGCATCGTGGTCAAGACGCCGCCGGAGGCGACGTTCCTGCCGCATGAGAACATCATCGTCGGCAACACGCTGCTCTACGGAGCCACCAGCGGCGAGGCGTTCATCAACGGCGTCGCCGGGGAGCGATTCGCGGTGCGCAACAGCGGCGCCGTGGCCGTCGTGGAAGGCGTGGGCGATCACGCCTGTGAATACATGACCGGCGGCTGCATCGTCGTGCTCGGCCGGACCGGGTGCAACTTCGCCGCCGGCATGAGCGGCGGCATCGCCTACGTCCTCGACGAACGCCAGCTCTTCGACACGCTGTGCAACCTGGACATGGTGGACCTCGAGACCGTCTGGCGCGACGAGGACAAGCGCGTTCTCAAGAACCTGATCGAGCGTCACCGGATGTTCACCGACAGCGTGCGAGCGAAGTACATCCTCGACAACTGGCCGGGAATGATCGGACGGTTTGTGAAAGTGATGCCCATTGATTATCGCAAGGCTCTGGAACGGATGAAGGCCGAAGAACGACGCAATACCGAGACCACGCCGGCCACGGAGGAGGTGTTCCATGGGTGATATCCGCAGGGCAGGGGCATCGTGGCGAGGGCATCTTGCCCTTGCGCGGCGAGAGCGTCTCGCTCTTGTCTGTGTTGTCTCGGAAGAAGCCAGGAGCAGGGGCAAGATGCCCCCGCGACGCAAGGGCGGGACGCCCTCGCCACGAGGTGTATCATGGGGGAACTAAGAGGGTTTCTGAAATACCAGCGTCAGGAGGTGGGCCATCGTCCGGTGGCCGAGCGGGTGCGCGACTTCCACGAGATCGATCTGCCTCTGACGCCGGAGGCGGTCCGACAGCAGGCCGCCCGCTGCATGAACTGCGGGATCCCGTTCTGCCAGGGGGCCGGCTGTCCGGTGGTCAACAGCATCCCGGATTTCAACGATCTGGTCTATCAGGGACGCTGGAAGCAGGCGTGCAGCCTGCTGCACCGCACGAACAGCTTCCCGGAGATCACCGGTCGGGTCTGTCCGGCTCCGTGTGAGAATTCGTGCACGCTGAACGTCAACGACAGTCCTGTTCTCATCAAGCACATCGAATACCAGATCGTGGAGAAGGGGTTCCAGGAAGGCTGGATCGTGCCGCAGCCGCCGAAAGTCCGGACGGGCAAGCGGGTGGGGGTGATTGGCTCCGGTCCGGCGGGTCTGGCGGCGGCGCAGAGATTGGCGCGGGCGGGTCACAGCGTCATGGTCATCGAGAAGGACGAGCGTCCCGGCGGGCTGTTGCGCTACGGCATCCCGGACTTCAAACTCGCCAAGAGCGTCATCGATCGGCGTCTCGAACAGATGCGGGCCGAGGGCGTGGAGTTTCAGTGCGGCGTGACGGCGGGGCAGGACGTCTCCATACGGTATCTCCGCAAACGCTTCGACGCCATCTGCCTGGCCATGGGCGCCGGACAACCCCGCGACCTGACGATTCTGGGCCGGGGGTTCGACAACGTCCTCTATGCCATGGAGTACCTCGCGACGCAGAACAAGATCTGCAACGGCGAATCGCTCGAGGGCTGCCATCTGGTGTCCGCCAGGGACAAGGTTGTCATTGTCATTGGCGGGGGCGATACGGGCAGTGACTGTGTGGGCACCGCCCGCCGCCAGGGGGCGAAGAAGATTTACCAGTTGGAGATTCTGCCCAAGCCGCCGGAGCAACGCCCGCCCGATACGCCATGGCCGACGTGGCCCCGGATCATGCGCACGTCGAGTTCGCAGGAAGAGGGTTGCGAGCGACGCTGGTCGGTGATGACGACGAGGCTCACCGGCGCCGACGTCCACGTCAGCCACCTGCATGGCTGTGAGGTGGAGTGGGTCAAGGGCCACCGGGGCTGGGAGGTGGTGGGAGTGCCCGGCACGGAATTCACCCTCCAGGCGGATCTGGTTCTGCTGGCGATGGGCTTCGTCCACGTCACTCATGCCGGACTGGTGGAGGACCTCGGTTTGCAGCTTGATGAACGGGGCAATGTTGTGGTGGACAATCACCAGACCAGCGAGCCGTGGGTCTTCGCGGCCGGTGACACCGTTCGGGGAGCCTCGCTCGTGGTACACGCCATCCGCAGTGGGCAAGATGCCGCGGCGGCCACGGATCGGTGGCTGCGACAGGAATGCCGGGGGCAGTAGCCCACTCTCCCCGCCAATGGAGCCGATTACGAGGACAGTGCAGGTCGATGCCAAAACGCAAGGACATCCATAAGATTCTGATCATCGGTTCGGGGCCGATCATCATCGGTCAGGCCTGCGAGTTCGACTATTCCGGCGCTCAGGCCTGCAAGGTTCTTCGGCGAGAGGGCTTCCAGGTCGTCCTGGTCAACAGCAATCCGGCTACGATCATGACCGACCCGGAGCTGGCGGACCGCACGTATATCGAGCCGATCACGCCGGAGATCGTCGAGATGGTCATTCGCCGCGAGAAGCCCGACAGCCTGCTGCCGACGTTGGGTGGGCAGACCGGCCTGAACACCGCCGTGGCCCTGGCCGAGAGCGGCGTCCTGAAGAAGCACGGCGTCAAACTGCTCGGCGCCAATCTCCGCTCGATCAAGAAGGCCGAGGAACGCGACCGGTTCAAGAAGACCATCCAGGACATCGGCTTGGAGGTCCCCCGCAGCGGCTACGTCCACAACTGGGAGGAGGCCAAGCGCGTCGTTGAGGAGATCGGCTTCCCGGCCATCATCCGTCCGTCCTACACCCTCGGCGGCACCGGCGGCAACGTCGCCTACAACACCGAAGAGTACGAGAAGTACATCCGATGGGGCCTGGCGCTGAGTCCCAGAGGGCAGGTCCTCGTCGAGGAGTCGGTGGCCGGGTGGAAGGAGTACGAACTCGAGGTCATGCGCGACCGCAAGGACAATGTAGTCATCGTCTGCTCCATCGAGAACCTCGATCCCATGGGCATCCACACGGGCGACAGCATCACCGTCGCGCCCGCCCAGACGCTGACCGACAAAGAATACCAGATCATGCGCGAGGCGTCGCTGAAGATCATCCGGGCCATCGGCGTTGAGACCGGCGGCTCGAACATCCAGTTCGCCGTCAACCCCGCCGACGGCAAGCTCTACGTCATCGAGATGAACCCGCGTGTCTCGCGCAGCTCGGCGCTGGCGTCGAAGGCGACCGGCTTTCCCATCGCCAAGATCGCCTCGCTGCTGGCGGTGGGCTACACGCTGGACGAGATTCCCAACGACATCACGAAGAAGACGCCGGCGTGCTTCGAGCCGACGATCGACTACTGCGTGGTCAAGTGGCCGCGGTTCACGTTCGAGAAGTTCCCGCAGACCTCGCCGGAGCTGACCGTGCAGATGAAATCCGTCGGCGAGGCGATGGCCATCGGCCGTACGTTCAAAGAGGCCTTTCACAAGGCCGTCCGCTCACTGGAGATCGACCGGCACGCGCTGGCCGCCAAGCACATCGACGAGACGATTCCGCCGAACCAGTTGAAGGACAAACTGCGCAGCCACTGCTGGGATAAGCTGTGGTACGTCGCCGAGGCGCTGCGGCGGAAGATGCCGGTGGATGAGCTGTTCGCTCTGACCAAGATCGACCCGTGGTTCCTGAACAACATCAAGGACATCGTGACGCTGGAGGGCCGACTGCTGGCCGGCAAGGGCACGCTGCCCGACGCCCGTCTGATGGCCGAGGCCAAGCAGTATGGCTTCAGCGACCGCTACCTCGCGTCGATCTCGAACGTCAAGGAGCCCGAGTTTCGCAAGCACCGCCAGTCGCTGGGCGTCAACGCCGTCTACAAGCGGGTCGACACCTGCGGCGCCGAGTTCGAGGCGACCACGCCTTATCTCTACTCGACGTTCGAAGCCGAGTGCGAAGCGGAGCCGACCGACCGGCGCAAGATCATGATCCTCGGCGGCGGTCCCAACCGGATCGGCCAGGGCATCGAGTTCGACTACTGCTGCTGTCACGCGGCCTTCGCGCTGCACGAGATCGGCGTCGAGTCGATCATGGTCAACTGCAATCCCGAGACGGTCAGCACCGATTACGACACGTCTGACCGATTGTACTTCGAGCCGCTGACGTTCGAGGACGTGATGAGCATCGTCGAGAAGGAAAAGCCCGACGGCGTCATCGTCCAGTTCGGCGGCCAGACGCCGCTGAAGCTGGCGGTTCCCCTGGAGAAGGCCGGCGTCAAGATCATCGGCACCTCGCCCGACAGCATCGACCGCGCCGAGAATCGCGAGCGGTTCAACCGCCTGGTCGAAAACCTCGGCCTGCGACAGCCCGAGAGCGGCACCGCCACCACGTACGACCAGACGCTGGGCATCGCGGCTAAGCTGGGCTATCCGCTGCTGATCCGGCCGTCGTTCGTGCTTGGCGGCCGCGCGATGCACATCGTCTACGACGAGGACGGTCTCAAGGCCTGCGTCCAGGAGGCCATTGAGGCTTCGGGCGAGCATCCGATCCTGGTCGACAAGTTCCTCGACGACGCGACGGAGCTCGACGTCGACGCCATCAGCGACGGTACGCGCGTCGTCATCGGCGGGATCATGGAGCACATCGAAGAGGCCGGCGTACACTCGGGCGACAGCGCCTGCTCGATTCCATCGGTCAATATCAAGAAGCAGGTGCTCGATGAGATCGCGCGACAGACCAGACTGCTGGCCCTGGAGCTGAACGTCAAAGGTCTGATCAACATCCAGTTCGCCGTTAAGAACGACGAGGTCTACATCCTCGAAGTGAACCCGCGGGCTTCGCGGACGATTCCGTTCGTCAGCAAGGCGATCGGCGTGCCACTGGCCAAGCTGGCGGCCAAGATCATGGCCGGGATGTCCCTCGACGATCTCGGGTTCACCGAAGAGGTCCATCCGAAGCACTATGCGGTCAAGGAGGCGGTCTTTCCCTTCCTGAAGTTCCCCGGCACCGATGCGCTGCTCGGGCCTGAGATGCTCTCGACGGGCGAGGTGATGGGCCTGTCCGACGATTTCGGCACGGCCTATGCCAAGAGCCAGATCGCCGCCGGCAACAGCCTGCCGGTGACGGGCAGCGTGCTGTTCAGCATCCGCGACGCCGATAAGGCGCGGTCCGTGCCCGTGGCGCGCCGGCTCCACGAGATGGGCTTCAAGATCGTCGCGACCAAGGGCACCTGCATCGAGTTCATCAAGAACAACATCCCTTCGGAATTCGCGCTGAAGATGACCGAGGGCCGGCCGAACATCGTCGACGCGATCATCAACGGCCAGATCGACCTGATCGTCAACACGACGGTGGGCAAGCAGTCCATCACGGACTCGTTCGCCATCCGCCGCAACGCCGTCGATCGGCAGATTCCCTACGTGACCACGATCCGCGGAGCCGAGGCGGTCGTCAAGGCGATCGAGTCCCTCAAGGCCAGGCAGATCCGCGTCAAACCGATTCAGCTCTACCACAGGTAACCGAGGAAATCCGAAACACGAAGTTCGAAATCCGAAACAAATCCCAAAGAAGGAATTTCGAATGATCGAAACACATAATGCTGGTCGCAGACCCGTTTGGAGTTTCGGGTTTTGGTCATTTGTGCTTGTTTCGGATTTCGAGATTCGGATTTCGGATTTTGTCATCAGATTGAGGACAGTATTGTGAAAGCGGTTTTGCTCTTAGAGGACGGAACGGTGTTCGAGGGCCGCGCGTTCGGCGCCCGGGGCGCCAAGTGCGGCGAGGTCGTGTTCAACACGTCCATGACGGGCTACCAGGAGATCCTCACCGATCCCTCGTACCACGAGCAGATCATCACCATGACCTATCCGCTCATCGGCAACTACGGGACCAATGCCGACGATTGGGAGTCGCGCCAGGTCTTCGCCAGCGGGTTCGTCGTCAAGGAGAACTGCCCTTATCCGAGCAATTGGCGCAGCAGTGACACGCTCGACGCGTACCTGAAGGCCAACGACGTCGTGGGCATCGAGGGGATCGACACACGCAAGCTCGTGCGGCACATCCGCACCGAAGGCGCCATGCGCGGGATCATCTCATCGAGCGAACTGGGCATCAAGAAGCTGACGGCGATGTTGCAGGACCACCCCGGCCTGGTCGGCCGCGACATCGTCAAGAACGTTACGGTGGCCAAGCCCTACGAGTGGAAGGAGGGCGTTCTCGACGTCCTGACCAACACCCGGGACGTCCCGGCGCCGAAGTACAGGGTCGTGGCGATCGACTACGGCATGAAGCGCAACATCCTCCGTCTGTTGGTCTCGCACGGTTGCGAGGTCCTCGCGGTGCCGGCCCAGACTACCGCCGACGAGATCCTGGCGCGCAAGCCCGATGGCGTTTTCCTCAGCAACGGTCCGGGCGATCCGGCTGCGGTGACGTATGCCGTCGAGACGGTCAGGGGCTTGCTGGGCCGGGTTCCGATCTTCGGCATCTGCCTGGGCCATCAGATTCTGGGGCTGGCTCTGGGCGGGACCACCTACAAGCTCAAGTTCGGCCATCGCGGCGCCAACCATCCCGTCAAGAACCTGCGCACCGGCAAGATCGAGATCACCAGCCAGAATCATGGGTTCTGCGTGGACCTCGACTCGTTCAAGGGCAAGGACGTTGAGCTGACGCACCTGAATCTCAACGACCGCACCTGCGAGGGCATCCGCAGCGACAAATTCCGCGCCTTCGCGGTCCAGTACCACCCCGAAGCGTCCCCCGGCCCCCACGACGCCCGCTACCTCTTCGACGATTTTGTCCGCCTGATGGAAGCGAAGTGACGCACGGACCACGTAGAGTGACAGCGGGGCATGGATGATGACGATGGGCGAGGTCCGATAGGAACAGACGCTCTAATTCTGCTTCGAGTATCTCAGGTAGAGATACAACAAAGACAGGAGCGTGACAACGACGATGAGCTCGAGAGGTCCCATACGGTAAAGTATGGCATATGGCGCGCCGGAAACAAGCGCTCTGCACATCATCGATTGTAGTGATCCCGATGCCCATCGAGATCAGGCGCTGACGCGGAAGTGTGAAGTTTCAAGTTTGAAGTACTGCGAGGCATCCTGCTTCACACTTCACACTTCAAACCTGAAACTTCCCCCACCGTCACTCGGTCGGGATGCTCAGGTCGTCGAGCGTGCGGCGCAGCCACGCCAGTGACTTCTCGATCATGGGTCCGCCTTGTCCCTCGCACTCCATGCTCAGGACGCCTTGGTAGTTGTGATCGCGCAGCAGCTTGAGGCACGCGCGGATGTTGTCGGCGTTGACGCCGTCGCCGATGGCGCACTGGCTGACGGCGATGCCCGTCTGGTTGCCGCGCACGGCGGCGGCCAGCGATTCCGAGACGTCCTTGATGTGGACGTGCCGGACCCGGCCGAGGAATCGCTCCAGGAAAGCGACCGGGTCCTGGCCGGCGATGAACGTGTTGCCCGTGTCCATGTTCATGCCCAGATAGGGACTGTCGCAGAACGCCAGCATCCGCGCCATCATCTCGGGCTTGGTGGTGAAGTAGCCATGCGGCTCGATGTTGACTGTGATCCGATGCGCCTCGGCCACCTCGGTGATCTGCTCGTAGCTGCGCTTCATCAGGTCCATCGCCTCGGCGTCGCCCAGTCCCTCGGGCGGCGCCATCCCGTCGGTGGTGTCCACGCAGGGGCAGCCGATCAGGTGGGCCCACTGGATGGACTTCATCACGTAAGGGACGCCGCGCAAGGGACCGTCCTTGCCGGACAGCGGATAGGCGGCGTCGATCTGCGAGAATTGCACGCCGTGCGCATCCATCCTCTTCTTGAGCAGGAGCGGATCTTCATACAACGCCACGTGCGGCTGATAGCCCAGCCCGTGAATCCAACTGACCCCGTCGATCACGCCGCACTCGATGTAGTGGACGCCATGCTCCTGCGCCCAGCCCAGGCACTTCGCGAAGCTCCAGTAGGCCGTATTGAACGCATCCGTATGAAATCCGATCTTCATCGCCGTTCGTCCCTTCGTTTTCCCCCACGTTTCCAAAACGCTCTGTCCCCATCTCCCCGCATGCATCACCCTATCACAGGTGCGCACGCGCGGCAATAGGCAGATTGGACGACCGCAGGCGCGGCGTTGCCGTGCTGGTCTCTTGACTCTGGCTTGAATTACGCGCATAATGCAGACGGAGATTGGTTTGTACCCTCGACTCGCGGCGTGAGAATGCGTGGAGTGCCCCCATCGGGGTGGGAAGGGAGGATTCGTCATGGTCCGTGTCGTCAAATTCGTCTGCGTTATCGTCTTGTGTATCCTTGCTTGGCTTCCGCCGTGGTCTGCTGCCTCTTCCGGTACCAGCCGGGTGGTTATTGCGCCTGCCGAACTCCGGCCGGAGGACTTGGCAGCCTTCCACCGGATTCACTGGCACGCGTTCGACTGCGTCCTGCCGGAGGCCCCGGAGGCCATCGGATACGATCTCCTCCTATATGCGGACGGTGAGAAGACGGTTATACCGGGGCTGTGGGACCGCTCCGCCTCAGCACGGACGGCCCGCCATCGTTTCACGGTCCTTTACCGGGAGAGTCCCGACCGGGTGAAGCTGGACTTGATGGTGACCCTCGACGGATTGTGTTCGTATGAGACCGTCGACAACCCCTTCGCCGGTCTCGACCCGATCATCCTGAAGTCAACCACGGTCGGCCAGGAGGGGACGGTTGTGCTGGCTGTAGTGCCCGGACGGGATGACGAGCGCGTTGACCTGGCTAACATTGTCCCCGAGGCGGCCTATCGTTGTTTGGCGATTCGCATTCGGACTGAGAGGGGAGACGCCACCATGGATTTCAAGACGCGCCAGAAGCAGTTGTTCTACGAGATCGACCACAAGGCTGTGTATGATGCCTGTCAGGAACTCATGCGTCTGCGTCGGGAGGGCAAACTCGCCGCCTCAGCATTCCACTGCGACGACCCTGCGGAGAAGCTGGTCCAAGTGCCCCAGGCCATCCGTGTCATAGAACCGACGTCCATCGCCGTTGACGAGTCCATGGTGACCCTGATGTTCCTCAGCGGTGGCAGGACACAGCACCTGCAGTGCTATTCCAACGAATTCGGTGAGCCCAGAGTGGACGAGGGTACGAAGGGTTCCGGCTTCCGCGTGAATCCGTATGCGATGGACAAGTTGACGGGCGATGAATCGCTGGACAGCCTCAATGAGACGTATGTGCATTTTGGGATGAACCTCATTCCCGGGCTTCGGTACGAGTTTTACGCCGAAGAAACACCGGACACACTGGAAGCGGTCAAGCAAAGCGCCGAGAGTCTTGCCGGCGTGTCGGATATGGTGCGGCGGATGGCTACAGTACTGGCTGTCAAGAGACAGCGTTTACTCCATCGAGTCGATCATCAGAAGTTGCTTGAAGCTTGTCGCGAGACCATCAGACGCTACAACCAGGGGGTATTCAGCGCGGCTGAAATCTTTCCTGTCCGAGAAGAATTCAAGGAAGAGACAGACACGCTGGAATACGAAAGATCCGAGAAGGACACCAAGCATGTCCCCGAGCTCATCCTGAGTCTCGAGCCGGGCTATCTATGGTTTACCGACAACAGCGTCATGGTGGCCATCGCGGGCGGTCTGGACCACGCCGGAGTCATCGCATATGCCGAGGGGGTAGAGGAGGAAGAGCTCAGGGACGACGCCATGAGACTCATCGACGGTCTGGTGTATTACGACGACGGTCTCAAGGAGGCGGGCGAAGACTACCGGGAGTATCTCCAGAGCCTTCGCGACGAAGTCCTCTTGTACCACGACTGGAGTCGCAAGCAGATGAACCTGCCCATTCCCAAGAGAAGCAGCACGCCGTGAGCGAAACCTGGGCCGCTCTACGCCCGCAGCCGAATCCGCCCTCGATCTACGGGCCACCGCATACCTCCTTTTCGTGCCTGCTGGGCGCATCCGCGAGCAGGAAATCTGCTTTTCCTGCTCAACCGGGGCGGTCTTTCAACCGATAACTTGCGAGAGACCATTGGTGGATGGGTCCATAGCGAGAGCTGTCTCCCGTAGCGACAAGGCTGTCTGGATGGAGGAGGCTGCCTCGAACACGAAGGCCGGTTCCCGGCGGCGGAGTCGCCACGGGCACCTCTCTGATGAAAGGGGTTATTCCCGGACGGAACGGAAGACGCGTGGAAGCGGCGCCTGGCCCGGATCGCTACAGGCGATGCAAGGCAGGCGGAACGTCCGAGGATGTGTGATGAACAGACCGTTGATCAGCACGTGTATTGTGACGCAGAACAACGCGGCGTATCTGCGCCGTGCGATCGCCAGCGTGGCGCGTTTCGCCGATGAGATCGTCGTCGTGGACGGCGGCAGCGCCGACGGCACTGAGGCGCTCGTGCGATCCGTCCCCAAGTGCGTCTATCTGCATCGTCCGTTCGACGGCAATTTCGCCGCCCAGAAGAACTTCGCCTTCGACCACGCCTGCGGCACGTGGATCCTCGAATTGGACCAGGATGAGGTGGTCTGCGACGAATTCGGGCGGGCGATTCGCCCGTTGCTGGAGCGGACCGGCGAGTTCGGCTTCGCCTTGCGGCGGTGGTGGCTCTGTGCGATCGATCCGTTGCGCTACGTCAGCACGCCTCTGTTCGAGACGACGTGGATTCCGCGTCTGTTCCGCAACGATCCCCGGCTGCGGTACGTCTTTCCCCTGTCCGGCGCCAACAGCGGCCTGATCCACCACGAATTCAGTCCGGCTCTCCAGTCTCGGTTTGTCCGAATTGTCGCTTGGCGCCTGCTGCATTTCCATTATATGATCCACGACCGGGCCCGCCGCGAGGCGCGTTTCGCCTGGTTCAGCCGGGTCGATCCGTATTGCGTCGAGACGAATGCCCGCTGTTACCTGTACGAGGACTTCTCGCATCGCATTCTGCCATGCCCCGCCGGGTGGCGGGATACCGCATCGGCGGGGAAGCTCGGCCCCGCGTGTGCGAAAGACGACATGGATACGGACCTATTGCCATGCAAGAGCCACCCGTTTCTCGAAGGAATGGCCCGGTGCAAAGCTCCTCTGTGAGTTGCTACTGCCGATCGGCCAAAGACTGGTTCAAGGCAACCGTGTATCTGCCGGTCAGACACCGCACGGGCTTGGAGGTTGCCCGATGCTATCGAACGCTGCTGGGCTACACGACCAACATGTCCTTCGTCGCTGTCACGGGAAGCTGTGGCAAGACCACCACGACGGAGCTGACCACCGCGATTCTGGCGCGTGAGGGACGTGCCCGAACGGGGAACCACGAGAATGAGATCGGGTATATCGCCGGCCTGATTCGAAGGCTTTCGCCGCGGGACCGCTTCTGCGTCGTTGAGGTGAGCGGACACCTGAAGGGCGCCATGGAACGGTCGGCCCGATTGCTGCGACCGCATATCGGCGCAGTCACCAACGTTGGGCAGGATCACTATTCGAGCTTCCGCAGTCTGGAGGCCACGGCGGCCGAGAAAGGGAAACTCGTCGAGATCCTGCCGCCCGACGGCGCCGCGGTGCTCAACGCGGATGATCCGCACGTCTACGCGATGCGCACGCGAACGCGGGCCCGTGTGCTCACCTACGGAGAATCGGCCGAGGCGGTGGTCCGCGCGGAGAACGTCACGTGTGTCTGGCCCGAGCGGTTGTCATTCGACGTCTGTTACGAAGGGACGTGATGTCACGTGCAGACGCGGCTGGTCGGCGCGCACTGGGTTCACACGGTGCTGGCATCCCTGTCGGCCGCGTTGGCGGCGGGCGTTTCCCTGCCGCGGGCGGTCGAGGCAGTAGAGGCCTTCGAGCCGATCCTCGGCCGCATGAGTCCGCACGAGACCCCAGGCGGCGTGACCTTCGTCAGTGACGCGTGGAAAGCGCCGTTCTGGACGATCCCTGCCTCGCTGGAGTTCCTGCGGACCGCGCGGGCTCAGCGCAAGATCGTCGTGGTCGGAACTGTTTCGGATACGCCCAAAGGATTTGAGCAACGGTACAAGACGATTGCGAAACAGGCGCTCGATGTGGCGGACAAGGTCCTGTTCGTGGGGGATCATGCCCATGCCGCCTTGAAGGCCAGGACGAATCCGCAGGATGACCGCGTTATGGCGTTTGGGATGCTCTACCAGCTCGAGTGCTACCTGCGCACCTACCTCAAGAGCGGGGATCTGGTCCTGCTCAAAGGGACCACGAAAACCGACCACCTGCAGCGAATCGTCATGGCGCGGACCGATGACAAGATGGCCTGCTGGCGCGAGAAATGCAACCATCCGTGTTTCTGCGCCGCCTGCGAGCTGCGATACAGTCGCTTCGTTCCCACCGAGGAAGAGCCAAGCCCCTACTAAAGGAGCCTGCCGGAGCATGTTCCCCCGGCAGGCCCTACAGGCAGGTATTTTTACTGAGTGCGTCTGCGGAACGTGCGGACCACCTTGGTCCCCGTGATCTTCTGGCTGCCCATGCCGGTGGTCATCTCGCCGCTGAGCTTGCCGTCCTGGATCTTGCCCGCAAAGTCCATCTCGAAATCCCGGTCGCCGAACGTCATGGCGATCTTGAAGCTGACCTTGTCGCCCTCGAGCGTGACTTTCTTAACCGGCGTGGCGTTGTAGCGGGCGGTCATATCGGGATAGACTACCAGCCGCTGTTTGCGGGTGCCTCGCTCGCTCGTCGCGTCGAGGTTCCAGGTTCCGATCAGTGCGTCGCCCCGGCGTTTGCCTTGGGCCGCCATCTCCCCTCGCTCACTCTTGACGGCGCCCGAGAGCCCGTCCTGCTGGAGCTGGCCTTCGAAGGTCGCCTCCCACGGCCGGTCGGGATTGTCGCTCTTGAGCGCCATCGTCAGGGTGTTTCGCTCGAGTTGGACGCCGCTGACCTTCATCTCGCCTCGCTCGCCCTTCCACGTCGCCGTCAACTGGCCCTCGTTGTCGGCCTTGATCTCCAGCGTGGCAGGGAACTGGCGGTCTTCCCTCGTGAGAGTCATCTCCCATATCCCGGCCGCACGCGGTGTACGCGGGGCCCGCTGGCCTTCGAGGGCGTAATCGCCCCGGCCGCCGGAAACCGTTCCGGTGAGCTTGCCGTCTGCGATCCTGCCTTTGAAGGTCGAGGTCATGGTCTCGCCGTCGCGGCCCGGCGTCTCGCGCGTGAAGCTGATCTGGCCGTCCTCGAACGTGACGTTCTTCAGGTCGCTGACGCCCATGAAGCCGATCCACTGGCCGGTCTGGTTGCCGTCCTGGTCGCGAGAGAACGACAGGATCGACTCCATCGTCCGCCCGTTGAACTCGCTCTTGACGAGCCAGTCGCCGAAGAGGCCGCCTCGGCCCCCACCGGCCGGCTGGGCCCAGACCTGGGTCGACAGGACGAGAACCACGCCGAGCGCGACGACCTTGAGAAGTCTCTGATCTCTCATGCGATAAGCCTCCAAAAGAAAGGTTGTTGGGATAGCTGCATCCGACCTTGGCGCCGGCACGCACCCTGCCGTTGCCTGCTCCGGAACGGACATCCGCGCCGCCGGCGCCGAAGGGCCTGTCCGGTTGCCGTGATGCGGGTAAGACGCCGTTGGAATCGGAACGATTTCAACAATCTGCCGAATTTCCCGTTCGGGTGTTCGCCGGGCCTTTCCGTGGCACGGCTCGCTCTACTCCGTCGCCCGCACTTGCCCGGAAACGGCAGCGCTATGCCGACGCCGGGGGGGCGTCGAAGAACTTCTGGACGCGGCCCAGGAAGCTCAGCGTATAGTTGACGGCAATCGAGTACGTGACGGCCCAGTGCAGTCGGAAGAAATGCCGGCACACAGCCGTGACGACCGCTATCGTTGCGACGGCCACGACGATCTGCCGAGCCGTCGCGCGCCGGTCCGTGATGCAGTCCGTATCGAGGATGCCCGTCGAGGCCAGCAACAGCAGGAGCACGGCATTGAACTGGTTCCAGATGGGAAAGACGGCCAGCCAGCCGAGGGCCCCGGCGCCCGGCGTCCGCCACGTGGACACTCCGGCGCCGATCGTGATGAGGATTGCGAAGAACAGCATCATCACCTTCTCGAACTCGGACTTCTCTCTCGGCCAGACGACACCAATCAGCGACAGGGTCAGGCCAAGCCCGGCGAATCCCAGCAGGAGGGTCTCCGTCTCGCTGTGCGGGTCTGTGCCGATGGCGGCCATCGCACCGCGCAGGCCTGGATCGAGAAGGACCAGCAGCACGAACGCGATCCCGAAAGCAAACAGCGTCAGGTCGTCATATCGCGGCAGGACGAAGGCAAAGGCGCGCTTGAGATTGACCCGGAGCTTCTCGGCTCTGGGCAGGGCCTCGTACAGCACCGTGTCTCGAATCTCCTGGTTGCTGAGGTGCTCCCATGCGGCGGCGTCCTTCCTCACCGCCGAGCTGCGCCGGTCGGCTTGCGGGGGCGAGGCATCCGCAAGCCCGGGGCGAGGCACTCGGACTCGATGGCCACATCCAGGGCACACGATGAGCGTGCCGATTTGTCCGGCCTCGGTTGAGATTTCCGCGCCGCAGTAATAGCACGTCAGCCGCATCGCAAGCCGCCCGCACAAAGTCATCCCCCGAATCTCATCATCCTCCATCAGAATGCCAAGCTGCTTCGCTGTTGCCAAGGCCCGACGATTTCCGCGAGGGTATGCGACCGTTCCTGTGATCCGGCTTGCTCCGACCCTTTCTGCCGGGCCTCCATTCATGGGCGGCCAGGACAAACTCGAAATCCGAAACACGAAACTCGAAACAAATCCAAAGCACGAAATCCAAATGCCGTAAACTCGCCACGGTTTGCACGGATCGAGTGGCAGGCGATGGCCTCCGTGTTTCGAGCTTGGATTCTGGATCATTCGGGCTTGTTTCGATCCCGGCGCGCCGGGACGGATCGGTACGGGCGAATAATCATTCGCCCCTACGTTATCCGTGCTTCTGCCGTGTGCCTGACCGAGCAGCGCAGAAACGGTCATGCACCCTTCCTGCGATCGCTGATTGAAACTGCCGGCCCGCGTCCATAGAATGTCACCGGTCAGAGTTGGCGGCTTGAGATACTGCAGGCCGGCCCCATCGTTCGGAGTGCCCTGATGAAACGACTGTCGCCCGAAGAGCGAAGACATATTCTGTACCAGACCCTGGTCCGTCTCCAGAAGGACTGGGTTTGCCGGTACGGGCAGTGGAACACCGCCAAGATGCTGCGCGAGATGCGCCGGCTGCTGCGCACGGCGAGTGAGCCGGGCGGCCTCGAAGCACTGGGCGTGACCGAGCCGGCCGCAACGGCCTCTGACGAGGACCTGCCCCTCTTCGACGGCCTGTAGACGCGCCGTGTGCAGGTGGCGGGTTGCTCGCGCGCAAACAAAAAGGGCTGTGGAACCTGTCCACAGCCCTGCACAAAAAACGCAGATCGTGAGCCTGGGCTTACGACGTCATCTTTCGCCTTCGCAGCCACCCCGCAAACGCCAACCCCAAGCTGCCCAGCGCCACCGCCCCCGGCGCCATCCGAAACCAGCACGTAGGCGTTGTCAATATCAGGTGGCGCGGGACGCCACTCTCCAACACTCGGCCGCCTGCCAAGATCACCAAGCCTAAATGCTTAAGTTGCCTGGGACTGGGTTTGCTCAACATCCCAATATACCTTGATCTCCTGGTGTTAGCAATGAGCTTCTGGCTAATCCGTTCTTCCGAACGCCTGATTTGTGCCAGCAGGGAATCGAAAGGCTGTAAAGCTTTATTCAGAATGGACTTCTGGTTGATACGTGGTTGTACGTAGATTTGGTGCCTGGTCGCCTGGATTGCGGCTGTCTTCGGAGGAAATGCGAAGCGATCGGGCCTCCATCGTGAGGTGCGGAAGATCAAGCGGATTACAGGTGGGGCACTGCGATCGTGTCTGTGCGAATTTCGCGGCAAGGCCCGTTTTCCACCACGGAGCGCCCTGTGTGGCAGCGGCAAACGGAGCAAGGCGGAGTTTGCCGATGGCTTCGACGGCATGCGTATCACCATCGGCAAG
>JAAYBV010000088.1 GCA_012744475.1 Phycisphaerae bacterium
CCTGGGTCGCAAAACTCCAGAGGGGCCCCGCCCACGTCGTGACGGCCTGTGTCTCATTGACTTCGTCGATTCGCCAATAGTACGTCGTGCCCAGATCCAGCGAGCCGGGATCGAAACTCGGCGCATCCGACGTGCCGGCCAGCGTCAGGGCGTCCGGGTCTGTGCCCAGATACACCTGGTGCTCGACGGCCTCGCGACCAGCCCGCCAGCTCAAAACCGTGTCCGGCTCGACCTCGGTGGTGCCGTCGGCCGGCTGCGGCTCGCGGGCCTGGACAGGGATATACGTGAAGCGGACTTCGCTCAGGCCATACTGGGCCATCATGCCCCAACCGCTGTTGACGGTCAGGCGGACGAACCGGGCCGGGACACCCTGGAGGTCAACCACCGTGTCATAGACGTACGTGTCCTTGCCCGTAGCCCGGACGAACTCGACGTCACCCAGAGCCGTCCAGTCGGCCCCATTCTCGGAGTACTCGACCGTCACATCCTTGAGTCCGAAGCCGAGGATCATCTCGAACTGCACGTTGTAGTTCCAGACCAGAAGCTCATGGAGCTTGTAGACGCCATCGAATTCGTATTGGATGTACAGGGCCTCGCCCTCGGGCGCCATCGCCAGCCACATGTCGTTGGCGATGTCCGAGTGCTGATCGGCGGCGTTCAAGCCGGAACCATCGACCGTCCGCTCCGGGCCGGACAGGCCCTCCGAGATCCCGTTGCTGGTGGCCACGACGTTCTGGATCGGATAGGCAACCGGCTCGGTCGTGAAGCTCCAGACGTCGCCTTTGAAGATCGTGTTGTCGGGGGCGCCGTTGACCTCATCGATGCGCCAGTAGTAGGTCGCCCCAAGATCGAGCCGACTGGGCGGATCGTAACTGGCGGCTGCCTGGTTCTGACTGACGAGCACGCCCATCGGATTGGCCCGGCTGGCGCTGTTGACGTCCTCATACACGGTGCCGAGATACACATCGTGTGTCTGGGCGTACGTGCCCGCCAGCCACGCCAGCGACGCATCGGTCGGCACGTCCGTGGCGCCGTCCTCCGGCCGCACGACGATGGCGCCGACGTCCGGAAGCAAGGGAGCCGTCGCGTGAGCGAGAATCTCGGCATCGGTGAGGGCATAGTCGTAAATGACCGCCTCATCCATGAACCCGTCCATCCCATCCGAAGCGCTGGCCGCGCGACCGCCAAAGCTGTCGATCGGGCAGTCAATCAGCGTCGAGGTCGTCCCCAGCAGCACTCCGTCCACGAACACCTGCACCTCGCTTCCGATCTTGCGATAGACCACATGGATCCACTGTTCCACCGGAGCAATCAGATTGGCTCCCGCCACCGCGGTAAAGCGTGCGTCGATCACGCTGTATTCGGTGAAGCTCAGCTCCTCGCCGACGCCCCAGCCGACGATGCGCAGGGAGAAGGCCGAACTGTCGGAGAGGGCCTGCGCCGCCGTGTTGTCCATCCTCATGACAATGAACTCGGCCGTCCACTCCGGGCTGGTGACATTTCCGCCCTGCGTCCACATGATGTCGTCCTGACCGCCGGCTTCGAACCGCACGGCCTGGCCCGGTCCGAAGAGTCCTTCCTGGCCCAGTTCCACCAGACTGCGATAGACGCCGTTGAGGCCGCCGCTGCCTCCGTCAAACGCCTCCGTCGTTCCGGGGGCCTCATTGAACCGGTACCAGTGCAAGGGATTCGCGGCCCGCACCGCCATCTCCCACTTCTGGGTTCCCGCCCGACTGACACCGCTGCTGCCAACGATGAGAAACAGAACGAGCAGACAGGATAGCCTTCTAAACATGACAGTCCTCCTTCAAAGTACCATGAACAGTGTCACCCAAACTCAATACGGGCACCGGATGTGCCCATCCTACCGATTCCCTATATGTGAAGCTCGAAAAGATCACTCTGTTGCCGGTCGTCCGAACGCGATGTCGTCGATGCAGACGATGCCGGTTCCGCCGGCGGCCGGGCTGGTCCGGTTGCCGACGCCGATCGTCATCTTCTCGATCCTCATCAGGCTGACGCCTCCGAACTCGCCCAGCGCGAGCCGCCACTCCTGCCACTCGGCCGCCAGGACGGCGTCCGGGTCCCCATGGCCAACCGTCGCGGAGTGCCCGGCGCTGTCCTCCAGCGTAACGTAGAGTGTCTGCGGCGAGTTGGCCGCAGCGCCCTGGAAGTACAACCTCAGGCTGTCGGCGCCGCTGACCGTCCAATCCTGCAAGTCGTCAAACGTCCGCTCGGCCTCGGAGTAGAACGGCGAAGCGCTGTTGTCGTACGCCAGCGGCATCGACTGTCGACCGCTGTGTACGATCGTCTGCTCGGCAAACGGCGCATTGAGGTACCCGACCGTCGAACCGGTGTTGTTGACCCAGCCGTCCAACAAGGTGTCGAAGATCGTCGTCTTGGCGTCGACGTCGTCGTTGTACGTCTCAAACCCATCAATCAACGCATACTCGCGGGTCGCAAACGTCCAGATCGCACCGGCCCAGGCGCTGACCGTATCAGCCTCATTGACCTCCACGATTTGCCAGTAGTAGGTGCTCCCGAACGCGAGATCCGCTGGCGCAAACGTCGCTTCGTCAACCGAGCCGACCAGGCCGATGGACTGCGGATCGGTGCCGAGGTAGACCTCGTGGGAAACGGCGTTTCGGCCGGCACGCCAACCAAGGACGGCCTCCGGGTCCACCTCCACCGCGCCGTCCGTCGGTTGCGGCTGGCGGGCCTGAACCGGGATACACAGGAAGCGGACCTCGCTGAGCCCGTACTGCCCCAAGGGCCCGTAGCCGCTGTTGACGTTCAGCCGCACGTACCTGGCCGCTACGCCGCCGAAACTGACGGTCGTGTTCGCTGTATACGTGGTAGTCGCTGTCGCCCTGGCGAACTCGAAGTCGCCCAGCGCCGTCCAGTCGGTCCCGTTCTCGGAATACTCAATGGCAACACCCTTGAGCCCGAACCCAAGCATCGGCTCGAACTGGACGTTGTAGTTCCAGACGAGCATCTCGTGGAGCTTGTAAAGACGGTCGAAATCGTACTGGATGTAGAGAGTTCCCTCAGCCGGCGGATAGGCCAGCCACATGTCGGTGGCTTTGATCGAGGCTTCGTCGGCGGCGTTGATTCCTGAGCCGTCCACCGTGCGTTGCGGCGTCGACACCTCATCGGAGGCCCCGTTGCTGGTCGCGATGATGTTCGCAATCGGGTAGCCGACCGGCTCGGTGGTGAAGCTCCAAACCTCGCCTTTGAAGATGGTGTAATCCGGCGCCGCGTTCACTTCGTCGACGCGCCAGTAGTAGGTCTGGCCCAGGGCGAGAACCCCCTCGAAATCGAAGCTCGTCTGGCCATGGCTCTGGCTGAGCAGAACTCCCCTCGTATCGGCGCGGCTGGCCTCATTGACATCGCCGAACACCGTCCCGAAATAGACGTCGTGCGTCGCAGCGAACTCGCCCGCCGTCCAGCTCAGCGTCACGTCGCGAGGGACATCCGTCGCCCCGTTCTCGGGCTGGGGCGCCGAGCTGATCGCCACGTTGCCCTCCAAGATCCTGGCGACCTCGCCGGCGGCGATGGGCCGGCTGTAGATCTGCACATCGTAGAGCGCGCCGGTCCACACCCGCTCGTCGTTGTCCGCCACCCCGATCACCGTCCGGGCATTGACCGCCGGACCGATCGCTACCGGCACGGGGCCCATCTCATCGACCCCGTTGAGATAGACCACCATGTTGGCCCCGTCGTACACGAAGGCCAGGTGGGTCCACTCGCTCTTGGGCATCTCGTAGAAGGGGGTCGAGTTCGGAGCGCACGAGATGCCGATGCGATTGAAATGCGGCGCACTATCGCTGCCACCCCACAGTTCGAGCTGGAACATCATCGTCGTCTCGCCCCAGCCGTCTGACTTGGTAAAGAAATGATGGTACGTCTCATCTCCGTCCCACAGCGCCCAGATGGTGAACGAGAATTGTCCCGTCCCATCCGTGGGGTCAAACCGGGGACATTCGATTCCGGTACAGGCATCGGTTGGATGAAAGGCCAGCGCCAGTCCGGAGTCGTCAGGGCCGTCGACCCACTGCGGCTGCCCGAGCAGCGTCCCATCGTGCCCATTGGCGGAACTGTCGTAGGCAACAGCGCCGCCGCCTTCGTCGAGCTTGTAGTGGGCAACAAGGCTCGGGTCGGCGGCCTCCGTCACACCTGTCTGAAGTGGACCGAACACCAGGGCACAAGAGAACACAAGCATCAGGATCTTACACATGGCGGCCTCCTTCAAGCTCCGAATGAACCAGTTCATGAACGCCCCCGGCATTTGCCGGACCGGCGACCCTTTCCGAACAGACGACGGCCTGCTGCCGCGCTCACTCGACGTTGCGTGGGCGACCGCAGCCGATGTCGTCAATGTAGACGATGCCGGTTCCGCCGGCGGCCGGGCTGGTCCGGTTGCCGACGCCGATGGTCATTTTCTCGATCCTCGTCAGGCTGACATCGCCAAACTCACCCAGCGGAATCCGCCACTGTTGCCACTCGGTCGCCAGGATTGCGCCCGGGTCCACATGGCCAACGGCAGCGGAGCGTCCGGCGCTGTCTTGCAGCGTGACATAGAGCGTCTGCGGCGAATTCGCCGCAGCGCCCCGGAAATACAACCTCAGGCTGTCGGCGCCGCCGATAGTCCAATCCTGCGGATCACCGAAGACTCGTTCGGCATCGGAGTAGAACGGCGAAGCGCTGTTGTCGTACGTCAGTGGCATCGACTGCCGGCCGCTGTGGACGATGGTCTGTTCGGCGAACGGGGCGTTGAGGTACCCGACCGTCGAGCCGGTGTTGTTGACCCAGCCATCCAGCCAGGTGTCGAAGATCGTCGTCTTGGCGTCGACGTCGTCGTTGTAACTCTCGAAGTCGTCCACCACCGCGTATTCCGCCGTCGTGAAGCTCCAGACGGCGCCGGGCCACACCGCGACGGCGTCAGCTTCGTTGACCTCGTCGATGCGCCAGTAGTAGGTGGCGCCGAACTCCAGGTTGTCCGGGGCGAAGGATTCGCTATCCACCGTACCGGCCGGGGTCAGAGCGTCCGGGGCCGTGCCCAGATAGACCTGATGGGAGACCGCCTGGCGGCCGCTGCGCCAACTGAGAGCCGTGCCGATCTCAACTTCGGCAGCGCCGTCGGCAGGTTGCGGCTCGCGGGCTTGCGCGGGAATGTGCAGGAAACGCACCTCGCTCAGGCCGAACTGGCCCGCTGCGCTCCACCCGCTGTTGACGGTCAGGCGAACGTATCTGGCCGCCACGCCGCCGAATTCGACGGTCGTGTTGGCCGTATACGTGGCCCTGGCGGTGGCCTGAGCAAACTCCACGGTGTCCAGAATCGTCCAGTCGGTCCCGTTCTCGGAGAACTCGACGGTCACGTTCCTGAGTCCGAAACCGAGGATCAGCTCAAACTCGGCATTGTAGTTCCACACGAGCATCTCGTGCAGCTTGTGGACGCCACCGAACTCAAATTGAACGTACAGGGCCTCATCGTCCGGGGGACCGGCCAGCCACATGTCCGAGGCCTCCGTCGAGTGTTGATCGTCCTGATTCAGCCCGGAGCCGTCGACCGTCCGCTGCGCCGTGGAAATCCCGTCCGAAACCCCGTTGCTGCTGGCCACAACGCCCTGAATCGAATAGGCGAACGGTTCCGTCGTGAAGCTCCAGACGGCGCCCTTGACGATGGTGTTGTCCGGCGGCGCCATGACTTCGTCGATCCGCCAGTAGTACGTCGTATCGAAATCGAGCACACCCGGCGGGTCATAGCTGGTCGCCGTCTGGCCCTGGCTGACGAGCACACCTCTCGGATCGGTTCGGCTGGCGTTGTCCACATCGTCAAAGACGACGCCGAAGTAGACGTCGTGCGAAGCGGCCGCCTGGCCGGAAGACCATTCGAGACTCGCCGTCCGCCTTACATCCACGGCGCCATCAGGCGGCTGGGGAGCGCCGGCCACGCGTGCGTCGATGATCTCGATCACCTTGCCGACCCCGCCGCACAGCAGCATTCTGGACCCATCGTCCACCACATCGAAACCCCAGTTCGGGTTGGTGTCTCCTGTCAACGCGTCAAGCTCTTCTTTGGTGTATCTGCTGTGCAGAGCCCCCAGAGTGGTTGCGTCGGACATGCTGTAGACGTAGATCCCATTGTGCGTCGTATGGACGTACAGGAATCCGTCCACTTCCTTGACCGTCCAGAGTCCCCAACTGCCGTCACCGGTGACGTCGAGGGTCCCCAGCAGCGTGGACACACCTGTGGCCAGATCGATGGCCCAGAATCCTGCGGCATTCACGCCGGAGTCGCCGTAGTAGGCGTAACCACGGTAGACATCGCCCACGCGAACGTTCCGAATGCGCGAGGTGGCCCCGGTGGTCACGTAGCCGTTCGCGTTCCAGTCCGTGTTGGCGCTGACCTGGAATGGTTCCACGCTGACGTCCGTCAGGTACAGGTTGGACCTCAGCCCGCTGGCGTAGCTGTTGTGGATGATCGTGTCATCATCTACCCAGTCGTACGAACTGGGCCTGACACCGAGATTCGTGGCAAGCACCCGGCTGTCAAGGTTGAGGTCGGGATCGATCCTTGAGAAGTAGTCGTTGTCGGCGCCGCCGGCGAGCAGCACGTAAGAGGCCGCCGGGAACGCGTCCGCCATGCGAGCCTCGGCCCCGTCTCCGATACCGGCCACGGCCTCATAGTCGGTCGAACCCACCGGGTAGCAGCCCACGCCGCGATTGGGAGCGTTGATCTGAACGACGTAGTTCCTGCCCCCGTACGAACGCGGATTGTACATGGAACTGCTGGCGCCAAGGTCTGTTCCAAAGTCCATGACCGCGCTGACTCGCAGCGCCGCGCCGGGCGCCGGCACGCCCAAAACCTGCGGTGTCATTACGAGCGTCACAAGGAAGAGAAACGAAGTCAGAAAAGACAGCCTCTTGCACATGGTCATCCTCCTCTAAGAGTCAAACCGGCACTTCCCACCTGCCCTGACAACCTGCAATCCTGGACCGCACAACCCCTATGATACCGCGACACCGCCCCGATCTCAAGAGTTTCGGCCGTCAAACCGGGCCTGGACGACGAGAATCTGCTGTTTCTGCCGCAGGATCGGGCGTTTCGCCGCTTCTTCGACACAGATCCGGCACCATTTCCTCGTTTCCGAGCCGCATTCTGACTGAGCATCGCATCCGGTCAGAAATCCAGCAGCCTCAGGACATCCTCGATGGTCCCCTCCTTGCTGACCCGGCGACCCGGCCCGGACGGCTCGTCGAAGACCAGATACTCCTTCTTCGCCTGGATGGGGAGCGAGAGTTTGTAGGGTTGGCAGTTCGCAATGGCGGCCACGGCGCGCTTGGCGCCTTCGTAGAGGGCCGGGCGAGTCTCGTCGAACGGGTACAGCTCGGCCGCCTCGCGTGCGATGCCCCGCTTGACGGACACCGTGACACACTCGGGCCCGAAGAACCTGCGGCTCTCCCGGCACGTCGCCTCGTCGCCTGTCACCATGATGGTCGGGACGCCATAGTATCCCGCGATGGCGGCGCATTGGACCAGCTCACCCGATTCGACGCCGTTGTACCAGTAGCGGTTCTCGCTGCGCGACGATTGGGTGTGACAGAGCACTCCGTCGAGCGTGCCCATCATGGCATGGGCGCCCAACTGCACCATGCCGGCGAACGATTCGTCCAAGCCCGTGAGCGGCCCCGGACGTGGTGTTCCCGTTATATACTTGGCGCCCGGTTCCATCAGGTGCGGAACGAACGCCTGCGACCCGTGGCCGTCCAGCACGACAATGTCGGTCGCGCCGGCCGCCCGCAAGCCGCGAACGACGGCGGCGATGTCGCCCATCAGGTATTCCTTGGCCTTCTCGCCCAGCGGGTTGCCCGGCTCTCGCGTCTGGGCGAACCGGTATACGCCGCTGGCCCCTTCCAGATCGGTGACGATGTAGATGCGAAGCGGGTCCGCCGCCAGCGACAGCGATACGCAGGCAAACAGGAACAGCCCGCCGACAAGACAAACAACAGGGACTCGCGGTCTCATAGTGCACCTCAGCGTAATCCTGGTCTGTGGGAGGACATGATCCTCCGCCGTCATCACCGGCCGGGAAGGCCTGTGCGATATTCGTCCTCGTACAGGCCGATCTTCTCGACGGGAATCGGCTTGAAGCCGATCTTGTACGCCGGTGAGTTCTCCTGAAGCCGGAATGTCGCCGGCGGCGCGCCCTCAAACAGTGGATCGGTATCCACGCAATTGTCTGTGAACGTGACGTAGGGTCGCGCCTTGCCCTCCACTTCGTCCCACCGGCCGCCCCAGGAAACGTTGCGAACCACGACATTGCCCTTGGGCGCCGCCGGCTCATCCTGAACAATCCCGACCAGCTCAGGATAACGATTGCGCCAGAGCTGCGACGTATAGGGCATGGCCTTGAGCCGCTCCATCATCGTGGTCTCCACGCTGTCGCTGGCCCACCCCATCGCTCGCGCGTCGATGTGCAATGCCGGCCGGCAGTCGACGAAGATGTTGTTCTCGACGGAGCAGTCGCGTCCACCGCCGATGAAGGCGGCGCGGGTCACTCTGTAGAAGACATTGCCGTAGATTTGCGTGCCGCAGAACATGTCGTCCAGATAGACGCCGACGCACCCGTGCCCCCGAAATCCCGTGATGTCGTGCAGGTAGTTGTGGCGGATGACCGTGCCTCGCATCGTCCAGTCCCGTCCGGCGTAGATCGCCCCGGCGTCGTTGGATTCCAGGCAGACATCGTGGATCTCGTTGAACTCCATAGTGTGATCGTTGCCGCCGAACGAGATCGCCATGTGGGGCGCATCGTGGATCAGATTGTGCGCAGCGCGGTTGCCCACCCCATCGAGCGAGATCGCGGGCGTGTACATGCGGTTCCATCGACCGTAGTGATGCAGATGGTTGTTGTCCGCGAAGTGCCCGCCGGGCGCAAGCGATGACCGCTCGCCCCCGGTCACACTGATGCCGCCATTGCCCGTCCCATAGACATCACAGGCGACGACGCCGTTGGCCGCGCCCCCTTCGATCCGCACCGCCCTGTCGCCCAGGTTGCGCAGCACGCAGCCGGCGATGAGCGTGTGCTCGCAGTCGCGCATCACGATGGCCGTGCCGCGAGCCGCTTCGAAGATCAGCCCCCGAACGGTTACGTGCGACACACCTTCGAGAGTTACGAGCGTGTCCAGGACGGAAACGACCACCCGCCCCTCGTCAATCGGCTTCGGCGGCCAGAAATAGAGAATGCCCGTCTGGCGGTCCAGATACCACTCGCCCGGCGTGTCGAGCTCCGCCAGGATGTTCATCCCATAGAACCATTGACCGATGCGGTAGCCGTAGCTGTGATACGGCGGCATCACGGAGAGGATGCGTTTCTCCGGATCGATGGCTTCGACCTTCTGCCGCTGGTCGGACCAGTCCCAGAACCAGTAGCCGTGCACCCATGCGTCCTTCTCCTGGAGCCAGCGGCTCGGCCGGTCCCCTTCGTACATGAATTTCCCGGTCTTGCTGCCCTTCGTGCCTCGGACATTGACGGTATCGGGTTCGACCAGACCCACGATCGTGACGAACCCATCGTTCGGCCAACGGGCCAGTGTCATGGGCTCATCATCGAAGAACAGCTCCAGGCCCCCGTCTTTCACCTCGCCATAGTCGCGGATGCCGGCCGCCTTCAGATCGGCCTGGAGGACCTTGCCTCGGGCCTCCGCCGCCAGTCTCTTGAGAACGGCATCGTCCGTGACCGGCTGCCAACGGTCTACCTGTCGGCCTCCGACCAGCCGGACCTCCTCCCCCGGCCACGCTCGGTATGTCACCGCCTTGCCGGGGCGTCCGGAATCGTCCGCCGTCAATACGAACGGCGCGGACCGTTCATATGTACCCGCCCTCAACCAGACAATCGCCTCCTCACTACTGCGATCCGATCTGCGCACGGCGTCGCGGGCCGCCTCAAGGGTCTGGAACGGTTTCTCTCTCGTACCTGCCTGCGCATTGTTGCCATGCGGCGCGACAAAGAACTCCGCCGCACCGCATGGGTGAAACGCCGCCGCCGAGACACTCATCAGCACAACGGCTGCCACAGCCGTCCTTCGCAAGACCTCTCCAGGGAGAGGCAACCAACCTTTTGCAGACTCCACTCGCGCGTTCATTCGAAGCATCCGCCTCTCTGTCGATCACAATCACTTGTGTCGTGCCCTGCACCCATCCATCGATGCCGACCCACACGACGACGCCGATGCAATCATAGTGAACCGGCGTCCCCAGGCAAACCAGAATCACCCCCGAGGGGGATCGATTTCTCTTGGACCGCGGCCTCTGCCGTGCAATAATCCTCCACTGTGGCGTGCCGGGCCTCTCGCCAATTATCGGCCATCAACATCGAGACAGGAGAGCCATTATGCGTCTGGTGTCAAGCTCACTGCTGGTCGCGGGCCTTGTCCTGCTGGCTGCCTCATGCCAGAAGCCCCATACTTGCGACAGAGCGGAAGCCACAGGATCGGAGCCGGCCGTGCCGAAGGGCTTCGTGTCGCTCTTCAACGGAATCGACCTGGAGGATTGGACGGTGCGCGATCCGCAGAACCGCGACTGGCAGGTTGCCGACGGCGTCATCGACTGTGACCCGCAGGAGGGACCGGGTGACCGGAATCTGTGGACCGCCGGGAGCTACGGCGACTTCGAACTGCTCGTCGATTGGCGCATCAAACAAAGCCCGTACATCAACCGAGCTGCCAAAGTCATTCTGCCCGATGGGACGTACAAGAAGGACGATGCCGGCGAGGATGTGCTCATCGAAGTTCCAAACACGGATTCCGGCGTCTTCCTTCGCGGCCAGCACAAGTCCCAGGTGAACATCTGGTGCTGGCCTGTCGGTTCAGGGGAGGTGTGGGGCTATCGCACCGATCCGGCTTTTTCGCCCGAGGTCCATGCCTCGGTGACGCCGAAACTCAGAGCGGATCGGCCGATCGGTCAGTGGAACACCTTCCATATCGTCATGAAAGGTGACCGCCTGACGGTCAGGCTCAACGGGCAACGGGTCCTCGACAACGCTCAGCTTCCCGGCGTCCCGGCCCGGGGCCCAATCGCTTTGCAGCATCACGGCGCCCGCCGAGACGGGGAATGGGGAGCATCCTTTCTCCAGTTCCGCCACATCTTCATAAAGGAGTTGGATGCGCCGCCCCGCCCGGCGACACAGGAGTGATCCGCCACAAACCCCCGCTGAAAACAGACATGCGGCATTGGGCGGTACAGGACTCGAACCTGTGACCCCCTGCGTGTAAAGCAGGTGCTCTAGCCGACTGAGCTAACCGCCCGTCCTGGGGCGGCAGGATATCGCGTTTTGCCCCTTGCGTCAAGCGACCGGCAC
>JAAYBV010000089.1 GCA_012744475.1 Phycisphaerae bacterium
GGGCGTTGCTGGTGGCGATGATGTTCGCCACCGGATAGGTGAACGGCTCGGTGGTGAAGCTCCACACCTCGCCCTTGAAGACCGTGTTGTCCGGCGCCGCGTTGACCTCGTCGATGCGCCAGTAATAGGTCGTCTCAAACTCCAGACGCACCGGCGGCGTGTACGTCGTGCCCGCCTGACCCTGGCTGACCAGCACCCCCAGCGCATTGCCCCGGATCGCCGCATCCACATCGGCGAACGAGGTCCCAAGATACACATCGTGCGTCGCCGCCGATTCACCCGCGTCCCAGCCCAGGCTCACCTCGCGAGGAACGTCCGTGGCGCCGTCCGCCGGAGACGGAGCGACCGCGATGTTGGGGTTGATGCCGTCCGGTCCCATGCGATGATACTTCTCGATCTCGTCGGGAGTCAGCGCACCCTTCCAGAGCCGGACTTCGTTCCAACTGGCGTTGGCGGTGCTGTCCTCCCACTGCGAACGTCCCAGCCAGTTGTTGGTGTCGTTCAGCTCGGACAACTTGTTGGCGGACTGGAACGACCCCTTGGCCTCTCCCAGCGTGTCGCTGGTGGCCGGTCCGGTGTACCACGTGACCGACCCGTTGTCGAACACGCAGACGATGTGGAACTCCACCCCGAGCGTGTAAGGAGCATTCGTGTTGTCCAGCGTGTCACTGTCACTGGGACCGACCCACTCGACGCGATCGGCATCCAGCGTCGTGGCACTGGTCCAGCTCATGAACACGTTCTCCGTCGTGCTCGTGCCGAAATCGAAGATGCGCGACCAGTTCTGCACCGTGATCTGCGTGGCCCAGGCTTCGAACGTGACGGCATCGCCCAGACTGCTGACGATCCCATCGGCCAGGTCGATGTAGTCTGACGTGCCCTTGCCGCCGCCGGTCAGGGTGATCTCCGTGTCGGACAGGATGGCGTTGCTCGCCCCCAGATCCACGATCACGGCATCCTGGCCACCCACCGAATCCGTGAGGTCGCCGTTGAAGCTCCAGCGGTGCGCCAGTTCGGCGGCCTGCCCATCGACCCCCATCGCCAGCACAAACGAAACGGCAATCAAGTACAGCAGTTTTCTACACATGCCTGTCCTCCTTCAAAAGACACCGACTCGGTTGTTGCCCCAGTCTCAAACGGAAACACCTATCGCTCTGTCTATCGGCGTGAATCACCGGGTCCCCGAGCAGGATAGCTGCAACAGCCCGCTCGGCAGGTTGATTGGTCGGGGAAGAGGCCCTTCCGACCGATCTCGGATTCGGCAAAATCAACCCTTCCAGCATTCACCCTGTGTGTCCTCCCTGCCTTGATTTCAGCACCCGATATCCGCGTCAGGTTGCCCACCTCAAACACAGCCGCCACGGCAGGATGCGTCCTCATCAAACGCGGGATCGCCAGCGGCCTGCTGAATCCGTTGCTCCCTTGTCATGCGGCCCAAATATGCCATGCGCACCAAGCCGCAGCCTAACACTTCATTATGTCGTTTTCAGACCTAATCCGACAACGCCTTATTGCGTTTTCTTCTAACCACTTCGCGAACAGAGGCGATTATGGGACACTGTGGAGCCGACGCGTCCGCCGACCGGACAGAACCGCCCGCCCCACACGCCAGAGCCCTGGCCGAGTTGTTCGTGGAAAGCAACCGTGGGACCCACACCGAATCCGTGTGGGTCCCACGGGCGTTGACTTCTTCAGACCGCTCCCCGCCTCGAAGCGGTTCGCCGTATGCACAGCCCCAAAGGGACCGGATTACTCGCCGGCGAGATACCGTATCTCGAACGGAGACAGGACGCGATCGTAGATGCGGATCTCGTCGAGCGCGCCGTTGAACGGATTGCCGCCGTTGGCCACCGAAGCGCCGAAGACTGTGGCGGAACCCGGATCGGTGCCGAACGTGAATGCGGCCTCGGCGCCCAGATCGCCGGCCATGTAGACCTTTCCGACAGCGCCGTCGAACGTGATCGCCACATGGTACCATTCACCGATCGGCAACGCCGCCGTAGCGATGTCGGCAATGCCTTCTCGCTGCAGGCGAACGATGCCCGTGTCAATGTTGGCCTCGATCTGCCACATCATGTCGGCGGCCGACCACGAATCCCTCTTGCCGATCAGGCCCTGGTATTGGCCGCTCAGACCACTCCAATTGGCCCAGAGCGAGACGGAGAGCAGTCCGGTAGATTCAGAAGGATTGAGCGTGCCGAGGCTGACGTACTGGGCGCCGGTCCCATCGAAGCTCAAACCCGAGCCGACTTGCCCGGGCACGTAGACGGGGTCCCCGACCGCCGTGCCATGGTGTCCGTTGCCGGAACTGTCTTCCACATTGTCGTCCAGTGCATAGTACGCCACGAGACCGCTGTTGCCCGGATCGACATTGCCCGGATGCCCAACGCCGATTTCGTCGATAAAGACTCGGCCGGAGCCGCCGGCAGCTGGATTGCTCCGGCTGCCCACGCCGATGTACATCGTCTCCACGTTGCTCAGAGTCACACCGTTGAGCGCGCTGAACGGAATCTCCCACCTCTGCCACGTGGTGAGCACCGTGGCCTCGGGATCAGGATGCGTCGCCACGGCGGTCCGACCGGCTCCGTCTTCCACCACGATGTACAGCGACGCAGGGTCGTTGCCGGGGGCCTCGGCGGTGGTTGCGGCGTTGCCTCGGAAGTGCACCACGAGACTGTCCGCGCCATTGACGGTCCAATTGGCGCCGCCGAAGTCCCGCTGTGTTTCGGAATAGAAGGGACTGTCGCTGTTGTTGTACTCCAGTGGCATCGCCTGAAAACCGGCGAAGACAATCCTTCTCTCGGCGAACGGCGTCTCGAGATACCCAACGGTCGAACCCGTTTCGTTCTCCCAGCCGTCGATCCAGGTCTGGAAGATCGCGGTGCCGGCGTCGATGTCGTCGTTGTAGGCCTCGAAGTCCTCGATGGTAACGTATTCCTTCGTGGAGAAACTCCAGATCGGCCCAGACCAAACCGTCGGACCGGCGGCCTCGTTCACCTCATCGACTTTCCAATAGTAGATCTTCCCAAGGTCCAGTCCGCCAACGGCATACCGGCTCTCGTCCACGGTCCCTGCCAGGGCTGTCCCGTCGGCCACGGCGGCTCTGTCGCTGCTGAAGTAGACCTCGTGGGAGGCCGCCTCGCGACCGCCACGCCAATCGAGCACGACGTCCAGGTCCATCCCGCTCTGGCTGTCGGCGGGCGACGGCTCGCGTGCCACCACCGGCTTGTAGTAGAATCGGACCTCGCTGAGGCCAAACTGAGGCATCATGCCGCTCCAGTTGCTGCTGGCCGTCAGGCGGACGTACTTGGCCGCCACACCATCCAGATCGACGATCGTGTTGGCCGCATAGGTCGCGTTCGCGGTGGCGCGGGCGAACTCATAGTCACCCAGCGCTGTCCACTCAACGCCGTCGACCGAGTACTCGATGGCAACCTGCTTGAGCCCGAAGCCCAGAACCAGTTCGAACTGCACGTTGTAGTTCCACACCCACATCTCATGGAGCTTGTAGACTTGGGGGAACTCATACTGGATCCAGACCGGCTGCCCGCTGTCGCTGGCATCGGTCAGCCACATATCGGTCGCTTCGACGGAGTGCTGATCGGAAGCATTCACGCCGGAGCCGTTGATCGTGTTCTGCGGCCCCGCCGTCGCCTCCGCGCTGGAGGCGGTGGCAATGATATTCTCGACCGGATAGACATACGGCTCTACCGTGAACGTCCAGACAGCCCCTTTGACGACCGTGGAGTCAGGAGCGCTGTTGACCTCATCGATGCGCCAATAATAGGTCTGCTCGTAATCGAGCAGGCCGGCGGGATCGAACGAAGTGTCGCTCTGGCCCTGGCTGACCAGCACGCCCATCGGATTGGCCCGCGTGGCCGCGTCAACGTCCTCCAGAACCGTCCCGAAGTACACGTCGTGCGCAGCGGCCGTCTCGGCCGCCGTCCAGCCCAGCACTGCATCGCGGGGAACGTCAGTGGCGTTGTCCTCCGGACTCGGGTCGCCGGCCACCCCCGTGACCACCTCCCCGATCACTACGTTGTCGATGTGAAGGCTTCCCTTTGTGCCGGCGGCGGAGTCACTGGAGATCAGCACGCTTTCAATCGCCACGAAGTTGGCATTGGTGAACGTGCCGACCACCGTGCCGTTCAGGGTAACGGTGATCTCCGTGCCGTTCTGCTCCAGCATCACGTGGTTGTACTCCCCCGCCACCGTGGCCGCGCCGCTGATCTCGACCCAGCCCGGCCATTCGCCACTGATCGAATTGGCATGGTTGAGCGGGCCGCCGACCCAGCAGTAGACCTCGAAGTAGGCGCTGCTGTCGGCGCTGGCAATGTTAACGTGCATGTTGAAACTGTCATTCCCGAGGAAATCGAACGAGACTTTGTTCTCCCCCACGACGGGCCGGGAGATGCCGCACCGCACCCAGTCGGTGGCCTGCGTCCCGGCGATGAGGACCTCGTTGTCCACGATTTCGACTGTGATGGTCCCATCGGTCTGCGTCGACCAGCCATTGCCAACGTTGCCGTTGGGCCGGTTGAAATCATCCTTGAAACCCGCTCCCCACGCGCTGCCCAGCAGGAGCGTGCAGACCAGCACACTGACACTTGTCATCTTCCTCATCGTGTTTCTCCTTCCCAAAATTGGAACGTGATGTCAGCGACCACGCGAGAGTCAGGAATCCGGTGAAAAGCGATTGGCTCGGTGGAGAGACTTACCGCTGACAGAGTTGGTCCACGACATCCTCCATATCACACTCTCCGGTCCCTTCCTGACAAGAATCGGCTTGCCCGTTCATGCAAGAGGTTGTTGCATCACCAGACCAGATGATTATACCGTTCCGGGCCGCAGACGGTCAACTACAGATTCATCGGTCCTGAGCCGCAGGCCCTTGAGGGGCAGTTCTGAGATCTTCCTGGGCCCAAACCGACAGACCGGCGCCAGCCAGCAGGAGAACACCGAAAGCCAGTTGGGAAAGCGTCAATCGCTCACCAAAAACCACGCTCGAGATACTGAAAACCACGAACGGCTGGGCGAGGATTACCAGGGACGGCAGGGTTGCGCCGATGCGTTTGATGGCGGTGTAGAAGCAGACGTGCCCCAGCGCGATGGCGGTGATGCCTGAGACAATCACCGCCGTCCAGCCGGAGAATCTCAGGGAGGCGGTCCGCGCAGGGTGCCCGAAGAGAATCGCACCGATCCAGAGCCCCAGGGTCGTGTAGAGGCTGATCACCGCGAAACCGCACCGAGAATCCACGTCTCGGAGTCTGACCTTCACCGCCACCGCATAGGCCGCCCACATGACCGCGCAAACCAGCGCGATCAGCACGCCCCAAAGGGTCCGGGCGGCGGTGAAGTCCGGCTTGAAGTAGAGCACCCCGCAGACCCCCGCCGCCGACAACGTCAATCCGAGCCAGAAGCACCGGCTCCTGGCCAGGGGCCGCTCGTCCGCGAAGAACACCAGCGAAAACAGGGCCACCCAGAGCACAGACGTTTTGCTGAGCAGCGCGGCAAAGCCCGGGTTGATGTAGTAGAACATCGCCGCCCACAGGCTCTGCATAGCGACGTTGGTCGCCACCGGCAGGAGGGCCAGGCGCCACGTCCGATGATCGAACCTCCCGACGCACATAAAGTGAAGCAGCACCGGCAGCCAGAACAGGCAGGCCACGGTGTAGCGAAGCGCATTCTGCGTCCAGGAATCGACGTAGCCGGTCAGTTGCTTGATGAAGATCGGCCCGATGGACCAGCAGCACAGGGCCCCGAGGGACGCCGCCGTGGCGACCATGTCGATCCGATGGCCTTTGGGAGTGGATTCGTTCAACAGGACCCCTCCGATCCGAAGAAGAGACCTCGCCGCAGCGAGCAGATGGGTTCAGGCGAGCATGTCGAGGACAATTCGCGCCACCTCTTGGCCGGCCTTCTTCCGGGTCAACGGCTCAACCATATCGATCAGATCGTTGCTGAGACGACTCAGGATATCCGGAGTCCTCAGAAGAGCGGCTACTTTCTCGACGATCGGATTGATCGACGTGAAGTACGGCATGAATTCGGGCACCAGGGCGCGGTCGGCCAGCAGATTGACCAGCGTGAAGAACTTCGACCGCACCAGCCACCTTCCGATCAGGTGCCAGAGAATGCGATTGGTCTGATACATGACCACCATGGGGCAACCCGCGGAGGCCACCTCGAGCGTTGCGCTGCCGCTGGCGACCAGGCAGAGATCGACCACGTCGGCCGTATCGGTCACCGAGTCGACTGAGTACTCGCACTGAAAGCTGGGGATCTCCATCCGGCCCAAAAGGGCTCGACGCTCCTCGCTGGTCGCGACCGCCACATACCGCGTTCCAGGGAATTCCCGCCGCAACAACAGGGCGATCTCCTGCATCGGCCGCCAGAGCGATTCGATCTCCGCCAGCCGGGAGCCGGGCATCAGCGCGATCCGCGCCCGGCGGGGATCGAACGCCGAATAGTCCTTGCGGAAACTGGTCAGGTCGGCGGGCAGCTTGTCGAGCAGCGGATTGCCGACAAACGTCGTATCGACCCCCCGCTGCCGGAACCACGGTTCCTCGAAGGGCAGCAGACAACAGAGCTTGTCGCAGCAGCGGCGCAGCTTGCGGATACGCCATGCCCCCCAGGCCCAGAGCTGGGGGGCGACGTAAAACAGCGTCCGCACACCGGCCCGCTTGGCCGCCTTGGCGACATGGAAATTGAACGACGGAGAATCGCAGACGATCACGAGATCGACCGGATGCTCTCGCAGGTAACGTCCGATTCGCTTGAGGAGCCTGTAGTAATACCCGGCGTGGGCCACCGCCTTGTAGGTCATCACCGCCCCGCCCACGGTGTTCTCGATCAGCGCGCAGCCGGCCTCGGCCATCTTCGGCCCGCCGATGCCCACGAACTCGATGTCGCGTCCGCCGGCCGCCAGGGCGCGAATCAGCCCGGCACAGTGCACGTCGGCACTGGGGTCGTTGGCGCTGATGAACAGCCGATATGTTCTCTTCGCATCTGCCATAATCACAAGTCGTTACGTCTTACCACCGCCGCCTCCAAACATCAATCCCGAATTCCACCGCCAGGCAGGCGGACTGCGCGCAGCGCTCCTGCCCGATGGCACTGGCATCTTCCATTTGACCGGGCGGAACGGAGAGAATTCGGAATTGGGCTTGAACATTGTGATACTATATGAGTATATTGCCACATAGTTATAAAGCCGGGCCGTCTCGTGGCGACCCGTGAGAAGGGCCGGAGCCATACGATCATGAGCGCCAACAAGAACCTGTTGTACGAGAGGCAGGCCGAGATCGCCAAGGCCATCGCCCATCCGCTGCGTATCGCGGTGATCGATTTCCTGCGAGATGGGGAGAAGTGCGTCTGCGACATCGCCGAGCACGTCGAGTCCGAGCGGTCGAACGTATCGCGGCACTTGGCGGTGATGGTCAACGCGGGCGTATTGAGCTGCCGCAAAGAGGGCCTGAAGGTCTTCTACAGCCTGAGAACCCCGTGCGTCGTCGACTTTCTCGGCTGCACGACCCGCGTCCTGAAATGCCAGGCCAAGGAGCACGAGAAGCTCCTGGCCTCACTGTAGTCTGGGGGGAACCGATCCGATGGATTGGAAAAGCGAGTGGAAGAAACTCGTTCTGATTGCCGGCGTCTTCGCCGCCTGCTTCTACCTGCCGGTCGGGCTTGGCCGCTTCGACGGCGCTGTCATGGAGTCGCTGCACCTGGTCAGGTGGTACGCCCGCGAGCTCGTGCTGTTGTGTCTGGTGCCGGCCTTCTTCATCGCCGGCGCAATCTCCGTCTTCGTCAGCCAGGCGTCGGTGATGAAGTACCTCGGCGTCAGAGCCAACAAGGTCCTCGCTTACGGCGTCGCCTCGGTTTCCGGGTCGATCCTGGCGGTCTGTTCGTGCACCGTGCTGCCGCTGTTCGCCGGCATCTACCGGATGGGGGCGGGCCTCGGACCGGCCACCACATTCCTCTACTCCGGCCCGGCGATCAACATCCTGGCCATCATCCTGACCGCCCGCGTCCTTGGACTGGAACTGGGCATCGCCCGCGCCGTCGGCGCGATCCTGTTCAGCGTCGTCATCGGCCTGCTCATGCACCTGATCTACCGCCGGGAGGAGACCGCCAAGGCCGATGCGCAGATGGCCATGCCGGAGCCGCAGGTCAATCGTCCGCTCTGGAAGAACGCGTTGTACTTCGCCTCGATGGTGGGTATCCTGGCCTTCGCCAACTGGGCCCGCAGCGGCGACGTCCGCGCGGTGTTTCTCTGCTGTCCCGGCGGATTGACCACCTTCAAGGTCGAAGGGACCGTCGTTGACAGGACTGACGAGACGGTGACCATCGTCGATACCGCCGGCAAGAGGCAGGAGCTGTCGGCCGATCTGCTCCAAAACGTCCAGGAGATCCGCAAGAACAGCCTGTACGAGTTGATCCACCGCCTCCGCTGGGTGCTGGTCGGCGGACTGCTCGTGGCGTTTCTACTCATGGTCGGTACGTGGTTCAGCCGGAGCGAGGTCAACGAGTGGGTCGAGGCCACCTGGGGTTTCGCCAAGCAGATTCTGCCCCTGCTGCTGGTAGGCGTCCTGATCGCAGGCTTCCTGCTGGGCCGTCCGGGGCATGAGGGGTTCATCCCCGGCAAATACGTCGAGATGCTCGTGGGGGATAGCCCTAACCAGATGTTGGAGGTCACCGGCTGGGGCGACGGACTCGAGAGCTTTGCCCGCGCGATCTGGCCTGTGTGGACGAACTTCTTTGCCAGCGTCTTCGGAGCGTTCATGTATTTTGCGACGTTGACGGAGGTGCCGATTCTCCAGGGACTGATGGGTTCGGGCATGAGCAAAGGTCCGGCCCTGGCGCTGCTGCTGGCGGGTCCCGCCCTCTCGCTGCCCAACATGCTCGTGATTCGCTCCGTCATGGGCACACAGAAAACCATCGTGTTCGTCACGCTGGTGATCGTAATGGCCACGATCTCCGGCATTGTTTTCGGAGCGGTGTGAAGAACAACGGGAACATCGGAACGCTGGAATATTGGAGTGTTGGAATACTGGAATACTGGGATGGTGGAACTGTGGGGAGAGAGGAATGGAGCGACGGAATATCAATCGCGGCTACATGAAGCTGACGGTATGGCAGGATGCGATCGCCTTCTATGGTCGCACTGTCGCCATCTTCCGGGACTGGCCATATGAAATGAGGCGTGTGGCCGGCCAACAGATTGCAGGAGTGGATTCGATCCACCGAAACATCGCCGAAGGATATGGGCGCAAGTCCTTAAAGGAATACCTCCAGTTTCTGAACGTCGCCTTGAGCTCTGCCGCCGAGTCCGTATCGGGCCTTCATGCGTACCGTGCGAGCGCCCAACTGACAGAGGCCCAGTTCGAGGCACTGGACGTCGAAGCCTACAAGATCGAGAATGGTCTGAAACGTCTCATAGCAAGCCTCCAGAAGAAACTGCAAGATGGAACATGGCAAGACAAGTTCTGAAGCAATACCGTGGACACATGGGGTGAGAACAGGCAGTCGACCTGTCGGCTCGCCCAGTATTCCACTATTCCAGTATTCCATTCTTCCAGCGGGATGAACGGAGATCACGACATGAAGAAGATACAGATTCTGGGGACGGGATGTCCCAAGTGTACGAAGCTGGCCGAGAACGCTGAGGCCGCCGCGAAGGAACTGGGGCTGGATTACAGCATCGAGAAGGTCACGAGACTCGACGAGATCATGGCATTCGGCGTGATGGTCACGCCGGCCCTGGCCGTCGACGGCAAGGTGAAGGTCGTCGGCAAAGTGCCCTCGCCCGCCCAGATTCAGCGGATGCTGGAATAGCGACGTGACTGGACAACGGCAGGCATATTACAGGGGAGGCTCGAAATGAGCAATGCACGCGAATGCGCCGGTGGAGACACGTTGATCTTCGCCTGTTCCGGAGCGGCGGATGTGGGCGCCGTCAGCGACCGGGCGGCGCGGCAGATGACGCGAGACGGAATCGGCAGGATGTTCTGCCTGGCGGGCGTGGGCGGCCGGGTCGATGGGATCGTGCAGAAGACCAAAGCCGCCTCGCGGATCGTCGCCATCGACGGCTGTTCGCTCGACTGCGCGAAGAAGTGCCTCGAACAGGTTGGCATCAGCCGCTTCCAACATCTGCGTGTCACCGACCTGGGCATGGAGAAAGGCCAGACCCCGGTCAGCGATGAGAACATTGCGGCCACGGCCAGGGCAGCCTCCGCCCTGCTGGCCTGAACGAAGGGGAACAAGCATGCGTTCGATCTGGAGACCCTTGATCGCGGCGGTCGCAATCGGCGCCGTGGTGGCGGCTGTCGTGCTGCGACGACGCGTGGAGGTCGCGCCCGCCCCCACGGACGGAGCAAAGGTCGTCACAGACGGTTCGACGCCCCGCGTCCCGCTGCCTTGCCTGGTGGAATTCTCGGCCGGCGACTGCGGCCCCTGCAAGACCATGGAGCCCATCCTCGACGGATTGGCCAGAGACTATCAGGGCCGGTTCCGAATCGAGACGATCGACATCTGGAAACGGCCGAGCGCAGGCGAAGAACACAACATCCGCATGTACCCCACACAGATCTTCTACGACGCGATGGGCAACGAGCTGTTTCGTCACGAGGGGTTCTTCTCCAGAGAGGACATCCTCGCCAAGTGGAAGGACCTCGGCCAGGATTTCGAATCTCCGTAGACGATGCAGAAACTGTAGCGATATCGCAGCGGTGTGCAATGCGTAAATATGGACTGAATTGAGCTGGTGCCGGAAAGGCAGGTACGAATCTGATGAGTAGCTTGACGAAAAGAGTCATCGTAGCCGTTCTGGTCGTCGCGGTGGTCGCCGTGTTCGTGGCCAAGCGAAACCGCTCCCACACACCGCCGGCAGCGCCGACGGATGCGGATACCGTTCAACGCCAGGTCTCCGCCCGCAGTCCCGAGCAGTTGACAGGGAAAGGTCGGCCGACGTTGATCGATCTCGGGGCCGGCACCTGCATTCCCTGCAAGGAGATGGCTCCAATCCTGGAGGACCTCAAGGCCGGGTATGCCGGCCGCATGGACGTTCATTTCCTCGACGTCCACAAAGACCCGGACTTGATCTCCATGTACAAGATCAGGGTCATTCCCACGCAGGTCTTCTACGACGCGACCGGAAAGGAACTCTTTCGTCACGAAGGCTTCTTCTCCAAGGAGGACATTCTGGCCAAATGGCAGGAGCTTGGAGTGGATCTGGTGTCGCAACTATGATGCCGGAGTTGTTCACACACCTGACGCATGCGGTAGAAGCGACGCCAGCGACTGCCGTCTTCGCATCGTTTGTTTGGGGCATCCTGAGCATCCTGCTGAGCCCCTGTCACCTGGCGAGCATCCCGCTGATCGTGGGTTTTATCGATCAGCAGGGCCGCATGTCCACAAAGCGGGCCTTGGCCATCTCGACGTTGTTTGCGGTCGGCATTCTGGTGACCATCGGCGTCATCGGGGCGATTACGGCGGCGGCCGGACGGATGATGGGCGACGTCGGACGCTGTGGCAACTACCTTGTCGCCCTGATCTTCTTCCTCGTAGGCCTGTACCTGCTGGACGTGATCCCAATGCCCTGGTCGGGGCCGGGCCAGATCGGGATGAAACGAAAAGGGCTTCTGGCCGCCTTGATCCTGGGCCTGGTCTTCGGCATCGCCCTGGGTCCGTGTACCTTCGCCTACATGGCCCCGATGCTCGGCGTGACATTCAGGGTGGCCTCGACCAGTCTGCTCTATGGCATCACCCTGCTGATCGCCTACGGCGTGGGACATTGCTCGGTGATCGTCCTGGCGGGCACCAGCACGGAACTGGTCCAGCGATACCTGAATTGGAGCGAGAGGTCTAAAGGCGCGATCAGCGTCAAACGAATCTGCGGCGTCCTGGTGATCCTGGGCGGGCTCTACCTGATCTACACAGCACCGTGACGGAGGGAATTTCAACCCATTCGCGCGACCATCGACAATGGAGGAGAGAATGTGGATCGAAGGAAGTTCCTAACATCCACACTGGCAGCCGGCGCAACAGCATCGGTGGCTTCGACGGCGGCGGCTCAGGCAAACAAGACGATCCGAATCGTCGGCGTCTCATGCAGTCCGCGCGAGGGCAAGACGACCGCGACGGCGATCCAGGTCGCACTCGACGCCGCCAGGACGGTAGACCCTCGGATACGAGTGGAGCTGATCGACCTTGGCGGGCTTCAGATCGCCGGCTCGCTGGGCGGCGCAACCTCGGCGGGGGCCAGCCAGCCGGAGGATGACTTCGATCTCGAAGTGCTGCCCGTGCTCAAAACGCCCTGTCTGCCGGACGGTATGATCATCGGCTCGCCCAGCTACTTCCGCAGCATGAGTGCCCTGTGCAAGCCCTTCCTCGAGCGGCTCCAGATCTTCCGCGAGCCCAAGCTCCTGCTGGCCGACATGGTGCTCGGCGCGCTCGCTACCGGCGCCTACCGCAACGGGGGCCAGGAACTGGTCATCCAGGAGATCCACACCGCCATGCTGGTCCACGAGGTGATGGTCGCCGGCGGCAAACCGCGCGCCCACCAGGGCGCGACCCTGTGGAACAACTGGAAAGACGACATCATAAAGGACGAGTTCGGCATCGAGACCGCCGAACAGCTCGGCATCCGCGTCGCCGAGGCGGCCCTGCGGCTGAAGACATAACGGAGGCTATTGCATCGCGAAGCCGTGCGGATTCCCCTTGACACCTGACGGTTGGCTCTGAAAATGGTGGCCATCGGGGATGGAGTCCCCCGCAACCGCCCGTTGGGCTGATGACTCCTGCCGAACCGAGCCCGGCGGGAGTAATGTTGGCCCCTGTCGAACGATTCCTTCCCGGCAGCAGAGAAGGCAGAAGATACGAAGGAGCCGTTGCATGGGGTACAAGCTGATTGGTCTGGCCGTCGCGGGCGCCTGTGGGGCCATGGCTCGATACGGGCTTTCCGGCCTCTTCCGGCGGGGACAACACATCGGCTTCCCCTGGGGCACGCTGACCGTGAACGTGCTGGGCTGCTTTCTGTTCGGCCTGATATGGACACTGACGCAGCAACGATTCGCGGTCAGTCCGGAGACGCGAGCGATCCTTCTGGTCGGTTTCCTCGGTTCGTTCACCACGTTCAGCGCGTTCCTGTTCGAAACGGACCAGATGCTCGAGCAGGGCGAGTGGCTCATGGCCGGATTGAATCTGGCCGGTGAGCTGGGACTTGGCCTGGCGGCGTATCTGTTGGGAGCCTTCCTCGGCCGGGCGATCTGACTGGAAAGGAGTCAATCCTGTGATTCTACCTTCTGAGGCCCAGTTGCTGCGGATCTTCATCGGCGAGAGCGATGAGCAAGGACACCGGCCGCTCTACGAGGCGATCGTGGAGGAAGCCCGCAAACGCGGTATGGCCGGGGCAACCGTCCTGCGGGGCGTAATGGGATTCGGCAAAGCCAGCCGCATCCATACCATCAAGATCCTCCGCCTTTCGGAGGATTTGCCCATCGTGATCGAGATCGTGGACAAGCCCGAGCGGATCGCTGCGTTTCTGCCCGACCTGGACAACATGGTCCAGGATGGCCTGGTGACACTGGAGTCTGTGCAGGTGGTCAAGTACCACGCTGATGGCGTGAGGCAATAGCCGCCGAGAATCAGGCGGGAACGATGGGGGATCACGCCGGCCGCCGCAGCGGCATCGGCGAACTTGGGAGTCTGGAGTATGGCGGACGACTTTCGTACAACGTGTGTGTCGGTGTTTTTGACATTGGCGTGGAGCGCATGGGTCTGCGGGGATCAGGCGCCGCAAGGCGGCGTGGGCACGCAATTGCCTTGCGAGAAAGCAACCTATGTCGACTCTGTGACAGGCGCGGAAGTGACCATGCTGACGACCTCGCCCGCCAGGGACGACAAGATCTACCAGACCCATCCAAACTGGACGGCGGATCGGGAACACATCGTCTTTATGTCCGACCGGACCGGCTCCCGGCAGTACTTCGCCGTCTCGACCCAGACCGGGGTCATCACGCAACTGACCGACGACAGCGGGCCGGGCAACGCGTGCCTGAGCCGCACCAGGAACCGGATGTTCTACACATCGGGCCGGGAGATTTGGGACCTGGACATCGATGTGGTGCTGCGACAGGGCCCGGACGGCCTGAACCGCCCCTATCGCCGCAAGGTGGCCGACCTGCCCCCGGACACCGAACTGAGCGGGACGCTCACGGTGGACAGCGACGACAAGACCATGTACCTCGGCGTCCAGCGCGGCGACTCGTGGGCTTTGCTGGCCCTGGACACCGAACGAAGCGAGTTCCGCACGATCCGGGAGTTGGATTTTCGCGTGGGCCACTGCCAGGCTCATCCGAGGATCTGCGGCCTGATTATGTACTGCTGGGAGACGGGCGGGGACTCCGAGCAGCGGATGTGGGTGATTCGCGCCGACGGCTCCGAGAACGGCCCCTTCTACCGGGAGACGTATGACGAGTGGGTCACGCACGAGGTGTGGTGGGGAGCGGACAAGGCGCTGTTCACGATCTGGCCGAAGAATGAGGAAATGCTCCGAAAGCCGCACGGCATCGCGTACGTCTCTCTCGGCGATCGGTCGCTGCACGTGCTGAATCAGAAAAAGTACTGGCACGTAGGCGGCGACCCGGCCGGCGAGTATGCGGTGGGCGACACCTTCGATGGCCAGCTCTTTCTGGTAGACGCCCGGACGGGCCAGGCCAAGCTTCTGACGCAGGGACATCGGCCCCAGGGCGCCACGGTCCATCCACATCCATCCTTCTCGCCGGATGGGTCGCATGTGCTGTTCTGCTCGGAGAAGAACGGCAATTGGGACTTGTGCCTCGTCCGCGTGCGATGACGGCCTGCGTCCGCGACGGTCTTGTACGGGCAGTTGTGGCGGGGTATACTTGGGCGAGCGAAAGGCACACTTCTTTGACTTGGCGAAAAGGAGGACCTATGGACCGCAATGGTTTGGCTGGGCGAAGCGTGACGCGATGTCTGATCGGGATTCTGGTGGCGCTGTCGTGGGGCGTGCCGGCGGTGTGCGCGCAGCCCAACGCGCTGAGCGTCGAGGAACAGAACGCCGGCTGGCGATTGCTCTTCGACGGCCAGAGCACGGCGGGCTGGCGCGGGTACAAGTCGACCACGATGCCCGCCAGTTGGAAGGTGGAAAACGGCTCGCTGCTGGCGCGGCGGGAGGAAGGCAAGTCCGCCGGCGACATCGTCACGGTCGAGCAGTACGGCGACTTCGAGCTGTCGCTGGAATGGAAGATGACCCGGGGCAACAACAGCGGCGTGATCTACCGCGCCACCGAGAACGAGAGCCAGGTGTGGGAGTCCGGGCCCGAGTACCAGATCCTCGACAACACCACGCACCTGGACGGGCTGAACACACTGGCGTCGGCCGGAGCGTGCTACGCGGTGTTCGCCCCTGCCCGCGACGCCACGCGGCCGCTCGGCCAGTGGAACCAGACGCGGATCGTCGCACGCGGCAAGCACGTGGAGCACTGGCTCAACGGCGAGAAGCTGCTCGAATACGAGGTCGACAGCGACCGCTGGCAGGCGCACGTCAAGACCAGCAAGTTCTTCCAGACCGCCTACGGACGCGGCAACTGGGGCCGCGCGCTCAAGGGGCACATCGCCTTGCAGGACTACGGCGGCGCCATCGAGTTTCGCAGCATCAAGATCCGCCCGTTCGCCGAGGGCCAGGCCGCCCAGCCGTAGCCCCTTCGCGAATCATCGAGTTTGTCCTTCTTAGAGAGGAGACTCATACGATGCGACTCATTTCGAGTTGTCTTGCAGTTGTTCTGTTGGTAGCGAATGCGCCGAGTGCGGTTCGTGGCGCGGAGCAGGAGCCGATTCGGATCGCGGACCGGTGGGAGCTGCTCGTCGATAGGTATCTGATCGAGCAGATGGAGGGCGCGGTGGAGCTGCGCCTGCACGAGCCGGCGCCGCAGGAGATCGCGCTGGTGCACGACCAGCCGTGGGAGGGCAACTCGTGCGGATACCACACGATCTTCCAGGATGGGCCGATCTACCGCATGTACTATCGCGGCTGGAACCACAACATGAGCACCGGCCAGCCGACGCATCCGGCGGTCGTCTGCTACGCCGAGAGCCAGGACGGCACCCAGTGGGAGCGGCCCGCGCTCGATCTGGTCGAGTTCGAGGGCTCCCGGCAGAACAACATCGTCTGGGCGGGCGCCGGGACGCACAACTTCGTGCCGTTCAAGGACACCAACCCGCAGTGCCGGCCCGAGGCGCTATACAAGGCGGTCGGCCAGCCCGAGGACGGCAGCAGAGCGCTTCTGGCGTTTCAATCCGCCGATGGGCTGCGCTGGCAGTTGGTCGCGGACAAGCCGATCCTGACGCAGGGCGCGTTCGACTCGCAGAATCTGGCGTTCTGGGACGCGGTCCGGCAGGAGTACCGCTGCTACTTCCGCGACTTCCGCGATGGCCGCCGGGACATCAAGGTCTCGACCTCCGCCGACTTCGTCCGCTGGACCGAGCCCGAGTGGCTCCAGTTCCCCGATGCCCCGAGTGAGCACCTGTACACCAACGCGGTGATGCCCTACTACCGCGCCCCGCATCTGCTGATCGGATTCCCGACGCGATTTCTCCCCGATCGCGGCTCGCTGACGGAGGGACTGTTCATGAGCAGCCGGGATGGGCGCGCCTTTGATCGCTGGGCCGAGGCGTTCATCCGTCCGGGCCTTAATCCCGACAAGTGGCACAACCGCAGCAACTACATCTGGTGGGGTCTCGTGGAGACCGAGTCGCCCCTGCCCGGCGGCGGCCGGGAGCTTTCGCTCTACACGGATGAAAGCTACTACTTCGAGGGCAAGGCGGTCCGGACGCGCCGTTACACGTGCCGGATCGACGGTTTTGTCTCGGCGCACGCGACGCTCGCGGGCGGCGAGGTCGTGACCAAACCCATCCTGTTCGAGGGCGATGAGCTGGTCGTCAACGTCTCGACCTCCGCCGCCGGCGGTCTGCGGGTGCAGATCGAGCACCTGAACGGCCGGTCCGCGACAGGCTGCGGCCTGACCCAGTGCCCCGAGATCTACGGCGACGCCATCGAGCATACGGTCAAGTGGCAATCGGGCAGCGACGTGAGCGCCCTAGCCGGCCGGCCCGTCCGCCTGCGCTTCGCCCTGCGCGACGCCGACCTCTACGCCTTCGGCTTTCGAAACCGGGCCGACTGAGAACACCTGCGGAGGTGAGAAGATGTATTACGGCTGGCTGCAAGACTCGATCTATGACCTGACAGAGTCACAGTGGGAAGTCTTTGACCAGCTTCCATATGCGCTCATTACTCGGATTGACAGTTCGAACGACATGGCATCCCTGTTAGTGACTGAAACTATCGTTCACTCAGAGGACGCCTGTAGCCTTCTGGGGCGCTCGCTCCTGATTGGGGATGCGCACCTGGTAGAAATAGCCCAGAAGTACGAGCTCTTCAGCCATTTCGATGAGATATGGCTGTACAAAGAGCGGCCGACTGCCGACATCCCGCAGGATGTATGGCTGGGCCCGCCCCTTGAGCTTTGCGCAGAGGAGCCTCCCGTGGAGCTGTTGGACTGGTTCAATGCGTCCGGCTGCATTCTTGGATTGAGCGACGGAACCGGCATGAACTACATAACGAACTCCCAGGAGATCGTTGACAGTCTGAACAAGCGTCAAGTGGCATGACCAGCACCATCCGTGCGGCACGAAGGTGTGGAGGATGAACAGATGAGAGATGCGTTCGATTCGGTTGCAGAGAGGAGATGCCGATGTTGTCCTTGACCCTCCGGAAGACCGTGGCGTGGTTCGGTCCGCGACGACTGACGGACGAGGAATGTGTCGCGCGCGTTCGAAAGAGCCAGGCCCACTTGACGAGGACCCGGGTGATCTGGACGGGCCTGGCCGGGCTGTCCATGATTCTGTTTGTCTCCGTCGGGGGCAGATTCTACCACTTGCTATGCGCGCTCATCGGGAAGGATGGGACAGGCTTCGCGGCCGGCTTCCTCGTCGGTCTGATGTTCGGGCCGTACCTGTATGCCACGCTCACGTGTCTGCTGCTCGCATGGAAAGGGCGTCTGGGCAACAGGACGGAGGAGCTGATGCTGAGGTACTACGACGAGAGTCGCGCCGCTGCGTCAACTGGAGCGCAGTAACTGGTCGGAGTCGTGATCGGGCACAGAACAGGAGAGGCAGCGGTGTGCGGTGCGCACCTTACAAGTGCCCGACACCCATAGCCGTTACCCGCAGACCGTAGGCAGCGAGGTTGATTCGGCGAGATGCCGGCTAACCGAACAGATGTCTTCGCATCTCGTCGAACTGATCGATGATCGAGGTGACCTTCATCTGAACGGTAAGGTACACGCTGTGCGGCAGTTCGGGGTGATGGGACATGAAGCGGGTTGTCGTGTCGCGCACCAGGGCCATGAACCGGTTTCCCTCCTCGCGGTCGGTCTTGAAATCGGGAATGTAGCCGCCGTAGTCCGATTCGATCAGCCCCCCCAGACACAGCAGACCCAGGAGAAGAGCGCTTTGCGGCTCCAGAAACGCAATGGCGTAGGGCATCTCCTCCAGCAGATGCCAGGCCCACTGACGAACCTCGGGGTGCTTGTCTCCACCATGGTAGCGCCATAGCGGTCCTGGATCCTGGTCGTATCCATAGATGGTGAGCACGAGATTCGTCAGAGGCCCTACCCGCCCGGCGCGGCGCGCCAGCTCCCCCCCGGAATGCTCCTGGGAGTCCAGATCGGAGAACAGCTCGCGCAGCTCATTGCTTTTGCCCTCGACCGCCGCACGGACCAGACCGATGTCCTTTGCCAATACCTCCTCTTTGGATACGACAAGGACGGACCGGACGACTTGCGGGCCTCCGGACGGCCGACGCACGAGTCGATCCACGCCGTATCCCGTCAGACCATACACAACGCCCCAGACAAGACTCGCTGCCGCCTTATTGCCGGGAACCACCTGCCTGTGCACGTGCTCGATCCTCTCCACGGCCGAACCGAGACGCGGCCAGATGCGCCAACTGATCCCCCGGACAGATACACATGCGGGAATGATGATGAGCCCCAGCGTCAGACCGGCGGCGCGCCATTGCCGCCCCGGCCAAAGGAATCGCACCAGCACAAACACCACCACCGGGGCCGCGACGAGCAATATATCCAGGCTCTTCATAGCAGTTCCTTCGGAATCATGCTTTTGCGTCGGACACTCCACACTACCGCCGGGGGAAGGCAGACCAGCGTCATGAGCGCGTCCGTGGTCGGCGGCCCTCCGTTCATTCCCAGAGGAAGCGGGTGGACCCGCAAGCGGGACACTGCAATCCGGCCTCGCCAAATGCGACGCCGCAACGTATGCACTTCCTGGTCTTGCCCGCGATGCTCTTGGACTTCGGTTCCTCTGCCGGCTCGGGATTCGCGACAGACTCTCCCCTGTCAGGGCCGGCTCTTCTACCGCTCATCGCGGCCAGGCGGTTCTGATTGTAGAGAAGCTGAAAGGCCTGGCTCTGACTGACGCCGCCGACGTCACGCACCTCGTAGGCGAGGGCGACGACACCCTGGAAGCCACCGGCCATGGCAAATGCACTGAGTAGACGGCCTGAGCCTTCCGGGTCTGCCAGCAGCGCGTGGGACTTCGCCAATTGCACGATGCGCGCCCGGGCCTGCTGGAGTTCGTCGGCGTCGAAATGAGCCAATCCGGCAGCAGGCTCGTAGAATCGCACGTTTCGCCGTTTCGCACGGCGCCGGATCGCCTCACGCAGGGTGGCCAGGGCGAGCGGGTGGACCCCCATGGCCTCCACTTCGGCCAGTCCGTCCCCGAAGACCTCGTCGACCCCACTGACGAGCTTGCGCAGGGTATCAGCCGCGCAGGGCTCTGCGGGCATCTCCGCTTTCTTGCGGCCTCTGAGCCAGTCAAGGAATCCCACGCCGCACCTTCGATTCTCCGGCTTGCGCCAAGAAGAGACTTCCGGAACGCTCGGTGGTCATGGTAGCCGGCGGCCGCGATGAATGTCAACAATTTCCGCCGCCAATCCGGGGAATCCCTCCACGTCTGCAGGAGGCTTCACCGAGGCCCGGCAGAATCGACGCGGCGACCGGCGGCGGGGAAGGACGACGCCGTTCGCCCGGTGATCATGCCCCTCGAATCAGATCCACGGCCTCGCGGGCATCCTGGGCGGCGACCAAGGCCTGACAGAACGGCTTCGACCGGACCAGTCTGACAATGGCGGCCAGGGCCTCGACGTGAAGTCCCGCCTGGCTCGGGGGCGCAACCACCAGGAAGAACAGCCTGGACGGATCTCCGTCGATGGAGGCGAAATCAACCCCGTGGGGTGCGATGCCCAGCGCCAGCTTCAGAGCGGTCACCGCGTGGGTCCTGCCATGCGGGACGGCGACGCCCCCTTCCAGGCCGGTGCTGAACTTCGCTTCGCGCTCGGCAACCGCGCGGAGTACGGCCTCGGAATCCTCGATCTCGCCGGCATCGTGGAGTGTCTGAACGAGTTCGCGCAACACATGGGGTTTGTCCGCCGAAGCCAGCGGAACCCTGACGATCTTCTCCTCTACCAGGTCGATCAACGCCATGCCCTGCATCTCCTGAAAACACCCTGCCAGCGCGCCCCCGGCGAATCAGAACGGGGCCGCGCACGAATCCATCCGCGCCGGGGGCCGCGACCGCAGCGGCATCGACCACGGACCGATGGGCCGTACCGCTGGGGAATTCGCTCCCTACACCCGGCCCGGAGGGAAGCCGAGTTCCACAGGCTGCCTGGGGTAGAGCCCGACACAACAGCCAAGCCGGCCTATCAGACCGAGACTCTTCCTCCATCTGTCGATGGCCTCCCGCAACTGGACGGCCTGCGGATCGGTCTGCCGCTTCAACCGGTCCATGACTGCCATGGCGCCGTCCTTGAAGTTGATCATCAGCATGGCCGTGACGAAATTGAGCTGGAATCGCAGCGGCGTGTCGTCCGGGATGTTCATGTTACCTCGAAACGTGATGTCACGCAGTATCGCTATAGCGTCGCTCAATCGCCCCAGCCTCAGCAGGCACACAGCCCGGGCGTTTTCGACCTCGGGCGTCTCCGGTCCATGGCGATCGAGGAAGCTTAACGCCTCCTCGGGGCGGTTCCGGTCGAGCAGATCGCGAACATGATCGAGCGTGGTTCTCGTAGCCATCATCGGTTCTCCTGTGAGCATGGCCCCAGGTGTGTTCTCCGTCGGCGCAGAGACTCTCGACGGAGACCTGTCGACGGTTGGGCCGCGGCGCGATGTTATCGGGCACGCGGCGGGAGTCGGCAACATATGGGAATGGACGGGCGCCGACTACACGATCAGAAGGCACAAGACCGAAAGCAACGAGTGGCGTGGAACACGCGCCGAAACGCCGGAGGGGGATCCGTCTCGACGGGTGCGCGAGCCGTCAATCTTCGCCAGGACGGCGGGAGCAGCGACGACGCCCTGCCCCGGCTCGGTTCGCTGCGCAGGCGGCGGGCGATCCTCGGGCAGCGTCAGACGCTCGGGCAAGGGCGGGTTTGCCAGCCAGGGATCGACGGCGTCCGACCAGTGGCAGCGGGGATTCTCGGTTGTCTCCAGCAAGACCCCTTTCGCGGCAGCCTGGGGGCTGCACACGGCCGCACACGCCAGCATGATAGCTGTCGCCTGACTGACAATGGCAGTACGCATACACACTTGCTCCACTCGTGCATGTGGCAAGCGGTGTTATAGCACAGACGGCTCATCGCGTCAAGTCGGAGTCTCCCGTTTGTCTTCGTCGATGGCGTTCCCGCGCGCACACCAGATCAAATCCGACAAGGTTCGAAGAGTGTGGGAGGGGTGGACGGGACCACGACGGCAGGGTCGGCGCCGGTCGTGACGAAAACGCGTGAGATCCTGTGCAAGGGTCACACGGGCCCGAGGCCGGAGCGGGAGGCGAACTTGACGCGGGGCTCCTGCTCGTCGCGCTTCTTGGCCAGGCACCCGATCTTCCAGGTCCAGTTTCCGCCCCAACCCTGATCGCGCGCCTGCTTGCAGATCTCGATGGCCTTGCTGTACGAGCCCTCCTGCTCCAGCAGGACCGCGAGTGTCAGGTAACCTATGTGGGCGGGTAGCGGCTCGCGCGGGTGCAGTTCGTGGAAGGCCTGCGCAGCCGCGGCGGACAGGGTGATTTGCTTGTGACAGGCGCCGTAGATCAGATCCAGGGCGTCAAGACTGTGGTCCCGCCACTTGCTGTGCAGGCGGATCATCTCCTGGTAGACCAGGTGCAGGCCGATGATGTCGTCTTCGGCTTGCGCCCGTTCTTCAGCCTTGGCGAGGATCTTGGACGCCAGGTGTCTGTCCTGCGGCGCGTCTCTCAGGCAGCCGGCAACAACGCTCAGCAGGACGGCCGTGCTGGGGAAGTAGCACGGCCCTCGGCCTCTGGTCAGCGGCCGGCCGCCGGTGGGCACAGTGGGATGATGGAAGGCCGCCTCGATGCGATCCTGCTCGGCCTTGGCGAAGACGGACGACCACCACGGTCCCAGGCCGAAGTAGCCCAGTTGGCCCTCTGTTTCGTGGCGTCGATAACAAAGACGTGCGATCAGATCTGTGGTGGTAGCCATGGGCTCTGCCCGCTTTCTGCATGGGGCGCCCGAGTGAGTTGACACCAAATCTTCTAAGCAAACCCAAACCAAAACCTACGAAACGAAAGGCCGCCTGCCAAACACATTTGCACCAAGAGGTGGTCATTGACCGAACGTCCGGGCCGGTGTATCGTACAATCCCATGGGAATTGGCACGTTCTGACATCGTGCGGCCGCGGAGCCGCAAGGAAGCAATGGAAAGCCAAGGACGGAGAAAGACCATGAGAGCACGCATCGTTTGGATCGTTCTTTTGACCACGGTTGTTCTGCTGGGGCTGGGCTGCAAGACCACCATCATCGATCCCGCCACGCAGAGCCGGGCGACCTACCGGATGGGCAAGCTGACCGTCGAAGAGCCGAAAGACCTCCACGCGGTCTACGCCGCTGCGGAAAAGGCGATGTCCGACCTCGGATTGAAGGTCGTCCAGCGCACCAAGGACGAACTTCAGGCCGAAGTCGTCGCGCGGGACGCGCAGGACAAGAAGGTGCTGGTCCGCCTGCTGTCGATCACGAAGGATACCACAAGGGTGATGGTCGACGTCAGTCCGGTGGAGAAGGCGCAGCGAATCTACCAGGCCATCCACGACAACCTCGGCTTGTAGCCGGCCGCACGATCCTGGCGCACGGGCAGAAGTGTTTGCCTTCAGAAGACCCGTACCGCAGCGGGCGCGGCAGGACTCGCCAGGGAGCCATATACGTAGGTATACGTATTTGTGGGCGTTCCTGCAATCTGGGGGCGCTTTCCATTCATGCCGGGCACAGCCGCAGCCGATCTCTCGGGATACCTGAACCGTATACTGACGCGGAAGAAGAAGGAGGTATCACATGAGCATCCAGGACTGGTCGGAAAACATGGTTCTGGTGGAGCTGCCCGGCGAACCGCAGACAAGCAAGGAACTCGAGAATGTCGTTCGCCATGTGCGCGACCGCGGCGACTGCGGCGTGGTGGCCGATTTCAGCGAGGTGACGATTCTCACCTCCAGCTCGCTGGCAGCGCTGCTGCGTCTGAGAAAGCTGCTGGATGGCTGTGAACAGCCCCTGGTCCTGTGCGCGGTCGGCCAGGCCACCCGGGGAATCATCTCGGTGACGGGCCTCGACGGCGTCTTCGACATCGTCGAGGACCGATTCGACGCGCTGGCGAGAGCCCAGGCAGTGCCCAAGGCCGTATAAGAAACCCGAGACGCGGCGGAATCCCCAGGCGCTCGGTAAGTTCAGGACCCCCGGTCGAGTTACGGCGACCGCCGGGTCCGTTGGTTACGCTCAAGGCCCGGTAGAACCGATGCCCCCCCCACATTCGGTTGTCCGGGCCTTCTGTTTTGCAGCCCTCCCGCAGTGGGCCTCCACACCGTTTGTGCGACATGGAACGGTGCCGTCGCACCATACAAGAATCTATCGCATTGCGCAGATGCAACCGTAAGGCCCTCTTTGCCCACACCCGCGCAGGCCTTGGACGCGTCCTTCAGGTTTGGTATGGTTTGAGTGGGGGGCTGTGCGATGATCAGTCGGACGGAGCTGTTGATTATGATTGCCGTTCTGGCGGTGGGGACGGCGGTCATCCTGCTGATGCTCGCTTCGGGTTGTATCAGTGGTCCGGCCCTGCCCTGATCGCATCCGCAGCGGCGTGCGATGCACCGCATGCGTTCGGCTCTTACGTCGTAGCCTCTCAACTCCGTCCTGTGACCCCCTTCCACCGCACCGCCGACAACGTTGCGCCGGTCCGAAAACCTCCCGCGTCTTTCACGCCCGAACGAGGACGGCGTTCGTTCGCGACCTTGCCAACGTCGCATTCGTTTTCTATGGTTTACGGGGGTGCTCTATGAAAGACTTCTGGCAACACGACAACGGCAAGGTCTACGCGGTGCGCAGCGACTCGTTCGGACGGATCACCGGGGCCGCCGGACCGTTCGACCCCGACAACCTCGGCAGCCTCGAAGACTTCCACTACGGGCCTGCCATCGTCGAATGGGTCAAGAACGCCATCGCCGAGCGCAAGCTCCGCCGCATCCACGCCACGCCGGTCAAGCAGGTTCTGCCCAACCGCTGAATCGACGACCCTCAGCGACGAGCGGGACTCTTCCGGCGCAGTGCGTCGCCGCCCGAGGCGTCGTGCAATGCCGTGACAAATCCCGTCGGGACCGCACAACCGAGCGTCTGCAACCGCTCGACGCTTTCCCACGCCTTGTCGTATTGCCCCCCGGCGTAGCAGGCCACAGCACGTAGAAAGTACGCTTCGGCGCGCCGCAAGTCGATCGCGATCACCTGCTCGAAGTCTGAGATCGCCTCAACGTATCGGCCCATCTCCAGATGCAGACGGCCGCGACTCTCGTAGCCTTCGACGCCTTGGGGATCGATCCGGATCACCCCGCCGAAATCGGATACAGCCTGACCGAAATTGCCGATCGCGACGTAGACCAGCGCGCGGTTGTGACAAGCGTCGGCGAACACAGGGTCCCGCTGGATCGCGCGGGAGAACCAGGCGATGGCCTCTTCGTAGCGGCCCTCTTTGGCCAGAGCGATCCCCCTGTGGTTGCACGTGGCGGCATCTGCGGCAGTCGCGGGAACGACGAGAAGCTCGCCCCGGAGCCGGTCCTGCCACGGACGCTGCGCCCCGTCGAGCGAGCCGGTGAACTGCGCCTGCCATCGGCGCAGGTCCTCGCGCTGGCGGCCCATCACATGGGCCTCGAATTCGCGGCCCGAAGGCAGGTAGCCCTTCCGCTGAAGCGCCGCGCAACCAAGCGGATAGCGGGTCTTCGCCGCCAGGTAGGGAAGAGCCCGGATCGCCCCGGCGTCGACGAACGTCTCGCGATAGCCGAACGATTGCTTCGGCGTCAGATCGAACGGCAGGCCCAGCGGCGAGACGACGCCGGTGATGACGTGGACGAACCCGAAGGCGGCCAGGACCAGCGCCGTTCCGACGCACAGCGTCACCGAGGTCCGCTCGTACCATCGCCTGGGCCGGGCGTCCTTGCGCGCCTTCGGTCGCGACGCGATGCCGTCGTCTGCGCTCGGCGCGCCGTCGAGACCGCCACTGCATTTGCCGCCATCTTTCGCGCTCATCGCTCGTCATCCGACTTTGGTTTGTGGCATCCCCGCCCTTCCTTTCGTTTATACACATCGGGCCCACCATCGGCAACCCCCAGGGTTGCCGCTGCCACCCGGACACATCGCCAGCTCAAGAGTACCAGTGCCCGAGAATTTGCACACACATCGAATTGCTGTATTTTTTTCTGGACACAGGCACACCGATTCGTATAATGGGCACGCTGGGTATCAGGAAGCGCCCGGCCTAAGCGAGAGGGATTTCCATAACGAGTCCGGCCGAACGACCGACGTTGCGGCGAGACGATGAATCCGGCCGGAATGCTTGCGCAATCAAACGGCGCGCACAGCTTGGGCTGCGCGCGTGCGAGACGGGTTTATCAACATCAGTGAGGAGGGACCAGACCCATGAGAGAAACGATTGTTGTGTGCGCCGTCGCGATGTGCGTCACGTCGTGGTTGGGGGCCGAAGAATCTCAGGTCAACGTGCGAACCAGCGGCGCGCAGGCCAAGGCGGCAGTGGCTGCCGACGCCGAGGGACGCACGGTGATCGTGTGGACCAGCTACTTCAGCAGCGCGGGCCGCTCCAACGAGATCATCGCCCGCCGGTTCGATGCGGCGGGCCGGCCGTTCGACGCCGACGAGTTCCAGGTCAACGTGCTGCGCGAAGGCAACCAGACCGAGCCGGCCGTCGCCACAGACGGCGCCGGCGCGTTCCTCGTCGCCTGGCACGGGCCGGGACTCGACGCCGAGGACGTGTTCGCCCACCTGTACGATTCGAACGGCATTCCGCTGACCGACGAGCTGCTCGTCAACGCCAGCACGCAAGGCTCGCAGCTCTATCCGAGCGTCGCGGCCGCTGACTCTGGGACGTTTGTCGTCGTCTGGGAGAGCCGACAGGAAGATCAGTTCGGCCCGATCAACGCAATCCGCGGACAGTTGTTCGACGCGGGCGCCGCCCCGCTGGGCGACGAGTTGCGAATCGACGAGGGAGTTTACGACGGCCGCTATCCGGACGTCGCAATGGACGCCGCCGGCGCTTTCGTGGTGACATGGCTACAGGATCGAACGGCCAACGCCATCATGGCCAAGCAGTTCGATGCCACCGGCGTTCCGGCCGGCGAACCGTTCCAAGTCAGCGAGATCGATTTCGCTTCGATCACCCGGCCTTCGGTGGCGATGTGCGCCTCGGGCGACTTCGTCGTCACATGGGACGGCGACCCGAACCGGGCTGGCGACGACGACGTCCACGCGCGGTGCTTCGACCCCAACGGCGCGCCGCGAACCGGCCAGTTCACCGTCAACACGCTGTGCGACGGCGCACAGCAATGGCCGCGTGTGGCGATCGATGACGCGAACGAATTCATTGTCGTCTGGCAGCACGAGCATGAGGATCCCAATGTCGCGACGGACATCTGGGCCAGGCGATTCGACGCGACGGGCGCGCCTGTGGGCGAGCAGTTCCAGCTCAACGGCTACGTGGCCGGCAAGCAGCAATCGCCCGACGTCGCCATCGCGGGCAACGCGTTCGTCGCGGCTTGGGAAAGTGACGACCAGGACGGCTCCGGCTACGGCATCTTTGCGGTGACCGAACCCAGGACCATCGCCGACCCCAACGCAACAACGGAAACGCCCCCGATCGAATGAGACTCCTCCATCTCCCGGGTGGCAGCCTCAATCCGCCGCAGGCGGATTGGAGATGGCTCGTTGCCATAGACCATCCCCATCCCGATCCCGACGTTCTCATCGAGATCGGGATGAGGCTGCCACACCTGCTTCGGAGCGTCACCGACCCAACGCCGTCGCAGAGGCATCCCGGGTCGACTGAAGCCATTGCCCAAACGCAGAGGCGAATGATTGTTCGCCGCTGTGGACGGGTCATTCAGGTAGGATTGGTGGTTGCGTGGGGGATGGGGGACGGGCATAATGGCGGGGTGGGCCTTGGGCCCTGCGGCGTGTGACTGTCGAACGAGCGATCCAGGAAAGGGGTGTCGTATGAGCGTGCAGAGCGAGCGATCCACCAGCCGTCGTGACTTCCTCAAGCAGACTTCCGGGGCCTTGGCGGGCGCCACGCTGGCGGGTGCCATCGGCGCGCGGGCCTGGGCGGGCGAGCAGAACACGATCCGGGTCGCGCTGGTCGGCTGCGGCGGGCGCGGCACGGGCGCCGCGGCCAACGCGCTATCCACCAAAGGACCGACGAAGCTGGTCGCCATGGCCGACGCCTTCGACAGCCGCCTGACGAACAGCCTCAATAACCTCACGACGCAGTTCGGCGAGAAGGTCGATGTCCCGGCGGGCCGGCAGTTCGTCGGACTCGACGGCTACAAGAAGGCCATCGACACCGTCGCGCCGGGCGGCGTCGTGCTGCTGGCCACCCCGCCGGCTTTCCGCCCGATCCACGTCGAGTACGCCGTCGCCAAGGGCTGCCACATCTTCATGGAGAAATCGTTCGCGGTCGACGCCCCGGGCATCCGCCGCGTGCTCAAGGCCGGCGAAGAGGCCGAACGCAAGAATCTCAAGGTCGCCGGCGGCCTGATGAGCCGGCACTACAAGCCGCTCGAAGAGGCCGTCGAGCAGCTCCACAAGGGGCTCATCGGCAACCTGATCACCTGCTGGGCCTACCGCGAGCACGCCCCGGTCGGCTTCACGCCCAAATCGCCCGGCATGACCGAGATGGCCCACCAGGTTCGCAACTACTCGAACTTCACCTGGCTCAACGGCAGCTTTCTGCTCGACTGGCTGATCCACAACCTCGACGTCTGCTGCTGGTGCAAGGACGCCTGGCCGGTCTCGGCCCAGGGTCACGGCGGGCGGCAGGCCCGCACGGCGCCCGACCAGCTCTTCGACCACTACGCGGTTGAGTACCACTTCCCCGACGGCACGCGCCTGTTCGCGCAGGGCCGGCACATGGACAACTGCTGGGGCTTCTTCGGTGACATCATCCACGGCACCACCGGCTCGGCGGTGTTGGGCGAGGGCATCACGCAGCCGCGCATCTTCAAGGGCCACCGCCAGCGGGCCGAAGATATGATCTGGGAGTACAAAGGCGGGCGCTGGGACCACTATCAGTACGAGCACGACCTGCTGTTCGACGCGATCCGCACGAACAAGCGGTACAACGAGGCGGCGCGGTGCTGCAACGCCGCGATGGTGGGCATCCTCGGCCGCATGGCCTCCGAGTCCGGCCAGATGATCACCTGGGAGCAGGCGATGGCCTCGGACCTCCAGCTCGCGCCGGGCCTGGACAACTACACGATGGACTCGACGCCGCCCGTCGTCCCCGACGCCCAGGGCCGCTACCCCATCGCCATCCCCGGCCAAACCACCATCCTCTGAGATTTGTGGGATTTGAGTGGCAGCCTCAAGCGCAGCTTGGGGATGGCCCCGAGCCGATTCGAGGTGTTGGGGATTGCCTGACAGGCGGGGCGCCCCATGCAACTGCGAAAATCTGCGGCGTTCGTCTGCCGTACGCGCAACCTTTGCGGTATCTCCGAAGGCAAGAACCCTGGTCCTTATTCACACAAACCAATAATCTAAAAGCATTTACATACACCACACCGTTTCTTGAATGACGGCAGATTTCTCGGCGTTTTTTCTGAACCCGCCTGATTCCGGCCTGTAAGCATAGTAAGCATACAGTCATAGTAGTATATAATCCCTTGCCAACACCAGGGAACAGGCCGATGACTACGTGCGGCAGGCATGGCGCCAAGGCGACGATCGGGACTCATTGCGGGGCGACTCTCCATGCCTGCCGACCGAGTGCCGCGACCAACGTCCGGTACGTACGCCGGCGTTTCTCTTGCCCACGCATCCACACTCCAATCGAAAGGACTGACCATGACGCCCACGCTCACATCGAATAAACCGGTCGTGGCCGATGCGCACGCAGGCCAGCAGTTGTTGAGCAAGATGATCGGCGGATGGGTAACCCAAGCGGTCCACGTCGCCGCGGAACTGGGGATTCCCGATCTGCTTGCACGCGGCCCGCAGACGGCCGAGGAACTGGCCGACCAGGCCGATGCGCACAGCGAGGCGCTCTATCGCATGCTGCGCGCGCTGGCGAGTGTCGGCATCTTCGACGAGGACGCCGATGGCCGGTTCTCCCTGACGCCCCTGTCCAATTGTCTGCGCAGTGACGCACGGAATTCGCTGCGCGCATTCGGCATCATGATGGGAGCGGAGTTCTATGATGCCTGGGGCGAGCTGCTGTATTCCGTTCGCACCGGCAAGCCGGGATTCGACAAGCGGTTCGGCGCGCCCTTCTTCGAGTACATGACCGAGCATCCGGACCGGCACGCCATCTATGACGCCGCCATGATGGTCCACGGCATCGCAGAGACCGAGCCGATGCTGGACGCCTATGACTTCTCCGTCTTCGGCTCCGTCGTCGACGTCGGCGGCGGCCACGGGCGGATGCTGGCGGCGATCGTCGAGCGATATCCCGGCGTCGAGGGAATCCTGTTCGACCTTCCGCCCGTGGCGGATCGTGCGCGGGCGATCCTTTCCGAGACGGACCTGTCCGAGCGGTGCCGGGTCGTGGGCGGCGATTTCTTCCGTTCCGTCCCTTCCGCCGATGCGTACGTGTTGCGGCACATTCTTCACGATTGGGACGATGCGGAGGCGGTCGCCATCCTGCGGAACTGCGGGCGGGCGATGAATCCCGGCGGCCGCGTCCTCGTGGTCGAGACCGTGATCCCGCCGCTGACGCAGCCCTGTTTCGGCAAGTGGCTCGATCTGATGATGCTGATCGTCGGCGGCCGCGAACGCACCGCCGAGCAATACCACCGCCTGTTCTCGCAGGCGGGCCTCGCCCTCCACCGGATCGTCCCCACCGCCCACGAGGTCAGCATCGTCGAAGCCGTCCGCGCCACATAACGCAACCCCAGACGATCGCCCGGGACCCGCCGACGCCCTCTGACAGGTGTCTGACTCGCGTGGTAGCCTCAAGCCCGCGTAGAAACGGTTCTGCATTCGCGCGCGACATCGGGGACCGGCGAGTATGTCGCTTTTCCCAGGTGTTCCGCGTGTTCTTGGCGCGCGAGCATGGCTTCAGAATGGAATTCCATCGCCATCCTCTGGGCGTGTGATCCTCTGGGGGTACGGTGCGAGCAACTTCTCAAGCCTTCCGCGGACACCAAACGCTTTGCTGACCTGCGAGTTTTCCTCGAGGGCCAGTCTGATGCGCTCGGCGTTGTCGGCTGTAAGCGTGGCAATGCTCTCTAGGATGACGTAGGATATTTTTCGCACATTGTTTTGGGACGTGAATGGAGTCCTTTCTCTGGTCGATGGTGGATAGGTCAAGACGAAACCATTCAGTCAGAGAAAGGACCTAATGATGCAGAACAGTAC
>JAAYBV010000090.1 GCA_012744475.1 Phycisphaerae bacterium
ACGGCATGGACCGGCGACCTGTGGAGCTTCTCGACACAGGATTACGCATCGATCGACGGTTTCGAGACCTACAACGACGACATCGAGGCCGGGACTGCGATCTTCGACACTTGGCTCGACGGCTGGGTCAACGACACCGGTTCGACGGTCGGCTATATCGAGACTCCGTTCGCGGAGAAGTCCATCGTTCATGGCGGGTCTCAGTCGATGCCGTTCCAGTACGACAACGCGACGTCGCCGTTCTATTCCGAGGCGTGGCGCGAGTTTGAGACCGCGCAGAACTGGACGGGCAACGGCGCCGACACCCTCGTGCTCTATGTGCGTGGCAACGCGCCGTCCTTCAAGGAAACCGCCGACGGGGGCGTCATCATGAGCGCCATCGGCACGGACATCTGGAACACGACGGATCAGTTCCGCTATGCGTACAAGAGCCTCAGCGGCAACGGGTCGATCACGGTCCGTGTCGACAGTCTGGTCCGCAGCAACGAGTGGGCCAAGGCGGGCGTGATGATCCGCGAGACGCTGGAGCCCGGCTCGAAGCATACGTTTATGTGTGTGACGCCGGACCACGGCACCACGTTCCAGCGTCGGCCGGTGGCCGGACAGGACAGCGCCAGCACCGATGTGGGCGGCTCGGCCGCGCCGCGCTGGGTGAAGCTGACCCGCACGGGCAACGTCTTCACCGCGCACGACTCGATGGATGGTGTCACCTGGACCGAGGCGGCGGTGAGCCCGGCGCTGGAGATCCAGATGGCCGCCAGCGTGTACATTGGCCTGGCGGCGACCAGCCACGACGCCGCGATTGTCACGGCGGCGGAGTTCTCGAATCTCTCGATGACCGGCAACGTGACGGGCGCCTGGCAGACGGCGGAAATCGGCGTGGCCCAGCCTCTGGGCAACTCGGTGGCCGAGCCGATGTATGTGCGGATCGAGGACGCCGCGGGCAAGAGCGCGACGGTGGTGAACGCGGATGAGTCGATCAGCCTGCGTCCGTCGTGGCAGGAATGGGCGATTCCGTACAGCGATCTGGCCGGCGTGAATCTGAGCCGGGTCGAAAAGATGGTCATCGGCGTCGGCAGCGCCACCAGCCCGACCGCGGGCGGCACCGGAACGGTGTATGTCGATGACATCGGGTTCGGCCGTCCGGCGGCTCAATAGCAGTTTTGACGCGGCGGAACGCCCGCCGCTCAATCAGCATCGTACAGGGCCTGCCCCAACAGCCAGCGGGGCAGGCCCTTTTCGGCAAGATTCGCCCGTGCCCGTAACGACGAGGCAGGCCGTGGCCTGGAGATTGCGGTTGAATTGCAGCGGCGGAATCTGCTATAACTATGGGCAAAGGGTTCTGCGGTTAAGACTGGCAATTGGCCTTAGAAGCGCGATGTCTTGAGTTGACTGAGGAGCGGACATGGCCGAGAGCGCTGCTGCACGCCGAAACGCATCCACTGCATCGCAGGTCGTCCTGCGCCCTTGCTGCGCGCCCTGAGAATCGCTCTTCCGCCAGGGGTCTGAACGGACCCGACCCCGAGACGTCCTGCGTCTTCCGGAAAGGGTCAAGCCAGCCGGTGCTGTGCCGCCGTGCGCGCGGGCAAGCTCGCCGACACGGCGTGGGGAGAGAGTGTATTCGGTGTGTGGCCGGAGCATGGTCCACGTGAATCTCTTTCGAAGGAGGACAGCGATGTGCACGAGACGACTCTATTTGTTCCCTCTGCTGCTGTTGCTCGGTCTGACTGTGGCGACGCAGGCGCAGACCGACGACCCTACCCTCGCGGCCTACTGGCGCCTGGATGAAGGAGGCGGAACCAAAGCAACCGATTCCAGCCGCAACGGCAATGACGGAACCCTGAACGCCGGCGCCGCCTGGACCGCAGGAGCAAGCAAGACCGGTGTCTATCTGGACGGCGTCGATGACTTCATCGAAGTGCCCAACGTCCTGACCGAAAACTGCACCGTCGCGTTCTGGTTCAAGCCCGATTGGGACGGCTCGGATCCGGAAGACTACCGGCTTTTCGATGCGAGTCTGGGCGGCATCTACTTCTTCATCTCCAAGGGCGCCAACCATACCGACATCAGCCCCGATTACTTCGGCTTCTACCTGGAGGACGCCGCCGATACCGATTACCAGGCCATCGAGTTCGACCCTGACGGCGTCATCTTCGCCGACACGTGGTTTCACGTCGCGGTGACGTGGGAGTTTGACGGTGGCCCCGCCGTCCTGTACATGGATGGCAAGGAGATGGCGCGGGCGGCCAGTCTGGGGGGCTTTCCGGCCCTGAGTGCGAATCTCCGCTTCGGGCATGAGACGCTCACGTACATCCCGATGCGGCATGGCGCCATGGGCGTGATCGACGAGATCATGATCTACAGCCGGGCGCTGGCGGCCGAGGAGATTCCGTCCTTGATGGTGTCGACGCCGCCCGAGATTGCCTCCGACCCCCGACCCGCGGACGAAGCGACCGATGTTCCGCGCGACGTGGTTCTCGCCTGGAAGCCGGGAGCGTTCGCCGCTGCGCACGATGTCTATTTCGGGCCATCGTTCGACGACGTGAACGCGGCCGGCAGAGCCAATCCGATGGGTGTGCTTCTCAGTCAGGGTCAAACCGCTGCCAGCTACGATCCCGCTCCCGGCGCGCCGGGACTCGATTTCGAGACGGCCTACTACTGGCGTGTCGATGAGGTCAATGCTCCGCCGGACGGCACGATCTTTCGAGGATCGGTCTGGAGCTTCACCGCCGAACCGCTGGCCTATCCCGTCGCGAGCATCACCGCCACAAGCAACGGCGCCTCGGAACCTGATTGCGGCCCGGAGAACACGATCAACGGCTCGGGCCTCAACGCCGCCGGACAGCACTCGGCCCAGGACGCAGACATGTGGGCGGCCGCGCCCGGCGCCGAACCCCTCTACATCCAATACGAGTTCGATCGCGTCTACAAGCTCCACGAGATGCTCGTCTGGAACTA
>JAAYBV010000014.1 GCA_012744475.1 Phycisphaerae bacterium
GTGAGTGCGTGAACGCCCGATAACTCGCGGCCCCCTATAGGGGGCAGGGGCAGGCAGACTGACCTCTATCCCTCGACCAGAGTGACGACTACCAGAAAATGTGCGAAACATCCTTTACACTACCCTCTCTAGCTGAGCAACTACTAGCTTCGTATCTGCCCAGCAACACGAGCTGACTAGAGCTTCGGTAAGTGCGTCACGCATCCTACCCCGAGTGTCCGGGTCCTTTACTAAGATCGAGACAATCCCCGTCGCCATCGAAGGAATGTTGTCAATATCCGCTACCAACGCCTGCTGTCGAGCAAGCAACCCGTACGGCAGTTGGCCCGCCTTCACAGCTATGATCTTGATGCCCCGCCCCAATGCGTACCCTACTTCTTGGTCCGTCCATTCACTCTTCTTGAACTCCGGCGTTAGGATTGCCGCCATGCCATGCATGGTGTTCAAAGCCGTCTCGATCTCGGACTGCCAATCTTGAGTGGGCTGGATGTCCTCATGGGCAACGAAGGCACACACGCCGTATATCGCCAAGGCCTCTTTGAGTTCGGCCACGCGCTTCTTATGCTTCGACACGTGACTGAGAAAAAGTCGAAGCCCGTCCCCGGCCCAAATGCGTTCAATCGCGTCTGGTGCCTCTATCCTTCGGTGCGACGTTCCCATAGTCTTGATGAGCGGCGTAATCACTACAGAGGTCAGAAAATGTGGGTCCGTACCCTTGAACACAGTGGCAAGCTTGACCTGTAATGCTTTTTGCAGCGATTCAATACGAGATTCAAGTTGTGCGAACTGCTTGCGCGCGACTCGCAGTTGAAGTGAGTAGTAATGCTGGCCTCCATTCCAATTGTCATATTCCTCGTAGTCAATGGTAGCCTCCGCCGACTCAAGTAGCGCAACCATAACCGTGTCGCCCTGATGTCGATACAGGTCAGAAAGTGTCTCTACTACATCCTCTGGCGAATGCGGATAGCTCTCTTCCATCACGTCTTCTCTGCAATAGGGAAGTAGGGCGGAAGCCCACGCACGCGTTGCCGAATTCGGGCGTACATTAAGTAGCGTATCACGGCACCTCCACTCAGAAATTCCTGCAAGCATCCAAGTTCAGTTCAATAGGCCGATTCCCTCCTTCGACCTTATTTCCATGGTCCGCGACGGTTTTGATCCTCTCAATCTGCTCACGCACACCGTTCCGTGTATTCTGTTGAGCTTCGTTCTTCACATCCAGCGACGGATAGATGATCATTGCAAACCAACCATCCAAAGGTATAAGGTACTTCAGTTTATCCTGTTCTTCGGGCGCAAGCTTCGTGAAATATGCGTGTTCCTTGGTGTTCGCAGGGTTTCGAGGGTCAACAATCAGGTTCTTCGACAATAGCTCGTCACGGTGCAGAATTCGCCATTCGGACTCAGCGTAGAAATCATAGTCCAACGTTGCGCTGCTATTCATTGGTTTGAAGAAATTCAAGAGATTCTTGTCTGACAGATCAGAAGCGCATCGGGCGCGGAAAATGTCGTGAGATGTGTCCCTGTGAAAACCATAGTAGACTACAGGGCGTCCGTATCTTTTGAAGACGAATGGTCTCTTGACACCTATACCAAGGCGCCCGTACTGGCGTGCATGTCTGCGCGATTCAGACACTTTTAATTCCGTGAAGCACGTTTTTGCAGTCGTGGGGACCCCAATGCTGCTGCCGTTAAGAAGCCAAGGATCCTCCGTTTCCGAGGTCATCCATAGGCCATAGCACAGTATATCGAAGAGACGTCTGATGTATCTCGCCGTAACGTCATGCGCCTTGTTCGTTTTCGATTTATCTGAATTATACCACTCTGTGTCATACAAGCCGTCGATATCTTTGCCAGTCCAATGAATGAGAAAATCGGAGTGTATCGCATAGTCAAAGCTCTTAGAACCCATCTGCCATCCCCTTTACATCACAGATTGCTGGCGTGACCGTAGACCCAGCCCATGAAATGGAAGACATTCTTTGGGCTCAGCCCTTGCGTCAGTGTTCAACGGACATCGCGATCACGCTTGAGTTCATCCGGCGGTCGATGACCGGATTCCTTGCAGCACCCGGGCGGACCGTCACCGATTCTCTCCATGTCTCATCGCATTGTCGCGGCATTGCGGTTTCGCACGGTCTCTTGGTCCTCTCGAATAAGTCAGGCGCGAATGCGTGGGGGCCGGGGGCGTTGAGGATGGGCGGTTTCGATTCTCGCAGTCCTCGACGCACGCCGGGCCGCACGTCCGGCTGGTTCGCATTTGCCGGATTATGGCGGAATGGGGGTGCGGGGGCAAGAAGAAAACGGCCGGATTTCGTCGCTCGTCGCTGGTCGCTCGGGGCAGGGTTCGCTCGTATCTCGCTTTTCGTATCTCGTATCTCGGAGTACGGCAGGCTGGAGGCTGGAGACTGGAGTCGCGAGGCCTAGTCGCTGGTCGCTCGGGGCGACGTAGAAGCGTGGGAGCGTAGATGGGTAGATGCGTTGCACGGCCGGTATCCGGCCGCAGGGCGAAGGCATCAGGGCTTGACGTCTGGCGGGTGCCGCACTATGGTGATGCTCGAAAGGCTATGCGGGGCAGCAGGTATCGCCAACGGAGAAACGTCGAAGCAAGGGATGTTCATGATCGAGCACGAGCCTCTCCTACCCTCCGGCCAGAGAATCCACTCCGTCGACGCCCTGCGAGGATTCGCCATGCTCTGGATCATCGGCGGGGATGAGGTGCTCAAGAGCCTCGCCAAGGTCTGGAGCACTCCGGCGACCGAAATGCTGTCGCGGCAGATGGAACATGCCGGCTGGGAAGGATTCCGCTTTCTGGACTTGATCTTTCCGCTATTCTTGTTCCTGGTCGGTGTGCTGCTTCCCTTTTCCATCGGCCGGCGGCGGGCACAGGGCGCCGGCCGCAAGGCCCTCTACGTGCACATCGCCAAGCGAGCGCTGATCTTGATTGTCCTCGGTCTGGTCAACTACGGCCTGCTGCGCTTCGACTGGGACCAGATGCGCTGGTCCACGGTCCTGGGGCGCATCGGAGTCTGCTATTTCTTTGCGGCTTTGATGGTCATCCACACCGGCTGGCGGACGCAGGCCCTCGTCGCAGCGGCGATCCTGCTGCTGTTCTGGGCGGCGTTGGTTTTCATTCCTGTTCCGGGTTACGGACCGGGCGTCCTGACGCCGGAAGGATGCCTGACCACCTATCTGGACCAGCTCCTGATCCCAGGCAGGTTGGGACTGGGACTCTACGACCGGCAGGGAATCCTGTCCACCTTCACCGCGCTTTCGACGACCCTCCTGGGTGTACTGGCGGGACATTGGCTGCACAGCGGGCGTCACCCGAGACGCAAGGCTGCAGGGCTTCTCGTCCCGGGTCTGGCAGGTCTCATACTCGGGCGCATCTGGGGCAGGTTCTTCTTCATCAGTCGGAACATCTGGACCAGTTCGTTTGTGGTGTACGCCGCGGGCTGGAGTCTGCTGCTGCTGGCCGCGTTCTACTGGATCGTCGATGTAAAGGGCTACCGCAGGTGGGCGTTCTTTCTGACGGTGATCGGGATGAACTCGATCACGATCTGGGTCGGCCAGCGCTGTATCGATTTCAACTACACGGCCAGATACCTATTCAATGGCATCCTCCAACACACGGGCACACTCGCACCAGTCCTGGCCGCCTTCTCCGTCTTGATGCTGAAATGGCTCTTCCTTTATTTCCTCCACCGACACAAGATCTATCTCAAGGCGTGAGCTGCCCCGTCGTTGCAGACCGGTCACGAAACACCGCCGCGCCGGTGCACCGATGCCGGCGGCTGTCTCCCTCACCCGATCCCCTATCCCGGCCGCAGGCTGGGAGGAAAGGGACAGATGCCCGATGGGCGGATGGGTCTACACTGACGGTGGGATGGTCAGAAGGCGAAGATCGCTCCGGCCTGGAGTTCGGCCTGCCACAGGCCGCTGCTGTCGACTGTCACGGTGGTGCTGCCGGACTCGCTGTGGGCGATCACCTCGCCCTCGAGGAACGTGAACAGGCAGCGCCCGGCCAGGTACAGGCCGAGGTGCGGGGTCGGGAAGAACCGCACCCCGCCGCCCAGGCCGAGCGAGAACCGCGTCAGCGAATCGGAGCCTGTCGCGTCGGGATTGATATGGGTGGCCCCGACCGTTCCAACGATGAACGGCTGCCATGGGCCCTCGGTGAAGACGTAGGTGCCGCCGACGTGATAGTACTCGATATCCAGATCGCACAGCGTCCGGGCGTAAAAGAGCCCCTCTTCGGATTGGAGTTCGGTCACCTGCCGGCTGTAGTAGAGTTCCAGTTGCGTGGCCTCACCCAAGCGGAGGTCGAGGAGTCCGCCCGAGTAGGCGGAGTCGTCGAGCTCGAAATCCTCGCCGGTCTCGGCATCCTCCAGCCCTCCGCCGAAGCGGTACCCAAAGAAAGGCGTGATCTCGACACGCGGCAGACCCTCCGCGAGTGCCGCCAGAGGCAGCCCCACCATCACCAACGCAACAGCCAGGACCCAGCGACCGCTCATTCGGCCCTCTTGCCCACACTGTGTGTACGGCCACGCGTCCGCCGCGACCGCACACCGCCTTTCGTCAATGTAGACCTCCCCGACAATGGCGCCAGACGCGCTCCCTGTACCGGTCTTGAATCGCCACCACATCGGCCTGCGGCGAGTAGCTCCCGTGGCGTCGATTATGGCATGATGGGGGGCGGGAGAACAAGAAGAAAGAGGCCGTATCTCGCATTCTGTCGCTCGTCCCTCGTCGCTGGTCGCTCGGGGCGACGTGGAAGCGTCGGAGCGTAGATGGGTAGATGGGTTTGGGGAGGGCGAGAGAGTCCGGCCGCGTGTCCGTTGTCGTCCGCACTTGCGCTTTTACGCATGTACGCTTCCACGCATCTACCCATCTACGCATCTACTCCCCGGCATCGCTCGGAGGGCGGGCGCCGGATTTCTGCGGAAAATTGCGGCGAAATGGAAATGTTGGGCAGCAAGACTCGACGTACCTTTTGAGGTCGCCGGCAAACAATCGCAGGTTTCAGCGCTTCATGCGGCCATTCAAAACACGGTCCCGCACAGGGACAGACCCTTTTGACAAAGGAGCACAGCAATGAGCAAGACAAGCATTCACCCGTCGGCCTGGGCGCTTGCGCTTCTGGGAGCAACGATGTTGTGTGCCGTTGCTTGCGACGCCAGAGGCGACGACGCCATCGAGGACAGAATCGACCGTCTGGTGGCCGCGAAGATCAAGCCCGACGGCCCCGGCTGTGCCGTGCTGGTGGTCGACGACGGCCGGATCGTGTTCAAGCGCGGCTATGGCCTGGCCGACCTCGACAGCGGCCGGCCCATCACCCCCGCCAGCGTCTTCAACATCGAGTCGGTCAGCAAGCAGTTCACCGCCGCATGCATCGCCCTGCTGGCCGAGCGCGGGCAGATCTCGCTGGACGACGACATCCGCCGGTATCTGCCGGAGATGCCCCAGTACGACTGGCCGATCCGCATACGCCACCTGATCCACCACACCAGTGGAATCCGCGACTTCGAGATCCTCTCGTTTCTCAAAGGGCTCCCTGTCGATGTACCCCGCCCGGAACCGGTCGTTCTGGATCTGGTTGCCCGCCAGAAGCAATTGAACTTCCGTCCGGGCGACATGAGGCGGTACAGCAATTCGGGGTATTTCCTGCTGGGTCTTATCGTCGAACGCGTCACGGGCTTGTCGATCGGCGAGTATGCGGAAAAGGAGATCTTCGCGCCGCTGGGCATGACCCACACCGGCTACCACTACGACCCCGCTCGAACCGCCGGGGATCTGGCGGTCGGCTACGTCTCCGATGGCCAGGGGAAATACCGCATCAGGCGCGTGGATCCCGACGCCGACGAATTCGGGTATGGGGGAATCCACACGACCGTCGAGGATCTCTATCTATGGGATCAGAATTTCTACACGAGCCGGATCGGCACAGAGGGTTTCAACGCCCTGATGCTGACACAGGGCACAAACAACAACGGGACCAAGCTCGGCTACGCCTTCGGCCTCGACATCGGCGACCACATGGGCCTGACGACAGTGAGCCACGGGGGCGGGTCTCTGGCATACAACGCGTTCCTGCTGCGCTTTCCCGAACGGAAGTTCAGCGTGATCTGCCTGGCCAATCATCAGTTCAACACGGGCCGGCTCTGTTACGAAATCGCGGATCTGTATCTGGATGCTCCCAAGCAGGAAGCGGCGCCGCACCCAGCGCCGGCCACGTGGGCGGCGGCCGAGGTCGATCCCGCCGTGTACGCGGGCTATGAAGGCAAATACAGCGGTGACGACGGCACCATCCTCACTGTCTCCATCGACGACAACCGATTGTTCATCCAGCCGCCCGGCGCCGGCCCGCTGGAGCTGCTTGCGAAGTCGAGCACGGAGTATTCCCTGAAAGTGGCCAACATACAGGTGTCCTTTTGTACCGATGAGAATGGAAACGCCTCGAAGCTCGTCTGGCATCAGGGTGGTTTTCACATCACGGCCGCAAGAGTCGACGACCGGCCGTTGACCGCCGAGCAACTGGCGGAATACGAGGGGGAATACTACAGCGACGAACTGGACGTGACCTACGGCGTGTATGTGAATCAGGATCGGCTGTGTCTGCGGGCTCCGCGCGTGCCGGATGTCCTCCAGCGCAATTTCCGCGATCCGGATGGGGAGAATCTCCTAAAGCCTGGGGCGCGGGACCAGTTCACGAGGTCTTACGGCGCGATCACGTTCAGCCGTGACGACAGCGGCAGGATCGCCGGCTTCAGCGTTAATGGAGGGCCGGACCTGAGCGACGTGAGGTTCAGCAGACGATAGGAATCGCCGGCCGCAATGGAGTCGGTTTGAAGGCGGAGCGATCCGACCGGACGATCCGGCGACTCTCGATCTCACCGAGTCACACCCGGCCCTACGGCGCGGTCGTCAAGGAAGTCTCGGAGGATTCTGGCTTTGGTCTTCGCGTCGTCGGGCGGGACGCGGTCGGCTTTGACCTTGCGGGTGGCGGCGTCGAGGGCGCTTTCGAGAGCGGCCGGATCGAGCAGAGCCGCGGACCGGCAGTAGCCGCTCTTCGATCGGCCGTCGTCGAAATCCGCGAGCATCCGTTCGAGCAGCTTGATGCGCTTGGCCTGCTGTTTGACGAACGCTTCGATGCCGTGCTCCTTGATGGCCCTCAGGTTCGCCATGACCTTTCTGTACGGCGGGTACGAAGACGATTCCTTCACCTGTCCATATTCCTTCTCGCTCTTGAACTTGGCGCAGGGAAAATCGGAGCACTCGCCGCACGCCTCCAGGCCCTTGTTCCTGACGGCGCAGGTGATGAAGGAGCAGGAAGGGTGCTTGTGGAAGAAGTCGGGGCCGGCGCAGCCGGGGCAGCGCGAAGGGCCTGCGGTGTAATACCTCGGGCACAGGCCGCAATCGAGGCTGCACACGCCAATCGTCGGGTACTCCTTCACGACCGGGCTTGTCGGTTTCTTTGCCATCTCAGTCAGCCTTTATCTCAACTTCCTGTGGCGCCTCGGTCCTCTCACCACACTCCCGGCAGCAGGCGGTAACGCACCCGCTCGGCATACTCGCGGTAGCCCGCCAGTTCATCGTGCAGGACGCGATCCTCCAGCGCGGTGCGGACGACCAGGATCACCGTCAGGAGAACGGCCGGAAGAAACGCCCATCGCGAATCGAGAAAGACGGGCGTAGCCACGGCCGCCAGCAGCGCTCCGGCGTAACCGGGATGGCGCATCCAGTGGTACGGGCCACTCGAGACCACGTGATGGCCGCGTTCGGACTGGATGCGCACGACGCCGGAGAAGAAGCGGTTTTCGAGCAAGGCGTACGACGCCCAAGCGTAACCGGCCAGGAGCGCGACCAGCGAGAGGATCTTCGCCGGGCGGCTGAACGGCGCCGACCCGCCCCACCGCGCATCGAGGCCGGCCACCAGCGGGACGAGGCCATAGCCGAAGCCGACGAGAGGAGCCAGAAGCCGGTCCCACCGTTTGGTGTGCTCGTGTTGCGCGAAGCGGGCGCGTTCGGCTATCAGATCGGGATGCCGCCGGGCGGCCAGGACCCGGCTGACGACAAAGCCCAGGATGAAGATGACGGCGTACGCCCACGCTTCCCACCAGTCCCATCGCCACGAGAGCAGCAGCGGCAGGAACGGGATGAGCACCACGACGGCCAGTAACCCGACCACGGTGCCAAGAGAAAGGGTCTTCCGCCGATCGCCCATCGTTCGCTCCACATCGCAGGTTCGTCAGGGATAGTGTATCTCGATGCCGCGAGCTGTATCTCGAATCTCATATCTTGCCACCCGTGCCACCTATCGACTCGAAGAGGAAGTGACCCGGTAGCGAAGGAGCAGGCTTGTGGCTTTCTTCGGGAGGCGCAGCTCGAAATCCCGGCGCAACTCCCGGCCGGTAAGCGTTCGCTGCTGCCGGGTGCGGGCCTCGTCGATGAACTCCACGCTATACTGCGCATCGGCGTTCAGCGCGTGCAAACCGGCCTGCAACACCGGGAAGGGACATTCGCTGCGACGAAACGCGAGAACGATGCCGGCATCGAGATCGGCCCGATGGAGTTGCCACGCGACAAACGCATCCGGCCCGATACCGGCGCGCGTCAGCGGGTAGAAGTCGCCGTACCAGAACTTCTGGTTCTCTTTCACTTCCATCATCGCGGCGCGGGCCTCGGCCATTGAGAACTGGTCGTTCAGGTAATCGAACTGGGTGATCGAGCCGCCGGTGGCCACGCTGCGGAGGATGTATGCCTTCGGTTCCCAAGCACAACAGGTGAGCAAGGGCAGGTATTGACCGAGGCCGATCGTTTGCGTCTGGTCCCAATCCGCATGGCCCGGCGAGCAGCCGGTGTCGCTTCGCCACAGAGTGACCGAGCGCATGAGAGTCTCCAGGTCGATGCGGCGACCGCCGCTGGCGCAGTTGTCGATCCACAGGCCGGGATGCCTGGCGCGCAGCTCATCCCACATGGCGTAGTGACCTTCCACGTACCGGATTTCGGTGATGCCCTGCCGATCCGGCTCGTCGGTGCCGCGCCAGAAGTCGAGCGGGTCGATGTTGAAATCGTTGCGGTAGACGTCCAGACCGAATTCGGCGATCCGCTGCGAGAGCAGATCCGTCAGCCAGCGACGCGCATCGGGATCGTTCAGTTTGAACAGGCCGCCTTGGGCGCCGCCGAAGACGAATTCGGGATGTTCGCGGGCAATTTGTGTACCGGCGGCTACGCGCTCCGGCTCAAACCACAGCAGGAACTTCAGCCCCAGGCGATGGCAGGCATCACTGACAGGCTTCAAACCGTTCGGGAAGCTATTCGGCTTGCAGAACCAGTTGCCGACACCGTTCGGGAATCCGCCCTCGAACCACGCGGCGTCGAACCAATGCGTGTCGCAGCCCAGGTCGTGCGTTGCTTGAACGGCACCGAGTTGGCCAGCCTCCGTGCTCCACTGCGGCTTCGTCCAACTGTAGCGGTCGAAGCACTGCGCCGCGACAGGCAAGCGCAGCGGGCGGCCGTTAAGCTTGGGCGCGTATTCGAAAAGCAGCAAACGCCGGAAACGATTGTGACCTGCCAGGCGGTCGCCCTTCCAAGGCATCACCAGAATGCGAGGACTTCGGACGCGCTCGCCCGGACGCAGCCGAAAGTGGGTCTTCTCCATCCCTGCCTGCCATCGCGTCGGTCCGGTGTTTGCACGCTCCAGACGCGCGGACCACTGACCCGACCAGCCGATAGCAGCAATCAGACCTTCATCGCCGTACTGGAGGTCGAAGAACGGGAACGCCCCATTCGACGGCCGGCCGCCTGTCGGCGCAATCACGATCGGCGCGCCGGCCTCCAGGGTCGTCTCCAGAGGCAGGAACGACCTCTCGCCGCACACGTCACCGGTGAGGTGGTGCAAAACAACAGGCTTGCGGTAATACCCGGTGCGCAACTGGACATCCAGCGCCTGGATGTTCTCAATGATGGGCGTGTCTTGTGTCCCGGTGTTCTCGAAGTGCAGCAGCCACTCGACCGCACCGTAGCGTTTGAATGCCGTGACGACAGCACTGACGCGCAACCCGGTCTTGGGGTCCGTCCAGCAGACGGTATGGACAACGCGACCAGGCTCTTCCCTGGTCTCCGTAGACCCCTTCCAGCTCGTCAGCAGGTCGACAGAAGGCCGACCGTCATAGACGAATGACAACGGCATCGCAGGCGTAAGGAACGATTGGCGGTCCTCATCCGCCCAAATCTCCCTGCCGTCGTCCATGATGATCTTGGCATCGGCCCAGTCAGCCTGATCGCAGCTTGGGCCATCCGGCGTCGTATCGACCTTCAGCGTGATCTCCCGCGTCCCTGCCGGCAGATCGACGTGGACGGCGACGGGAGCCTGACCTCCTCGGAGCGTCGGGGTCTGGAACACCTCCCGACCGCCGACCTCGACGCGAAACTGCGCCGTGCCTCGTATGCCCTCGGTGTCGAAGTTGTTGTCGATGCCGACGAACGCCTCGAACGCCTTGGCGCCCGCAGGCAGGCGCAGAACAATCTCGCTGTTGGCGTGGGTGCCGAGACCACGAGCAAACCCTTGCTCTGCGATCTTGATCGGGGTCTCGATGCAGGACCGGCCAAAGCGCAGCACGCTGTGGTCCTGCCGCCTCAGCTCCACACGTACCGCCGGCTCGGCTCCCGACGACCGACGACCGGTGAAGGCGGCGGCCGCCCAATTGAGCATCTCCTGCACCTGCTCTTCGGCGGCCATGACATCATCCTGCGGCGCATCCGTCGGAATCTCGGCGTCCTCCAAGGCCCAGCCCGTCACAGGCAAAAGCAGACAGAGCGTGAGGACTCGTCTCGCGAATCTCAACATCGGTCCATCCTTTCAGCGATCCTGCCCCCGATCACAACGCCGGGCATCCGGGTGAGCCCTTACGCCAAGACGCCTTGGCCTATCGAGGTCACCAGCCGCACACCTTTGTCGCATGGGCTCGTTAAGGATGGTGGACTTCCATGTCGCAATCCTCAACACACGCCGGCCCGAGGACATCTGATTCTCGTTGCGTCTATCATGCCCGGAAGACAACGGACGGACAACAAGAATCACAAAACCGTGTCTCGGATCTCGGATTCCGTCGCTCCTCCTTCGCGGCTTGGGTTCCTGGGCATGCGGCGCTCGTTTCGGACCCCAATTGAGTGGCGGTGTGGTGTCGGCACATCGGCCTTGACAGGATGGGTCCGGCGATATAGATAGAATAATGGTCTATGGTTATTGTGCTGTAAGAGAAGTCAGGCTCCGCCGAGCAGGATCGCAGGCATGTGGTGCCCGTCGTCGCCACGTGCGGCGGGGATTGTATGGCTTCTCGCCTTCCCAACCATTTCCCAGAACGGACAGACTGTGTGAATCTGCGTCTTCCGATGCGGAGTTCACGGGCAAGAGAACACTGGAGATACGAATCATGGGTACAGAAAGACTCCCAGAGTTTTTCTACGAGATTTTTGACGCGTCCCTGCCCCGGCTCGGGCCGGGAGACGAGGGTTCGACGACAAGAGCATGGCAAACGCTGCGTGCCGCGATGGCGCGGGACGAAAGCCGGGCGGCCGGCCCGATGCGGATTCTGGACATCGGTTGCGGCAACGGCGCTCAGACGATCTGTCTGGCGAAGCAGGTGAACGGATCGATTCTGGCGATGGACAACCATCCGCCCTTTCTGGCCGAATTGCAGCGTCGCGCGGCAGCCACGGGCGTGTCCGCGAAGATTCAGGTGGCGTTGCGGGACATGCACAGCCTGACGAAGGACGACGGTCCGTTCGACGTCGTCTGGTCGGAGGGCGCGCTGTTCGTCATGGGCTTTCGCGAGGGCCTGGAGACCTGTGGCGCCCTGCTGGCGCCCGGCGGCGGGCTGGTGGTCAGCGAGTTGGCCTGGCTTCGGTCCGATCCGCCGGAGGATTGCCGGCGGTTCTGGGCCGAGGCGTATCCTGCTATGAGCAGCATCGCAGACAACGTGGCCTTGATCGAGGCCTGCGGATACGAGGTCATCGAGCACTTCGTCCAGCCGGAATCGGCCTGGTGGGAACCCTACTACCATCCGCTCGAACAGCGTCTGGGCGTGTTGCGAAAGCGGTACGCCGCAGACGCAGAGAAACTGGCCCTGATGGAGTCAATTCAGAATGAAATCGACGTCTATCGCCGGTACTCGGCATTCTACAGCAACGTGTCGTACGTGATGCGGCGACGCTGAGCGGCCGGCCACATGTTGGGCGGACAATCCCGCTCTGTGGTGAGAAAATCGACAGGCAGGGCAACGCAATGTTGCCCTGCCTGATCGCATCTGATGCAGACTATTCACTTATGGGGTCACGCGTTCGCCTCAGAAGGGCTTGTGCAGCGGCTCCGTGCGGCCGGCCAGTCCGGCGACTTCTTCGGCCGACATGGCGCGATTGTAGATGCGCACGTCGTCGAGCATCCCCTGGAAGAAGTAGTCGCCGGGTCCTTCGGTGGCGCCGGCGCCGATCCGCAACGGGCTCTCCGTGTTCAGCACGAACGCGGCCGTGCTTTCGCCGACGAGCCGCCCGTTGACGTAGAGCGCTTTGTCGCCATTGACACAGGTCCCGACGACATGGGTCCACTCGCCGAGTTGGGCCGCCGGACCTGCTGTGCCGTTCCATCCCGTCCCGGTGCCGGTCCAGAACTCCCACGTGTTCGTCGGCGTCAGGTAGAGGATGTAACCCCTTTGCGGACCGTCGTCGCGAGAGGTGAGCGGTGAACGGTAGTTGCTTCCCGCCGGGTCCGGGTTGGCCCAAACGCTGACGGTGAACGTCTCCGTATTCAGCTCGGCGCTGTAGGGAACGTCCACGGCATCGCCTGTGCCGTCCACCGCCAAGACCTGTCCTCGGGCCGGATCGCTTGCGATCGTGGCATTGCCCATTGCGACACCATGATGGGACCCCACGGAATCGTTCAGGTCGCCGTCGAACGTGTAGCGGGCCACCAGACCGGCGTCATCCGGCTCGGTCGGCACGATGAATTCCGGCGTCTTGGGGTACAGCCGAATGTCGTCGATGTACAGCGTCCCGGTGGCGCCGGCTCCTTCGATGCCGATCACCAGGGAACCGACGTTGCTCACATTGCCGGCGGTGGACAGATCGATGTTCCAGGGCATCCACATGCTTTCCGCCAAGTCGCCGGCCGGACCGTCATAGGACACCTTGACATTGTCGATCTTGACGTACAGCTGGCCGCCGTTGCCGGCGGCGCCGTGGAAGTACAGCGACAGACTGCGAATCCCGTACACGGTCCAGTCCTGGTCCAGGGCGAACTCGGTCTCGGAGACGGCCGCTGCCGTGTTGTCGTAGAACAGCGGCATGGCTTGTCTGCCCCCATGGACAATCGTCTGTTCGGCGAACGGCGCGTTGAGATAGCCGACCGTCGAGCCGGTGTCGTTAACCCAGCCGTCCACCCAGGTATCGAAGATCGTCGTGCCGGCATCGACATCGTCGTCGTAGCTCTCGAAGTCATCCACGACGATGTAGTCCTGGATCGCAAAGCTCCAGACGGGCCCTTCCCATGTCGCAATAGCTTCCGCTTCGTTGACTTCATGGATTTGCCAGTAGTACGTCGTGCCCAGACTCAATGCGCCGGGATCGAAACTCGGCACATCGACGGTGCCCGCCAGCGTCAGGGCGTTCGGGTCCGTGCTCAGATACACCTCGTGTGAGACGGCCTCGCGACCACCGCGCCAGCTCAACGAGGAGCCCACGTCAACGTTGGTGGCGCCATCGGCCGGTTGCGGCTCGCTGGCCTGGGCCGGAATGTACATGAAGCGGACTTCGCTCAGGCCGTACTGGCTCATCAGCCCGTGGCCGCTGTTGACGATCAGGCGGACGTACCTGGCCGGGACGCCCCCAAGGTCGACGACGGTGTTGGCCGTGTACGTGGGGCTCGCGGTGGCCTTGGCGAACTCGACATCGCCCAGCGCGGTCCAGTCGGTCCCGTTCTCGGAGTACTCGACGGTCACGCCCTTGAGCCCAAAACCGAGAATGATCTCAAACTGCACGTTGTAGTTCCACACCAGAAGCTCATGGAGCTTGTAGACGCGGTCGAATTCGTACTGGATGTACAGGGCCTCGCCCTCCGGGGCACTGGCCAGCCACATGTCGTCGCTCTCGATGGAGTGCTCGTCGGCGGCATTGAGCCCGGAAGCGTTGACCGTGTTCTCCGGTCCGGCGTCTGGCTCCGAGATCCCGTTGCTGGTGGCGGTGACGTTCTGGATGGGATAGGCGAACAACTCAGTGGTGAAGCTCCAGACATCGCCGGTGAAGATCGTGTTGTCGGGGGCGGCGTTGACCTCGTCGACGCGCCAGTAGTACGTCTGGCCGAAGTCGAGCAGACCCGCCGGATCGAACGTGGTCGCCGCCTGCCCCTGGCTGACCAGCACGCCGATCGGATTGGCGCGGCTGGCGGCGGTGACGTCATCGAAGGACGTGCCGAAGTAGACGTCGTGCGTCGCGGCGAACTCGCCGGCCGCCCAGCTCAGGACGACGTCGCGAAGCACTTCCGACGCCTCATCGGCCGGTTGGGGATCCGAAGCCGATCCTGGCGGAGCGATGCCTTCCATGGCCCTCTGAATGTCCCCCTCCGTCAGGGCGTGGCTGAAGATGGCGACATCGTCAGCACTGCCCGCATAGAACTCACCGGCCGATCCGGGGTCACCGCCAACGTAATACGTCACGTTGGTCCCATCGGTGATCTGGAAGGCCGACTCCTGTGTGAGAGCCCCGTTGACGTAGATGCGGAAGTTCGTCTGGTCTCCTACCACGGCGACGTGCGTCCACTGACCAGCCGGAACCACACCTGTCGCCGTCTCGCACATGCCTCCCGCCCAGGCGGCGTTCACGCGAGCGCGCCAGGACAAGCGCCCATCGTTGTTGATGAACAGCGTGTCGTTGGAGGTGTTGTCCGCTTTCCACGACCGGAAGACCTGCTGCCAGGTGTTGCCGGCTCGCGTGGGGTTGATCCAGACCGTCAGCGTGAAGGACTCCCGGAACAGCTCGGACGTCAACGTATCCGAGGCGGGAATGGTCACACGACTGTTGTTGAATGCCAACCCGTTTCCCAGTTGGCCTGCGACCACGGTCGGACCGCCCTCCAGGGTCCCGTCGTTTCCATTTCCGCTGGAGTCCGGCGCCGTGTCTCCGATCATCTCGTCTAACGTCCAGTGCGCGACCAGGTCGGCCGAAACGCTGCCGCCCACCATGAGCACTAGCACAAGCAGGGTCAGACACAACGATGCAACGCGCATAATCAGTCCTCCTTCAAAGCACGATGAACGGTATCACGCAGCGCTCACGCATGTGAGCACACACCTTCTCCGAGACATGACGCTACGGCATTCGCACACGCGACCCTCTCAGCCTTCGGTCCCAACAAACCTCTCCAATCGGCGAATCTGAGCGCCGATCTGTTCACGCATCACCGCACCTCCGACTCAGAAGGGCTTGTGCAGCGGCTCCGTGCGGCCGGCCAGTCCGGCAACTTCTTCGGCCGACAGGACGCGATCGTAGACGCGAACCTCGTCGATCATGCCGAGGCACCATTGATCCCAGTGATTGTGTCCAATCTCAAACGGCCCGGCACCGGTGACCAGAGCGCTGCTGGCGACAGTGTCCGTCGCGACCCCGTTGACGTAGAACGTGCAGCCGGCAGCCTGGCCGGCCACGAAGGTGATGGCCACGTGTTGCCAGGTGTCCAACTGCAGGATCGAGTTGTTGCCGTCATGATCCATGACGCCGGGCGTTGTGAAACGCAGGTGGTCGTTCATGCTCTTGAAGGCATAACCGACATTGGCCGCCGAACGGCCGGCGAAGGCATGGTCTCCCACAAGGTCGGACGGATTCACCCACAGCGTGATGCTGAACGCCTCGGTAAACGCGAGCTGAGGTGCATCCCCGCAGTTCACACCGCTGCTGCCGTCAAACTGCAAGGCGCCGTTCATCACGCCGGTTACCCACTGCGCCGCGCCTTCGAGCGCGCCATCATTTCCGTTTCCGCTCGAATCCGCTGCCAAGGTTCCGCTGCCCTCATCGAGGTTCCAGTGTCCGACCAGATCGGTGTCATCCGGCTGCATCGGCACGATGAACTCCGGCGCCTTGGGGTACAGCCGAATGTCGTCGATGTACAACGTGCCGGTGGCTCCCGCTCCTTCGATGCCGATCACCAGGGAACCGACGTTGCTCACATTGCCGGCGGTGGACAGATCGATGTTCCA
>JAAYBV010000015.1 GCA_012744475.1 Phycisphaerae bacterium
CAGTGCCAAGTGCCAACACACACCCCTGTTGTTGGCGGTGGCACTGGCACCGCCTGCGTCCACCGGCCAGGGGACCTGTCGACTCTTGCCCATCTTCCCAGATCGCAGGGTGTGCCATCTACACCAGTGTCCCGTCAAGGGCATGCAGCCCACACGCCGATCAGGTATCGCCGCCATCACGACAGACCCCCGGCGACGATGGCGTGCCACGTGCCAACACACACCCCTGTTCGTGGCACGTGGCACGCCATCCGGCATGCGAGCCAACACAAACCGCCTCCGCCTGAGGACCGATGCGGTCGGCGGGTTGCCCCGCCGAGGGACGCGAAACGTTCCTTTACGGCTTGAGGTCCGTCAGGGCCTGGTTGGTCTGCATGTCGAGCGGGACGGAGATGTGCTCGTGGGCGATCAGCCACTTGCCGTGGACTTTCTTGAAACACTGCGTCCAGCGCACCCAGCAGTCGAACGCGTTGCCCTCCTTGTCGGTCCCGCTCATCCGGTTGAGCCGATGGCAGAAGGCCACCTCGGGGCCCACGGCGAGGGTTTCGTCGCGCGTCTCGAAGTCGCCCGACTCCTGGCACATCTCAAGCCCGACTTCCCAGTCCTTGCGGTACGCTTCGGCCCCCACGTATTGCAGCGGAGGTATCATGTCGAACGAAACGATGTCCGGCGCGTAACAGGCCATGATCCCGTCGATGTCTTTCTCACGAGCGGCCCGCGCCCAGTCGTCCATGAGCTGGCGAATCTGCGCCTCATCGATTTTGGTATCCACTTGCGTTGCCATGGTTGATCCTCTCTAAACGGATGTTGGTCATGCTCCTGCCATAGCCGGCTGAGAGGGTCGAAGTGCGTAGGCAAAATGCTCGTTTGAGACCCGGCGCGAAGCCTGAGCTTAGGTGACGCGGTCGCCAAACCCCCGGCGCGATGTTCCACATTCGGCGCGGGTGCGACACGCGGCGGTTATGGGCCGAGCAGGACGTCGATGAACTCGCGATCGAGTTCGCCGGTGCCGGTGAAGATGCCGAAGCCGCCTTTGTAGTCCCAGTTGGCCCAGGCGATGCCGTGCTGATCCAAGTTGGCCCGCATGTCACGGTACCACTGCATCCTCGCCTCGCGGCTGGTGGTGGGCAGGGCGCCCCACTCGCCGCAATAGAGAGGCAGATCGAGTTTCTGCGCCAGGGCCAGCGGCTTGGCCAGCAGGGCCTCGAGCCTCTCGCGGTCGTAGACGCCGTTGTTGCTGCGAACGATTCGGGCGACGTCGTCGGGCAGAGCTTCGATGTCCTCGGGCTTGACGAGCCGGCCGGGATAGGTCACGGGGCCTTTGTAGCGGCCCACGGCCGTCCAGGAGGCCTTGTAGTGCGTGATCAGCATGGGCGTGTAGAAGTGGAAGCTCAGGATGATGTCACGGTCGCCCTCGGGGATGCGCAATTGATCGAACGTGCTGGTCGATTGCCACCGGTTCGAGCCGATCACGAGGGTGCGGTGCGGCTCGTTCTCGCGGACGACGGCCGCCGCCTTCGCGACGAGCCGGTTCCAGTCTTCCGGATCGTCCGCGACCGGCTCGTTCATCAGCTCGTACGCTACGACGGAAATGGGGTACTTCTTCAGCTCCGCCGACAGCTCACGCCACAACTGGAAGAACTTCTCCTGGGCCTGCGGCTGCGTCCACAGCGGCTTCTCGTCGGCGTTGAAATGGTGGGAGCGCAGGATGTGCAGATCGACCACGACGCGAAGCCTGTTCTTCTCCGCCCAGCCGATGGCGTTGTGCAGCAGTTCAAAGGCCTCGGCCTCCTTGTGACCCGCCTCGTCCCACATCTGTTCCTCATCGATGGGCAGACGGATATGGTCGAAGCCCAGCGACGCGATCCGTTCGACGTCCTTTTCGGTGAACCATTCCCGTCTGGCTTCGCCCCGCCGGGTGCTCTGCGAGAGCCAGTGACTGATGTTGGTCCCCCTGCGAATCTCGAACGCGCCGTCGCTCTGGCCCGCTGCGGCCGACAGGCACGCTGACACCGCCACGATCAGAACCGCCATACCACGCTGCATCGTACACCTCCCGCATTCAAAGCTGCTGCTTCAACACCGCGTGCCAATTCTCGTAGGCCCCCTGGTAGGCCTTCTTGAGCTTCTTGTTGGGCTCGACCTTTCGCACCGGTTCGAGGCCGACGAAGGCGTCCTGGGAGCCCTTGTAGATTCCCGCGCCGATCCCCGCGCCGCGCGCTGCGCCCTGGGAGCCGTCGGTGCTGTAGAGTTCGACGGTTGCGCCCGTGATCGTCGCAAACGCCTCTGCAAACAACGGGCTGAGGAACATGTTGGCGTTGCCCGCCTTGACCGTCTTGAGTTTCGTGCCCATATCGCGCATGATCTCGAGCCCATAGTTGAGCGCGAAGACGATGCCTTCCTGCGCCGCCCGGAGCAGGTGCGCTTTCTTGTGGATATTGAAGTTCCAGCCGTGAACGGAGGCGCCGATGTTGCGGTTCTCCAGCGTCCGCTCGGCGCCGTTGCCGTAGGGCAGGATCACTAACCCATCCGAGCCGACGGGCACGGTGGCCGCCAGATCATTCATCTGCGGATAATCGAGCCCTTCGCCCGCGACGTTGTGCTTGAGCCAGCTATTGAGGATGCCGGTCCCGTTGAGGCACAGCAGCACGCCGTAACGCGGCTTCTTCACCGTGTGGTTGACGTGGACGAAGATGTTCACGCGCGATTTCGGATCGTAGTTGCTCTGGTCGGTGACGCCGTAGACGACGCCGGAGGTGCCGGCGGTGACCGCGACCTCGCCCGGCTTCAGCACGCTCAGCGACAGCGCGTTGTTGGGCTGGTCGCCTCCCCGATAGCTGACCGGCGTGCCCGCCGCCAGGCCCAGCTCAGCCGCCGCCGCAGACGTCAGCTCGCCCTGGACGGAGAACGTCGGAACCGTCTCGGCGATCAAGTCACTGGAGATGCCATAGTTGCCCAACACGAAATCAGCGAGCTGATCCTTCTCATAGTCCCACATGATCCCTTCCGACAGGCCCGACGGCGTCGTACGGATCGCGCCGGTCATTTTCATCGCGACGAAATCCCCCGGAAGCATCATCTTGTGGACCTTCGCGTAAGTCTTCGGCTCGTTGACCTTGACCCAGGCGAGCTTGGAAGCAGTGAAATTGCCGGGCAGGTTGAGCAGGCGCCTGAGGCACTTCCTGGCGCCGATGTCCCTGGCCGCCTTCTGGCCGATCTGCACGGCCCGGCTGTCGCACCAGATGATCGAGGGCCGCAACACCTCTTTGTTCTTGTCGACCAGAACCAGGCCGTGCATCTGGTACGAGATGCCGATAGCTTTGACGTCGGAGGCGTCGAACGCGACCGTCGCCTTGATCTTCTGCGTGGCGAGCCTGACATGCTCCCACCACGTCCCCGGGTGCTGCTCGGCCCAACCCGCCTGCTTCGCGATGATCTCCAACTCCTTGTCCGGCGAGGTCGCCGAAGCCAGCGCCTTGCCCGTGGCCGCATCCATCAGCGTGGCTTTGACCGAAGAACTGCCAACATCATATCCCATCAATAGTGCCATATGTGTGTCCCCTTGCCTGACGGCTGAAATCAAAGATCAGATATCAAACGGTAGAATGAAGGAGGTCATCCGCCGAAGGCGGATTCCACTATTCTGATTCTTTCTGTTTGCACTTTGCTTTATCGGCTATTCGTAATCCCATTTGAGAATCCACGGGTCATTGGTTCGTTTCTGGAAGGCCTTGAGCCTGGCCTTCATCTCGTCGCGCTTGTCCTTATGCTTTGGATCGTCCGCGAGGTTGACGACCTCGTGCGGATCGCTCTGGAGATCGTACAGCTCGAACCTCGGACGATGCAGGTACGCATCGATTGTGCGCTTGCCGTACGTCGTGTTGCCGCGCTTCAGATTGCCCTGCCAAGTCGCCGATTCCCACAGGTCGCTGGCAAACGGATACTCCAGGCCGTGCGCGATGTTCCAGATCAGCTTGAAACGCCGCTCGCGCACCACGCGCATCGGATAGTACATCGTGATCTCGTGGAACGTGTGCGATGCGTAGGTCGTGTCCCAGCCATCGACGTGCTCCCGTTCAAGCACAGATTTGAAGGAGCGGCCGTGAAACTCATAGTCGCTCGGTGTTGCGCCGGCCAGGTCCAGAATCGTCGGCGCCAGGTCGGCGTAGTTAACCAGCGCGTCGCAAGCAATGCCTCTGTTCTTCTGCCAGGGGGTACGGACGATGCACGGCAGGTTCATGCCCGGCTCGTACAACGTCGTTTTGGCGCCGGGGAAGGCGATGCCGTTGTCGGAAAGATAGACCACGATCGTGTCGTCGTACCGGCCCGCCTGCTTAAGGACGTTGATCAGACGGCCAACACCCTGGTCGACGCGTGAGACGGCCTGGTAGTACTGCGCCAACTCGGCGCGGCACTCGGGGATGTCGGGCAGATAGTCCGGAACGATGGCTTTCTGGGGGTCGTACGTCACTTCCTCGATGCCGGGATAGCCCTGGTCGCGATTGCCGAACCGGTCGGGCTGGTGCGGCAGCTCCGTCGCCTTGCCTCCGCCGCGATGCGGATCGGACGTGCAGAAGTACAGGAAGAACGGCCTGGCGTCGTCACCTGCAACGAAGTCTCTGCAATTGTCGGCCATCTGGACGGGACTGCGGCTGTTGCCCGGCAGCGCGACATCGAACTTGTACACCTCTTCCGGCGCGACGTGATACTTGCCGACGCGGGCGGTCCGGTAGCCGGCCTGGGACAGCAGCACGGGCAGACTGCGCACGTGATCGAAGCTGCGGAAGTGATGGTAGCTGTGCTCGTGCCCGTACTGGCCGTTGTAGTGATTGTAGAGGCCGCTGAGGATGACGGATCGGCTGGCGCTGCAACTGGCGGTCGTGCAGAACGCGTGGGTGAATCGCACACCCTCGGCTGCCAGAGCGTCCAGATGGGGCGTTCTGACGACACGGTTGCCATAGCAGCCCAGATCGCCGCGCCCGTGGTCGTCGGCAACAATCAGGACGACGTTGGATCTCCTCGACGCCGCACCAGCAGCCCGCACGCTGGTCCACGAAGAAGTCGCCAGCGCCGCAGCGGCCGAGAGCCTCAAAAACTGCCTTCGATCCATGCTGGACGGCATATCCCACTCCTTCAGACGTTGGCAGGATCGGGATGGACCCATGGACTGCGATAGGGCCGGGCCAGAAGGCGGTTGGCCTCGTCGTCGCCGACGACCCTGCCCTGTTGCGGGTCCCACTGGAGCGTGCGTCCGAGCCGGCAGGCCATGTTTGCCAAGATACAGGAGGTCGCGGTGATGTAGCCCTGCTCGATGTCGCAGACGGGCCGGCGGCGCGTCTCGATCGAATCGAGCAGGTTCTGCCAGTGACGCCGCATCGGCGCCGCGACGTGCCGCTCCAGGTCCTTCTCGGTCTCGTCCTCGGGATACTTGTCGTATTCGTATAGGGCCTTGCCGCTGATCCGCTCGCCCTGGCCCTGAGGGATGAATTCGTACTTGTGGACGTCGGCCTTGAGCGTCCCCTTCTCGCCGTAGATGATTCCCGCCCACGAATACTCGGGATCGGGGGCGCTGCCCCAGGTGCGATGCGTCCAGACCACCGGACATTCAGGAAACTCGAACGTGGCAATCTGGGTGTCACTGATGTTGGCGGCACTCGCTTTGTCGACGAGAATGCCGCCGGAGGAGCTGATACGAGTCGGCCAGCCCAGATCGAGCAGCCAGCGGACCATGTCGAGCATGTGCACGCCCATGTCACCCATGATCCCGTTGCTGTATTCCATGAAGGCCCGCCAGCCGCGAGGATGGACCCAGCGATTGTACGGTCGCATCGGGGCCGGACCGGTCCACATTTCGTAGTCGAGACTCTCGGGCGGCGCCAGTTCCCCTGGGTTGCCCCGCGCCCGCATCGGATAGTAGCAGCAGATCTTGACGTGGGCGACCTTGCCCAGTTTGCCTTCCTTGATGACGCGATCGCGCGCCTCGATCAGGTGCGGCGTGCTGCGCCGCTGCATGTTCACCTGGACCATGCGGCCGTGCTTGCGTGCGGCCGCCAGCATCGCCTGTCCCTCGACGACGTCCGTGGAGATCGGCTTCTCGACATAGACATCGGCGCCCGCCTGAACCGCCGCGATCATCGCCAGCGCGTGCCAATGGTCCGGCGTCGCGACGTGCACGATGTCCAGTTCCTCGTTCTGGAGCATCTGCCGGTAGTCGCCATAGGTGCGGGGCGTCTTCTTCGACACCTGGCGGGCGGCGATCATCTGTGCCGCCTCGGCGACCATGTTCCGGTCCACGTCACACAGCGCGACGACCTCGACCGGTGCGATCTGGAGCAGGCGGAACAGGGCGCTCTTGCCATACCAACCGGTCCCGATCAGGGCGACACGTTTGGGCTTGGGCTGCGCGAAGGCCGGGACGAGTCCTCCGAAGGAACTCAGCGCGACTGTGGCGGTGGTGGCTCGAAGGAATTGACGACGATTCATAGCGGTTCTCCTCAATCTGTGTGTAGGGGCGAATCATGATTCGCCCGTACTCAACGGCCCCCCATCATCGCGTGTCCGGGCCGGTTTCGCAACGGTTTTCACGCGTGCCCCGGCCGTGTTTTGCGTTTGACCGGCATACCTGCCGCCTCTACAATCATGCCAACGCAGGGGCGAATAATCATTCGCCCCTACAGACCCACTAACCGAACCGAAACAGGACGATGAAACGAGGTGAAGGAACATGAAGAACAGGCAAGGGCAATCCAGGCTTTCCCGTCGTGACTTTCTGGCCACTATCCCGATGGCCATCGGGACCGCAGGCCTCCTCGGAGCGGGCTGTGCGGACGGAGTGAAGAAGCCGTTCGCCAAACGCAAGATGCCGATCGGCGTGCAGCTCTACTCGGTCCGCGCCGAGTGCGCCAAGGACCTGCCCGGCACCGTCGCCAAGGTGGCCGCCATGGGCTATGACGGCGTCGAGTTCGCCGGCTATTACGACTACTCCGCCAAGGACCTGCGTAAGATCCTCGACGACAACGGCCTGAAGTGCTGCGGCACGCACACTCAGATGGACACGCTGCTGCCCGCCAACCTCGAGGCCACCATCGAGTTCAACCAGATCCTCGGCAACAAGTACCTGATCTGCCCCTGGCTCCAGCCCAACGACGCCAATCCGAGGCAGGCCTGGCTCGACCACGCCAAGCGATTCAACGAGGTCGCCGCAAGAGTCGAGAAAGAGGGAATGGTCGTCGGCTATCACTGTCACGCCCATGACTTCCACGCCCTCGACAGTGGCGAAGTGCCCTGGGACATCCTGTTCGGCAACACAGGCAAGAGTGTCGTCATGCAGATCGACACCGGCAACTGCATGGACGGCGGCGGCGATCCGATCACCTATCTGAAGAAGTATCCCGGCCGGTCGCTCACGGTCCACCTGAAAGAGTACTCCGCGACCAACAAGAACGCCATCCTGGGCGAAGGGGACGTCCAATGGGACGAGGTCTTCGCCCTGTGCGAGACGATCGGCAAGACCGAGTGGTACATCGTCGAGGAAGAAAAAGACGTCTACCCACCGCTCGAAGCGATCGATCTGTGCTTGAAGAATTACCGGAAAATGCGCGCCTGACCGCGCAAACCAGGTGGGTGGCAGCCTCAAGCGAAGCCTGGGGATGGAGTCCTCTCGAAGCCATCCCCAAACACCAAGGCGTTTGAGGCGGCCACCCGCCTTCTTCCCCTACCCCTTCTTCCTACCCCGCTCGGCCTCCGTAGCCGGAACCGTCGCAATTCCACTGCCGTTCTGATATACTGCGCTCCAATCGAGCCGAGGCTCGCATACGCGCCACAAAGGACTTCCGATTTCCGTGGGAGGGCAGGAGCGATCATGTTGTCGAAAATGGCATACATCGAGTTGGCTTTCTCACTGCTGGTTGCGGGAATCCTCCCGCCGGTCGGGCCGTCACCCGCCGTTGCGAAGGAGGCGATCTGGATCGAGGGGGAGGACGCGGCAAGCTCTTCCTTCAACGGGCATGGCTGGTACCGGAGCACGAACATCGGCAAGGACCTGCTCTCTCCCGGCCAGCCCGGCGGACCCGACGGCGACTGGCACGTCCACTTCGGCGACAGTGAGGCGATCGCGACCTATCGTTTCAGCGTCACGGAGGGCGGCGCCTACACCTGGTGGGTCCGCCTGAACCCTTTCCGCAACAGCAACGGCGGCGGGAACTACAGCTATCGATACCGGTCCACTCGTGGACCGTGGTCAGCCTGGGAGACGCTCGACACATCGGATGCCCGGGACAACATGATCGACCTGGTCGATCCAGGCATCGATATCCGCTTCATCGCGTGGTGCTACGGCGCCGCGTTCGAGTTGCCTGAGGGTCTCTACGAACTGCAAATCCGCCTGTCCCTTCGCGACGGCGAGCAGGACAACCACGGCGGCATCGACGTGATGGCGCTGACGAATTTCTCGTGGGCGCCTACGGGCGTGCTGGCGCCGGATGCGAACGCGCCCGACCCCGGCCCCGGCGATTGGTTTGCCTTGATGGTCGGCCCCGATCCGTACTCGCCCGATTCGATCATCGACATGAGCAACCTGATCGACAAGCCCGCCGGGGCGCATGGTTTCCTCAAATCCGCCGGGAGGGACTTCGCGTTCGAGGACGGCACGCCCGTGAAGTTCTGGGGGATCGATGCCTCCATGACCGGAACGGTCGAGGCCCAGCAGAGACAGGCGAGGTTCTATGCCAAGCACGGGATCAACATGGTCCGCCAACATCCCGTCGAAGGGGTCCTTGGCTCGCTCCAGAAATGCGGGCCGCAACGGTGCTTCGACGCCCAGAAGCTCGACCGGTTCGATCGATGGTTCAGCATCCTCAAGGACCAGGGCATCCACATGACGTGGTCGATCTTTTACCACCACGTGGTGCTGCCCGACCAAGGGATCGATCCGGCCCTCTACAACGAACTGCCGGCCAGCGGCGCCGGCAAAGACACGTATGGCCTGGCCACCTTCGTCGAGGAATACCAGGACTCGCAGTGGCAATACGCAAAGGCCTTGCTGAACCACGTCAATCCGTACACGGGCCTGGCCTACAAGGACGACCCGGCTCTGGCGATCGTCGAAGCACGGAACGAAGACAGCATCTTCTTCCACAATCCGCTGGGCGATTCCTTTGTCAAGGGCCGGACCTATCCGCACCACGCCGCCCGGCTCAAGAAGATGTGGCAGCAGTGGGTCAAAGGCACGTACGGCGATGACCGGGCCCTGGCCGCGGCGTGGGGCGCCGGCCGCAGAACCACGACGAGATACAACGATGACGGGTCGGTGCAGAGCCGACCGGATTCCGTCAACGAGGCCAACATGGCGATGTACGCGGCTTGGGAGATGGAAGCAGACGGCCCGTTCTCGAACAAGAATGCTGAGAAGAAACGGATGGGTGATTTCATCCGATTCCTGGCCGAGATGCAGCGAAAGACCTACGCGACATATCAGCAGCGTCTGCGTGAGCTTGGGTACAAGGCCGTGGTGGTGAGCACAGCCTGGAGGGCGGGCGGTCCAGCCGCGTCGGCCGCCAATCTCTGGACCGATGACGCAGTCGACGCGATCGACCGGCACAACTACTCGGGGGGCGGCGCCGGAGGGCACGGCATCACTACCGGCTCGGTCAACAACGAGACGCACCTGACCCGGCCGGGCCGGGGCATCCTGTCCAGCGGGCTCTGGCAGGTGGAGGACAAACCCTTCATCATGACCGAATGGACGCAGAAACCACCCAATCAGTGGAAGGCGGAGATCGCGCCGCTGATGGCGTTTTACGGCATGGGGCTTCAGGGCTGGGACGCTTCGTATCATTTCGCCGGCTCGCGAAGCTACATGGGCAACGGCTGGCCCAGCATGAATTCCTACGTGACGGAAACGCCGCACTATATCGGCCAGTTTCCTGCGCTGGCGTTTGCGATCTACAACAACCATTTCGACGAGGGTTCGATCGTGGCGGCGCGCCGGCTGGCGACAGATGATATCTTCGCCGGGATCGATGCGTTACAGCAGACTCAGGGTCGGTCCGGCTATGATGAGAGCGAACTGCTGGGTCAGGGCAATATCCCCGTCGAGGCTCTGGCCATCGGGCGTGTGACACTCAAGATCGAGGATGGTCAGGCCCCTTCGCAACTCGCGAGCCTGTCCGGCTGGTGGGACCGAGCCACCCAGACCGTGCGCAGCAACACGGGCCAGCTCGCGTGGGACTACGCCCGTCGCGTCGTCGTGGTCCAGTCCGACAAGACGCAGGGGATCATCGGTTTCGCGGCAGGCGAAACATATGATCTGCCGGGCGTGACGATCCGGAACATCGACACACCTTTCGTCAGTCTTCTGCTGACCCCGCTGGATAACCGTCCGCTCGTCGAATCGGAGCACATCCTGATCACAGCGATGGCTCGTGACAAACAGTACGGCGCCACCTACAACAACGACGGGACGGAGCTGCTCGATGCCGGCGGGCCGCCCTTGCTGCTCGAACCGGTGCAGGCTACGATCTCGATCAAAGGTGGGCCGCTGGCCTCGGTCAAGGTCGTCGACGTCTATGGCGTGCCCACCGATCTCGATGTCCATCGGGACACCGACAACACCTTCCGCATTGACGGGCGCTATGCGAGCTACTACTACGAGGTGACCCGCACGGCGGCGGCCGGCGCGGTCACAGGGATGGGGCGGTGACGCTCATGTCGGACAGGTCGACGATCAACACGTGACCGCCCTCGCCCATCCAGTTCCGGGCGGCTCCTGGATTGACGATCAGGGTCCTGCCGACGCGGTGAATGGCCTGACGGTGGGTGTGGCCATAGACGACCAGGTCGTACGCCTGGCTGTCGATCGCGTGTTTGACCACGTGCGGGATGTGGGCCATGTAGACGGCCCTGCCGTCGATCGCCCCGTCGAAGTGCGATTCATGAGCCTCCCCTGCGAAGCCCTCGATGGCGCTTCGAAGCGAGAGACGGTCGGCATCGCAGTTGCCCATGACCGCAACGAACCGGCTACCGCGAAGCTCGGCGAACAGCGACGCCGTGGAGGAACCCGTCATATCGCCCGCGTGGAGGACATACTCCACGGCCTGCTCGTTATAGATCTCGATCGCCCTGCGAACGTTGCGATGGTTGTCGTGCGTGTCGGAGATGATGCCAATTCGCATTCGGTCCGTCCTCTGGAGGCAGGGGCGAATGATGATTCGCCCCTGCAATCCTGGCCGCAGGCCGTTTTCAGGTTTCGGGTTTTGGGCTTTCGTGCTTGTTTCGGATTTGGCGCATCCGTCTGTGCCATCGTACCGCTCCGTCGGCCCCAGTGCAACGCGAGACCTTCGATAAACCCCGGCAAGAGCACGATTTCCGCAATCCAAAACCAGAATGGCAACAGAGTTCGGGCACGATCGGCCGATACTATAAGATAGCCGTTTGCGAATCCGCCTGTGGCGGACTACCGACTTTCAAGGAGTGACAACGATGAACGGACGACACAACGTAGTCGCTGTCATTTGCACTGCGATGATTCTGGCGTTTCTGGCCGGCTGCGAGGGCAACACACGGGCGGTCTTCACCAAACCCGAGCTGATCACCTATGAGCGTCTGGCCGTGCTCGGCCTGGACCCCGAGCAGGAGCAGATCTTCATGGCCGCCTACATCAAGACCTTCGTCGGCAAGCCCATCACCTTTGTCGAGAGGGGCGAGCTGGCCAAGATCGTGGGCGAGCAGGACCTGCTCCAGGGCCGGCTCAACGACAAGACGCGGGCGCGCATCAAGGAGATTCTCGGCGTCGAGGCGCTGTTCCTGTGCAGCTACTACAAGGACGAGGATCGGCCGGGCAAACTGATGAAACTGCGCGTCCGGGTCGTCGACAGTGCCACCGGGGCGATCGTCGGCTCGGCGCTGACGCAGACGTTCATGCGATTCGACGATCATGCACAGGCCGCCGTCGAGGCGTTGAAGAAAGACTTGCTCGGCGGAGGGTACCGGCGCAGCTATCCAAACTCCAACCAGGAGCCCGCCCAGCCCTGATTGCGGATTGGGGACTGCGGATTTCCGATTCGCTTCTGGCGGCGAATCTGCAATCCGAGATCTGCAATTCGAAATCGGATCCTACGCGACGCCGGCCTCGCGATACGTCAGGGAGAATTCCACGTGGTGCGATCCGCCGGCCCGCGTGGAGGCGACAATCTGAACCATCCCATCGTTCGGGCGACGACGCAATTCGCGCCCTTGAACCACGGTAGGAACAGAGATGAGAATGCTCTGGTAGTCATCCTGGATACGGGTCTTGACCGCCCCCATCACCATGTTGGCGATCTCACCCATCGCATCGGCCAACTCCTCGTCCGCCATCTGGTCCGGCGAATCCATGCAGAGCATGCCAGCGCCGATGGCGCGGGCGCCGGCCATGTCACAGCAGACACCCAGACAACCTTCAAGGTTTCCAGCGAAGGTGATGGTCCCGAGTAACGTCACACTCTCGTGGTCCGGCCTCTGCCCTTCGACCTCCTCCAGGGGCATGAAGACCATCGATTCAAACACTTCCTTGGCGCTGTCCAGCAGCACCCCCTTCAGAGACGACGTTGCGACCATACTGGCTCCCGTATTCACCATCGACCATCCATTCTTCCATCGGATCACAGATACGGCATGGGCTAAAGCCCATCCTACAAATCGTTCATCGACCTGCCGATGGCACCTCTCCAATGGGTCTTCCCGCTTCCTGGGGGCATTTCCGCAGGATACAACAGAAACCACCTTCTTCGTGGAGGGAAAACAGGGTCCGCCGCCGCGAACGCGTACGGTCCGTCGATTTCTCGGACGATGGCAGCACCACACCGAGAGGGCCCACCCCCTCGCCCGGCGGCGGTCTCCGTCAGCACAACTGGTCCCGGAGGACCTCGTAGAACGCGTCTTTGGCCCGCTTCTCGATCCAGGGTGTGTGTCCACAGTCGCGCAGCAGGAGGAACCGGAAATCGTTCAGAATGCTGGCCAGGGGCTCGCGGACGCCAGCGGCCGGGTGCGGGTCCCAGTCGCCGTGAAGGGCCACGACCGGGCAGGCGATTTGTCTGCCCAGCTCCAGAAGCCGGCCCGTGCTTCGCAGGTGGGCCGCCTCGCCCCACACACTTTGGTGAATCGTCCAGGAGGTCTCCAACTCATCGCTTTCGAGCGTCAGGGGGTCGCGCGCGTCGGTCCTGGTGAAGAGCCTGCCGAACCGGGCCAGTAGCTCGTCCTTGTCGGCCAAATCGGGGTCCTTCATGGCGTCCATCATCGACTGGACCTGCCTCCGCTCGTCGGCGCTCAGGCGACCCAGGCGCGTCTGGAGGATGCCCGATGCGTATCTCTCTTCGAACGGCGCGCTCGAGACGAGGATCAGCTTCCGGACCAGACCGGGGTGATACGCCGCACAGAGGTAGCTCAACCACGCGCCCCACGAGAAGCCTACCAGGATCGCGGGAAGTTCGGCGCTCGCCTCCAATACGGTCTTGAGTTCTTCGATCTGCCCCTCGACAGACCGCTTCGTTTGGAGCGGCTCCAATACCCCCATATCCCGTGCCAGCTCCCGGGCCACCGGCGCCATCTGTCCGGCGGCGCCGGGTCCGCCGTGGATCACCGCCACGCCAAAAGGCGCTCGCCCGTATGTCCTGAGGTTCACCATCACATTTCCGCCGGCGCAATCCCGCGCAGAGGGGCCAATCACGACAGGGGACGCTTGAAAATCACGACGACGTCGCGCGTCTCGCCGTAGCTCTTGTTCGTGTCGAAGCCGGCCACCAGCTCCCACCCCTGGGAGCCCAGTTGGTTCATGTAGGCGTCGAGCTGGTTCTCGTCGAACTTGCCGCCCAGAAACCCCCTCGTAGCCAGTTTGACCGTCCGGTATTCCCACTTCATAGTGCTTCTCCTTCCCAATGGCTGTTTTGTCGATGAGCACTGGGGTACTCTACCATTGCCGGCGCGCCGCTGACAAGCACAGACCTGTTGCGTGCCCGGCCGGGCAGAAAGGCACGCCATCCACGCATTGTTGTTTTCAGGGGCTCGATCAACGGCTAAGATAGGGTGACAGAGATCGATCCTGAGCTACGCCGGGGTCGGAGTCGAACGATAGCACTGACAGCAGCGAAAAGGAACCAGAGGGACAGCGAATGGCCAGAGCGAAACTGAAATCGATCGCCGTGATGACGGGCGGGGGCGACTGCCCCGGCCTGAACGCCGTGATTCGCGCGGTGACCAAGACCGCCATCAACGAGCACGGCCTGACCGTCTGGGGCATCAAGGACGGCTACCTCGGATTCGTCGAGAACCGGATCGAGCCGCTGACCTACGAACAGACCAGCAACATCCTCACCGTCGGCGGCACGATCTTAGGCAGCAGCAACACATCCGATCCGTTCCGCTTCCCCGTCCAGACCGCCAGGCGGACGCAGATCAGGGATCTTTCCGATCAGTGCCTGGACAACCTGAAGCATCGCGGCATCGAAGCCCTGGTCTGCATCGGCGGCGACGGGACGATGGCCTCGGCCGCCAGGTTCGCGAAGAAGGGCCTGCCTGTCATCGGCGTGCCCAAGACGATCGACAACGACCTGGCGGGCACGGACGTGACGTTCGGCTTCGACACGGCCGTCAACACCGCCGCCGAGGCCATCGACAAGGTCCACACCACCGCCAGCTCACACCATCGCGTGATGATCGTCGAGGTGATGGGGCGTTACGCCGGCTGGATCGCCCTGTACGCCGGAGCAGCCAGCGGCGCGGACGTCATCCTGATTCCGGAGATCCCGTACAGGCTGGACACCGTCTGCCGGTACGTCCTGGGTCGATCCGAGTGCGGCAAGCGGTTCAGCATTATCGTCGTCTCGGAGGGGGCCAAGGAAAAAGGCGGGCAAATGGTCGTCCTGAAACGCATCGCGACCAGCCCCGACCCGATCCGCCTCGGCGGGATCGGCAACAAACTGGCCGAAGACATCAATCGACAGACGGGCCTGGACTGCCGCGCGGTGGTCCTCGGGCACATCCAGCGCGGCGGCACACCCACGCCGCATGACCGGACGCTGGCGACGATGTTCGGCCACGCCGCGATTGAACTGCTGGCCGGCGGCGTCAAGAACCGCCTCGTCGTCTGGAAGGCCGACGGGATCTCCAGCGTCCCACTGGCCAGCATCGCGGGCAAGATCAGAACCGTTCCCAGAAACCACCCGCTGATCAAGGCGGCCAAGGCCATCGGCGCGACCTTCGGCGCGTAGGGCGAGACCGAGAATGGCCCGGCGCCAACCGAAAAAGACGTTTCTCTGCATATTGACGATTCTCGTCGCGGTGGTCTCTGCCCTGCTCTGGTGGTTGGGTCTGGCGGGGCTGTTTGCGTATCTCGTCGGGATCAACGCCGTGACCGTGCTGCTCTATGGTTATGACAAGCGGCAGGCCATCGCAGGCGGAGGCCGCGTGCCGGAGGTGATTCTCCATCTGGCGGCGTTGATCGGAGGCAGCCCGGGAGCGCTGCTGGCGCAGGCAGTGTTCCGACACAAGACGCAGAAGCTCAAATTCAGGATGGTCTTTGTCGGTATCGTGGTCGTGCAGGTTCTGGCAGCCTTCGGCTACTGGCATTTCGTTCTTCGGGCCTCGTAGGTGAAAGCATTCCCGCCGGACATCCAATTCCGCAAGCCCTGGCGACGCTACCAGCAGCGCGTGCTGTCGGAACTGGACGACTATCTCGACGACGACCACCTGCACATCGTCGCAGCGCCCGGCTCCGGCAAGACGGTTCTGGGCCTGGAGGTGGTCCGCCGGCTGAACCGGCCCACATTGATCTTCACTCCGACCGTCGCTATCCGCGATCAGTGGATCGATCGTCTCCTCGGCCTGTTCTGCCCGCCTGCAGCGGGTGGGCCGGGCCTGCCCGACTGGATGTCGAGAGACATTCGCAACCCGCGATTCCTCACGGTCTCCACCTACCAGGGTCTGCACAGTGTCTACAGCGGCCGGACGGAAGAGGAGGAGAGCCAGGAACGGCAGCCCCCCAGGGAAAAGACCGGGAAAGGCGGATTCCGATCGGCGGCCAGAGGCGCGTTGCTGAAGAAGTTGAGCGGCTTGGGCATCCGCACGCTCGTGCTGGACGAGGCGCACCATCTGAGGAACGAATGGTGGCGATGTCTGATCGACGTGAAGAAGCATCTGGACAAGCCCACGGTCGTGGCGCTGACCGCCACGGCCCCTTTCGATGTCGTGCCCTTTGAGTGGGATCGCTACGTCGATCTGTGCGGCCCCATCGATGCGGAGATCACCGTGCCCGAACTGGTGCAGGAGAAGAACCTCTGCCCGCACCAGGACTACGTGTATCTTTCGACGCCGCTGCGGGCCGAGCAGGCCGAGCTCCACGAGTTCCGCCGGGAAGTGGACGCCTGCGTCAAGGCCCTGGTCGCCAATCAGGCCTTCGTCGAGGCGTTGGAGGGCGACCCGCGCGTCCGCGAGCCTGCGGCGCATATTGAAGAGATTCTGGCTGATCCGGGTTTCTATTCGAGCATTGCGTTCTTTCTTCACCACGTTCGGGGCCGGCCGCCAAGGAAGCTGCTGAGCGTCATCGGCCTGACGGCTCGCGAGTGCCCCGGCCTGAAGCTCGAATGGCTGGAGACCCTGCTGACGGGCTGTCTCTACACGCATGCCAAGTCCTTCGAGGCCCACAAAGATCTGTTCCAGCCGATCGCGCGCGACCTCAAGCGCATCGGTGCAATCGAGCGGCGCACGGTGAGCCTGCGCAGCACCAGCCGGACCGCTCAACTGCTGACGCGAAGCGCCTCGAAGCTCAAGAGCATCGAGGAAATCGTCCGGATCGAGGGCAAATCCCTCGGGTCGGATCTGCGGATGGTGGTCCTGACGGACTTTGTGCGCAGCGCCGACTTCCCCAAGGACCCTGCCGACGTCAAGCCCCTCAAGAGGCTGGGCGTCGTGCCGATCTTCGAACAGATCCGCCGCAGCGAAACTCCCGGTGTGCGGCTCGGCATCCTCACCGGAACATTGACCGTCGTTCCCACCGACACACAGGAATCGCTGCGGACCGTCGCCGTCGAACTGGGAATCGACCCGGCGAATCTCGACTACAGGCCGCTGGCCCACGACGAGCGGTTCTGCGAGGTCGCCGTCCGCGGACCCGACAAGCAGAAGATCGTCGCACTCATCACAAACCTGTTTCGCCAGGGCGGCGTCACCGTGCTGGTCGGGACGACGTCCCTTCTGGGCGAGGGGTGGGATGCACCGGCGGTCAACGCGCTGATCCTGGCGAGCTTCGTCGGCTCGTACATGCTCAGCAACCAGATGCGCGGCCGCGCCATCCGAACGTTGGAAGGCAATCCAGCCAAGACCGCCAACATCTGGCACCTCGTCTGCCAGGAAGAGGGCGTCGCCGAGCCGGGAGAAGACCTCGACACACTGATCCGGCGGTTCAAAACCTTCGTCGGCGTCTCGTTCAAGAGGAGCACGATCGAGAGCGGCCTGACCCGGATCGGGCTCGGCAGCCCTCCCTATGACCAGGCGCGCATCGACCACATCAACGCGGTGATGATGCAGCAGGCCCGCGATCGCGATGGGCTGCGAACGCGATGGGAGCTTTCGCTCGCCTCCGCTCGCTTCGGCGCTATGCAGGAGGAGGTCACCACCTCGCCATTGGCGTTGCCGCGAGATTTTGTCTTCGCCCGCGCGATTCTCGCAGCGCTGTGGCAGGTCGGGTTCTGGGGCGTGTCGATCGTCTCGGTGCTGATGTCCCGATCCGGAGCGTCAGCGGGATTGCGAATTCTGATGATCCTGCTGGCGGTCGCCTCGGCCCTGGCGGCGATAGCGGCGCTGCCGATGTTCTTCCAGGCCCTGTGGCTGTTGCTGCGTCACGGCCCGGTCGCCTCGAGCATGAAGCAGCTCGGCAAGGCGCTGCTCAAGGCCCTGGTGCAGGCGAATATCATCGACAGCCGTCACGCCCGGCCCCGGGTGATCGCGCAACGCCGTGACTACGGTTTCGTCACCTGCTCGCTCAAGGGTGGGGCCACGCGAGAGCGGTCGGTCTTCCTCGACGCCCTCCAGGAATTGCTCGGCCCCGTCGACGACCCGCGATATATCCTCGTGCGAAAGAGCCCGCTGCGACTGTTGATGCAAAAGCACTACTATGCTATGCCTAAAACCCTCGCAAGAAACAGGGAATCCGCCGAGCACTTCCGCAGGATGTGGGCCCGCTACATCGGCCCCTGCGAGCTGATCTACACGCGAAACCCCGAAGGCCGCCAGTCGCTGCTGAAGGCCCGTGCCCAATCCATGTCCGCCGGCTTCCACCGGCGCACCGACCGCACCCGCACGTGGAGGTGAGTTGGATCAATTCGTGTCACGGTATATATCGAGGATAGCGGGGGTTTTGGTGCGGAAGTACTTGAGCCAGCCGGTGATGAGCATGGCGGTAAGATCGTGCGCCCCGCTGCCGTATTCCTCGATGGTCTTGCCCCAGTAGAAACTGATGTAGCCGTCGGCGATCTTCCGCGAGCCATCGATGAATGCGTCCATCTCATTGACGCTACAGCTCAGCGGGAACATCTCCTCGATCACCAGAGGCTTGCCGATCTCGTAGACCGCCAGCGCGGCCAGGGCTTTCTCGATCTCGCCACTTTTCGGATAGAAGTGCACGCTGGCGAAGTCGAGGTTCTCGCTGACCTCTTTGGAGTAGAAAAGGGGCTTGGCCTTCGGCCACGTCAGCGCCCACGGGATTACGCCGACCGTGACCATGTGCCGGTCATCGTGCTTGCGGATAGCAGCGACAAGCCGGTCGACCCACGCTTTGGCCACCTCTTCCCGGCGGCGTCCAGCCAGATCGAGCGTGATCCGCTGGACGAAATGCTTGCCCGCGAAGTCGCCTGCCAGCCAGTCGGTCTCAGCCTTGTCGCCGCCGGGCAGGATCGGCTCGTTCATCAGGTCGTAGCAGAAGATCGCGTCGCTGCCGGCGCACGTCTTGGCGACCGCCTCCCAGAACCGCGCCTGAACGTCCCATCGCTGCGCCTCGTTCATCACGTCGTACCAGGCGGGCACATCCTTCTTGTGGTAGCAGCCCAGACCGGTGACGTCGAGATAGAGCCCCGTTCGCTCGGCCAGCTTCACGAGGTCCGCCAGCCGGGACAGCGACGCGTCGTTGGGCTCCTGCGGCGTGTTCATGAATCGCCCGACCTGCAAGTGAACCCGAACGACGTTGGCGCCGAGCGCTTTGATCTCGCCGAAGTCCTCCACGACGGTGGGCCATTCGCGCTGCCAGTAGTCTTCGAGCAGACGTCCGGCGTCATCGTGATCGTAATTCACACCCCAGGCCACGAAGCGCCGGCCTGATTCGGCGCCGACGAAATGGCTCCCATCGTCGCTGGGACGAATCCGCTCCATCGTTCCGTCGCCAGCCGCCCAGCACGTGGATGTCAGAAACACCCCGGCCACCAGCCAGGCAACCGTCATTCTGAAATCGTGTCGCTTTCCGGCCATCTCAGATGCCCTCCAGGACTTCGATCATCGGTCGTCGCAGTACTTCTTCGGATCGTTCATGAAGTCTTTGTACGTCTGATAGTGCGGGGTCTGTTCGTAGGCAACAGGTCCAATCGGCGTTTGGTCGAAGCTGTAGATGGTGGCGCCGGGGCAGGCCAGCAGGATGGGCGAATGCGTCGCGATGATGAACTGCGCGTGTCCGGCGGCCGCCATCCGGCCCAGCAGCTTGAGCAACGCAATCTGCGTCACCGGCGACAGTGCCGTTTCTGGCTCGTCCATCAGATAGAGTCCCCTGATCCCGTAGCGGGCCTTGAAGAACGACATGATCGACTGGCCGTGCGACTGCGTCAGCAGCGATTTGCCTCCGAAGTACTCGAGCTGACCCGGATCGCTGGCGGCCCACTCGTCCAGTATCCGAGCGAAGTCCTGGAACACCGACGATCCGAAGAACGAGCCGGGCACCCAGCCGTCGGCCCATTCCACCGAGATGCACCGATGGAACTGGTTCTCGTAGGGATTGTATCGGAAGCGTGTCCGGCCGCGCTCCTGCCAGATGTGGATGCCGGCCTTGCGAGCCATCGCTTCGAGCAGCGTCGACTTGCCGGTGCCGTTCTCGCCGACAAACATCGTCACCGGGCGGTCCAGCGCAATTTGTCCGGTTCGATGGAAGATGTCGAGATTGAACGGATAGTGCTCGCGGGTCGGATAGGTCTCCGGATGAAAGACGACGCGATTCAGGTGCATCAGGGTACCTCTCGTGCGGTTTCGGCTATGGTCCAGGCGCACGCCCATCATACACAAAGAGTCCCCGATTGGATAGACGTGCGGGCGAAAGGCGGCAGGCCTGGGCATCGTCAGAAGATGACTTGCACCAGAAGGGCCGGATCTATGCGGAAGGCAGACCCCCTGCCCTCGAAGAAGCCGTGGGCGGCGATCAGGTGGGTGTTCAGGTCGGACCATCGGACAGTCTGCCCCGAGTCCGTCCGGCGGACCGTGGTGACGGTCTTGCGGAAGCGCGCCTCGTGCGGCCAGGGACAGACCATCTGCCCACGGGCCTCGTCGATCACGGCTTCGCGGGCCTCGTCGATCTTGACCCAGGTTCCCAGCCCTTTCCCGGCCGCCTCTGTGATCTCGGTCATTCGGGCGCCAAGCTGTTCCGGTGTGACACCCAACCGAAACAGCTCGGCGGCGTCGGCTTCGATTACGTCGACGACGCTGCGCGGATCGCTGCCCATAAAACCGCCGGCCACAAGGATCGAAGACCGGAGAAGCTGCTCGAGCTTCTGCATGTCGGGCGACTGTTTCATCTGCCAAGCTCCATCGGAATCGCCCCCTACGCGAACTTGTCGTAGAAGATGCTCGTCTCGGGCATGCCCAGGCCCGTCAAGACTCTGATGCAGGCGTCGATCATGCCCGGACTGCCGCACAGGTAAGCTTCGTGTTTCGAAGCGTCGGTCAAACCCCTCTGCACGGCCTCGGTCACCAGACCGGTTTCGCCATCCCAGTCGGGGCTGTCCTGCGTGGAGGCGACGACCGGCACGAAGCGGAAATCGGCCAGCTCCGATTCGAACTGCCGCATCAGATCGGTCAGACACAACTCCTTGACCGCATTGGCCCCGAAGAAGTACACCGCCTTGCGCGGGTTGGCGGTGTTCTTCATGTGGTGGAGCATGCACTTGATCGGCGCCATTCCCGAGCCCCCGGCGACGAAAACGATCGGAGACGCCGACTCCGAAAGCCGAAAGTCCCCATAGGGACCGTTGAATCGCAGCTCGTCGCCTTCCTTGAGATGCTCGAAGCAGTACGTTGTGCAGATCCCGCCGGGCACGAGCCGAATAATCAGGTCGAGGATCCCCTTCTCAGCAGGATCGGAAGCGATCGAGTAGGCGCGGTAGACCTCGCTGCGGCTCTTGCCGTACGGAGGCGTTCGCAACTGCACGTACTGGCCGGGAATGTAATCGATGGTGGCCGGGTCGGTCAGCTCCAGCCGGAACAGCTTCATGTCGTGCGTCAGGTCGACGATCTTCGCACAGCGGCAGGCGTATTCCCGGATGGCCAGCAGTTCCTTCGGTATCTCAATCCGCAGGTCACGGCGGACCTTCACCTGGCAGGCCAGACGAACGTTCGATTCCCTCTCGGCCTTGTCCAGGTAAGGTTCCTCGGTCGGCAGGATCGGACCGGCCCCTTCGAGCACCTTGACCTTGCAGAGCCCGCACGTGGCCCGGCCGCCGCAGGCGCTGGGGATGAACAGCTTCTCGGCCGTCAGGAGCCCGAGCAGGTCCTTGCCCCCCTGGACCGTGAGCTCCTTCTCGTCGTTGACCGTGATCTTGCACGGACCGTAGTTGGCCAGGTAGTATTCCGCAACAACCAGGACAGCCGCCAAGGCCCCTGCGATGAGGCTGACAACGAGAACTGCGATCAGGATGGACGCTATCATTGACCTCCCGCACCACAAACCAAACCAAAACGCAAGAAGCAAAGATCAAGATGGCGGAATCCGCCTTCGGCGGATGGCGTACGGGCGAATCATTATTCGCCCCTACCTTTGCTTTCACCTTCCCTGGAGCACGCCGGTGAATCCGATGAACGCCAGCGCCATCAGTCCGGCGATGATCAGCGTGATTCCCGGCCCCTGCAATCCGGCGGGAATCCGCTCGTTGGCCAGCTTCTGGCGGATGCCGGCCATCGCCATGATCGCCAGAAACCAGCCGATCCCGCTGCCCAGTCCATAGCCGATGGTGACGATGAACGAGTAGTCACGAATCACCATGAACAGCGACGCGCCGAGGATGGCGCAATTGACCGTGATCAGCGGCAGGAACACCCCGAGCTGCTGGTACAGGAACGGCGAGAAGCGTTCGATGGCCATCTCCACGAACTGCACGAACGCCGCGATGATGACGATGAACAGGATGAAACGGAAGAACTCCAGCCCCAGAGGCTGGAGCACGTAACGATACGCCAGCCAGTTCAACAGCGTGGTGGCCGTCATGACGAAGATCACCGCCACCCCGAGTCCGAAAGCGGTCTTGACCTCGCGCGAGACCCCGATGAAGGGACACAGGCCCAGGAAGTAGGCCAGCAGGATGTTCTGTGTGAATACCGCGGCGACGCACACGGTGACCGCCTGCCAGATTTCCGATCCAAGGTTCATTTGGTCTTCGCCTCCAGTCTGATCTGGATCGATCGAAACACCCATATCACGACGGCCAGCATGAAGAAGGCCCCCGGCGGCATCACCATGATGATCCACTTGTCCCACGCCGGCCCCGAGAAGAACGGCACCGCCAGCCCCGCGAAAGTCCCCATCCCGAGCACCTCGCGGAACGTCGCGATGATCAGCAGGATGAAGGAATAGCCCAGCGCGCTGAAGGCGCCATCGAGGAACGCCCGGGCGGGCGGATTGCTGTTGCCGAAGGCCTCGCACCGGCCCATGACGATGCAGTTGGTGATGATCAGGCCGACGTAGGGACCGAGGTTGGCGCTCATCTCGGGCCAATACGCCTTCAGCAGGATATCCACGATAATGACGTAGAACGCGATGATCAGCGTCTCGACCATCATCCGGATGTTGCGCGGTGTGACCGAACGCAGCAGCGAGACACTGGCGGAGCTCAGGGCGACCGTGAAGACCAGTGCCACGCACATCACAACCGTGTTCAGCACGAGGTTCGTCACGGCCAGCGTGCTACAGATGCCGAGCACCTGTTTGAAGATCGGGTTATCGCGCCACAATCCGGTCAGAATGATCTTCCTGGTCTGGGACTCAGTTCCGGGAGGAGTCATGATCGCGCGCCCTCCCTGGCCACCTTGGATTGCCACTCGGTCAGAGCGGCGTTGATGATCCCTTCGAGCCGTGTGCTGGTCTGCGTCGCGCCGGTGACGGCGTGGACGCTGCTGTCGTCCAGCTCGCCACCAGGGCGTTTCATGCCCAGGGGCTTTCCCCCGGAGGCGAGCACCTTGCCCTTGAACTGGCTGCGAAACGGCGGCTTGGTGATCTCGGCGCCCAGGCCGGGCGTCTCATTCTGCTCGTAGAAAGCGATCCCCGTGACGGTCCTCTGGTCCGGCTCGATGCCGAGGATGCCCCCGATGGGCGCCCAGAATCCCTGGCCCGAGAAGGGCAGGGCGTAGGCGACGACCTGGCCATCCTTCTTGACGAGGTAAGCGCCGCCGGAGGACGCCGTGGGTTCTTCGACCATGTCCGCAAACCGAGGGTGAACCTCCGCATTGCTCAGGTTCGCGCCGGACAGACCGGGCACAATCTCGAGAACGGCCCTCTCGAAGGCCAGTTCCGCGTTGGCCTCCACCCGTCCCCGCGTAACCGTCGCGAAGGCGATGATGATCGAGCTGAAGAAAGCCGTCACACCAAACATGTAGAGGATGGGGAACCAGCGTTTCTCTCGCATCACGCCCGCCCCCCGGCCTTCCTGGCCGCTTGACGCGCCCGAACCGCGTAGTCGAGGATGGGTGCGAACATGTTGCCGATCAGGATCGAGAACATCAGACCACCGTTGAAGATCGAGAAGTTGCGGATCACGACGGTGCAGACGCCGATGATGATCGCGTAGATAATTCTGGCGAGGTTCGTCTTCGGCGAGCTGACCGGATCGGTGGCCATGAAGAACGCGCCGAGCAGAAAACCCCCACCGAGCACCGCCGTCCAGCCCGCCGGTACAGGCGCCACGCCGAACGAATGGAGAATCTGACTGAGCAGGCCGTACGTGACAATCAAAGTCACGATGATCGTCCGGTTGGCTGTCTTCGTCCAGAACAGATAGAGACCTCCGATCGTGATGAGCAGCGTGCTGGTCACTCCCATCGTGCCGCTGATTCGTCCCAAGGCCAAAGCCGTAAAAAGAGCGCTTCGCTTCAATTCCACGGTCGCACCGTCGTCTATAGCGAACGGGACTTGGGAGGTTGCGGCGGACTCAGAACTCAGGACGATCTTGCCGGCCTTGAGATAGGCCATCGGCGTAGCGCCCGTGACCGCGTTGGGGCTCGACGCTGTAGTCCAGAGGTTCAGAGCGCCCCAGGGGCGGCCGGCGGCCGGAGCCCAGGCAGCCGTCAGAGCCACGGGAAAGCAGATGTAGACGAAGCAGCGGCCGGCCAGGGCGGGATTGAAGATGTTGCGTCCGAAACCGCCGAAGAGCTCCTTGGTGAACATGACCGCGAACACCACGCCGATCGTCAGCACGTGCAGCGGGACCGTCGGCGGCATGACCAGGGCAAACAGGGTCGTGGTGACAAAGACGGCCTCGCTGACCGGCTCGCGACGACGGCGGGTGAAAATGGACTCGACCACGAAGCCGACCACCGCGGCCCAGACGATCAGGAAAAGGCTCCGCCAGCCGAAGAAATAGATCGCCCCCGCCACGCAGGGCAGCAAGGCCAGCAGCACGCGACGCATGGCCGGCTGTCTCAACAGGATCGTCTTGGGCTTTGCTTTTTCCGCCATCCCTGACCACGCAGCTCGGATCTCGTGTCTCGTATCTCGTGAAGTGCGCCGAGGTACGAGGTAGGGGCGAGGCATGCCTCGCCCCTACGAATCGGTTCATCCATGTTCCCTTCTGTCCTTTCCCGTGTCAAGATAGACGAAAGATTCTGTTGTACGTATACAAATCAGATGGGTTCAGGGCGTCTTACGGTGAGAATGAGCATCCGAATCGAGGACAGAGAACTTGGACAAACGCAGCCTCGATGAGGCGATACGAGAGGCGCTGGGCCGGGACGATCCGGCCGCGGTCGAGCTGATATGGCGGCGGTACGCGGACAGCCTGCTGGCGTATCTGGTGACGAAGCTCTGCTGTCGCCACGACGCCGAAGACGTCCTCCAAGCCGTCTTCGTTCGAATCGCGGGCAAACGCCGCAAGCTGGCCAAAGCCGGCTGCCTGGATGCCTACATCTACCGAATCGCTCGCAACGAGGCCGTTTCATACACGCGCCGGCGCCGACGCGATCGAAAGGACGAGGCGGCCAAGGACTCCTGGCTGGAGGCGTCGGAGGCCGGCCCGGAGCGCACCGATGTCGTAGAACTGCTGGAGGTGGCTCTGAGCCGCCTGCCCGAGTCCCAGCGTCAGGCGGTGGTATTGAAGTTATACCGCGACAAGACGTTTGAGGAGATTGCCCGGATCATGGGCATCTCGCTCAACACAGCGGCCGGCCGATACCGCTACGGAATGGAAAGGCTGCGAACCCTGTTGGGGGAGCGATGGTCATGAGTGGAA
>JAAYBV010000091.1 GCA_012744475.1 Phycisphaerae bacterium
CATTGCAGGACAGGGGGACCTATGAAGCACAGCAGAGGGTTGTTGACGGCGTTGTTGCGTCTGACGGGCGTGGCCATGCTCGGCGGGCTGGTGTTCGTCTTCTGCCCGTTCGCGTGGATGCAGAGGATTCACACCGGAATCGGCATGGGCGAACTGGAATACACACCGCTGATGAGCTACCTGACACGCACGCTTTCGGCGATGTACGCCGTCGTCGGCGCGACCCTGGTGTTCGTCTCGCTGGACATTCGCAGATACCTGCCGCTGATCCGCCTGCTCGGGGTCATCGCCCTCGCAGGCGGCGTCGGCGTCACCCTCCTCGACGCCATGCTGCGTCTGCCGGCCTTCTGGACACTCCTCGAAGGCCCGCTCACCATCGGCCTCGGTGTCGCCTTGCTCGTCCTGTCGGGAAAGGTCCGTGCGTAGGCGTGTGAAAAGCATGCTGGTATGCGTGGCAGCCTCAAACGCGTTGGCGTTTGGGGATGGTATACGGTCTGTCGTACCGATTCCAGATAGTTGCCCATGCCGACCATCCCCAAGCTCTTCGAGCTTGAGGCTGCCACACACGGCCCTCTGCCCCTGATATGGGCACTGCCCTACGATCCACGTGGAGAGGGAGGAAGGGGACGTTATGGTCCGGGTTTGAGGGTGGCACAGCCGAAGAGGCCGCCGGCGATGCTGCCTGGGTGGGCGGCGAAACGGACCACGATGGATTCCTTGCCTTTCGTCAACTCGACAGGAATCACGTAATCGACGTCGAAGAACTCGCCGGGCTTGTTCTGGGCGAGCTTCTGCGTGGCGATCCTCGTCCCGTCGACGAGGATATCGAAGACGCGGTCATTGTCGCTGCCCCACCAAGTGCAGTGCAGTGTCACCGGCGTCTCGGGCAGGACTCTCATGCGATACTCGAACCAGCCGCCCTCGGCGTCGCGCCAGCGCCGCTGGGCGTGCGTGCCGCTGCGGGTGTTCTCGCCCTTGATCTGGTGCGCTTTTTCGGAATCAGATACGCCGATCCCGACCGCGTCGATCTTCCGCGCATCCAACGCGGCCTGCCGCGCCGCCTCGCGGGCTTTGGCCTCGTCGCGGGCCTTTCGCTCGGCCTGAATCCGCTGCCAGCCGGCGTCATCCGTCAGTCGCCAGTAGATCGCGTAATGCCGGTCGAACAGCTCATGATAGGGAACAAGTGTCACGTCGTCCGGCTGGCCCACGCCGCTCGTGCGGAACGTCAGAGGCTCGCCCTCTACCGGGCGAATCCAGACCTGCGGGTCGCGCTGCATCGTGACCATGACGGGCGCTTCGATGATCCGCTCGGCGGGGAATTCGAACCAGTTGCTCGTCGTGTAGATCAGCTCCTGCGGAACGTCGGCCTCGCCCAACTGCCCGGCCAGAACAAGCGGCCCATACATCACCGCCGCCAGATTCGCATCGTCGGGCATGGGGCACAGCCACAGCTTCATTGGCATCGTCATTTCGACTTCGGTCTTCTCGCGCCAGGTGCGTCGGATCGACAAGAACGAGCCGGGCTGCGCGGTCACCGCCTGGTCCCGGCCGTCGATCGTCAGCGTCACGCCCTGCGTCGCCCAACCGGGCACGCGCAGGCGCAGCTCGAACTCAACCGGTCGCTGCGCCCCGATCGTCAGTCTCGTCGCAGACACTTCGGGGAACTCCGTGTCCTGACGTACGGTAACGCCCTTGTCCTTCCAGCTCAATTCGCTGGCGATGAACAGGTTCACCCAGAGCGTCTGGTCGTTGTGGAAGTAGATCGTGTCGGCGTACTTGGCGTGATTCTCCAGGCCGGTGCCGGTGCAGCACCAGAACGAGTCACGCGGCGTGTTGAAGTACTTCCAATGCCCCGACGCCAGCGCGACGAAGTACATCATCATCCCGGTGTCGGGGTCCTGCGTCGCCAGGATCGAGTTGATCAGGTTCCGCTCGTAGTAGTCGATATGCTCGGCGCGAGGCTGCCAGGCGAACAGGTGACGCGTCAGCTTGAGCATGTTGTAGGTGCAGCAGGTCTCCTGCGTGTGCGCATCGAGCTGATCAGCCAGATGATACGGGTCGCTGCGCCAGTGCTCGTCGATGGAGGTTCCGCCGGTGCAGTAGGTCCGGCCGTGGACGACGCAGCGCCAGAAGAACTCGGCGATGTGCCGGTCCGTCGGATCGCCCGTCAATTCGTACTGGCGGGCGGTGCCGATCACGTTGGGGATGAACGAGTTGACATGCAGCCCCTTCAGCTCGTCGCGATGCAGAATCAGCGGGTTGTTGTATGTGTCGGCATTGAACCGCTCGGCCAGCTCCAGCCAGGCCCTTTCGCCTGTGACGCCGTAGAGGTTGGCGAGAGTCTCGTTCATGCCGCCCTGCTCGGTGTGGTTGAGCATCTCCTGCATGGCGGCGCGGTCGAGCCTGTCGAGCCGGCCCTCGGTCCACCGCGCCATGCTCTGGGCGATCTGAAGCGCCTGGGCGTTGTCGCAGTACACATACATATCGATCAAGCCGGCGTAGATCTTGTGCAGCGTGTACCAGGGCGCCCAGACCTGCTTCAGCGCGATCACGCGATCGATCTGCTCCTCGGGGTAGGCGCTGAGGTAGCCCGAACCAAGGGCTTTCTGGCACTTCGCCAACTCGGCGACGATCGCATCGGCTTTGGCCTTGAGCTTCTCGTCCCCGGTGGAGGCGACCATCAGCGCGCAGGCGGAGAGGTAATGGCCCATCGTGTGCCCGCGCAGCTCCGTCTTCTCCCAGCCGCCCATCGGCTCGCCGGGCGTAGGCAGTCCGGCTGTCTGGCGGAAGTACCACAGCAGGCGGTCCGACTCCAGATCGTGCAGGTACTGCTGGTCGCGCTCCATCGCCTCGCGGAAGGGGCCATCGAGCAGCTTCACATCGCGCAGATCGAAAGGCCACGCCTGCAACGGGGCCACCTCCCGCCCGCTGGGCCACACCGCCGCATCGACGTTGTCAAACCACGCAAGGACAATGAGGACCACGATGAGAACGCCGTGTCGGCTGGACATGTTCGGATTCCTCCCTGGCACCACCAGTCGTATACAGTCGGCGCAGCGCGCCGCAAACACTCTGCGTATACCAGGAGGCGCCGATTGCGTAAAGCCAAATCGCGCAGGCCGATCCCCAGTCTCCGCGCGCTGTAGCGTATGTGTGGCAGCCTCAAGCCTGCACGACTGCTCGTAGTGACGCCGTAAGGCGTTATCCCATCACGGGCACACTGCAATCCGCCATCCCCAAACGCTACCGCGTTTGAGACTGCCACACGTAATCAGGGTATTCGCGCCCTACTCGCGTTCGGTTGTCCAGGGCTTGGACGCCGGCGGCGCTGTTCCGGCCTGCGGGGTCGCCATGGTGATCGGAGGGATCACGCTGATTCGCTCGGGACGGCGGATCGCGCGGGCCAGCGTCTCCCTGGTCGTTCGAACCGGCTCGGTCGCCAGCTCGGGGACGCTGTAGGTCCGCAGGTAGGAATCGTAGAAGGTCGGGTCCTTCTGAGGCAGCAGCACGGGCTTGTACGCGCGGCCTTCGGCGTCGACGTACGCCAGATACGTGCGCGTGAACGGAGCGCTGTCGCGCTTGCTACTGAAGGCGAGCCATCGGCTGTTGCTCGACCAACTGTGCCACGACTCGCTCTGGTCGCTGTTGGCCTCCAGCTTGCGATACTCGTACCGCCCCGTCCGCGCTGCGGCTTCGAGGTCGATGATGTACAGGTCGCTGCCGGGCCGGTAGACGGGAAAGCAGCCATATTCGCACATGCAGAACACCAGCCAGCGCCCGTCGGGGCTGATTCGCGGCAGCAGGATCGACAGGCCCGTATCGGCGGCTGACAGGACCGTTTCGAGCGGACCCCACTCGTCGCGTTCGACGTCGTAGGCGATCCGCATCAGGTCGTACTTGATCTGGTCGTAGTCTTTCGGGACGACGTTGCGCTGCGTCCACGTCAGCGGCGCGCTGCAGAAGTACAGGTAGCGTCCATCGGGCGACCACGTCGGATAGGTCTCCAGCCGGTCCTTCTTCGCAATGTCGGGGGCGGTCTTCGTGACGCCGGCCTCGGCGACGTAATAGGCCAGGTGCGAATCGAGATCGATCACGTCGCGGACCTCGTGCCCGCTGGAGTGAAAGAACTGGCTGACGGCGTTGACGGAATAGACCGCTAGGCGGCCGCTGGGGTGCCACGAGGTATACGTGAACTTCGTGCCGATCTTGCGGACGTCGCCGTCATCGACCAGCAGCGCCGAGCTGCCGTATTCGCTGCTGCGGATGCCCAGCAGCATCTTGTCCGTGCGGTTGTTGCAGAACGTGTGGCAGTTGACGCAGCCGTTGGAGAAATACCGGTTGTCGAGCACCAGCGATTCATCGAAGCTGCGCAGGTCGCGCTGGTAGATGCCGATGCGGCCCCACGCACCGGCGCCGGGGTGCAGCTTGCGATAGACCAGCACATCGTCGATCGGCTCGGCGGCGATTCGATTCGCCATCGGCTCGAACTGCGTCCAGGCGCCGTCGTCCGCCTGCACGCAGATATCGACGTGGATGTTCTTGCCCGCGTTGGCCTCCAGAAGCCTGCGCCACGGCCGCTCGGGGATCAGAACTCTGCCCGAGCGGTTGGCGATCTCGATGGGCTCTCCGCGCTCGGCAGCGATTCGCACGTAGAAGCGGCGGCCTTCCTCCTGCACGACAAAGTTCAACGGCGCGATGTTCGGCGGCGCGACGACGCCGCTGTAGTCCGGATGGATTCGCGCTGGACGCTCGACACGCCGGGCCGCGTGGAGGGCGGACCGCCCCTGGAGCACGGACAGCGCCGGGACAGACCGGCACACAACGCCGGCAACCACCAGGACCACGACGATGACCGCGATGTACAGCGCGCGTCTTCTCATCTCTTCACCCCCGACAGTCCATAGAGGTTGAAGAAGAAGTAGCTGTCGCCGTAGCCACCGGCCAGCTCGCGCAGCGCCGCCTGTTTGTCCTTGCCGTAGCGGTTGAACGTCTGGCTGAACTGCTCGATCCGCTGCCGGGTCTGCGGATCGATCTCGCGCCCGTGCAGGAACACCGGCTGCCTCGTCGTATACGCGTAGACGAGGATCGCCTCCTCATAGTGTCGCGGGAACTGCGTGTAGCCGAGGGCGTCGAGACGGTCGAGCAGCCCGACGAGCTTCTCCAGTTGCCGCGTGAGCATGTACGTGGACATGAGATACTCGAAGGCCATGCGGTTGCCGCCATTCTCCTTCAGCAGCGTTTGGAGCTGCCACTCCGTCGGCGCGAAGATCGTCGGAGAATCTTCCTTCATGCAGATGCTCCGCCACTGCATCACACGCTCTTCTTTGGCCAGCGTCGGGTCGGCCTCCAGATGCGCCAGAGACTCCCTGGCCCAACGGGCGTGAAACATGGTCTTGCTCAGCGCCCCGAGCCAGATGCGGGCGGCGTCGACGTTGCCCTTGACCAGATTCGCCAGCGCCAGGCGTTCGAGGATCAGCGGGTGCGGGCCGTAGATCTCCAGGCACTCGGTATAGTTCTTGTGCGCCAGGTTGACCAGGCCCAGGTCCATCGCCGTGTCGAACTTGGTCCAGAAGGTCATGTCCTGGTCCTGGCCGCTGACGAGCAGGGCCTCGGCGCGCTGGGGCCAGGCGAACATCTGCGAGCCCAGCCGGCCGCTGTGGTACAGCGCGCGGTCGACCGCGTTGATCGTCGCCACGCTCAGCGAGGCGCGCCGGGCAACCACGAGCAGTTCGGGCCACATGCGGCGACAGGCATAATAATGCACCTGGAACGTCGCCTTTCGCACGCCGTCGTACGAAAACGCGGCGGCCGCGGCGGCCACGACCAGCAGCATCAGCGACGCGAGCGTCCACCGCAAGATGGGCCGGCGTTCATACCCGAGGCGCGCCGCATCCAACAGGCCGGCGGACCCACGCCGTTTCGCTCCCTTGGTTTCCGCCGGATGCCGCCGATGTGCCACAAGTCGCCACAATCCTGCGGCGACCAGCGCAACGGGCAGCACCGCCACCAACGCCCAAGTGGCCGCCATGGGAATGTCACGCGGCGGGACCAGGCCCGTCCTTGTCCAGGACGGCAGACCCACGGCAAACGCCATCTCCGCGCTGACTCGGAAGAGCAGCACGCCGAGAACGTATGGGGCCACAAAGACGCAAGCCAAACAGGCCACGCCCGGCCGCCACCGCCCGCGCAGAAGCTCACGGGCGGCACACAGCAACGCGAAGAGCAGGTATGCGGCCCCTGCAACGTAGTAGACCGCAATCGAAAGCACTCCGAACGTCAGGAGGCGGCCGCAGTCGCGCAGACGCGCCGTCATGGCGATGTGCAGGCACGCCGCAACCAGGGCGATCGACATCCCCGCCACGGCGGCGAAGTAATAGGCATAGTGCGAGCAGACGACGAGCAGGCCAACCGGAAAGGCGAACCGGACCCAGCGAAGGCCCGAGGCCCCCGTCGCATCGAGGATGCGCCCCGCGCAGGCCGCCAGCAGCCACGCCTGCAATGTCACGACCAGCGCGCCGGTCCAGGGCCAATAGAACCACTGCGCCAGGAACGCGCCGAGATACTCGGCGAGCCCGCCCGGACACGACAGGAACGGACGCAGGAATGCCTCGCCACGAAAGAACTCGGGGAAGTCCGATACCATGCCGGCGGCGTAATAGATCAGACGCACATCGACGATGCGCCACAGGTACACGTAGAACAGGGCGAAGAAGACCGCAGGATGGGCTTTGGCCCACGCTGTATCGGCCGTACGGGCGAAAGCCCATCCTACATTGGGCGTGTTCCTCGTCGGCTTGCCTGCAGATTGATGTGATCGACTCGGCATACGGATCGCACGCGAAGGCTCATTCGGAACTCTGTTCGGCCGGCGAAGCCCCCTTGGGTGCCTGGGCCCCCTGCCTCTTCTTGAGCTTGTGATGGACGCCGCGCTGCATGAATTCGAACGTGTTCTCCAGACGGTTGACGCCCACGAGGATCACCACCGTCAGGATCGCCATCTTGACGCCCAGCCAGGGGTGGCCCAGTCCCACGATCACGCCGATGGCCGCCAGAATCCAGATGGCCGACGCGGATGTCACACCCACCACGCTCCCATTCTTGGCCAGCATGACGCCGGCGCCGAGAAAGCCGATCCCGGTAATGACCTGCCCGACGATGCGGGATGGATCGGTCGCCTCGTTGAACACGCTGGCCGACATGGCGATGAAGATGTAGGTCCCGATGCAGATCAACGAACTCGTTCGCACGCCGACCGGCTTGCCCTGCAACTGCCTTTCCAGTCCGATAACGAAGGCCGCCAAAAAACAGCAAAGCAGCGCTTCCCAACTCAGCGGGCTGATCGTGAGCAAATCCATGCAACTCCCAGTTTTCCGTGCGGCGTATGGCAGCCCCATACCCTCAGGCCCGACGCAGACACCCTGCGCCGGCACCTGTTTGTGGGGGCGAATCATGATTCGCCCCTACGCGGGTATATCGGCTATGGGAGGTCGGCGATATTGTTTTTTGGCTCCCCCACGAGGTAGATGCGGTTCTTGCCGCTGCGTTTGGCCTCGCGCAGGGCCGCATCGGCCCGCTCGAAAAGCTCCTGGACGGTGGTCCCGTCGCGTGGGAACCGGGCCAGCGCTCCGCTGATGGTCAGCGTGCCCCGTCCTTCCGGCCCCAGCAGATTCAGCTCCGCGTGACCGAACTCGCTCTGGAACCGCCTGGCGACGAAGACCGGCTCGCTGGGATGTTCGGCCTCGGCGTGCCGCCGGTCCCGGGCGGTCTCCGATGCGGCGCAATGCGGATCGTCCCAGAACACCACGGCGAACTCGTCGCCGCCGATGCGCCCGACCACGTCATGCGGCCGACAGCAGCGGCGCATCAGGATGGCCGCCTGCTTGAGGATCTCGTCGCCGGTGGCATGGCCATAGTCGTCGTTGTAGTGCTTGAAGTTGTCGATGTCGAACAGCAGCAGCGTGACGCGTCCGGCGCTCTGGCGGGCCCGCTCGATGATCTGCCGGGCGAACTCGCGGATGTACCGGCGGTTGTTCAGTCCGGTCAGGTCGTCCGTGGTGGCCAGCCGTTCGAGATGCCGCATCCGTTTCTCGATGCCTGCCGGGATGAAATCGCCCTGCGACCACGCCGCCGTCGGGACCGATTTCGTCGCTAAGCCGGACCCGAAGCTGGCCAGAGTCATCGGGCAGACCCGATACGCATCGGCTGCCCTTTCCTCGCTGGGGGCGCTCTGCACCAGATGGCGGGCCACCGGCTCGTCGTACATCTGCGCCAGCAGGACGATCGGCGCGGCCGTCGCCTTGCGAAGGGCCCTCAGCACCGGACGCAACTGGCCCAGCAGACCGTTCATCACCACTCCAACGGCGTCGTAGCCGCCTCGGGCCGCCGCATCAATCGCCTCCAGGAGATTCGTTCTGACGTCGCACGGATAGCGCTCCACGCGTTCGGCGTCGAGAAACGCCTTGCGAATGTCACCGACCAGCAGGACTTTGTCCCGTCCCGGCGTCCGTGTCAGGGAATCCCCCGTGCTACTCATCGATTTCCTGCCCCAATAACGCGTTCAGCTCGGCCTCGCTGGCGCGGCACTCGTCGTCCAGGCAAACCATCGCCTCGGACGCTGGGCAGCCGGCGCTGGTCAACCACGCGTCGAGAACACCCTTGATCTCACTCGTCGTGCCGACGAGGAACACACCCATACGAAGGGCCGCCGGGACCACGTTTGGCTCGATCGGCGCTGCGGCTTCCAGCAGGGCGCAGCACCGCGCCCCGTGGCGGGCCGCGATGGCGAAGAAACGACGGTCCTCCTTCGCCAGCTCTTCCAGCCGCCCGACCACCAGAATGCACCGGTCCTGCCGCCGGGCCACCTCGGCCACCGCCGCATAGACGTCGTCACACCGCCGCTCGTCCAGCTCGTACTCGGCCGCCAGGCGTGCGGTCGCGGCGGCAAGCGCATCGTGCGCAGCAGCCACCACGACGACCAACCGATGACGTCCAGGACCACCTTCCACCATCGACACAACTCCCCTGCCTACCCTGCCCGGATGGTCAGGACGCACCCGCGTTCGCAGCGACGCCCCGAGGCGTTGCCCCGTTTGCAGTGGCGTCGTAAGACGCTATTGATCTGGTATGCCCCTTCGGCTTCGCTCAGAGCCCGCCCTGAACACCGTTGAAGGGGCAGACCCTTACGGGAACACTACAAACGGCGGGCCACCCTACCTCCCCCATCTTAGCAGAACCCGCGCGGAAGTCAAATCGAACGTTTGCCCTGCCCTACAAATCGCCCCACTCATCGCCACCCCGGCCGTACCGGCGCCGTTTCCTGGTCGGGTCCTTGAGAATGTCGTGCCCGCGCGGTAGGCTGGTTCCGGCGTGATCGGAGGACTCATGCGGACAGAGGATGCGACAATCCGGGGAACAGTCCCAACGGCGCTGGCCGCCGCCTGTGACTGCGAATTGAGCTTCACCACCGGTGGCGACGCCGAGTGGTTCGCGCAGTCGGCCGAGTACTACGCCGACAACGACGCCGCACAGAGCGGGACCATCGGCTCGGGGCAGGAGACCTGGATGCAGACGACGGTCGTCGGGCCGGGCAACGTCAGCTTCCGGTACAAGATGTCCTCGGTCAGC
>JAAYBV010000016.1 GCA_012744475.1 Phycisphaerae bacterium
ACGGCGCGTTGATGTAGCCTACCGTTGCGCCGGTCTGATTGACCCAGCCGTCCACCCAGGTGTCGAAGATGGCCTCGCCGGCTTCGATGTCGTCGGTGTAGTCCTCGAAGCCGTCGACCAATGCGTACTCCTGCGTCGAGAAGCTCCACAGCTCGCCGGCCCACAACTCGGCCCCGGCCTCATCGATTCGCCAGTAATATGTGGTCCCGAAATCGAGCGCGCCCGGCGAGAAGCTGGCCGCCGTCACGCTGTCGGCCAGAGTCAGATTCTCCGCGTCCGTACCGAAGTAGATCTCATGCGTGGTGGCCTCGCGGCCGGCACGCCAGCTCAGGACGGTGTCCGGATCGACGTCCGTGGCGCCGTCGGCCGGCTGCGGCTCGCGCGCCTGCGCCGGCGTGTAGGTGAACCGGACTTCGCTCAGACCATACTGGCCCATCACGCCGTGTCCGCTGTTGATCGTGAACCGCACGAACTTCGCCGCGACTCCTGCAAGATCGACGACCGTATTGGCAACGTAATCGTCCATGGCGGTCGCCTTGGCAAACTCGGTGTCCGTCAGAACTGTCCATTCGGCGCCGTCGATCGAGTACTCGATGGTAACGTCTTTGAGCCCGAAGCCCAGCACCGGCTCGAACATCACGTTGTAGTTCCAGACCTTCAACTCGTAGAGCTTGAACACCTTCTCGAACTCGAACTGAATCCAAACCGGTGTTTCCTCACCCGGGGCGGCCATCCACATGTCAGTCGCCTCGGTCGAGTGCTGATCGGCATCGTTGAGACCGGAGCCGTTGACCGTGTTCTCGGGCCCGCTCGTCTCTTCAGAGACACCGTTCGTGGTCACTGCGATATTCTCAATCGGATAGGCGACCGGCTCGGTCGTGAAGCTCCAGATCTTGCCGACGTACTGGGTCACGCCGTCACCCGCGAAGCCGTCTACGCGCCAGTAGTAGGTCTGGCTGAAATCCAGCAGGTCGGCTGCATCGTATGTGTCGCCGGCCTGCCCCTGGCTGACCAGGACCCCCATCGAGTTGGCCCTGCTGGCGGCGGTAACGTCATCCAGCGAAGTCCCGAAGTACACGTCGTGGGTGGCCACGCCTTCGCCCGGCATCCAGCCGAGGACCACGTCGCGAGGCACATCAGTCGCGCCGTCTTCCGGTGTCGGACTCGCGGCCCGTCCGGGCTCGATGTCTTCACCCATCATATAGAGGATCGCATTGGCGAACACGGCCTTGCCCGTCTCGGTGAGATTGAACTTGCCCTGGGGTGTAGCACCCGATTCCTGCGTCCCCATGCAGAAGAGCATGCGATTGCCGGCGGGCGTGCCGGCGCCGCTGTAGAAGGCCTGGCCGGCCGGCCACTCCACGATGCATGCGCTGGTGCCGGTCGAGACGATCACCGTCCCGCTACCGAGGGTCAGCATGCCCAACATGGACGTCTGGCCCGTACCGGTCGTGCCGTCGACCAACTGGACCGTGTTGCCGGCGCCGAGGTCCACACCGGTGAAGATGGGGTGCTCGGGCAGCAGGACGTCCATCGTCGGACCGACGAGGTTGTTGATGGTGGTGGTGTTGGCCCACAGCCATCGGCTGTTTCGAGCAAGGTAGCTCGTCATGTTGATCATCGGGGTCGTGACGCTGTTCCACTGGCCCACCTCGGCGGCATCTGTGGCATACTGGGCGCTGTCGGTCGAGCGGCTGACGATGATCAAATCGGCCGCGTTGAGGGCCGCGATCTTCGTCGCGTCCAGCGCCGTCCAGTTGCCCCGCTGAACGTCCAACTCGTGCCCCAGAGACCTCACGAAATCCTCGGCCTCCAGGTCGTCCTGGACCCCGTCGACGTCGGTATCATACGCCTGCGAGACCCAGATGATATTGGCCGCTTGGGACGCAGGACACAACAGAAGCCCCAGCAGCAACATGAGGGAAACGACTTTCGAGTGCATCAGGTGTTCCTCCTTCCAGTAGTAATGGGCGATAGCCCTACAACAGTGAGGTGATTGACGATGCCCGTAGCATCGTTTATACCAGATGGGGGCCTGTGACTTCAAGTAAAAATCGCGTCCCCCGGGCCGGCAATGGAGGGGGCATGCTGCGACGGAGCGAGGGAGGCCAGTATGTCCCCGGGCAAGGTCAGTTGCCCGGCCGAAGCAGCCATTCGGCAGAGAGCCTCCTGCCGGCGGGGATCAGGCAGGTGACTTCGAGCACATACATCTTCTCAGGAGCGATCTGGACCGGAACCACAAATTCGTAGGCCCGCAGGAAATCCCGCCAGTATTTCTGGTTCTCGGCCGGGCTGGTCAGATCCATGTCCGGCCAGATCGCGATCCGCTGGCCCTTGGGCTCGGCGGACCGCTGAACGTAGTCGTACAGCTCGATGCGGAATACCCCGGGCGCTTTCATCTGGGAGCCGTAGGCATCCGCGAGAGAAACGTAGACATTCAACTGCTGCCCCCGATCATCTGTCGGCTGGCTCAGCTCCGTCAGAGGCAGGACGGTGATCGCTGCCGGCCCGAACCCACTCGCGGGGGCCGCGGGAACCGCGGGAACCGCGGGAGCCGGTTCCACGACCTGCGCAGTCCTGGGCTGGGTCTGCACCAGCGGCTCGGTGTCACGAGGGGGTGAATCCCCGCTGCCTCCCGCCTGCGGCTCGCCGCATCCGGCGCAGAGCGCCATCGACATCAGCAAGCACGGGGCGGCCCACTTCAGGAGCAGGCCGATGGACTTCCGAAGGTCCGGTCGAATGATCGTGCGCTCGTCCATGAACTATAGATCCTCATCCAGCAAATGTCCGAGACGGTGCTTCTTGGTGCGCAGGTAGTTGATGTTGTGCTCGCCCGGGACCGCCTGCAAGGGGACCTGCTCGGAGATCTGGATGCCGTAGACCTCCAGCCGGCTGACCTTCTTGGGATTGTTGGTCAGAATCCGCACGTTGCGAAGACCCAAATCCCGGCAGATCTGCGCGCCGATGCCGTAGTCGCGACGGTCGGCGCTGAAGCCCAGCTTCAGGTTCGCGTCCACGGTGTCCAGGCCCTGCTCCTGAAGCTCGTAAGCGCGCAGCTTGTTGGACAGGCCGATGCCTCGACCCTCCTGACGCAGATAGATCAGAGCTCCTTTGCCCTCTTCTTCGATCATCTGCATGGCGGTGATGAGTTGATAGCCGCACTCGCAGCGCTGCGAATGAAACAGATCACCGGTCAGGCACTCCGAATGCACGCGAATGAGGACCGGCTCGGGATGCTCGACGACATTGCCGGCCTCGTCACGGTCGCCGATGCCTCCCTTGCACAGGGCCAGGTGCGGCTCCGGGCTGGTCATGCTCTCGTAGGCGAAGAGCTTGAAATCGCCGTAGTCGGTGGGCAGATTGACCGACACGATGCGTTTGACGTGGCTCTCCCGTTGCAGCCGGTACTCGATGAGCTTGGCGATCGAGAGCACCTTCAGGCCGTGCTGCCTGCAAAACTGCAACAGCTCGGGGACACGGGCCATCGATCCATCCTCGTTCATGATCTCGCAGATCACCGCGGCCGGTTTCAGGCCGGCCAGGCGGGCCAGATCGACCGCCCCTTCCGTCTGTCCGGCGCGGACGAGAACCCCGCCGTCTCGGGCACGAAGCGGAAAGATGTGGCCCGGCCGCGCCAAATCGCGGGCTCTGGCGCCGTCGGCGATGGCCACCTGGATCGTGTGCGCCCGGTCCGCGGCGCTGATCCCCGTCGTGATGCCCTCGGCGGCATCCACGGAGACCGTGAACGCCGTTCCGAAACGAGCCGTGTTCTCCAGCGCCTGTGGATACAACCCCAGGGCGTCGCACTTCTCGGCGGTCAGCGGCAGGCAAATCAGCCCGCGACCGTACTTCGCCATGAAGTTGATGATCTCCGGCGTGACCTTCTGGGCGGCGCAGATCAGGTCCCCCTCGTTCTCGCGATCCTCCGCGTCCACGAGGACGGCCATCTTGCCCTGCCGAAGATCCTCCAGCACTTCCGGCACATCACTGAACGTCACTGCGGGTGTTTCCTGCTGCGAAGGAGACTGGCTCATGCTCACACTGGACTGCCTAACGCACTTGTGTCTTGTCTGTATCCGTCGAGCCGGTCGACGCCGTTTTGGCGCCGGACCGCTCAAACTGTTCAATATAGCGGCTTCCGTTGCGGATGTAAACCAGGGTGGCCAGAATGGCCACGACGGCCGCCGACCACCAGAGGACGCTCAATGCCGTCCTGTAGTGCGGGATCCATCGTGAGAATTCCGGCGCCGTCAGCACGCAGGCGACCATCACCAGTTGCAGCGCGGTGGCCGCCTTGCCCAGGAGCACGGGCACAACGTGAATCTGCGAGGTGACCAGGTACACGATGACAAACCCCAGCACGATCAGGACGTCCTTGCCCACGATCGCCACCACGACGGCCAACGGCAGCGTAAACCCCTCGACGTGCCCCCTTTGCGAAGCGAGCAGCACACAGGCGCTCGTCATGAGCAGCTTGTCGGCCACGGGATCGAGAAACGTGCCCAGCTTGGTGATCTGCCTGTAGTGGCGAGCCAGATAGCCGTCCAGGGCGTCGCTGACCGCCATGAACAGGAACACGGCGATAGCGACATAGCGAAACGCCCTCCGTGCATGCTCGCCGACCGATGGATCGCTGGCATTCAGCAGGCAGATGATGAACGGCACGATCAGGAGGATGCGGACCAGCGTGATCCGCGTCGCCCAACTGAGCTTGAATCGCTCGGCCGACCGCGACAGGTGAAGGAAGCGAGACCAACCATCGAGTTTCATCGCATTGTCCCCATCCGGGCCTACGAAGGCCCCTGTGCATCCCCATTGCGTTGTTCCGCTGACGTGGTATACTACGACAAGCCCGTCGCCTTGGCAATGCTCCGATCCCGATGGACGTCGAGATCGGGACGCGGGCACTGCGGAACGGGCAGCGGAGCGGATCGCTATGAGTTCGAAGACGGGACTGGGACAGGCCTACTACGATTTGTCGGTGATGATGGACGCAGGCGTGCCTATTCTGCGCTCGCTGGACATCGCCATCGAGGGACGCCAGGGGTACCTCAAGCGCGTTCTCATGCGGATCCGAGACTCAATCTCCAAAGGATCGGACCTGTCCACCGCCCTGGCGGAACACCGACACGTGTTTCCCCAGTTGGATCGCATGCTCATCGAAGCGGCGGAAACCTCGGGGTCGCTCGGCCCCTCCTTCAAGATGCTGGCCGACTGGCACGAATTTGTCCATCGCATCACCCGCCGCATGTTGGTGGGATTGATCTACCCCATCCTCCTTCTGCACATGGGAGCGTTCATTGGTGCCTTTGCCGATGTCATCCTCGATGGATTCACATTGCGAAGCTTCATCATGGGCGCGTTGCATCTGCTCCAGTATTTCTACATCTTCGCCGCCATCGTGCTTGTGTTCATGTTCCTGAGAAGCCGAAGTACCTTGCTCCGCTGGCCGCTGGATTTCCTCGTCCTGAGGATCCCGTTGCTGGGCAAGGCGGTCTATCACATCTCCGTGTGCCGGTACGCCAGGACATTTGCCATGATGTACGGGGCGGGCGTCCCCATCACCGAGGTGACGGATCGTGCCACGCGCGCCACCGGCAATGAGGTCGTCGCACGCCTCTTCGCCGGAGGCAAGGACAGCGTCCGCGCCGGTGGGCTGGCTTGGGAAGGATATTCCAAGCGCCTGCCGCCGCAGTATCTGCACCTGTTCCAGATCGGCGAGGAAACCGGAGAACTGGATAAGACCGCAGCGAAGGTTGGAGAAATCGCCGGCGACCACGCCGACCTGCTCTTCACCGAATGGGCACGATGGGCGCCGATCGTCATCTACATCATCATCATGATCGTCCTGGTGATGAAGATCCTGGGGATTTGGCAGAAGATCTATGGCACGGCGCTGTCTTTCTGAGCGACCGTCACGGAGACGGCCATCCCGTCGGTGATCCGCCAGAGCGGTTCGACGTCTCCGCAGACACGGCCGACCACGTTGACTGCCGAGGCCGCGCGGATTTCGTTGCCGATGGAAGCGGGCGTCGGTCCGAAGAAGATGCACAGAACGTTGCCGGCTGGCCAGCAGGCCAGTTCGCCGGCCTGGAGCACCTCGCGGGCCCCTTCTTCGAGATCGACCTCGACAGGGATCGAGAAATAGACCTCCCCACCCCATCGGTTGGCCTCGCTTACAATGGGCAATGCCTCGCCGATGGCCGCGGCAGCCGGGGTATCGTCCAGTTCCGCCAGGACGCGCACGCGTCCGGCTGTGATGACAATCTGCCTGGGCATGACTCGCACCTCCATATGACTCGGGCGCGTGCATTTTATGGGCTTATTGACTTGATGTAAATGCTCTCACTGATACAATTGCCCCGTCAGTGAAGAAGGGTGCAGTCATGGCAGTTCTGAACGTCAATATCGATCACGTGGCAACGGTGCGTCAGGCGCGTCTGGCGGACGAGCCGGACCCGGTCTGGGCGGCCGTCCAGTGTGAGTTGGCCGGGGCCAACGGCATCACCGTCCACCTGCGGCAGGACCGCCGGCATATCAACGACCGCGATGTCCGGGTGCTCAAGGAAACCGTCGCCTGTAAGTTCAACCTGGAAATGTCCATGGCCGAGCCGATCGTCAAGATCGCCGAGCAGGTCCGGCCTGACCAGGTGACGCTCGTGCCGGAGAACCGCGCCGAGCTGACCACCGAAGGCGGACTCGACTGCGCCCGGCACAAGCAGCGTCTGGCCCAGGTGGTCCGGCGAATGCACAAGAAGGGCATTCTGGTCAGCACGTTCATCGTGCCCCAGCCCGAGCAGATCCTCGCCTCGGGCGAGACCGGCTGCGACGCCGTCGAGTTGCATACCGGCGCGTACGCCAACGCCAGGACCGAAGCGGCGATCCGCAAGCGACTGGCCGAACTGGCGGCGGGCAAAGACCTGGCCAGGGAGCACAAGCTGGTGGTCCACGCCGGACACGGACTGACCTATCGCAATATCGTCCCGGTCGCCCGCATCGAGGGATTGTGTGAGTTCAACATCGGTCACAGCATCGTCGCCCGCGCCGTGCTCGTCGGCATCCGCGAGGCAACCAGGCAGATGATCGATCTGATTGAGAGATCTGCGTAGGATGGGCCGTGCCCACCGTTTGAGCAGCGATGGTGTGCAGGGCACACCCTACCAAACTTTCGCATTTTCAGGAGCAGCAGGATGTTCACAGGCGCCATGGTGGCACTGATCACGCCCTTTCACGAGGGCGAAATCGACTTTGAGACGCTCGACGAACTGATCGAGTTTCATCTCGAAAACGGCATCGACGCGATCGTCCCCGTGGGGACGACGGGAGAGTCCCCCACGCTCAGCTTCGACGAGCACAAGCAGGTAATCGAGCGCGTGGTCAAAGGGGCCGGCGGCAGCGTGCCGGTGATCGCCGGCGCCGGGTCGAACAGCACCGCCGAGGCCATCGAGCTGACCAGCTTCGCCAAGAAAGTCGGCGCCGACGCCACGCTCCAGGTCTGCCCCTACTACAACAAGCCGACTCAGGAAGGATTCTACCAGCATTTCAAGGCGATCTGCGAGGAAGTGGATCTGCCGATGATCCTGTACAACATCCCCGGCCGCTGCGGGGCCGGCATGACGCCGGAAACCATCGCCCGCCTGAGCGAGCTGGACAACGTCGTCGGCATCAAAGAGGCCACCGGCAGTCTCGACCAGGCGTCGGAGATCGCGATGCGATGCGACCTGACGATCCTGTCGGGCGATGACTCTCTGACCCTGCCCATTGCGTCCGTCGGAGGCAAGGGCGTGATCAGCGTGGTCGCCAACATCGTCCCGGCCGACGTGAAGGCGATGACCGACCTGATCCTCGAAGGCGACCTCGTCAAGGCTCGCCAGTGGCACCGCAAGCTCTTCGCGCTGAGCAAAAACATGCTCACACTGGCGACCAACCCGATCCCGATCAAGGCGGCAATGGCCATGCTCGACATGGCCTCCGAGGAGCTTCGTCTGCCGATGACCCCGCTGACGGAGTCCCAGAAGGCCGCTCTGAAACAGACCCTGACGAGCTACGGCCTGCTGAGCTGATATCCCGCCAACCGCGTCAGCCGCCCTGTCGAGGACCCCGGCGTGCACCCGCCAGAACCTTGTCGCGCAGGTAGGTCTGTCCGGGCGGTTTGGAGCCGATCTGTGCCGTGTAAAGGTGAGGCAGCGCTTCGAACAGATGGCGGATGTCGTCCTGGCTGAAGCTGTGCTCGCCGATCAAGGTCAGATACGTCAGGACGTCAAGGCATTCCAGATGCTTAAGACCTTCGTTGGTGAATCTGCCGCCGTAGATGTTCAGCATGTCCAGTTTCTTCATGCCACGCAGATGCGCCAGGCCTTCGTCGGTCAGGTCCGGTCCGCCGATGGTCAGCCGATCCATCTGCGTCAGTCCGGCAAGGCCGGCGAGTCCTTGGTCTGTCAAGCTCGGCGGCCTGATCGCCGGATTCCCAATCTGAAACCACTTCAGTCGGGTCAGCCCAGCCAGACAGACCACATCCGCATCGCCGATTACCCCACCATCTCGGCGTGTTCCGATGGTCAATTGCTCCAGCGTCTTCAGGCCGGAAAGACCCAGCCCGGTATAGTCCTGTTTGACGCCGTCGATATTGAGTCGTCGCAGATTGGCTAATCCGCTCAGGCAGGACAGACCCGAGATTGTGGCGTTCGCATCATGCACATTCAGAACTTCCAGGTCTTTCAGAGAGGCCAGTTTCTTCAATCCCTCGTCGGTGACAGCCGTACATCCGAAGAGAGTCAGATCGCGGAGGTTGCGCAGCGTCGCAATGGCCTCCATAGAAGCATCGGTCATGCCGATGCTCCCCACGCTCAACTCTTCGAGGTCTCGGCAGCGGGCAAGCATTCGAATTCCCTTGTCGGTGTAGTAGCCCTGCTCTCCGCTGGAATCCCTGCGATAGTCCCGGCTGACATTGAGACTGCGAAGTCGAGGCAACTGCGAAAGGTACTCCAGACCCGTGTCCGAAATCCCTTCCGACGGAAGCCAGAGGGTTTCGAGCGTCTTGACGTCTCTCAGATGAGCCAGGCCCGCATCGGTTACTCTGGATCGGGCCACGTCCAGACTCCGCAGATGCGGCAGCGCCGCCAGATGCCGAATCCCTTCATTGGTGATGCCCTGCGACCAGTGGAATGTCAGATCCTGCATGCCGGTCAGCTTGGAAAGATGAGCCAGCCCCGCGTCCGTCGTGTTGGGCAGATGTGCCAGATGAAGGACGCGCAGGCTCGGGACACGCTGCAGGTGCGCGAAACCCGCATCCGTGAAGCCCTCGCCCTGCAACATCAGGTAACGCAGGCGTGGCAGCTTCCCCAAGTGGACCAGACCGGCATCGGTGATCCGCCCTGCTCCCAGCGCCAACTCCTCAAGACCCTGCAAACCCGCCAGATGTCTCAGGCCGGCGTTGGTGATCCGGCTCTCCCGAAGGTAGAGCCCGGTCAAAGCGGGCAGTCTCGCCACATGGGCCAGTCCGGCGTCGTCCATGCGATTCGGCGCGGTCAGATGCCGGAGGTTCTGCAATCCGGCGACCCATTTCATTCCGGCTCCCGTGATGTTCGTCTGGCTCAGATCCAGCACTCGCAGGCCGGTCAGGTGCGCGACGTGCTGCATGCACGCATCGCCCGGCTTGGCGCCGCCGCTGTAGGAGCCATGAATGCCGAGCTGACAGAGGTCGTCCGGCTGGAGGTTGCGCAACGGGGAAAGGTCGCTCCAGGCCTCTTTGCGTTCGACGTTCAGCGATATCCACTTGCCGGGCGGAACCGCGACATCGCCGCGTGCATCGGCCAGGTACTTCCAGTCTTCACCTCGAATCCAGTAAGAGAACCCCTCCAGTGGTTTGTCAGGCACCGGCTCGCAGACCAGTACCTTGCCCAGCGACCGATCCGTCGGGAAGTGCAGGGTCCGCGCCTCCATGCCGGTGGCCCCCTTCAGCCCTGCTCCGCCGAGGACAGTCAGTATCCAGACCACCCGAATCTGTCGCGCCATGTCCATATCACCTCCACAGGGCCGCTCATCGCTCATAGGGGCGAATGATTATTCGCCCCTACCGCCATCTGGCAGATCGCTACTTATCGGGGTCATCGTCATCGACGTCATTCGGGTGGACGTCACGATAGGCCCCCATTCCCATGCCTCCCATCATTCCGCCACCCATCAGGCCCCCTGCCGGCACGACCTCTTGCTCGTTGGGGTCGGCATGCGGATCGGACGCCAGGGCAAAACCGTCCGCGTCGTCCTCAGTATCCGCCTGGGCCCCGGGCATCGCCGCGCCCGCAGCAGGCGTCTGCGTCTCCGATGCGACCGGCAACTCGGTCAGGTCGGCGTCGGCAGCACTCTGTGACCACCATGGCACGAACCGCGATGGCGCGTCGGCAGGGGCATTTCGCCCAGCCGTGGACGCCGTTGGTCGCAGAACGGGATTCGACGGTCTCGGGGCCGGTTGCGTCCTGGTGATCTCCGTATTGGAGGATGGCTTGGTCACCTCGTGATAGGTCACCACCGAGCCCACTCCGATGACCGTCACCGCTGCGACGGCAACCGCCTTGGCCTTGACCCCGGTCAGTGTGGCGTCACCTACAGTCTGGGCGAGCCAGGAGCCCCCGGTGGAGGCCGCCGCAGCCGGCGCACCGGCCAGGGCCATCTTCCCCAGTTCCCCCAGCACGGCTTGTGGAGCCGCCTGCACGGCGTTCTCGGTCAGAAGCGTGCCGAGCGCGCCGGCCGCGACCAGAAGGCCACGCGTCTGGAGAACCCGTCGCAGCGTCGTCACGCCGGCATCGATTCGCCGGGAGACCGTCGCCTGGGAAATTCCCATCGCACCTGCAATCTGTCGCGTCGTCTGGCCCTCCAGGAAGTGGGCCACGAGGATTTCACGCATTTCGGCATCGAGGGCATTGAGCCCCTCGTCGATGGAGGCTGAGAGGTCCTTCCATTCGGTGATCTCGCGAGGCCTCGAAGCGGCGTACTGGGATTCCCTTTGCCTGCGAGTGACGTCCTTGCGCCAGGCATCGATGGCCTTGTGCGTCGCGACGCGGTGAAGCCAGCCGGGCAGCGAGCCCGTTACCGTCGCGGCGTCTTTCGTCAGTTGCAGGAAGGTCTCCTGCGCCACATCGGAGGCCCTGTCCACATCCTGGAGGATTCGCAGCGCCGCCCCATAGACCAGTCCGGCGTGCCGCCGGATGATCTCACGAAACGCCTCCGCATCCCCCGTCCTCGTGAACCGCCGCAACAACACGAGTTCTGCTTCCATCTTCGTCTCTCCTGAACACCGTCGCCTGCTCTCCACATCATAAGGCGATGCCCGCTCGGAAATGATTCAAAAAAGACCGCAGGTAGCAGAAGGCCTGCTCTACGACCCGGTCGTCACTGGCGACAGGAGAGGGCCGAGCCACTGGGAAAGGCCGGAGAGCGTCATCTGGACCGCCACCGCCGTGACGATCAGGCCAGTGATCCGGATCAGCGGACCGAACGCGTGGAGCCGTTGGAGGATTCGGCCGATCCACAGCGACATCAGCATGACCAGGAAATTGGCGGCTACCGCCGTCGTCAGCGACAGGGCCGTCATGGTGATGCCGTGCGCCGCGGCAAAGGAAATGGCGGCGGTAATCGTGCCGGGTCCGGCGATCAGAGGCGCCGCCAGCGGAACGATCGAGATGTCCGTCCCCCCGTGAAAGTCCTGCTCATAGAAGCGTCCTTTCCGCACCGCCGTCAGACCGATGATGAACAGCACGATGCCGCCGGCCACCTGCAAGGAGTAGATCTCCACGCGAAACACCTCATGCAGGAGAACATGGCCGATGCCGGAAAGGACCAGAAGGATCGCCAGGGCCACCGACGTCGCTGTCACCGAGACCTTCAGCAACTCCGCCCGTGAATACGGAGGGTCCATCGATGAGAGAAGGAACACCTTGCTGGGAGGGTTGATCAACGCCAGGAAATACAGCGAAGTCTGTACGAAGACGTCCACATCCATATTCGGCACTCGAAGTCCCGGGACTCAATCGTTCTGCCGGCGCCTGCGGGCGTCGGGCTTTCGCGTACAATCACATCCTGCACGCCGGGTGTCAACCGGAAAGCTGCGTCTGATGCGTGGGTCAGAACTCCGTGAGTGCGTGTCGAACCGTGGAAGAACTCTGGACAATCGGGCGCCGCGCGGATAGGCTTGGTTGTCTCCTGGCAATGCACTTGTCTACAAGGATAGGTCTTCTTGAAAGGGTGGTTTCAATGAGGAGCATCAACCGAACAATGCCCGTAGTTGCCGTAGCACTTGTCATGTGCGCCCTGTGGGGTAGCCTTTCGAAGGGCCAGGACATTCCCCTGCCGGAGCATCCGCGGCCCGACTTCCAACGGTCGCAGTGGGTGAATCTCAACGGCGTCTGGGACTTCCGCTTCGACAAGGAAGATGCAGGGCTCAAGGACGACTGGTCATCGGGCAAGACAGAGTTTCCGCTCTCGATCAGCGTGCCGTTCCCGTGGGGTTCGGAACTATCCGGCGTGGAGAGCCAGGCGGACATTGCCTGGTACAAGCGGACGATCCGCGTGCCGGCGGAATGGAAAGGCAGCCGGGTCTTCGTGGTGGTCGGCGCCTGCGACTGGCTGACAACCGGATGGCTCGACGGCCAGAAGGTCGGCAGCTTCCAGGGCGGATATACCCCCTTCGAATTCGAGCTGACCGAACAGGTCAAGTGGGGCCAGGAGCAGACCCTCGTGCTGCGCGTCGACGACACGCCCCACCGATTCAAGCTCGAAGGCAAGCAAGGCTACGGACCGGCCAAGGGCATCTGGCAGACGATCTATCTGGAGGCCCGTCCCAAGGTCGCGCTGGAGACGGTGCAGTTCCTGCCGGACATCGACGCCGGGAAGGTGACTGTCAAGGCAACGCTGAATCAGGCGGCGCCTGAGGCCATGCACTTCGCGATCCAGTTCAAGCCCGAGGACCGGTCCGGCGCCGCCGTGCAGGCCACCATCACCAAGGGCGGCAAAGACATCGAGCTGGAAATCCCCATGAAGCCGATGCGGCTCTGGTCGCTGGAAGACCCATACCTGTATGAGGTCAAAGCCATCCTGTCGGGCGCGGGAGCCGAAGACGTCGTCTCGACCTACTTCGGGATGCGGAAGATCAGCGTGACCAGGCTCCCCGGCACGGACTTCCCCTACATCGCGCTGAACAACAAGCCCGTCTACCTGAAGCTGACGCTGGATCAGGCGTATCATCCCGAGGGCTTCTACACATTCCCGAGCGACGCGTTCATGCGCGACGAAATCCTGCGCTCGCGTCAGATCGGGCTCAACGGCCAGCGGATTCACGTCAAGATCGGCATCCCGCGGAAGCTCTACTGGGCGGACAAGCTGGGCGTGCTGATCATGGCGGACGTGCCGAACAGTTGGGGCCAGCCCGACGCGGACATGCGTAACGAGGCGGAAGTGGCCCTGCGCGGCATGATCAAACGCGACTTCAATCATCCCTGCGTCTTCAGTTGGGTGATATTTAACGAGACGTGGGGCCTGCGGACGGGCGACCAGGGCTACACGCCGCAGACGCAGGAATGGGTGGCCTCGATGGTGCGGCTGGCCAAGCAGCTCGATCCGACGCGGCTGGTGGAGGACAACTCGCCCTGCAACCTCGACCACGTCCTGACGGACATCAATAGCTGGCACGCCTATCTGCCCGGCCACAAATGGACCGAGCACCTCGACCAGGTCTGCCGCGACACGCACGAGGGCTCGACGTGGAACTACATCGGCGGCCGCAAGCAAGGGACCGAGCCCCTGCTCAACAGCGAGTGCGGCAACGTCTGGGGCTATGAAGGCAGCACCGGCGACGTGGATTGGAGCTGGGACTATCACATCATGATGAACGCGTTCCGGCGGCATCCGCAGGTCTGCGGCTGGCTCTACACCGAGCATCATGACGTCATCAACGAGTGGAACGGATACTGGCGCTTCGACCGATCGCAGAAGTTCACCGGCATGGAGGAACTGATGCCCGGGATGAGCCTGCGTGACCTCCATGGCGATTTCTACGTCGCGATGGGCGAAGAGCTGTGCCAGGAGGTCAAGCCGGGTTCGAGCGTGGAGGTTCCCCTGTATGTCTCGTTCCTGACCGATGCGCATGCGGGCCAAGCCATAGTCCTGCGCGGCACCCTGCGGGGCTGGGACAGCCTGGGCCGCGAGCGCAACTTCGGACGCGTCCAGCGGCGCAACATCCCCTATCAGGCGTGGCAGTGCGGGGCTATCGAGCCGCTGAAAGTGACGATGCCCGACGAGCCGGCAGTGGTCGTGCTGGCGGTTCAGGTCGAGGATCGGTCCGGCGCCGTGCTCGGACGCAACTTCACCACGTTCGCGGTGCGCGACGGCGCCCAGCCGCGACAGGAAACGCTGACGCGGGGCAACCGCACGGTGAAGGTCGTGCGTATCGCGCCCAAGAGCTTCGCCAAGGCCGAATGGCCCGTCAAGCAATGGAACGTGTTCGACGGCCTCAAGGTCAACGGCGCGGGCGCCGGGTACTTCGAGTACCAGGTGTCCTGGCCTGACAATCTGGACGCCGATGAGATCGACACGGCCAGTTTCCGGGCCGAAATCTCGGCCAAGCAGCTCTTCGGCAAGGACAAGGAAGGCGCTGGCAAGCAGGAAGGCGACTACATGCGAGGCAAAGGCACGCACGATCCCAGCCTGAACCCGAACTCGTATCCGATGACGGACGAAACCGTGTATCCCAGCGCGATCCGCATCCGGATCGGTGGCGAGGTAGTCGCGACGGTCGATCTGCCCGACGATCCGGCCGATCATCGCGGCATCCTGTCCTGGCACGCACAGAAGCGCGACAACAGGCTCAACGAAGCCGGCTCGTATGGATACCTCGTCACGGCGGAGATTCCTGAACGCGTGCTCCGCAAGGCGGCCGAGGAGGGCAAGATTGTGATCCGCCTGGAGGCCGACGGGGCCCTTGCCGGCGGGATTGCCATCTACGGCGAGCAGTTCGGACGCTATCCGCTGGACCCGACGCTGGCCTTCGTTCTGAAGTAGTTGGATCGACGCCGATGTGATGCAGTGTGTTTTCGGAGGCCGCGCGTACGGGCGCGGCCTCTGCTTCATAGGACGAAAGAGAGGGGCATTCCATGAAGATCGTTCAGATCGCCCTGCTGTTCTGCACGTGCATCAGCCTGCAAGGTTTGGGCGCCGAGCTGCCGTTGGCGCCGGCGGTCGAATGCCACCCTCGTGGCGGTCTGCCCAACGTACTGGCGAAGCTCCAGGCCGGGCAGGACGTGCGGATCGCCTACCTCGGCGGAAGCATCACCGCGCAGGCGGGCTGGCGACCCAAGACGCTGGCATGGTTTGCCGGGCAGTTCCCCCAAGCCAGGGTCAGCGAAATCAACGCCGCGATCGGCGGGACCGGCTCGGACCTCGGGGTCTTTCGCCTCAAACACGATGTGCTTGACCACAGGCCCGACCTGCTGTTCGTCGAGTTCGCGGTCAACGACGGCGGCGCGCCGCCCGAGCAAATCTACCGCTGCATGGAAGGCATCGTCCGGCAGACCTGGAGGAACAACCCGACCACGGACATCTGCTTCGTCTACACCCTGGCCGGCAACATGCTGCAAACGCTCCGGGAGGGCCGGTTCCCGCGCTCGGCCAGTGCGATGGAGAAGATCGCCGAGCACTATGCCATCCCCTCGATCCACATGGGCCTGGAGGTCGCGCGTCTGGAGAAGGAAGGCAAACTGATCTTTCAAGGCCCCCAACCTGCGACCGAACAGGAGAAGGCGGCCCTGGGCGAGAAGATTCTGTTTTCGCCCGACGCGGTCCACCCTTACACCGACACGGGGCACCAGCTCTATCTCGACGCGGTCGTCCGCTCGATGGCAGAAATTCGGCAAGCGGGCAAACCCGGGCCGCACACGCTGGGCGACCCGTTCGTCCCCGACAACTGGGAGAAGGCCAGAATGGTCCCCTTGGGCCGGGCCAGACTCAGCGAGGGCTGGAAGAAGCTGGACCCCCAGACCGACACGATCGCCAGGCGATTCGGCGACAGGTTGCCGGAGGTGTGGAAGGCGGACCAGCCCGGCGAGTCGATCCGGTTCCGCATTCGCGGCAGCGTCGTCCGCATCTACGACCTGGTGGGTCCCGACTGCGGACAGGTCACGATCCAGGTGGACGGTCAACCAGCCTATGTGCAACCGCGCTTCGACGCCTATTGCACCTACCACCGGCTCAGTTGCCTGACCGCTGGCAAAGCCATGGATGCGGGTGAACACGAGATCACTCTCACGATCCATCCCGAGCAGCCGGACAAGGCCAAGATACTCAGCCAGCGAAACGAAACCATGGACGACCCGAAGCGCTTCGACGGAACGGCCTGGTACGCCGGCGCGATCCTGATCCTCGGCGACTTCCTGGACTGATCCGCACGCTGCAGAGCACAGGAGCGAACATGACACGTGACCAGATGAGTCGACGTCAGTTCATCAAGGCCGGCGCAGGTCTTGTCGCAGGCCCGATGCTGGCAGTGCGTGGTTCATCACACGACCCACAGGCAGACTGGCTGAGACTGCATCGAGACCCGGTTTATGGGATGATCTCGGGCGGGCCCGATCTGGACCACATTCTCTCGCTGTTTCCCCGTCCGAGGGGTGAGGCCGCCTTCGACGCGGCGCTGATCGCGGAGAACATCGAGAAGCTCCGCACCCGTCCGGCGGTCGACACGGGACACCCCTTCCTCGACCTGTCCGTCAAGACCGCCCTGGCCCACATCGACGCGACGTTCCAGGGCGACCATCCCAAGTACGGCGTCGGCACGTACGCACGTACCGAACACGACGGGTTCCCGCCGACGATCATCGCAGCGGTCGACGCCCTGTCGGCGTGGGGCATGGACGGCCGCGCCGCCCGACTGTTCGGGTACTGGCTGGGCCGCTTCGTGCGAGAGGATGGAACCATCGACTATTATGGCCCATCCATAAGCGAGTACGGCCAATTGCTCCACACCGCGGCCCTGCTGGAGGAACGGTCCGGCACGGCGGGCTGGTGGTCCGATGGATTCAAGGCTCTGGATGCCATTGCCGAGTACCTTCTCGCGCTTCGCGCCGGCGCGGAGAAGGAGGACGGACTGATTTCCGGGTCCCCCGAAGCCGACACGCGTGAGGACGTCGGCAAGTACTTCCACAACAACGGATGGGTCGTCAAAGGGCTTCGGCGATGGGCCGACCTGTGTGAGCGGCAGAAGGCATCCCCTTCCACCGCGGTCTCGACCGCTCGGCAGGTCGCTGGCGGACTGGCCGGGGACACTCTCGAAGCCATCCACAGGACGTGGCCTGCCGACCCCAGGGATTTCTGGCTGCCGGCGCAGGTGAAGACCTCGGAGCGGCCGGCCTCTCTGACCGCGACCATCGAAGCGTCGTATACGAACTACCGCTATTGGCCGGAACTGCTGTCGAGCGGCCTGCTGCCTGCCGAGATGGCCAATCGGATCGTCGAGGCACGCCTGTCGGGAGGCGGTCAGTTCTGCGGGATGACGCGATTCGCCGACCACCTGGACGACTGGCCTCTGGCGGACCACCTTTACGGCCTGTGGTCTCTTGGTCGCAAGGACGACTTCCTGCTGAGTCTCTATGGACACGTCGCCTATCACCAGGTTGAAGGCCATCTGACCGCCTACGAACAGATCTCCTTTCCGCCGGGCAAGCGGGTCGCCGACTACTGCCTGCCCTGCCAACTCGTGGCCGCCCGCGCCGCTCGCCTGCTGGTCCAATAGACGCACGAGCCACAGGAGCAAGACGTCCTGCGATCGATTGAGAGAACAAGAACATGAGCCAAGGGAGGCGTACTATGAACAAGGCGATCATGTGTCTGCTGTCGCTATCACTTGCGATGGTGTGTTCCTCCTGCAAGCAGAAGGCCCCGCAGACGGCAGAACCCCCCTCCGCCTCGGCCAGTCCGGTCTACCAATTCGAGTTGAACGATATCGACGGGGTCCCTGTGAAACTGGAGGCCTACCGCGGCAAGGTGCTGCTGCTGGTCAACGTCGCCAGCAAGTGCGGCTATACGCCTCAGTACGCCGGGCTGGAACAGCTCTACCAGAGGTATCGGACCGAGGGGCTGGTCGTGCTGGGCTTTCCCGCCAACAATTTCGGCTCCCAGGAGCCGGGCACCGAAGACGAAATCAAGGCGTTCTGCACCACGAACTACCACGTCACCTTCCCCATGTTCGCCAAGATCTCCGTCAAGGGCGACGACATCCACCCCCTCTACAAATTCCTGACGGAGGCGGCCCCGACGCAGAGCGGCAGTGCCGGACCGGTCACGTGGAACTTCAACAAGTTCCTGATCGGGCGCGACGGCAGCGTGGTCGGCCGGTATGATTCGAAGGTCGAGCCGCTCAGTCCTGAGCTTACGGGTGAAATCACGAAAGCGCTCGCGGAGGCGAGCTGATGGAAGTGAATCGCGCAGCCCTCGCGTTAATCCCTGCCGTAGGCAAGGAGAACCGTCAGAAGCACCGCGATTTCCAGAATAATCAGCACGAGGTTCATAGCCACGTCCTTGATTGGAGTTCTTCAGCCGTAGCTATAAGGCACACCACACCGCATGAGTAACAGTCGCGAAGGAATTCACACCCTACTCATCAAAGAGTACTACGATCCGCTCTCGCAGATTGTTCTCCCTTGGCTCGCAGAATCGAACGATACCCTTCTTGTCGATCAGGAAAGAGACCGGCCGCTCGTGGACCTGGTACAACCAGTGCGTCGCTCCGGCTGTCACGCCGGGGGGCCGCCCAGGGGGCATCAGATCGGCCACCAGGTCGGGATCCGAATCGAGAACCCCGGCGATGGACGCCCCTTCAAAGAGGCTTGTCAGGTGGGTCGTGACCAGATCCGCCGCCACAGGATTGCCGCCGGGCAGATGATCGTAGATCGCTATGACCAGCAACCCGTTTGGGCCGAACTCCGTCAGAAGACTGCGTATCGTCGCCAGACCTGGATCGCGATCCATCGTGAAGTTGCGAAACGTCAGCAGCACGACCCGCCCCCGGGCCTCCTTGAGGGTGATCGGCGAGTGATTGAACCACGTATCGGCAACCAGTGGAGGCGCTTCCTGCCCCAGGGCCCCCCAGCCTTGGGGGACAAGCTGGAAATCACAGGCATAGTCGTCGGCAGTAGTCGCCCGAGACCATGTGCCGTAGGAAGGCACCTCGATCGTGATGGTAATAGATCGATCGGTTGGCATGTCCGTCAGCGTATAGCAGCCGTCTGCGTCAGTGACGAGGTTCTGGCTGGCCCGTCCTATTCCCACTCTAATGGCGCGATTGGCCACCGGCAAATCCTGCTCGTCCGTGATCCGCCCCCGAACGATGCCCGAGCCCGGCCGGCTGCCGGTCAGCACGATCTCGCCGGCGTCGGCGACGTCGGCTGCCTTCAGATCGAGAGACACCGAACGGCCGCTGACCGTGCCAAGGAAGGCCATGGCTCTGACCCTTGGCCCCACCGAGACGCCCTGCAACTGGAAGCATCCGTCGTCGTCGGTGGTCGCGGCAAGGAGCGGGTCTGGCAGCCCGGCCCAGCGGTTGTCGAGCATCAGGGTTTCCAGGCTCACGCGGGCGCCGGGCACAGGCTTGCGATCCACGCCAACCGCGCGACCGACAATCGTTGCGCCAGGCTCCAGAATGAGCGAGATTTCAGTATTCCGAGCATCCTTACGCCAGATGAACCGTCGGCCGAGCAGACCCGATGCATCACAGGCGCTGCCAAGCAGACCACCCGGCGGCTGGAACGTCGGCTCCGGGAGAGAGAACCACGCCGCTGGTTCGGCATTCGGATCGGAAGCCACCCCCTCCAGTGTGACCAGCCCAGGAACGGGATGCCCCTCCAAGTCCACCAGGGCGATATCAATCAGGTCTGTCTCCGGCTCGCGTTGGGGCACCAGCAATTCCACGCTCACTGGCGATCCGGGCGCTCTGACGTTGATGAGTCTGGGCGAAACCTCGATCGACTGCCCCTGGTCCCACGCGGGCGCGTAGACGCGGTACGAACCAGCCGCCACGCTGAATTCACAAGCGCCCTGACCATCGGTCTTCCCGGTGGCGGCCGCCGGCCCCCGCGTGGACTCGACCACGACGGAGTATGCCTGCACAGGCCGATGGTCCAGATCACCCAAGGCCCGGACAGTGACCGTCGTTTCCGAACCCAGGGCCAGGACGACCTCTTCCGACGCGGCCTTCGGGCTGACGTCCACAAGCACGCCGTGACAGAGAATCCGATGCCGAGCCACCGAATCCACCACAGTCACCGCGTAGAGACCCGCGTCCAGCCCGGTGCACTCGAAACGACCCGCGTCATCGATCGCGCAGGCTCGCTCGTACCCGGGCCCCTGGACACGAACGCGCAGCATCTCAATCAGTTCCATGCTCTGGACATACGGCGTCCCATCCGGGCGGAGCACCGTGCCTCGAATCGTGCCACCAAGCCTTGAGGCCGGGCCGACATTCGAGGCTGCGCGAATGGATCGGATCAACTCGGAATCCGCGGCGGTGCGCTCCGGATGATTTGGCTCGCGAACGACCGTCTGATTTGTGTCGGCAACACGCGCGACCGGCTCGGATGATTTCCCATCCCGCCAGGTCGGTACATCGGGAGATGGGACACTGCACGGATCGACAGAGATGACGGCAGGATCGGACTGCGTCGGCCGCCGAGTTCCCCTGGACGGACGGAGAGCAAATATGCCGGCAACAACTGCGGCCAAGGCCACCGCTGCCAGACCAAATGAGATTCTCTGCCGCCTGTTCACTGATTGTCCTCAACATCCACCACCCCAGTCTCCAGTTCGGCCGCTACGCCGGGGCGGGCCAAATCAGAAGTCGCTTGAACGATCCACACCTTCCCTATACTATCAGAACCGAACTGATTCATCAAAGGCACGCCATCGGGGCGCAGTGGAAGACAACGCATTCCGGCCATGGAGCGGCGGAAGGTGAACGCACAAGTCCAGCACAAATCGAATCGCTCATGGCGGGATCGCCTGTTCGAGATCATCTTCGAGGCGGACACCCCCGCCGGCAAGTGGTTCGACATCGCGCTGATCGTCGTGATCCTGCTCAGCGTTCTGGTGGTCATGCTCGACAGTGTCGCGTCCATTCGGGCCGAGTATGGCCGCTGGCTCTACGGTCTCGAATGGCTCTTCACGATCCTCTTCACCATCGAGTACATTCTGCGCCTGCTCTGCGTCGGAAAGCCCGTTCGCTATGCAGTAAGCTTCTTCGGCATCGTGGACCTGATGGCGATCCTGCCGACGTATCTGAGCCTGGTGGTGTTCGGCACCCGCTATCTGGCGGTCGTCCGCATCCTCCGCGTGCTGCGCGTTTTCCGAATCCTCAAGCTCGGCCATCACACGAAAGAGGCGCGCATCCTCAAGGCCGCCTTCTACGCCGGTAGGCGAAGGATTCTCGTGTTCCTCAGCTTTGTGCTGACGCTGGTCGTCATCATCGGCTCGCTGATGTACGTAATCGAAGGCTCCGCCAACAGCGGCTTCTCCAGCATCCCCCAGAGCGTATACTGGGCGATCGTAACTCTGACGACAGTCGGGTACGGCGACATCTCCCCTCAGACACCTCTGGGCCAGTTCCTCGCGTCGCTCGTGATGATCCTGGGCTATTCGATCATCGCGGTTCCGGCCGGCATCGTCACGGTCGAGTGGTCGCGAGCGAGCATGCGGCAACTACCCAACACTCAGGCCTGTCCCAACTGCAGCGCCGAGGGCCACGACACGGACGCCAGGCACTGCAAGTTCTGCGGCGCCAAGCTCTAACACCGGCCCTGCCTTGGCCCTCAGATCGCGGGCGGCGTCACCGGAGGCGGGCCACTTGCGCCGCGAGAAACCGTTGGAAGCATCCGCCGCCCCGTTACCACCGTACGTCGAACTGCCTCTATCAATTGGAGATAGAATCAGTTACGATTGAGCGCGTGGAGTCTTTTGAAGGAGGTCAGTAGAGATGAAATCGACGAGATCAGCCGGCAGACAACAGCGGACAACGGTAGCCTGGAAAGGCATCGTAATACTCTTGGGGATAACGAGTTGCGCCTTGGCTGGCAACGGTCCGGGCGTCGCCTTCAAGGTGGGCGTCCAGACCTTCGAAAGCCCCGTGAGCCTGGAGGACACCACGCGGACCCGGTACGAGATGGAACTGGCCAGTCAGCTTTTCGCCAACGACCGTCTCGATTTCGCTCTGTCGGTCGGTGGTTCCTCGCTCGGCGAACACAAGGACGCAGACAGTGGCGTCTTCGAAGACGACGCCGTGTGGGAGCTGTACTCGACCGACGAACTGAGCCTGATCGACATCCGGCTGGCCGCCCGGCTGCACCCTCTTGGCCAGGAAGGCCCGATCCGACCCTACCTCGGCGCCGGCGTAGGCTACTTCTGGTTCCTCGACTCCTGGAAGGACAGGTACTACGAGACGATCGAGGATCCGGATTTCCCCGGCACCTACATCACCTTCGAGGACCGCGACGAGGACACTGAGACACTGGGAGACGGATTCTTTCCGTTCGTCATGGCCGGCGTGAACGTGGCGATCCACGATAACGCCGAGCTGCTGTTCGAGTTCCAGTACGACATCGAGAAAGAGGACTCGGGCTTCGACTTCGGCGGTCCGATCTATATGTTCGGGGCGCGCTTCCGCTTCTGATCCCCAAGCCCATCGGGGCTGTGGCCAAATGCAAGAAGGGCCCGGCCATCCATCGGACGCCGGGCCCTTGCGTTCAATCACAATCCCTGCGATTACTTCTGTGAGGTCTCGGCGGCGCGACGTTTGAACGTCGTCTCGCCACGCGGGCTCGAAGCCCGGTAACCGCCCGATTCGACCGTGTACTCCTTGACCTTAAAGCTGTCGTTGTCGATCTTGCTGTAGATGTGCTCCATCGTCTCTCTGGTCCCATCCGGCCGCAGCATCTCGTGCCGGTTGATGGCGCCGTCGTAGCTTTCAGACCAGGTGCTCTTCCAGGTCCCGCCCCGGTTGTCGGCGCCGAACTGTATGACCTCGTCGCCCGACGGCGCCAGCGCGATCATCCCCCAGTACTCATACCGATCGATCTTCGCCTCCACGAGCACCGCGTTCCTGTCGAGGGCCCACTTGTACTGTACGTCGATGGCCGTTCCCGCCTCGTCGTCGCGGGCCTGCCATCGGCCGATCATGTACTCATACCCATACTGCGCCAGCAGGTCTCCGAGGGTTGTCCGATCGCTCCAGCCGGCGCCCCCGTCGGCGGCCTTTGCCTCTGATGCATCTGCCTTCTGACGCTTGTACGTCAGCGTCGCCCACGGCTCCGAGGCGCGAGAACCGCTGCTGTCGATCGGATACGCCGTGGCCTTGAACGTGTCGGCGTCGACCCGTGTGTGAACGATCTCCATCCTGCGAGTCTCGCCATTCGGTCGCTTCTGCTCCATCCGATGGACGGCACTGCCGTATTCGTCCCGCCAGGCCCCGGTCCAGGCGCCGCCCTGGCTGTCAGCCCCGACTTGGATGATCTCCTCCCGATAGGGGATGAACATGATCATGCCCTGGTATTTCATGTCGCCGATCTGGGAAGTCGTCACGACGGCGTGCCGATCCAGCACCCACCTCAGCTCGAACGTGATCTTCTGGCCTTCCTCCGTCGTGGCGACCCACTTGCCGATCAGCCAGTCATATCCGCCCTGGTACACCATATCGCCGAGACTGTCCTGCGCCCCGACGGGAAAGGCCAGGATCGCCGTCAGTGCCGCCGACAACAAAAGGATGCTCTTGGTCTTCATGGTATCCTCCCTTCTGGAATCCGATGTCTGGCTGAACCACCGCACACGCGCCGGTGGCGTTGAAGCCCGTATCAGGAAACAATCCGTGCCCACCAATATAACAAACCGCAGCCGCTGTTGCCTTAGGGGAGCGTTTTTTTTCTCGGGCAAGTCAGGGAACAAGGAGGATCGTGAATCGTCCGCCGGGGGCTTCGGTTTTTGGCCGGGGACGCATGCGGAACGAGGCCCGTCAAGTCGAAGACGAGGCCGCCTCACGCGAGACGGCCTCATCTCCTGCCATACCACCCGGCAAAGGGGCACATTCGAACCGAGACGCTACGGCTGCGCCAGCGCCAGCTCCAACCTCGCCAGCGCGGTGAATCGATCGTCGGCAAACCGCAGCACGTGGGCCAGAGCAGGCGAGGTGAACGCTTCCCTGAGACCCGGTCGGGACCCGCAGAGCACCAGTTGATGTCCCCGCGACGTCAATGCACCGTGCAACTCCAGAAGCAGGCGGCAGCTCGATCGGCCGATCCGGTCGATCTGCGAGCAGTCCACCACCACGTCGCAATCCTCTCGCTCGGAGATCAGCTCGGCCACGTCGGTCAGTTCCTCGACCGTCTGGGGCTCGCCCGGCAGGCTGACAAGGACTACGTTTTCGGACCAGTTTTCCACGCCCATGTCTGCTCTCCTTCATCCGAGATGTCGATCGCGTCGTCTTCTGCCTGCTCCGGGGCGCCGGACGTCCCCCGGCACGGATCGGGGCAGGCGGTCGCGAAGGCAACAGCCATGTCACCACTTCTTCACATCGCCCGCCTGAGGCCTCCACGATGAGAGTCGTTGACTCAAATGCATAGCCAATCGTCCCTGGATAGAGTTTCTTGCGCCCCGGGACGCCGGGAGGACTGCCGATAGAGGAAGACCGGGAGGAAAGCCACAAACGAAAACGGCCGGAGGATCGGGGAGCCTCCGGCCGGATGTGTCATACCGTGCCTCGACGCTGTCAGGCGGACTTGTGGTCCAGAAACCCTTCGAGCTTCCGCGCCCGGACCGGGTGCTGAAGCTTGCGGATCGCCTTGGCTTCCACCTGCCGGACGCGCTCGCGCGTGACCTTGAAAATCCGCCCGACCTCTTCGAGCGTGTAGGTGTAGCCGTCGCCGATGCCGTATCGAAGCTTGATGATTTCCCGCTCACGGTATGAGAGGGTCTTCAGAACCATGTCGATCCGCTCTTTGAGCATCTCCTGCGTCGCCGACGCCACGGGAGAATCGACGTCGTCGTCTTCGATGAAGTCGCCAAAGTACGAGTCCTCGCTGTCGCCGATGGGCCGGTCGAGGCTGATGGGGTGCTTGGAGATGTTCAGCACCCTTCGCGTCTCCTGCACGGACATGCCGACTTCGTTGGCGATCTCTTCGATCGTCGGTTCGCGGCCCAGTTCCTGATGCAGGACTTTGGAGGCGCTGCGAATGCGGCTCATCGTCTCGATCATGTGCACCGGGATACGAATCGTCCGGGCGTGGTCGGCGATGGCCCGCGTGATCGCCTGGCGAATCCACCAGGTCGCGTACGTGCTGAACTTGTAGCCGCGACGGTACTCGTACTTGTCGACCGCGCGCATCAGGCCGGTGTTGCCTTCCTGGATCAGGTCGAGGAAGCTCAGCCCGCGATTGCGATACTTCTTCGCGATCGAGACGACCAGTCGAAGGTTGGCGCTGGAAAGCGTTCGTTTGGCCTCCTCGTACTGGGTGAATACGCGTTCCATCGATCGGAGCTTCTTTTCGAGCAGGTCCGGCGTCTCCAGAACCAATTCCTGAAGGCCCGCCAATTCCTGCCGGGCGGCGCTAATGTCGTCGGCGGTCATCACATCGTTGACGCCCGCGGCGATGATCTTCTCAAGCTGACGCATCTTCTCACAGACGCCGTGCAGCTTGATCTTCATCGGCTGGATCCGGCTGGTCCGAAGGCTCAGCTCCTCCAGGAGCGTGGCGATCTTGCGTCGATTGCGACGCAGACGCCTGGCGTCCACCTTGTGTTCGTCACCGTCCGGATTGACGCCGATCTTCTTGAACAGGCCCTGGTTGATGTCGAGAAGCTCCGTCACCGTCTTGAGGTTGGTGACCATGCGTTTGCGGATCACCCCTTTGACCGTCAAGGGAGTGGTTCCGGTCTTGATCGTACGATCGAACGACATCGACCCATCGTAGACCTGCTGGAACAGCTCCACCGCATTGCGGGCACAATAGTCACACTGGAGCATCTTGCGCCGGAACGCCATGCGGGCGATCTCGATCTTCCGGGCCAGCGAGATCTCATCCTTGCGCGTCAGCAACGGGATCTGGCCCATCTGCGTCAGGTACATGCGGATCGGATCATCGATGCGGCGGGAGGACTCTCCCTCGGTCAGCTCCTTCTCGAGGGTCTCGTCTTCTTCGTGAGCCTCCTCTTCCTCGGCCGCCTCCACCTCCGGAATCTCGGCGTCCTCTTCGAACTCCTCACCGGCCTTGCGGCCCTCCTGCGCCTCGACGTCGCTCTCGTCGATCAGACGCACCCCCATCTCATCCAGCGTTCCAAGAATCCGTTCGAGCCGGCTGGGGCTGACGGCATCGTCGGGCAGCGAGTCGTTCATCTCTTCGTAGGTCAGATATCCGCGTTTCCTGCCCTTGGCGATGAGCGTCTTGATCAGTTGCTCGACGTCCTGCGCCTTCGGCTCTTCCGTCTGTGGCGTGTCAGTCGTTTCAGTGACTTGCGTCTGCTTCATATCTGCCGCCTTCTTGGGTTTCTTCACTTTCTTCGCCACAATACCGACTCCACTAAAGCCAAAGTGCAAACGTCCGAAATCACCACCCGAGTCCGATGACGTCTCCCGTTTCCGTGTCTGAACACTCGAATTCGACTCTGTTACGGCCTATCTTGCGCGGCAGTTCGCATCCTGCGTCCTTACCGGACGTGACCGGCTCACAGCAGGCCCAGGCTATGGGGGTTCTGTCCGGCCCCCGATCCATCCGCCGCGGCAACGCCGCGGACCTCATTTCCTTCTTGATCGAGTCCGATGGTCTGAGAATCTTTCCGATATCGTCTCAACACCGAGGCAGCGTCCGCCAGCCGGGAAGCATAGTTGCCCTTCTGCTCTCCGGCCGCCTGAAGGGCCACCAACCCCTCCGCCAGTGACACCGACTCAATCCGAGCCAGCAGCCCGGACAAGGAGAAACCGTCGTCCGATCGCAGCGCATCCAACAGCACCTCCGCAATCTGACGCAGGATCGGGACGTTGAACAGCGACACACAGATCTCTTCCTGGCGACCCTGAAAGAGAGCGGGTTCGTTCAAAAGCACTTCGAGCACTTCTCGCTGCGCCGCCGCGTAGAGGCCCTGGCCCCAGTCGATGGGTTCGACTTCATTCCGACGATCTCCATCGGATTTCATCGTCTTCGAGACCCGGCCCATCCGCCGGCTCAGATCCGCATTGATCTCCCGTGGTGTAAGACCGATGATCTTCGAGAGCTTGTTGACGATCAGGCCGCTGTCCAGCACGGGAATATTGTTCGCCGCCAGCCCCGTCGCCACCGCCTGGAGGAATTCGTTCAGGATCGTCCTGCGGTTCGCGAGCGAGTCGTCACCCTCGAAGGCCGTTCGCAGCCGGTCCCACTTGAACTGGAGAACGTCTGTGGCCCCGTCGACGACCCGATCGAAAGCCTCCTTGCCTGCCACGAGGAGGAATTCGCACGGATCCTTGCCTTCAGGAACGAAACCGAGCTTGATGTCGAGCCTCTGCGAAAGGCACACCTCCAGGGCCCGATTGGCCGCCTCCATCCCGGCGACGTCGCTGTCGTACACCAGCACGACGCGTTTGGCGTAACGCCGCAGCGTCCGGCCGTGGCCTGTCGTGAAACTCGTGCCCAACGTCGCGACCACGTTGGCGCAGCCGAACTGATGGGCCATGATCACGTCGGTATAGCCTTCCACCACGACCGCAGTTCCCGTCGAGACGATCCGATGACGGGCCTGTTCAAGACCATAGAGGGTGTTGCTCTTGTCGAACAGCGGTGTGGTCGGAGAATTGATGTACTTGGCGCCGGCATCGCTAAGCGTGCGGCCGCCAAATCCGATGAAACGTCCCGTCGCGTCGGTGATCGGAAACATCAGACGGTGGACGAACTTGTCCTGGCCGGCGCCGGCCACCAGACCGCCCTGCTGAAGCAGACGCAGCGGGATTCTCGGGCCCGCCGCCTTCGCCAGCGCGTCGACGGCATTCGGCGCCACACCCAGGTTCCACCGAGCGATGCTCTCGGCGGAAATCTTGCGCGAGGCGAGATAATCCCGCGCGACCTTGCCGCGCTCGGGATCGTTGAGACACTGCTGGAAGAACTTCGTCGCCCAGGCGTTGACCCGGGCCAACAGATTCGGGTCCACGTCCGAAACCGGATCGCGACGCTGCGGCGCGGCGGACCGGCGAGACTCCAACTGGATGCCGGCGCGTTCGGCCAACCGCTCCACCGCCTGCGGAAACGTCAGGTTCTCGCGCATCTGGACGAACTTGATCACGTCGCCGCCGGCGCCACAGGCAAAACATTTGAAAATCTGCTTGGTCGGGCTGACGTTCATACTCGGCGTGTGGTCTTCGTGGAACGGACAGAGACCCAGCATCTCCCGACCCTTCCGCTTGAGACTAACGTGTTCGGCCACCACGTCGACAATGTCGTTTGCCTGCTGCACGCGGCTGATCGCCACGTGGTCGAATATCCCTGCCATCAGTGCCTACGCACGTCCTTCCTGAAGCGCCGCTCTCTATGGAAAATCCTCCCGCCCGTCGAGGCCACGGGCAGAGATAAGGGCCTGCCTCAATGGTTCCAGAGGCGTGGCTATTAAATAGGGGCCCAATGCCGTCAAAAGTCAAGTGATGGGCGCCAAACGGCCCTTTCTATACTGAGAAACGCCATCGAACATGCTTTTAGACACTTAGTCAAACGAGGCATAAGTCCGATATGTGTCAGCCTGGCACGACAGAAGGCGCTCCTCCCATCTGACCTGTCCATCCCACAATCACACGCCGCACGCGGGCGGCAGGCCAAAGAAACGCACGGCGGCCTGGGTGCTCTGCCGGGCGAGCTGATCGACGGACAGACCCCTCAGCTCGGCCAGGAACCGGGCGGTATGGAGCATCAGGGCCGGTTCATTCGGCTTCTGACTGCGGACGGGCTCCGGCGACATGTACGGGCAGTCCGTCTCGATCATCAGCCGATCGACGGGCACCGCCTGGGCCGCCTCACGGGCGGTCTGGGCGTTCTTGAAGGTGACCACGCCGGTGAAAGAAACATAGTATCCACTGTCCAGAAGCTGCCTGGCCTGGTCGGCCGACCCGCTGAAACAGTGGAAAACCACCCCCTTCAGCCCGTCCCCGCACCGATCGAGGATTTCGAGCGTCTCGGCGAATGCATTGCGAGAATGGATGATGACGGGCAAGTCCAGCTCCTTCGCGATGTTCAGATGATCGGCAAAGGCTCGTTTCTGGTCGGGCTGCTTCGAGAAGTTGTAGTGGAAGTCCAGGCCGGTCTCGCCGATGGCGACGACCTTCTCGCTTCGGGCAAGCGTCTTCAGTTCGCCCAAGGCCGCGGCGTCGGCGTCCTTGGCATCGTGCGGGTGGATTCCCACGGAGGCGTACAGGTTCTCGTGCCGGCCGGCCAGCTCAACCGCCTTTCGGCTGTCCGCCAGGCTCGTCCCGACCGTGATCCAGGCGGTCACGCCCGCCTGCCGGCTCCGCTCCAGCACCCCCGGCACGTCCTCCGCCAGCGGCTCAAACGTCAAATGACAATGCGTGTCGATCAAATCCATGCGCCTTACCGCCCCAATTGACTGAGATAGAACACCGTTCGGATGCCAGGAGCACCGTTTCCACCGTATCATCTTAGCGGATGAAAGGCAGAACCGCACCTTCTTCATGGCGTGAAGGCGTCTTCGTAGTGGCGGATTTCGGGGGGGCCGCAATCGCCTACGACAATGGTTATGACGTCGAAGCGGCAGATTCGGTCCTGAATTCGGTGGCAGGCGAGGAAATAGCGGGCGGCGCGTCTGACCCGACGCTTTTTGCCTGGGGTGACCATCGCCTCGGCAGGCGCAAACTGCTCGCCGGCGCGGGTCTTGACCTCCACGAACACAATGACGCCGTGGGGATCGACCATGACCAGGTCCAGTTCTCCGGTCCGGCAGGAGACGTTGCGCGCCAGCGTCTTGAACCCTTTGCCCTTCAGGAACCGTTCGCTTCGCTTCTCGCCCCAGCGGCCGAGTCTGGCCCGGTCCGCCAGCAACCTGCGTCTATTGAACAGCAACACGTCAGGCTCTCCCGCATCCTCAGGTCTCGCTGTGCGTCTATCAGGCGACGGTGCGCCGCCAAGAAAAAAGGCCGCATGTCATTGCGGCCTCCAGTTGCCAGTCGTTGAGCCGAAAGCCCGCATCGCGGGCCTGAGGCCACTACTTCGAGACGGTGTGCTTGCTGTGGCGATGTGCCAGCTTGACCGCCTTGCCGGTGCGGGTACGCAGGTAGTACAGCTTGGCGCGGCGGGCCTTTCCGCTCCGGATCGGGCGGACATCCAGCACATTGGGCGAATGCACCGGGAATTTCCGCTCGACACCTTCGTTGTTTACGATCCGCCGGACCGTGAAGGTCTCATTGATGCCCCGACCCTGCCGGGCGATCACCGTACCGGTGAAAATCTGCGTCCGAACCTTGTCCCCCTCCTTGATCCGGCAGTGGACGTCCACCGTATCGCCGATCTCGAAGTGCGAAAGTGCATTCTTGAGGTTTTTGCTCTCAACGTGATCGAGTATTTCCGTCTTCACCGAACAGTCTCCTTGAGAAGATCGTTTACCGGCCCTGCGTGAAAACTTGTACTATACGGACCGGCCGAACCGAAGGCAAGGATTTTTTTGCACCGCTTTGGGAGATATTCGAACGCGTCCATCGGTCGCAATCGGCCCTCCCGCCCGCCAGAGGCCCGGCGGGAGGCCCCCCGCCCAGGACCGCAACAGGCCCGCTGCCCCGGAAACTTACCGGCGACCGTTTGAATTCCGCCGGGAACCCTGGTATTCTGGAACTACCGAACAGTCGGAGCCCATGCCGGAAGGATGTGGCCAAGCGGCTCCGCACCTCGATGCAGACGGGAGATTTTGAATGAGCGGTCTCTTTGGCGTCGTCTCGGAGGCGAATTGCAGCGAAACCCTCTTCTACGGCACCGACTACCACTCCCACCTGGGCACAGAGTTCGGCGGTCTGGCCGTCCTGGGCGACGAGTTCTCGCGGCGCATTCACGACCTGAGCCAGAGCCAGTTCAAGTCGAAGTTTTTCGACGACTGCCGACAGATGATCGGCAAGAAAGGCATCGGGGTAATCAGCGCCTCCGAAGAACAGCCGATCTACCTGAACTCCCGATTCGGGCCGTTCTGCCTAGCCACCGCAGGCCTGGTGGAGAACGCCGAGGAGCTGGCCGCCCGGCTTCTGCGTAAGGGCATCTCCTTTTCGGAGGTCGGCCGCAAGGGGGTCAACACCACCGAACTGATCGGAAAGCTCATCAACCAGGGCGCCGACCTGGTCGACGGCATCGAGCGGATGTTTAACATTATCGAAGGTTCGTGCTCCCTGCTGCTGCTGACCCGAGCGGGCATCTATGTCGCCAGGGACCGGTTCGGCTACACCCCCCTGGTGGTGGGCCGGGGCAAGGGCTCATGGGCGGTGACCAGCGAGTCCAGCGCGTTTCCCAACCTCGGGTTCGAGACCGTAAAGTACGTCGAACCGGGCGAGATTCTCCTGATCAGCGAAGACGGCATCGTGCAGCGCAAACCCGGGCGCAAGCGTCCCATCCAGGTGTGCACCTTCCTGTGGATCTACACGGGCTTTCCGGCCTCCAGCTATGACGGAACCAACGTCGAAATCGTCCGCGAGCGCAGCGGCTGCCTCCTGGCCAGGCGGGACGGTGACACCGACGCCGACATGGTCTGCGGCGTGCCCGACTCGGGACTGGCTCACGGACTGGGCTATGCGATGGAATCGGGCAAGCCGTTCCGCAGGCCCCTGGTCAAGTACACGCCGGGATACGGACGCAGCTACACGCCCCCTTCACAGGAGACGCGAGACCTGATCGCCAGAATGAAGCTGATCCCCATCAAAGAGGTCATCGAAGGTCACAGCATCGTCCTGTGCGAAGACTCCATCGTCCGCGGGACCCAACTGAGGAATTACGCCATCCAGAAGCTCTGGGACTGCGGCGCCCGGGAGGTGCACGTCCGGGCCGCGTGCCCGCCCCTGCTGTTTCCGTGCCGCTTCAACCTGTCGACCCGTTCCATCAAGGAGCTGGCGGCGCGCAAGGCCATCCGCCGGATCGAGGGGCACGACACCGTAGACGTCTCCCCGTACATCGATCCGGCCAGCGCCAAGTACGAGCAGATGGTCGAGGTGGTCCGCCAGGACCTCGGGGTCACGACGCTGCGTTACCAGACGGTGGACGACATGGTCGAAGCCATCGGCAAACCCAAGCACCAGCTTTGTCTGTACTGCTGGACGGGCCAGTGCCCTGAGTCCGCCTGCCGACGCAGCGCGATCGACATCGTCGCCACAAAGAAGCGATCCCGGCGCGCCGGGACCGTTGTCGATGACTCGGTTCAGCAGCAGCTCTGGTAGAGCGTCCATCGATTTGCCAAGTGACATCGCCACCCAATCGGCACAAGCCGTGGAGACCGCACATGAGACCGATCCATAGCACGAGACGCCAATTCCTGAAAGCGATGGGTGCGACCGCCGCGGCATGGAGCATCCCATCGGCCCATGCCGCCGACGCATCGGACGCGATCGTCGTCGACCCTACGCCGCGCTTCGAGCTGTCGCCGTACCTGTACATGCAGTTCATGGAGCCGTTGGGCACCACCGATGGCTCGGTGGCCGCCGCCTGGGACTTCGGACGCGACTGCTGGCGAGAGGACCTGATCGACGTGACCCGCAGGCTGGCTCCCACGATGATGCGCTGGGGCGGCTGCTTCAGCTCCTACTACCGATGGAAGGAGGCGGTCGGTCCTCCCGAAAAGCGAGTGCCGATGCTCAATATGTGCTGGGGCGGCCTGGACACCGGGCAGGTCGGCGTGGCTGAGTTCGTGGACTTCTGCCGGCAGGTGGAGGCCGACCCGCTGATGTGCGTGAACTTCGAATCGGACGGCCGCAAGTACTGGCAGAAGGACCCCAAGGGCAGCGTCCGCACAGCCGGGCCGGAGGAAGCGGCCGAATGGGTCCGCTACTGCAACGATCCGGACGACCGGCTGCGACGCTCGCACGGGATCGAGAGACCCTGTCCGATCCGCATGTGGCAGCTCGGCAACGAGACGTCGTACGACCGCGACGGCTACGACTGCGAAACGGCCGCCAAGCGAACCGTTGCCTTCGCCAAGGCCATGCGGCAGGCCGACCCCAAACTGACGCTGATCGGCTGGGGCGACAGCGGCTGGGCCAAACGAATGCTCGAAATCGCCGGTGAGCACCTTCAGTACATCGCCTTCCACCACATGTTCAACCCCGATCAGGGCCGGGCCGATTCGCCCCTGCGCGACACGGAATACCGCAAAGACCCTGCGCGAACGTGGGAGCACCTGATGAACGCCCACAAGATTCACGACAACCGCATCCGCTGGATGCGCGAGCAGGTGGGCGACGACCCGACGCCGCTGGCGATGACGGAGTGCCACTTCGCCCTGCCCGGCCGCAACCGGTGTGAGGTCCTTTCGAGCTGGGCCGCCGGCGTGGCCAATGCCCGCCTGCTGAACGTCCACGAGCGGCACGGCGACCGGCTCAAGATCGCCACGCTGGCCGACTTCTGTGGGACACGCTGGCAGGTCAATGCGATCATGATACCCGTCCCCGGCGGGCCGTCCTTCATGATGCCGGTGGCGCGGGTGATGTGCCTGTACCGCCACCACAGCGGCGACCGGGGGGTCGATGTCACGCGCACTCCCGACGGGCTCGACGTCACCGCCAGCCGGCGGGCCGACCGCCTGTTCCTGCACGTGGTCAACACGAACCGCCGGCAGTCCGTATCGACGCAGATCGCGGTCGCCGGGATGCGCATCGCCTCGGGGCAAGTCTTTGAACTGACCGGCGATCCGGAACACGAGATCATCCGCGACGAGCCCAACGGCGTGGTCCTCTCGGAGAAGGCGCTGCCGCAGGATGGCCGCTGGAGCTTCCCGGCCGCATCCGTCTCGGCGGTGGAACTGGACGTCCAGACGGTTTGACAGGAGACCTGGCCGATGACCGCCATGCACAACACGCGACGCGATTTCCTCCGGATGGCCGGTTGTGTCGCGGGCATCATGCCCGCCATGCAAGGGCCCGACGCCCTCGCCACAACACCTGCTCACGCGGCGGAAACTCAAAACGAGGAATCCATCCGTGAGGAGTTCTTCCTTCGGCGCGAAGAACTGACGCTGAAGTTCCGCCACACGGGGGCCCAGCGCCGCCTGTCGTTCGCCAGGTTCAAAGGCACGCCACAGGCGTGGAAGAAGGCGTGCCGCGACAAGCTGGCAGAGCTGATCGGCTTCTCGAAGCCGGCGCCGTGCCGGGCAAAAAAGGCCGACTGGAAGTCTTGTAGCCAAATCCGAAATTCGAATACCGAAATGCGAAACAAGCCCGAAAGCCCAAAGCCTCAAATCCGAATCCCGGCGCGCCGGGACGGCCGGGGTGGTAGGGGCGAATCATCATTCGCCCGTACCGGGGACATTCGGATTTCCTTCATTCGAATTTGTTTCGGATTTCGCGTTTCGTGCTTCGAGTTTCCCGTTTTAGTGTTTCGCATTTCAGGCCGAAGGTGAACGGTGGGCACGGCG
>JAAYBV010000092.1 GCA_012744475.1 Phycisphaerae bacterium
CGGGCTCACCGCCACCTCGGTCCAGGTGACACCATCCATCGAGTCGTGCGCGGTGAAGACGTTGCCCGTGCGGGTCAGCTTCACCCAGCGCGGCGCCGGCGAGCCGCCCACATCGGTGCTGGCGCTGTCCTGTCCGGCCACCGGCCGACGCTGGAACGTGGTGCCGTGGTCCGGCGTCACACACATGAACGCATGCTTCGAGCCGGGCTCCAGCGTCTCGCGGATCATTACGCCCGCCTTGGCCCACTCGTTGCTGCGGACCAGGCTGTCAACGCGAACCGTCATCGAGCCGTCCCCGCTGAGGTTCTTGTACGCATAGCGGAACTGATCCGTCGTGTTCCAGATGTCCGTGCCGATGGCGCTCATGATGACGCCCCCGTCGGCGGTTTCCTTGAAGGACGGCGCGTTGCCTCGCACATAGAGCACGAGCCGATCGGCGCCGTTGCCGGTCCAGTTCTGCGCGGTCTCAAACTCGCGCCACGCCTCGGAATAGAACGGCGAGGCCGCGTTGTCGTACGCCAGTGGCATCGACTGCACGCCGCTGCGGACGATGGTCTTCTCCGCGAACGGCGCATCGAGGTAGCCGACCGTCGAGCCGGTGTCGTTGACCCAGCCGTCCAGCCAGGTGTCGAAGATCGCAGTCCCGGCATCGAGGTCGTCGTTGTAGGTCTCGAACCCGTCGATCAGCGTATACTCCTGAGTCGATAAGCTCCAGACGTCACCGGCCCACGCCGTCACGGCGTCGGCCTCGTTGACCTCCACCACCTGCCAATAGTAAGTGCTGCCGAACTCCAGCGCCGGGGCAAAGGTGGCCGAGTCTACCGTGCCGGCCAGAGCCAGGGCGTCCGGGTCCGTGCCCAGATACACCTCGTGCGAGGCGGCCTCACGTCCGGCGCGCCAGCTCAGCGTGGTTGCCGGGCTCACGCCGATCGTGCCGTCGGCCGGCTGCGGCTCGCGCGGGTGGGCGGGAATGTACAGGAAGCGGACTTCGCTCAGCCCGTACTGGGGCATGAGCCCATAGCCGCTGTTGACGGTCAGGCGGACAAACCGGGCGGCCACGCCCTGGAGGTCCACCGTCGTGTTGGCGGCGTAGGTCGATTGGGCCGGGGCCTGGGCCAGTTGCACGTCGCCCAGGGCGGTCCAGTCGGCGCCGTCCTCGGAGTGCTCGACGGTCACGTCTTTGACACCGAAGCCCAGCAGCAGTTCGAACTGGACGTTGTAGTTCCAGACGAGCATCTCGTAGAGCTTGTAGACCCTATCGAACTCGTACTGAATGTACAGAGGCTCGGCGCCGGGCGAGGCCAGCCACATATCGCCGGCGTTGATCGAGTGCTGATCGTCCGCGTTGAGGCCGGAACCGTTGATCGTGTTCTCGGGCCCTGCCCCCGGGTCCGAGGTCGCGTTGGTGGTAGCGATGATGTTCGCGACCGGATAGGCGAACGGCTCGGCGGTAAAGCTCCAAACCCCGCCTTTATAGATCGTGTTGTCGGGCGCGGCGTTGACCTCGTCGACGCGCCAATAGTAGGTGGTCCCGAAATCGAGCAAATCGGGCGAATCGAACGTGGTGCCCGACTGGTTCTGGCTGACCAGCACGCCGAGCGGATTGCTCCGGCTGGCGGCGTTGACATCGTCGAACGAAGTCCCGAAGTATACATCGTGCGTCGCGGCGAACTCACCCGCCGTCCAGCTCAGCACCACGTCGCGCGGGACGTCCGTCGCGCCGTGCTCGGGACGGGGCTCGGTCGCCAGGGTCTCGGCCCGAAACACCGGCGCCACATAGTCGCCTTCATAAAAACGTATACAGTCCATCCAGAATTCGGCCGCTGCATAACCGATATGCAACGTGATGGCCGCCGGATCGACGTCGGCGCTCATATCGGGCGTCGTAATGCTGAACTCCTGCCACTCCTCCGTCATGGTGAAGGCTTGTTCCCCGTAGCCCGTGTACGGATCGCCGTCATGTTCGGGTTTGAAGTTGATCTGGACCTCGCCCGAGCGGCACTTGACAAAGGCCGACAGCGTGTAGCGTTTGCCTTGCTCAAAGACGTGGTTGCCGTGTTTCAGACCGCTGTCCCAGAAATTGGCGCCCGCCGATCCCACGACCAGATGCAGGCAGTACCTCCCCTCGATAACGCCTTCGTCCACCACCTCGGCCGTGACGTCGCCGTACACAGACCAGGGGGCCAGGACGCCATCTTCAAACCCCCCGTTCGCCAGGAGGTTCTCAACGTCCTGTCCATAACCCGGACCCCATCCCCAAAACGCGACCATCACGACGGCGCACAACAAGACTCTGTACATTCTCATGATATTCACTCCTCACTGCCATTGATCAGAAAGACTCCCATGACCGACACCTGGGTGTGCGTACGGACAGCTACCATGCATGCGGACAGAAGGAAAGATGACGCCAATGTAGGCACGATGCTTCACGATATCACGCGCTCCAGACCGTTGCCCGACCATTGCTTCCACACCCCACAAGAGTCAGTCTACCAGAATTGCCGCGTCCGGGTCAATCCCCCACGCGACGCGATTCCCCGTTTTGAGGCTGGGTGGGCCTGAGACCTCGGTATGGCTGTGGAGCCGGTCGCGAGAACAGGCAATTCACTGCCGACAGGCAGGTCCACAATCGGTGCACGAAGAGACCCGCGACGCTGTTATCAACCCGAGGGAAACGAAGTGCAGCCGAGGAGCCTGGCCTCAAGGGCGAGGCATGCCTTGCCCCTGCCGAAAGGGGCATACGTGAACACCGACGAGCGGCCGTCCCGACCGCCCCCCAAAACGCCTTTTTCGCCCAGGAAGTCTCGCGATCCATCTGTGGACACACCCCGGGCGCAACTGTGAGCAGCAACATCGCTGTCATCTCCCCTCGGCGGCTTAGGGTACAGGCAGGTTTCACCGCCTCAGGGCCTCTCGATTCCGCCGCGAAAGCGTGGCCGTACGAGGATACGGCCCGCATATAAGGCAGCTTTCAAGAGCATGCACACATGCGTGTGCCGGTGTGAGCATCCACACCCAATTTCCCATTCTTACCAGATTCGCCCGTTTGATGCAAGAGAATCTCGCGACAGCCGCCGAAAAAACCGTTCGCAGTGGGCCCGTCAGAGCTTGCCCCTTCAACGGTGTTCAGGGCGGGCTCTGAGCGAAGCCGAAGGGGCATACAGGGGGGTGAGGATGTAGCGTCTGATCCGCCTCTGGCGGACCAAGCAGGTCAATAGAAAGGGCCGCCTGCATGGGGCGGCCCTGGTGGTTGGCACGAAAACGGGCGGCTCAGAACGAGTACTTCAGGGTCGCACTGGCCCAGAACTCGTCGGCGCCGTCGTTGAACCACTCGATGCCGGTGTCCAGCGCGCGCTGGTAGTAGACCGCCGGCGTGAGCACCAGGCCGCTGCCGAGGTCCAGGTCGGTCGAGGCGCCGAGCACGAAGTGAGACAGTTCATGGTCCGCATCGAAGCCATACGGATGGACGCCGTCGTTGTAGACGACCTCGCCGTGCAGCTTGATCACGTGCTCGGGAATCTGCGGGATGACGCCCGGAACGATGAAACCGTAGTCGAGCATGAAGATGTGGAACCAGCCGGAGGCGTTGCCACCGACCCATGAGCCGCCCTTGGACGGCCACATCTTCGCGGCCACGTAGGACGGACACAGGCCTTTGATGGGCAGCAGGTTCGGCCAGGAAAGAACGACGTGGCCTTCCTGCAAATCGGCGAAGTCGCTGGGGGTGTCGATATAGTCGTACATCATCCAGCCGACGCGGAAGTTGGTGGCGTACGGCTCCTCCGAGAACACGCCGTTCTGGTAATACAGCGTGTAGTCATATCGGGTCCAATCGGTATAGCCGCTGCCATTGGCGTAGTGGCCGGCCACACCGATCCCAAAGCCGGTTTCGAACAGGTCCACGTCGCCCAGCACATGCGTGGCGCTCTTGCTGCCGAACACCTTGAAGCCGCGCCAGACGTACTCGCTGTCGAAGGTGGCGCCCAGCGTGGCGTGGAGCTGGCCTGCCTCCATCCCCAGGAGATCCCCTTCCCAGTCCTGGGCTCCTGCCGTTGCCGCCACGAACAAGACGGCTGTCAACAACAGTAAATGCCTCATTTCGATCTCTCCTTACTCATTCCCATTCCATCGGACGACGAACGCTGAATTGTCTCTGGCGCCGTGCGGGTCGCTCCGTCTTACCAGCGCCCGGTCTTCCTGGCCGGGGCCTTCGGCAAATTCTCCAGGACCTTGGTGCTCTTCTGGAGGACCTCTTCGGGCAGCTCGTAATCGCTGAGCTGGCCGGACATGTACTTGTCGTAGCCGGCCAGGTCCATCAGTCCATGCCCGCTATAGCTGAACAGGATCACCTTCTCCTTGCCCTCCTCGCGGGCCTTGACCGCCTCATCGATGGTCGCCGCGATCGCGTGGCTGGTCTCCGGGGCGCAGATCGCCCCTTCCGTCTTGGCCCAAGTCAGCGCCGACTCGTAGCACTTGCTCTGGTGGTAGGACCGCGGCGCGAACAGGCCCTCGACGATGGCCTGGCACACCAGCGGCGCCATGCCGTGGTACCGCAGTCCGCCGGCGTGAATGGGCGGCGGGACGAACGCGTGGCCGAGCGTGTGCATGGCCAGCAGCGGCGTCATACAGGCGGTGTCGCCGTGGTCGTAGGCGAACGGCGCGCGGGTCATCGTCGGGCAGGCGGTCGGCTCGACCGGGATGATGTCGATATTGGCGCCGTTGATCTTGTCGGCGGTAAAGGGGAAGGCGAGTCCGGCGAAATTGCTGCCGCCGCCGGCACAGCCGATCACGACGTCGGGCAGCTTCTCCCCGGCGACCTTCAACTGCTGCTTGGCCTCCAGGCCGATGATCGTCTGGTGCAGCAGGACGTGGTTGAGCACACTGCCGAGGGAGTACCGGGTTTTGCCGGTCGGGTCGGTGACGGCGGCCTCAATAGCTTCGCTGATGGCGATGCCCAGGCTGCCCGGCGTGTCCGGCATCTCGGCCAGGATCGTGCGGCCCGCGTTGGTCTCCGTGCTCGGGCTGGCGACGCAGTTGGCGCCCCAGACCTGCATCATCAGCTTGCGGAACGGCTTCTGGTCGAAGCTGATTCGCACCATGTACACTTTGCACTCCAGGCCCAGCAGGGCGCAGGCAAAGGCCAGGGCGCAGCCCCACTGGCCGGCGCCGGTTTCGGTGGTCAGGCGCGTGATGCCGGCGACCTTGTTGTAGTAGGCCTGGGCGACGGCGGTGTTGGGCTTGTGGCTTCCCGCCGGGCTGAGGCTCTCGTCCTTGTAGTAGATGCGTGCGGGCGTCTTGAGGTGTTTTTCGAGGTAGACCGCCCGGCGCAGGGGGGCCGGACGCCACCGGTACAGGATGTCGAGAATCGGCTCGGGAATATCGATCCAGCGCTGCGTGCTGGCTTCCTGCTCGATGAGGTTCATCGGGAACACCGGCGCCAGCATGTCCGGCGTGATCGGCTTGCCGTTCGGGCCGAGCGGCGGAAGCGGCGGGGTCGGCAGGTCCGCAGCCAGGTTATACCACTGGCGAGGGATCTCGCTTTCTCTCAACAGAATCTTGTGCTCCATCCTTCATGTCTCCAATCAAATTGGATTCGGCTTACCTTGCGCACGCAACGACCCCCGCCCGGTGTTGATATCGGCCAAGCAGGCCTCTGTCAATGAAAATATCCCGGCAGGAAGTCCGGAGACGGATCATAAATATCGGACCTTGGGCCGCTTAGCGGCGTTGGTAATTTGGGCAATTTATGCGCCGCATGCGGTGTATCCCCGAGAATATCAGAACACGATGGCGGCGTAGCCGACACTGTCGCGGCCGGCCGAGCCCATCTTGCGGAGCATCACTTCGTTGCTGGTGGTGTGCGCCAGAAGGCATCCGCGCTGAACGCCGAGCCGTCTGGCCGCAGCGACCGCCGCCGCCGCCGCCCCTGGCCCGCAGGCATTGCCGTTCTCAATCCCCGTCGCCAGCACACCTTCCGCGTCCAGGTCCACAGCCAGGTCGATGAACGCACGGTCGTTCACCTCGCTGGCCCAATGCAACCCCTCCGAGCCGTTCCCCATGGGTGTGAACCCGTACCGCGGCCCGTAGTGCGTCAGGTCCGTCGACGCGATGCACACCATCCGCCCGCCCGCCGCAGGCCTCTCGGCCATCGCCTCCGCCAGCGCCTCGCCCAGCGCGATCGCCGCGTGCGTCGGCGGAACCGTCACCGGCAGGATCTTCGCCTGCGGGAACAGATGCGCCACGAACGGGACCTGCACCTCGATGCTGTGCTCGCGCCGATGGGCGGCCCGGTCGAGCCGGACTACACCGCGCTGGACAAGCTGCTCGCGCAGCGACAGATCGACCGCCACGCTGCCCAGCGGGCACTCCCACGCATCGCTGTCGTCGTCGGCCGGCTCGGACCCGAAATACCCGTGCGCTGTCCCGCACAGCACGAAGGTCTCGACCGTCGCAGCGGCGCTCCGGATCGCTCGAAAGGCCAACGCCGCCACCGCGCCGCTGAACATCCAGCCCGCGTGCGGCACGATGCCGGCCACGATCGACGCCGGCACAGAGCTCGGCGCGCCGGGCGGCACCGGCGAAAGACCATTTGCTTCTTCCAGAGACGCCCGCAGCTCCGCGAGGCACTCGTCGCGATCGCCAGGGTAGAATTGACCTGCCACGATCGGCTTCCGCGTGGGCATGTGAACCCCCTTATTCCTTGCCTTCGCTCCCCTGAGCCGCTATGATCGGGCTCCGCCTGCGGTCCACCGCAGGCGGAAAGGCGGAACATGTCCTATTCTATTTTGCCTGGTGGGAAAGACAAATGGTATCCGGAAAAAAGCCCCTGGTGGCGGTGGTCATGGGTTCCGACAGCGATCTTGGCGTGATGGAAAGCTGCGTCGAGCAGCTTCGTCAGTTCGGGATCGAGCCTTTGGTTCGGATTCTGTCGGCGCATCGGACGCCTGCGGCGGCCTGCGAGTTTGCCGAGGGCGCTGAGGCCGCCGGGATCAAGGTGGTGATCGCCGCCGCGGGAATGGCCGCCCACTTGGCCGGAGCCCTCGCCAGCCGCACGATGCTCCCCGTCATTGGAGTGCCCCTCGTCGCCGAGACCGGCCTCGGCGGGCTCGACGCCCTGCTCAGCACCGTACAGATGCCGCCCGGCGTACCCGTCGCCACCATGGCGATGGGAAAGCCCGGCGCCAAGAACGCCGCCGTCCTCGCCGTGCAGATTCTCGCCCTCCACGACTCCGATCTGCGACAGAAACTCGCCGACTTCCGACGCAAACAGGAACAGACCGTCCGTCAGAAGGACGAGGCACTGTCACGCTGACGCCGCCGCCTCAGCAGACCGGCGCCGAGCAGCAGTAGCAGCGCCGCCGACGGTTCCGGCGCGGTAATGACCAGCTCGCAGAACGTCAGCGACCCGGTGTCCATGTAGTACGCATCGTAGATCTGGAGATGCCATTGCCCGAAGGCGTCCTCCCCGTCGAAGGCCGAAAGGCCCTCGATATCGATCGGGCGGAATCGGCCCTCGAAAGGCGGCTGGCCCTCCGAGATGGAGACAGACGCTTCATCGTCAAACACAGTGTTGCTGTAGTCGGCGCCCTCGAAGTAATCGTTGAACGGGTCGTACATGTTCAGCACCACGGTCGTGCCCGATGGACTGGTAATCCGCAGTTGCAGGTCGAAGACTTGCGTGTGAGAGACGCTCACGACCACGTCGAGATCCAGGATGATGCAGTGGTCGGAGACATCGATGATGGCGTCCGCCATCGATCCCTTGGTGGCGTCGGAGTCGGCGGGGATGGGCAGATCGAAGGGGCCCCCATAGGAGACCACCGGGTCAGCGTGGACCGCGCCCGGCCAGACAGCGACCACCAGAAGAACTGAAACGCCCAGAGCAAATACCCATGCCGTTCGTGTCCTCATCACCACCCTCCTCGAGCTGTGCCGCACCGCGTCTCTCACGAAGAAAGTCTCAAGAAGCAGGATTGTACCAGCAAAGGATGGGGGGATCAAGACATTCTTGGCATTGTTGCCTATATTATCGGGCTATTCGGGGCTGTGGTGCGGTTTGCGGCTGTCATCCGCCACAGGCGGGGCGGGCTCGCTTTTCGGTCTCTTTGGTCCTTCAGGCCCTTCTTGCGCCTGAAGGACCAAAGAAACCTGAAGAACCCAAGAGACAGTTGCCCGGCTCCGGGTTTTGGTGTTGTCGGGCTGTTCGGGCTCAGTTGGCCAGGAGCTGTCCGAGCAGTTGGGCTCGGAGTTGCGCCATCTGGAGGGAACCGAGGGCCCCGAGGGGCATGGTCAGTCCGCCGGTCCCCACGATGGGGTTCAGGCCGATCAGTCCACTCCCGAGCAGGCTCGGGGTTCCGAGCAGGCCCGAGGTTCCCAGGAGGCTCGGGGTGCCAAACAGGGCGCCCATCTGGCCGCTGACGCTGTGCAGGCTGACGTTGGCCATGCTCAGCCCGGAACCGTTGCCGACCTGCGACAGGTCGATCGTGAGATTCTGGGCCGATGAGGCGCTCTGGATCCCCTGCGTCAGGTCGATGGTGTTGGCCGACCCGACGTTGAACACCTGGTTCTGAATGGTGATCCCGAATGCGCCGGAGCCGGCCAACAAGACCAGGACTGCCGAACACGCCATCCATTTCGTATGCATTGTGAGACTCCTTCCTGTGTGTGTTGTTCAATCCCTTTAGGACGGCCGGCCACGTGCCGACCGTTCCCAACACACCCTCCTACGTCCGCACGGGCGGCGGGCGAGGCGTGCCTCGGCCCGGCGGCCTCGTGCGTTACAGAAGAAGCCCTCTGATCCAGGCCCGCCGCGTCGAGAAGAGCCTGATCACCGTAGGTGTTTGCGGCAGGCCTGACCAGAGGGCTTCGCGGCATCCGCCCACGGCGGATCCGTGACTGCGACATTTGCTACTGGGCTACCTGCGGCTGCGCGCTCTGCAACTGCGTGCCGGTCACCGTCATCCCCGCCTGAACCGCACCGGCCGAGCCGGGCAGGCCGGAGATATCCGAGGTCTGCATGCCCATCACGGTCGTGGCTTCATCGAGCGAGCCGCCGGCATTGATGCCGCTCTGGCTGCCGTTGAGCACGATCGTATGCAGCGCATCGGCCGCGCCCTGGCCGTTGGCCCGGCTGAGCCCCTGCAACGCGGTCAGGTTCAGGCTCGCGCCCTGCGCCTTGGCTGCCACGCAATCCCCGATGTTCTGCATCTGGTTGCCGATGATGCTGAGGTTCTGGGTCGCCCCGATCAGACCGCAGCAGCCGATCGCGTTGACCGCCTGGCCGATCGAACCGAAGAAGTTCTCGCTGGCGGCGCCGACGATGGCCTGTTGATTGTCCACCACGAGGTTCTGAAGCGACTGGGCCGTCTGGTCGCCCTGCTGCAACTGAATCGTATTGGTCGCCCCGATGCCGGTGAGCTGCTCGTGCAACGAAGCGGCCACCGCCCCGCTGGCGATGACTCCGACGACAATCATGGAAGACACAACTGCTTTGAACATAATTCAGACTCCTTCTGCTACGTGTTGTTCACTCCTTTGCGGACCGGTCCGCCGCCGGCGGATCGATCGTACACACGACGAAAGATCACCCTTCACCTGGCCGAGGTTGAACCTCCCTTCTCTTCCCCTCCTCCTGCATCTGAAACTGTTTTCACGCCGCTTCTCCAGGGAACGCCTCGCCCTCCGACCGGGCCGGAGGCCGACGCCGTTTCGCAAGAAAAAGCCCTCTGGTGCAGGCACGCCGTGTCCCAAAGGAGCCTGAACCACAATGCGGTCTACTGCGGCAGGCCTGACCAGAGGGCTCTTAGGTCATCCTGTGGACAAGAACGAGGTTGTCGCTTAACGAACCCAGAAGCTAAGAAGTCACACATCAGCGTCCTCGGAAAAACCGTCCGATAGGCCCTCTGTCAAAGAGCGATTGCCGATTCCCTTGTCCGCCTGGGGCGGACCGGCTGCGACACGAACCACCTGCCGGGGGCCCTCCGACAGCCGGGCCTGCGACGCCTCCTCGTCCGCCCGGCTGCCGATGAAAGCCCACCTGTCGTTCCATGAGACTACAGCTGGCCGGCGCTGAAATTGGCGCCACCAGCCACCTGCGTGCTGCCACCGGGGCCGCCACCGACGGCATCGTACAGGCTCACGCCGATCCCCTGCACGTTGGCGCTGCCGCCCCAGGGGGTGAACGTCAACTGCGTCTGGACGCCCAGGAAGGTCTGCAGACCCAACGCCGAGCCCTGGCCACCGACCTTGGTGACGTCCTGATTCAGCAGGGCGTTGAGGTCCTGGTTCTGGTAACCAACGGCTGGGATCTGCGTCTGGCCGGCCAGTGCGACGCCGCACTGATCGACGTCAAAGAGCCCGACCATCCCCACGGCGCCGGCGCTCTGAAGCAGCGCGCCGGTCGTGCCCTGGAACGCGGTCGTGTGCGTGAGCGCATCGGTGCCCAACTGCGAGAGGTCCATGGTCAATGCGTTGATGTTGCCCGCGGCGCCATCGCCGACGACGGTCACGCCGTTGGTTCCGCCCAGGATACCCCCCTGGGTCTGGAACAGTGCGGCGCTCGTCCCAGCAGTCGCCACGAACAACAGCAGCGTTAGCGATACTGCGAATCCTTTGAACATTTTGCGAACTCCTTTTCTCAGTCACTTCATTGTCACGTGTCTGCCAGGCGGCTGGGGCGGCCGTTCCATAGTTGTCCGGCCTGACCAGCGGCTCTGGCACGGTAGCCGCAGTGCAAGGGGGAGCCCCGGGGCCCAGTGCCCTGTCACGGCCCGAGGGTCGCTTCAGGGCTCCCCGCCCAATCCTCGAAGAGACGCGTCTTCCGATCTGCCCGGAAGGCCCACTCGATTACATGGCGCTCTGCGTCTGGACCGTCTGCACGGTCATCGTGCCGGTCACCATGCCGGCGGCGCCGGGCTCGCCGTACAGGGTCGAGGTCTGCATCCCCATGACCGTGGCGCTCTCGTCCATGTAGCCGGCCGCGTTGTTGGCGCTCTGCCCTTCGTTGGCCACCACCGTGTGCAGCGCGTCGCCATAGCCGGCGCCGTTCATCTTGGAAATGCTCTGGCCGACCTCAACGCCCAGCGACTGGCCCTGGACCTTGGGTCCGACGCCTTCGGCCACCGCCTGCATTTGCGTTCCGTTGATGCCGAGGGCCTGAAGCACGCCCACCGTGCCGCACATGCCCCATGCATTCGCGGCCTCGCCGATCGAGGCGAAGAAGTTCTCGCTGGCCAGACTGCCGCACATCCCCGTGGCGCACTGCGAATTGTCCACGATCAGGTTCTGCAACGAACTGGCTTGCTGCTCGCCCTGGATGAACTCCAGCGCGTTGGTCAGGCCGATCCCCGTCATCTGCTCGTGGAGCAGGCTGGCGAAAGCCCCGGAACCGATCAACAGAACGAACACCATTGAAACTGCAGTTGCTCTCAACATGTTGTAGACTCCTTCTCTTTTGTGTTGTTCACTCCTTTTGGACCGCGGACACCGCGTCTGCGATCACAACACCGTCTTGCTGCCGACACGTTGGCCCTGCTCTGGGCCCACCACCTCCTTTCCCCCCCCCGGACCCTCTCAACCTTGACTTCCTGTCCACACTACTTCTCCGGAGACATCCATTCGTTGCCCGCAGCCGGTCGCCTACGGGAACGCCATTCGATACATATCCTGACTGACGTCGACGCCGGTTGCTCCTTGCGGCGCCGTCTCGGACACCGGAACGTGTTCCTCTTCCAACGTCAGCACGGTGGTGCTTTGACTCGGCGTGGTCGTGACCGTCGTCAGAACGGTTTCCCCACCCGCAGGAATCGGCGTGGTCGTGGTCACCGTCGCGGCCACCTGCGGACGCACGCGGATGCGATCGTACAGCGACGCCGGAATCCGCCGCCGCTCGATCATCTCGGGACAGTAACGGTAGCCCGTGACGCTCATGACGGCCTCGCCCTTGCCTTCCGTGACGCCCTTGCTCTTGCCGCCCAGCAGCGAGAGCGAGTAGTTCGTCTGGCTGTACCCGCCGCCGCCGCTGATGCTCGTGGTCGCGCCGACGGTGACGCCCTTCATGCCGCCCGAGATCAGCAGGATGTCCACGTCCCAAGGCAGCGCTTCGGCGACCGCCGCGTTGTACACCTGGTCCCAGTTGCGGTCGGGGCTGCCTTCGAGGCTGATGCGTCCGACGTAAGCATAGCCCTCCTGTTCCAGCCGCAGCGGATCGATGTAGCTGTCGATGAACACCAGCAGCGGTTTGCCCTCCGGCCGACGGTCGCGAACCAGGCCGTTGGCGATGTCGAACCCGCGACCGTGATGGTACTGGTTCGGGCCGCCGAACAGCGTCTGCACGCCGTTCCACAGACCGCCCAGAAACTTGATCGGACCGGTGTACGGCAGCGACCGCAGGATCCCGCGCACCTCACGTATGTCGTCCTCGTTCGTCGGGTCGTACACGCGCTCGTACACCTTGTCGTTATTCGTCGGGCCGTTCGCAAAATACGCCTTTATGGTTCCCCAACCTCCGTGATTCCACATCGGCAGGTACGGCGGATACGTCGTCAGCGGAGGCGTACGCGACTTGTAGTTCGAATTGGTCGTCGGGCTGAACACCAGGATCGAGCTCGACCCGCTCGTGGCGCCTTCCGAATAGGCCGAGCCGCCGCCCGCCCAGGCGATCGCGTCGGAGGTCGATGACGAAACGGCGTTGCCCCCGCCGATGGCCTGCGTGTTCTGGACCTGCGAGGGATTGGCCTGCACGTTCGTGTTCATGTAGTAGCTGCCGGTCGACGTCGTATTGCCGGCGGCAACCGCAGCGGTGAGCACAAGAGCGATCAATGCGGCACTGAGTCTTTTCATCATCGTTCTCCTTAACCGTTTCCCTTCTCTCCGTATTCGGCGCAAACCGCCCGGTCACGCTGTGGATATTCGAGAGCCAAAGGCTCTGGTTTATCCATACAGGCCTCTTTGCGCAACAATGAACATCACCCTGGTCCGAGGGCTTGCCCTCGAACCGCTGCCGGCGCACCCCTTTCCCGCGTTTCCGCGAGGGTTCCACCGGCGCTCGAAGCGTCGCCTCAGCGCACGCCGAGTCTATCCTCCAGCCGCGAGAGCGTCACTCTCGCGGAGTTGTCACCTCAAGAGACACCCTCCACGCCAACCTGCGAGTTGTCTCCTCCACCCGGACCGTCACGACGGCCGGGACATACCTGATTGTGGACCTCTACGGTTCCCGCCGGTCGCCGAGACGACCGGTCGCGGCCGGTTCCCGGGCGAACGAGCCGCCGGAACCATGCAGCGAGATCGGGAGCGAAAAGCCGGCTTGCTTGCGCAGCGCTGAGACAGCCGCCACGAATGGGTTTGTGCAACCCATGAGTCGGACGGGTTCCGGCCTATCCTCGCATCCGCAGGACAGGCCAGCCGCTTGGAAATGAGCGGGGAAAACAGTCCCTGTTCTAAGCACACGCACAGCATCCATGCTTCGTACCCTGTCAAACCCCGCACCGTTTGAACACAATACGAATGAGCATCACTGTTGGCTCTCAGTGTATTCGCACCCGACGTTTTGTCAAGCGCAAAATCCCGCTTCCGCGCTTTTTTCCAAACGAATGCACGTCACCACTACGCGTCGCTCGTCCCTCGTCGCTGGTCGCTCGTATCTCGTGAAGCGTCGTGCGTCGCGCCCGTCGGAGCGTAGATGGGTAGAAGCGTGAATGCGTGAAGCGCGAAGCGTCTCTCGTCGCTCGCGTCAACCTCCGGCCTGCCGCCCGCATCCCTTTGGCATGCCGAGCGAAGTCGAGGGAAAGCCCGCCCTGACCTGGACGTCGTAGCCGCAAGAGCACCGCGTGTGCCCTCGACAATAATGGGCAATTGGAGATGTGACTCCGGACTACCCCCGTGACTACTGCGGCTCATCTGGAGTTCCACTTACGCCTTAGTTCCAGAAGTCTTTCATCCCGTTTGAGGCTTTCATCAGCTTCGCCGATCTTCTGGAGTAGGCCTCCAGTACTGTACGGCCAGAGCGAGGCATCGTCGGGCAGTGTCGTATGCAATAGAGCGAGTATCTGCTTCGGATGTGAATCGATAACAGCGGGATCATCCAACTCCGTCTCCAGGTAATCGCTATCAGTGGTTGTCAGCAGGGGCATGACAATCTCAACCATCTTTGGGACTCCATCGGGATCAGAGAGCGCGAGCCCACATAACCGAGCGGACACTCCCGGCGTCTTGACTGATTTCTGGCGGGGCCAGACATCGCGCAGAAATACTGGCAACATCTCTCGCCATTTCTTCCCGATCCCGTCTTGCGTCTCCTCACAGCAACTCTCAAGCTGCCAGAGAAGATCCAAACGAAACTCCTCGTCAGCATCGAGGAGAACGTCACGCATCTCGTCGTTAGAGACCCACCGTTCGTCTGACTCCTTCTGTACACGACCCCAACCCGCAAGAATCATGCGCGCAAGTACACGGCCATATTCGCGACGCGGTAGAGACCGTCTTTTCGCAAATCCCAGCAGGGCTGGTTTCAGCCGCAGATACAACTCCAGATTTGGCATCCTTGCCGGCCAAAGGAAGCCGCTCCAGATGGCGCTTTGATCCGACTCGTCCCCGGTGTCCAAGACAGACAGTATGTTAGCCTCGGTCCACGCTGGATCGATGGCGTGGAACGAACTTAGCTGCTGCGCACACATTACTAAGGCATAGCGACGATGATCGCCATCCAGAGATAGCAGACTGTCCAAGAATGCAAGCCAATCGGCAGGGAGTCCTCCATCTGCCTTCGGGTTCTTGACTCGTGGATCATCGAACAAAGCCTCCACTATTCTCCCAACGGGCGCGTTGATCGCCTCTGTCACCCAATCCGGCTCTCTGTTCCCTCGCTCAATTCCAGAGGCGCCGGAAGATGGATCAGAGCGAAGCACATCGATCAGTTTCGACACGATTCGATCAAATGACAGAGCAAAAGTCTGTGACAGGGGTTTGCCCACGCTGCGAAGCCAGTCGGACATGGGACGCACGAAACCTGCCACGGCATCGTTTGGGTATTGGGAGACACGTTCGGCAATGAGGGCCATGAGTCTAACACTGTCCCTCTTTCGTGACGGAGCGTACAGAAAAGTCTCCCATGCCCATTTCGGATACTCGCCTCGTTTTGCCGCGTGCGTCAGTGCCCGGAATGCTCGGACGGGACGATCCTCCGCGAGTCCAGCAAACGGCTTTTTCTCTACGAAGAAGTCCTCTGTCCTGCCACTCAACTCGCCAGCTTTTCTGAGTATGTTGCCAAGAGGCTCGTTCAGGAGTGCTGAGTGTTCCGTGTCTGTTCCAACGGCACCTGTACGAGGCTCCATCGATTCAGCGGCAGTGTCGGCATACTCCGGTTTCCATTCTGTGGCCCGGTTCCGCAATTCCGCAGTTTCGACCTCTAAGTCAAAGGTGAATGTACATCCCTGTTTAGCCAGCCAATGAAGACGACTCAGAGTCGACCACGCTCTATGTTCTTCGTATTCGGTATCGTCTTCGCCATCCCATTTCTTTCGACCTTGAATAAGACGGGCTTCGATGGTCCTGCCTATAGCCTCGGGCAAGTCCTGCCAACGTTTGGCGAGAGCAATGAGAAGGTCTCTTTGATGGCGGCTACTCCAGAAAGCTTCGTCACTCAACCCCATGATGATCTCGGCCGCAGTTTCCCCCGAGACGAGGTCACTGTTCCCAGATGCCCATATTCTCAGTCGAGCAAAGATCGTCTCATCACCTACAGGCCAGGACAGCATTTCGTTCTTCGCCGCGATCATGTTGGATTTGGTCAGGCGGTCGAAAAGAGCCGCGAACAACAAGACGCTGCCTGACAGCCCACGTGTGCGCCCGTAGCAATCGCCGCTGGCTTCGTCGTCCGGTATGATCGGGCTAATGTGATTCAGCTCATATCTACCGACTTCGGTCTCGAGATAAAGTGCATACTCAAGGTTACCGCGAAGCAATCTCAGGGCGAGCGCGAGCCATTCATCGGGGATCTGAACGGTAGCTGCAACGTCGGGATACTCCACGCTCAGGCTCAACATGTCCGTGACACGGACATCATCCATGCATTCGGGTGGCTTCGGCCTGCGCCGATAATCCCGTTCGACCTTGAGTCGGGGACGAACAATAGCCGCGAACCTCCAGATGATCTCACTGTTCCAGCCGTCCCTCTTAATCACTCTTCGCAGATCAAACCACCGACGGGGAGCGTCTCCTGGATTGTGTTTCCAAGCTTCGAATAGATATCGCCACGCTTGACGTATTGCAGGCTTGACATCCTTGTGAGAGTCCTGCAACTCCCATTCGATTCTGCCTTGTAGATCGGGATGCAGCCCATGTTGACTCGCCGCCCACCACACCGTTCTTGGTTGATCTGCCACTTTGGCTATCCATGCACCAATCTCATGGAGACGCGATGGGAGGCGGGGAACACTCATCGAATACTGCCCTCGTATGGCAGGTACGCTACTGCCTCGGGCATGCTGTGTGTCACGCCTATTGGGTGCGAAGGCATCCCACGCATTGGCGGGGACTTCACGTTTCTCAAAGTAATCATCTGGGTTGACCCGCTTGGGGACTTCGTCAGAATCGAGTCCGTAAAGGTCGAATGGATCAACCGATAGGTCCTCGTGACCAAATCCTCCCGTGCGCTCCGGTTTCGCATAGCGACGACGCGGATCGAATACGCAGAGCCATTGCGCAGGTGGGGGATCATCGCCCTGCGAAAACATGCGGACACCTTCAACCGTTGAGACTATGTGCGCTACTTGGCCTCGCTCGTGAGGTTGAAGCTGTTCTGGTCCCTTCTTCGCCAGATCTATGACAGACTTGTACCAATCTTCAACGGCCTTGGCCCTGTCTGACCATGCAGAGAGAGTTTCCCATAGCACCCGATGGTTGTCAGTCTCATCATAGGGAATCGGCTCAACGCCCTTGTGGCGCCATTTCGCATCTGCCTCAGTCGTCAGTCCGGACTGAAAAGCGTATATGTGGGCAAGACTGCCGACCTTCCTGTTGAGTGCCTCAAGGAGATACTGAACAGGTGGATCATCTGCTCCATATCCCACGAATACGACAATATAGCCAGCCAGAATCTCTCGGAAGAACTCTGTCGCCCAACCATCGGATAAATATGCACGCCCAAACTCAGAACTCGAAAGAACCAACCCTTCCCCCTCGGCTCCGGTATAGTCCTCAGTCGTACGGCCATGGAGATAGATGACTCCATCCATTTCCGACTGCCGTGCGGGATCTGGCAACCGAGGGGGGTGCCAGGTTTCCAGGTTGTCGCGGCAGCCTTCGAACAGACGGTCGAAATTCGTGGTGACCAGACGGACCTTACCCTCCTGTGTCGTAGCCAGATCCAACATGATCTGGTGCGCAGACAGATCGACGCCTGTCTGTGGGCGTAACGTCTCCGCGACAGCAGCTTCAATATCTCGTCTGGAGAAGTCACGTTCCAGCAAACCGAAGATGCGGTCTGCTGAAATAAGACCAGCCACGCCGGTTCTGTTATCTATCTCTCTGGCTTCGCAGAGAATCTTGCAGGCCGGGTCTTCCGCAGGAACGCCGAGTTTCTGAATCACACGCTCGGCAAGGCCGAAGAAATCCGGCAGCCCAGCCCGCGCCCTTGAGACACCGGCACCACAGAAAAACACTACGCGGCTCTCATCACGGGCAATCAGAAGATCATCTGGAATTGATGGCCCATCTTTGAGAAATCGCATCACAAGTCTCCTTGGGGGCAATTGAAGCAGTGCGGCCCATCTTTCTCCTTGCAGGCCCCATGGGGCCGCACAGAATCTCTCAGAGAAATCGCCCATTACGAGTCCGCTATGTTCATGCTATGGCGAGAGGCAAGGGACTGCAAGGAAATAGGGCGAATTCGGCGGACACCTCACGCATTTCGGGGGCGTTGGCGGCTTCGGCTTTGTCGTGGCAGCCGGGTCACTGCTTCCTGGCTCGGCGCATTAACATGCGAAGTGCAACACGGTAGGTCGTGACAGTCACGAGCCGACCGGTAGCCACGTTGGGTTTTTTCTTTCTGGAGACGCTGTCCCCAGACCCCTGGGATTTATCGCTTTGGACC